>JBDRRF010000088.1:0-25261 GCA_043825875.1 Pseudomonadota bacterium | reverse complement strand
GAACATTGATGTTGCCGTAAAATTAAAAGTATTAATGCCGGTTCATCCCCACGGGTGTGGGGAACATTACGGCCGGATCAACCGCAACAATCAATGTGCGGTTCATCCCCACGGGTGTGGGGAACATTACAGCATCATGTCTGATTGTTTTTTCCCGCACGGTTCATCCCCACGGGTGTGGGGAACATTAATGACTCTAACCTGTCTTAATTCAATATTGCGGTTCATCCCCACGGGTGTGGGGAACATTTTTCCGCCTCATTTACAAAAGCAATTGAATCCGGTTCATCCCCACGGGTGTGGGGAACATACCGGTATGCATTATTGTAAACAGTAATTGAACGGTTCATCCCCACGGGTGTGGGGAACATAAGACGGTAATCGCCATCAAGAATCTTTTTTACGGTTCATCCCCACGGGTGTGGGGAACATTTGTAATTTGACGACCGAATTTAACAACAAATCGGTTCATCCCCACGGGTGTGGGGAACATAGGTTTTCGTGGCTACTAAAAAGGAAGTATCGCGGTTCATCCCCACGGGTGTGGGGAACATCTCCTTATCGTTTTTGCTGTAGTTGTTAGTGGCGGTTCATCCCCACGGGTGTGGGGAACATAAAAAGGTTCAGGGTTTTCCGCCAAATTCCCCCGGTTCATCCCCACGGGTGTGGGGAACATACATCAATTATTTTAAGCACTTACACACACACCGGTTCATCCCCACGGGTGTGGGGAACATCCGGTTACCCTCCCTACTTAGCAATCAAAGCCCGGTTCATCCCCACGGGTGTGGGGAACATTAAGCATGATTCTATTGAAGAAAATATAGTATCGGTTCATCCCCACGGGTGTGGGGAACATTTTATATTACCTCCTTATTTAAGTTAAATTAACGGTTCATCCCCACGGGTGTGGGGAACATAAGCCTTGAAGCCTTAAGCGAGGCCGCAAGCTCGGTTCATCCCCACGGGTGTGGGGAACATGTACCCTTATGCTATTGTATCAATTATTCACTCGGTTCATCCCCACGGGTGTGGGGAACATTCCCCTTTTCCGGCGCCTGGGCGGTAAACGGACGGTTCATCCCCACGGGTGTGGGGAACATAAACATATTTATAAAGCCGGAAGCATTGAATCCGGTTCATCCCCACGGGTGTGGGGAACATATAGCCTTGAGTAGTCTGCGCGACTCTGCGATCGGTTCATCCCCACGGGTGTGTGGAACATATCTTTATGTTGCCCGCCCTTAATTGTTCCATCGGTTCATCCCCACGGGTGTGGGGAACATAAATCAAGTTAACCAAAAATATTATTCCATTTCGGTTCATCCCCACGGGTGTGGGGAACATTCTATGATACGTGCATGACATATAAAAATTATCGGTTCATCCCCACGGGTGTGGGGAACATACTTCTTCTACTTCTTTGATATTGCACTAAATTTTCAAAGAGCTAATTTCTACCAAAAATAATTGCTTCAAATGCAAAACCTCAATTAGTCTTCGTTACCGTTTAGCGGCAAAAAAGAAACCAGTTTTATTCCATCCATTTCCACAGGTATCCGCCGGTTTGCGCCAAGCGTCATAAAATCAAACCCCGACTCTGTATTTGTGCTCCAGGCCATGACTGCATTGCCATCTTCAATTCCTGTTTCAATTTGATTCCAGATCATCTCACGAATCCGCCGTGAGACCTTCCCTACATATACTCCAGCTCTTATCTCCAGAAGCCAGATAGCCAGACGGCCTCTTAATCTTGGTGGAGCGTTTTCAACCACGGTGACCAGCATCGCCTATACCCTCCTTATTCGGAATAGCTATTTCAACTGCTTCTTTATGCGGCTTTGGTCGCTCCATACCACCTGCTGCCAAAACTTCTTCGATTGTCGGGATAATCCTGTGAAGTATTCTGGTTTGTCTGAATGAATCACGACAGGCTAACCTGACATCACGTTCCGGCATATGAGGTTTTCTTGAGGCTATTTTAAACGCTACCGGAACAACGGTTTCAAATTTAAATATGTCTGCTATATCGTACACAAAGGATTGCGGTTTGCCCGTATGTATAAAACCAACCGCAGGAGCATATCCTGCTGCAAGGATAGCCGCTTCACATATTCCATATAAACAAGCTGTGGCAGAACTCAGACAGCGATTTGGAATATCTCCGCTTTTCCACTCGGTATAATCATAATTGCGGCTTTTCCACGTAACACCGTATTGCCGTGCAAGAAGTTCATACATTTTCCTTACCCGAACGCCTTCAATCCCCCGAAGCTGTTCTATGCTTCGCCGTTCGGGAGGCTGTTCCTTAAACCTCATTGCATACATTTTACGAACAACATTCAATCTGGCAGTATCATCTAAAGCAAGTTTTGCCTGATGCAAAAGCCGGTCGGCTCTGGCTCCGCCAGGTTGGCCCGAAGAGTAAAGCCTGACTCCTGCCTCTCCGATCCAGACAAGTAGGCATCCTACTCTCGCTGCCAGAATAACAGCCATATGGGAAACCCTTGTTCCAGGTTCCAGCATAAGACAGGCAACACCTCCCACAGGTATGTGAGTGCGAACACCATTTTTATCCACAACTACAAAAGCTCCGTCCAAAACATCAAGGTTGCCTTTTTCAATAAAAACAACCGAAACCCTGTCTTTGATAGGTATGGGTTTAAGAGGAGGAAGTATTGGTTCCGTCATTCTTATGGTCCCCCTTTCAAAAATTATTTGCCGATTTTATTATCACGTTTATTCTTTCCTTTTAAACGCTTTTTGCTCTCAGGTTCTACCAGGTAATTTTCCTGCGAAACGACCTTGGTTCCGGTTTCAGCCTCAAGCTTTTCCCTTGCCTCACCGGCAATACGACCTCCTTTACGCGCCGAGGTTTTGTTTTCATTTAAGCCCTGTGTATCCTGTTTCCTGGTTATTTCTGTTGTGGCAGCTTCGCTTAACATGGAAAAAATCAGTTCAAGATCGTTCATATGATCGCGCAGATTTTCACGTTTCAGACCTTTGAGTTTTTTATACTCACCTGGTGTAACCCCAAAAGCTGCCTTGGATATTTCTGAGGTCAATATGGCATATTCAGATTCGCCATTTACTCCACGTCCTTTCCATTCATCCGTCAATTCCGCCCTGATTGCAATGCCACGCATTCGTTTTTCTATCCAGGCTTCGGAATAACCTTTGGCACGGTAAATGGCTTTAGTACGTTTGGTTGCCAGTTCCGGGTTCTCAATCTCCTGAACCCGTTCATAACCCACTTTGGCCAGCCAGCGTTTGAAGGGTTCGGCTTTGGGTGATGGAATGGACTGGATGATGCGGAAGATACCTTCGGTGTTGGCAACTTCCGTCATGTACTTTTTGCCGTCTTTCGACTCAAGTTTGAGTTGTCGACAAAATGTCGACAACTCAACACCGCTTGATATCGCTTCTCTCTTTTTCATGCGGTACCAGTAATCGCGGGGTTTGTCACTATCTGTCAAAGCAGCAACAACATCGACAACTGCGAAAAACCATTCGTTTTCAAGCAATAATCGCCTGATTTCTTTATTTTTAAATACTACCAGTTTTGTCTCCATTTCTATTTTCCTCTACGTAAAGGATGATTTGGCGGCAAAATGTTAAGCAGTTCCTGCTGAAACTCTTCCGCATCTTTTTTTGATCGGTAATGTGATTTTGATTTTTCTGTCAGGTGCCGCTGGCCTTTAATATCGGTATTTTGTAAATGATCTGCCCAGGCCCGTAATTGGCGTGAACAGCTTTCGGCCAATGATTTCAAATTTGAAATTTGAGATTTGAAATTGTTGTATTTTTCATTTCGTTCAAGGAAACAAAGCATGGAGCGGACTTCCCCGGCGGAACCGCGTGCGATATAAATAAATGCCAAAAGTTCATTGGTTGTTCCGCGTTCAAATCCTTCCGCAATATTGTTTGAAACGGAAAGCGCAGCTCTTTCCAACTGATCCCGAAGGCTGTAACTGCCTTTCCAGTTCCGGCTTTCAGTCATACTATATATTTCCTCAGCCAGCTTCATTGCTTCCTGCCACACAGGCAGATCTTCAAAACGGGAATAGGTCATTTATCCGGTCTCCTGGATGAAATCAAATTCTACGAACAAGCACCAACCCGCAGCCGAAGGCTTTTGCCGGGCCGATGCCGCGGGTAAGAGTTTCTCGAAAGGCGTCAAAATCTGTAATGCGTAATAAGCCATCGAAACGAACGGCTAAGTGAGTCATCCGGTGCTCTCGTCTTACCTCTTGCTTGTCCTTTTTATATCCTGTCTGTTTCCCTTCTATCGTAGTATTTACCTGTGCGACCTGTCTGATTTGGCCACCCCGTTTCTGTACTTCCTTGAAGAGAATCTCAAAACCACCGGGGCAGCCTTCTTCCCGTTCCGCTCCCTTGCGAACAAGCCAGTCAATCTGTTCCTCCTCACGAAGAAGCGCCACACGCTTGCCCTTCAACATTACGTCGCCCTTTGATGGCTTGGCGATGCGCTTTGTGGGATTTGCACGCAGACTGAACGATACTGTTTGTCCGTTCCGAAGTCCCAGATATGATGCCGCAACATTTTTATAGGCAGGGTTTGAAATGCCCTCTTCGGAAAGCAGGTAATTCTTGCACTTATCAAGATATGACCAATCAGGTTCGACGATGCATTGAACATAAACGACAGCGCGACTATTCTGGGCGTCCACATCCGCGCGAAAAAGGACGCCAAATTTCTTCCGCATATTTTCCTCTTTATTGCAGGCATAGGCCTCGAAAGCATGCATGAGGGTGCGGTGCATCTCGTAGGGCTGGGCTATCTCACTTCGAACTTGCCGGCAATTCAAGTCCAATATCAATCGGGAGAGATACAATGGGGCATTCACTTCTCTCATGATTATATCCCTCCTTTGAAACGAGTCGTCATTGTTCTTGGCTTGAAGCGCCGCTCGCTAAAGCTGAGCGGCCAATCATGCTGGGTTCGCTCACCGTCCTGCGATTCCAACACCACGCGTTTTTTCTTGACGCCCGAAAGAAGGTGGTCTTCCAAACAACCCTCTTTGGGCGCCTCCCCCGGTTGAAGAGGCGGTACGGTCAGTGGAAATGCCTTCCGCCCGAGAAACAGTGGCCATTTCGGACTTTGCAATGCGTCTGCGATGTTTTGGAGAAGCTGCAAATCCTCTGATTGCAAGCCGACCGTGAACGAGGCATCGGCCAGATAATCACGATAGGACACCACTGTATCTGTTCCCTTACCATCCGCCTTGATGACGTCGAGCGCCGTGTGGTAGTCACGTTCGGGACGGCCTTCCTTGTCCACACTTACACCCATGCGAATCGAATCAAATCGCGAGATATCCTCCCCACGGGCAATGCCCACGGCGGCACAGATCAGACCGATCACGCCGCTACGCGTCGGTTCCAGCGCTGTGTCGCGGTAATCAAAGCGGCTGCGATAACCCCATGACTGCATAGGGCCTTCGAGCCGCAAGAGCAATGTATAGTGCCGTCTCATGGCTGCCCCCCTACCTCCAAAACGGTTTCAATGGCTTCTTTGACGCTCACCTTGTCCGCATCCTTGAGTCCATTCAAACGTCCTTCCTGTTGAAGATGAAAACAAGCCGTGTTCAAAACACCTTGCTCGCCGTAAACGGATTTTAGAGTATCCCAATGCTTGGTTAACGCCGCTACAGACAGGCCGACAAGATCGTCATCGTCCTTTTGGGGGCGCACGGGTTTGGCAAAGGCGTTGGCCAGGGAAATAGGCACCCCTCCTTGACGTCGGACGAACAGGCCGAATGAGGGTAAATTCTGGGCGGCAAAGGAGTTCTGTTTTCCGGTCGGAATGGCATAAACCATCGCTTCGAGAAATGCCTTGATGACCTTGTCTGCCTCAGTGTAATCCTCTTGTGTGAGGTTTTGAACCCATTGACCGTTTTTGCGTTCGGTTTTTCGCGCCAGATTGCGGGCAAGCTGGTCACGGTCAACCAGCGCATAACGGTAATAGCAGGCGCTGTTGAAGCCGACGACGCCCATCATTCCCGCGCCGGTTTCTTCTTCCGGATTCAGATCGTCCACTGCGGTGTAGAAATCCATCTCCATGTCCACCTTGTGCGTAGAGATGGGATGGGAGACCTGGCAGGCACCATCGGTGTTGCGACCGGGCTGCTCGGCAAGCATACGGCCGAAGAGCGCGATGTCGGCGGAAATCATCGCATTCTTGATTGCATCTTGAATTTCCGTCACCTTTTCCAGCTTCGGTCTCTTGTCTTTTCCCTTTCCACTTTTGCTCTCCCCAACTTCTTCATTGGACGCACCGTCGTCCTCATCCGATGCAACCTTCTCTGCATCAGCCGTTTCCCCCTTGGAGTCATTTTTCTTGTCAAACTCCCGCGCCTTTTTCAGGAGGGTAGCAATCCCTTCGACAGTTTCTGAACTTTTCTTCCCCTTCTTCTCACTCTCTCGCGTCCGATCATCCCAGAGATCTTTCACAGCCTTCACGCCTTCATTCACTTCTTCCGGCCCGATGAAGATGAGAACGCTGGTGCTCTCCGGTTTCTTCTTGTCAGTGCCAGCGTAGTAAGCTTCAGTGAACATGCGAATCCCATCGCGCCGGTCCTCCTGTGCAGGCACCTTTTCCATAAAGGCATTATCTTCAGCCAATCTGTCGCCAATCAACTTCTGAATCCTTTTCGTCCGATCGCCGACACTCACCGTGCCCTCAGTCCGCCAGCGTTCTCGCGCGTTCCGCTTTGTACACTGGCTGGAAATCCGTGCCCGCCGGAATCCGCCGAAGGTGGCGCTCTTGGGTTGGCCCGTGTCGTCGCGGTTAAGATTTGACGGGGCGAAATTCTGAATCAAATGCGCTTCGATTTTGACGCCGGAATTATTCATGGCTTTTGATCTCCTTTTCTTCTAAGGTTGTACTGGATTGAGAGGTATCATCTCCACTGCGGTTATTGATTTTGTAAAAATCACCCGCCCATTTCAACTGGACATGACCCTCCGGATGGTCCCATTGAAGCAGGTCGTCCAAAAGGCAAAACCAGTCAAGTGGTTGCTCGTTGGCCTTCAGCAAACTGACAGCATGGCGCAGATGGTCGTCCAAGTCGTCGGGATGCGCGTTGAGCAGTGCCACAAAGCGAGCTTCCATGCTCTCCTTCTTCTTTTCCCCCGGCGGGAATGCCAGTGGCTTGAACGCCTTGCCCAGCGTATGGCCTTTCCGATGTTGCGGAAATGCCCCGAACAGCGTCGCCGTCACATAATACCAGCGGTCGTTGTAACGCTGCTCCGGCAGATACGGCACAACATGCCTGTGCACGCGGGCCATTTGCCCCGGCTCCTTTCCAAGGCCGGTACGCAGGTCGGCCAGCGCACCCCGGTCTTCCTGCCCTTCCTTGGCAAGGTTGAGCAGATAGCCAATAAAGGTTTTTTGTTGGTCGTCCAGGCTCATTTCTTTTTACCTCCTTTTCTGGTCGATTTTGATTTCTGTTTGACAGTTTTGGTCTTCGGCGGCTGCGGCTTCAGATCATTGTCGATGAAATCTATTGGGACGCGGGCAACGGCACTGATCGCACGAGCGGTCGTGCCGAGGGAGCGGATGCTCTCTTCCAGCGCTCGCTTCGCTTCCTGTTTTATCGCGTCTCTCCATGACCGCGTCGCAATCTGTTGATCGTCGGGTTTCCAATCGCCCGCAGTCCCGTCCCAATCGCTCGGCAGATTTTCCAGCAGATCAAAAAAATGCTTCTCCATCCGCGCCCAGTAGGCTGGACGGGGATCAAGGTTGTCGGAAAGACTGAGGCAAGACGCATTGTGGGCATCATCAGGGAATCGTCCATCAGCGGTTCGTATAATCCCGATGCCTCTGAGTTCGAGCGAAGGAGTCAATGCAAAATCGGCGATCATCTGTATTCGTCCAACGGGCTCTGTGCGAATCGTTTTTTTCGTTGTGGCACTCCAAAAAAGACCCCATGATAGTTTACTCCCAACGGCTTCCGCCTCAGCGGTCAGCACGGCGAGCCGCTCAGTCAGATCCACAGAGCCGAGAATACCAATCGGCACTGGAATACGTTCGTGGCACCAAAGTAGAGACTTGCCTTGGGCTGTTGCGAGGCCCACAACATTTGCCCGTGGCTTGGCCGACTTAGGGAGCGTGCCATCCTGGAGCAATCTTGCAACGTGGTTCAGACTGGCGGGAGGCTTCCGTGTTGTAGAGGCAAGCGAAAACAGTGAGTGCGCATCTCGCCAAGCGGCTTTATCTTTGCGAAGTTCAATCGGGGTATACTGATCTTTATCGCTCCTTTGCAAATAGGCCTTCATTGGGTCCTCGGCATCAACAGTTGTCTTCAGCCCGTTCGTGAAGAACATCGAATGCCTGTCCAAGACACGAATGAACCTGCTAAGCGGCGCAAACCGCTGTATGGGACCAGCGAAGGAGATCGGTTTTTTCCATGAGTTCTTTGCGGATTCGACGATATTGGAATCCTCCCATGGTGGTAGATCATTTGTATCGATGGGTGTGGAAACAAGATTAAACATCAATGTTTGGAATAAGTTCTCCCCTTGTAGCCACAGGCACAGCCCATCGACACAAGGAGCAAACTGGCAGGGAGTCGGGTTAATCTTTTGACCATCAATGATTCCTCCGGAAGCGACACCTGTGCCCGCGTACGAATGCGCCGAAAGGATCATCCTTGCAATATGCTTCGCCTCGTACTCTGGCCGTTCGGTGCCGACTCTGTGGTCAAATAGAATACGGCCACCTTTGTCTGGGGCTTCGCGAGCGAGACGCATCAGGCCGTCCGACTTATACTTTTTTATTTTACCATCATCTTTATATTCGTTGAGATCAAGCTTGGCGACCTGCATGAATGGGTGGTCATCATCAAAAAGAAAAAAACGATCATACCACTTGTCTTTGGCCAGATATTCAGTGATTGATTTGCACCCATTGAATGCCCCGCTGGCGTATAACGCCTTCCATTGCCCCATACCCGCCGGCCCTTGAAATGCCCGATACAAAATCGCCAGAAGCAGCCGATGGATGGCCACCGTCACAAGCGGCGAGTCATCGCAGATTTCTCGGAGCTCGTGTGCCTTCAACAGTGTATTGCGAATTCCGAACTCCTTGCTGCTCCCATCAAGAGTGATGCAGGCAATCCACTCTTCATCAATTAGGTTAAATTCAGCCACGTTTTAGCCCTCCTTAGTCTCAATCACGAGACCCAATTGTTTATCCAAAGTCAATCTATAGTTACCCACACGCCCCGAGTTCCGCTCAACCAGTCGCATAAGGCGTGCGTGGCGCAGATGGGCATTCTCCTTCCACTGCTCAGGCGCTTCGCCATTCTGAAGAAACGCCTGGAACAGCGCTTTATGGCTCAGTTTGACAGAACTATCCAGCAAGCGGCGAACCTCGGAAATCGTTGGTTCATGAGTCAGCCGCGTATCCGCCGGCAAAATAACGACAGTAATGGAAGGAGCGCCCTCGCGCGTTGCCGCCTTCACCGTCTTGTGGGCCTCGGGATTCTCGTCATCAAGCAATTGGCTATTGAATTCTTCGACAAGATCAGCGGGGTCCTGCGGCTCTGCGACGAGCAGTTGCCGCGCAATGGTTTTAGACGCTAGATACTCTCCCGCCATTGTTTCATCTGCCTGCTCCAGGGCAAGCCGCCAGGACTCATCAGCTTCCTCGGATGACTCGCCATAAACGGCTTCCACAAGCGACTCGATTTCGTCAGGTGCATTGATTTCGTTTCGCCCGCGCAGAGCCAGCCAGGTCCGCAGAAGAATATAACGATCGTAGACATACTCAATGCTCTTTCCAAAAGATTCCGGTGGCGGGCCTACCCGGTCAGCGCCGCAGAGAACGATCAACCGGGGTGTTTCCAAGCCGGGCGGTCGTTTGCGCGGGTGGCGGTGCAAGCGTCCCGAACGTTGGAGCAACAGGTCAACAGGAGCTATCTCGGAGACCATGAAATCGAAATCGAGATCAAGACTTTGTTCTACGATCTGCGTCGCAACCAACACTCCGCGATGTGGACGATCGGGATTAATGAAGCGACCTTCTGCATCTTTCTCTTGGAGGTCGCGTTTACCGAACTTGCGGAGGACTTCTTCTTCGCGCTCACGCCGCCACATCTGGAGCGTCCGGGCATGAAAAAGCATGCACTCGGTGTTTTCGAGAGTGTCTCGAAGATGCCTGTAAACCTCGATGGAGCGATTGACCGTGTTGCAGATCACGGCGGCGCATCCACCTTGCTTCAGTCGTTCCGCCAAGGTTGAAGTCATTTCCGCCAAATCGGTGTTGCAGAATTGCAGATCAATGGTGCGCGATTTCTCCATGGGGATCTCAGTACAGACAGACAGCTTGTCTGCCTGAGTTTGGGGATAATGACGCGGCTTGGCAAGCGTAATTCTCGGATATCGCCTGTATTCGACATCCTCCCTGCCTGAATAAGCCTTGGCAAGCGCTTTGCGCTTGGCCTCAGGCAGGGTTGCCGAGAGAAGAATCACCGTGCAATCCAGTTCCGCGAGCCAGTGCAGCAGCCTTTCGAGGATTGTGCTCATGTAAGCGTCATAAGCGTGGACCTCATCGAAAATGATCACCTTGCCCGCCAAACCGAACAATCGCACGAACCAATGTTTTGTTTGCAAGACACTCAGCAAGCTCTGGTCAATCGTTCCGACGCCGAAAGGCGCAAGAAGCGGTCGCTTTTTTGCGGTGAACCACGATTGGGCTTCCACGTCAGCTCCATCCTCGCCAATGTTCTCAGGTTTGAAAACCGGGACTTCTCCCTCTTGAACATCCGCCATTTGCGCCAGAAGCGCATCGCCATGCACGAGTTGGAGGTTCAACTTTCCTTTATGGCCGCGCTTGCGCAGGTAGCTATCCAGCACCCGTTTGAACATCGCATTGCCTGTCGCCTGTGTGGGCATGGCGATATACATGCCGCGGGCAAAGCCCCTGCACATCGCAAGATCCGCCGCGTATAGAGCCGCCTCCGTCTTACCCTCCCCCATGGGGGCTTCGACAATCATAAGGTAGGGATTATTTTGTCCCGAAGAGAGGTCGATCGTGGCGGATTGCAGGGAGTTGGCGGTAAGAGTAGCGAAGACCTGATCGAAGGAAGTTTCTCTATCGAAAGTTACGCCGGGAAACCACCCAAGTTTGCCCAGCGCCCGCCGCGCTTTATTTTGCGCTTCTTTCCAATAATTGGCCGGATCAATCTCAATAACCTTGCCGCACACCGCAAAGCACGGGAAGAAATCCTGATTCGAGCCAATCCAGTCCACAACCGAAATAAAACCGGCTAACGCGGAAACAACCAGCGGATCACTTATCTCAGGTGTAGGCTGTTGCCTGAAATCAAAACCAACGATCCCCGCGAATTTGATCAATGTTTCAGTTCGAGCTTCTTGCCATTGCTTGTTACCCAGTGAGTCTTTGCCGAGTTGGAGTTGTGATGAGCGAGGGAATACACCGTGGTGCCCGCCGGAAATCTGGCCTAAAAGGCTGAAAGTAGGGGGCAGAAATTCTCTTAAGACAACGGCGGTCACCTGTCCATGCGGGCAGTTGCGATCATTCTCAGAGTAAAGAAATCCTGAACATTCAGCTATTCGCCAAACTCTCTTTTGAAATCCAGGACTGGCCTTGCCGATATCGTGCGCACCGGCCAAGAACATGATCAGGGACTTGATATCATTCGATGGGAAACTACTTTCCAGCCGCTTCCGAAGTCCATCATCCAGATTATGTTCCCAAACAAAGCCAGCGACTGCGGCCACATCCAACATATGAAGAATTATTGGATGCCACAGACCATCATCCGAACCATATTTTGCCCATAAATAGTCTGCAATCATACGCTCCATCCTATCGCCGCCACATCCAGACAATGATACGGCAACAAATGATAACTTCCATCATCCCGCGTTTTTCCCCAATACCTGTAATAGCTTTTATATGCTTCACTCATCTTTTCACCATCTCCATCCAAATCATTGCTGTAAGCCTCGCATCATCCAGCGCGCGATGCAAGTGAAGATTCTCCGGCAAATTGACCAAAACATGTTTTGCAACTGTAAGAAGTTTGTGATTTTCCAGTTCGGGGTAGAGTTTTCTGCTCATATTTAAAGTGCATAGGTAGTCATTGTTCAAGCCGAATCCGAGACGGGAAAGTTCATGCCGAAGAAAACTTATATCAAATACGGCGTTATGGGCTATAAGCGTACTTTTTGAAATGAATTTAATAAAATCGGGAAAAACTTCTTCGGGAGTTGGCTCCCCCAACAGCATTTCATCTGTTATGCCGTGTACTTTTTGAGTTTGTTTTGGAACAGTTTTGCCGCAATTGATAAGGCTTTTGAACTCTGAAATTATATGGCCATTTTCAATATAAACAGCACCGATTTCAATAACCCTTGCGCCATGCTGTGGATTAAAGCCGGTTGTTTCAACATCAAAGACCACATATTTATCTGAAGAAAGAAACATAACAAAAACTACTTATTGTTGATTGTTTTGTGATGTTATATCAATTAGAACATTTTTTCATTTATGAAATTTATTCCATACATTGAAATTTATCATTTGTCACCAAAAGCTTTGAATTTTATTTAACGTTACTGCCTACAGGGTTAATATGCTCTGGATACCGGCTTTCGCCGGTATGACGGTTCGGGGATTTTTCACGACTTTGTCAAATTTATTAACGGGTTTTTAAAAGCCTTAAAACATTGGTTAGATGCAGGAATAGAAAGTACAAATCATCTTGAATTGTAAGTTATTTACTGCCGGCTTCATAGGATATAAAGCCGTCAGGACTGCAACTTATTATGATATTATCAACCTTGAGGGAATTTCTTTTCCGGTATTTACTTCATTAAAATCAAAGTATACTCTTTGGCTTTTTACTGCTGATTTTCTGCTTTCAGCACTGCTGCCACGGGTCAACCAACCGGCGTGATGGAGCGTAGCAAGGGAATAAACAGATATCCACGAAAGGCTTACTATCGCAAAAATCCCGTATAAATAGGCAAATAGTCCGTCCGAGTTCCTGCAACGCTTTGTGTATAAAATACTTGCCACACTTGATGTAAATATTATTCCTGCCAATATGATTATTCCAAACTCCATTGTACGCCAACAAAAACATGCAATTGTTGTAAAAAGAAAAAACGGGGATAAAATTATTCCCATGCTATTTAAAATGAAATTTATACGCACTCCAAGTGCTGAATGTTTCCTGAACTTTGTAAATATAAAACGTGACATAACTATGCTTTCACGGATGTGGCTGCGTGCCCAGCGCAAAAGCATCTTACAAAGATTTATATATTTTACGGGAGCATTGGTAAATGCTACCGCGTTTCGCTGGAAATAAACATTATACCCTTCCCTGATGATAAGGTTTGTCATGGCCCTATCCTCACCTATAGTAGAAGGCTTCCCGAAAAATCTTTGATTAAGCCATTCGGAAAGGATCGGGATTACTACATTTCTGCGGTAAGCCGAAAGTGCGCCCGGAGTACACAACACAGTATTGACCATGCTTTGACTGGCCCGGATGAAATCAAAACTGAAAACAAATATCACATCAAGCATCTTTGGAATTATGCCTTCATTACGGTTAAGAACCCGTATATTACCGGCAACAGCACCTGTTGTTTCATCTTTAACAAACGGACTTATAAGATTTCTAAGAGTATCAGGTGTAACTTCAGAATCGCTGTCAACAGTTACGAGTATATCACCTTTACTTTGCTGAAATCCGGAATAAAGAGCATGCCTTTTTCCTTTATTTTTAGGCAACTTTATTGCTATAATTCTTTTTCCCAATTCTTTCTTTGCTTTAGATATCCATTCCCACGTATCATCAGCGCTCCCATCATCAACAGCAATTATTTGAAGTTTTTGCAATGGATAGTTGCTTTCTGCAAGACTTTTCAGTGTAAGATATACCTGCTTACCTTCGTTGAAAGCAGGCACAATAACACTGCATGAAAGCAATTCTTCATCCGGCATCGAGGAAACAGGCTTATATTTAAAAACAAGATAAAGCCTCCATAAAAACTCAATTATATTAACCCAAAAAAAGACCAGTACAAATGACATAAAAGCTCTTCCATAGGGATTTTGTCTCAACTCTTGTCTAACCATTGAAATACGTTCTAAAAACAATATATCGAGTACTATAATTGAAGCAACACCAAAGCAAATCAAGATTTTGATTAAAATATCAATTTGTTTATTCTTTGAAGACAAAGGCTTATAGAATGCAATCAAATGCTGCCTGAAATCATATATAAAAGGCAAAAGAGCAGATTGATTCTGTGTATTAGTAAGATTTGCTGCCATATTATTATCCTGTTATTAATGCATAAAAGCCTGCATGAAATCGAAATAAATTTAATAAATCGATAAACACAGGCTTTTGCAATTCTTTATTATAAATCCTATAAAATATTAGAAATATTATTAGATAATTAACTCTCAATAATTTTAGAGCAAGCATTTCTACGCCTGCCCTTGTTTAATGTCAACAAGAATAATATGTTTAAAGAAAGAGCCACTTTCAAATAGTGCTGCTAAAGATACTTAAAGTTTTCTAAAACGCATTTAATATATTGAGCCAATTTCAAAACAATGCTATCTTATCGAAGAAAATTAAATGGAAAATATTGTGCGGATTCAAAGAATCAACCGCTTTTACAAAACGATAGCAAACTGTGAATTATTCAGGAAACCTTAATTATGGATAATTGGAAACCTCATTTTTATTTTCTTGCCGCCCTGCTTGCAGGATCTTTAACTCTTGTTTTTTTTATTTTTCGCCCTTTTATCTACACTCTTATTTTTTCAGTGGTTTTTGCCGTTGTTTTTCAGCCTGTTTATAAATATTTTCTTCGTCTTACAAAACAACGAAGCGGGCTTTCAGCGCTTATTACCACGGTACTTGTTATAAGCATTTTACTTGTGCCAATTATATTATTTGGAATTCAGATACTTAATGAAGCTCAGCAACTATATTTTTCTCTTGCAGAAGGTGGTGCAAAGAAAAGTGTTCACGATATAATGAATAAGCTGATTGAAAACATAGGCAGATTCCTGCCTGCCGTAAAAGATTTTAAGATTGATATTGATATGTATCTAAGAGAAGGTCTTGGGTTACTGCTTAAGCAAATAGGTGGTATTTTCTCGAATGCTGCAAAATTAATGATAAATTCTTTTATATTCTTCACTTCACTTTACTACCTTTTTAAAGATGGCCAAAAGCTTAAAAAATCTTTTTTTGATTTAAGTCCCTTACCGTTTGATGAAAATGAATTAATTTCAAATAAACTGGGAGGTGCTATAAATTCCGTTATTAAGGGAAATCTTGTTATAGCTATTATTCAGGGTGCTCTTGCAGCTACGGGCTTTACATTTTTTGGAGTTCCTAATGCCATGTTTTGGGGAAGTCTTACTACAGTGTCTGCTCTTATCCCCGGTGTAGGAACCTCGCTTGTTTTAATTCCTGCTATCTTGTTTCTTTTCTTGACCGGCAAAATTTTACCAGGATTCGGCCTTCTTGTCTGGGGAGCAGGAGCTGTTGGCCTGATCGATAATTTTTTAGGCCCGAAGCTTGTAGGGCAAAGAATGCAGGTGCATCCGATGATTATTCTTCTGTCTGTTCTCGGAGGTATTGTTTTTTTCGGACCAATAGGATTTCTCCTTGGGCCTTTAATCATGAGTCTTTTCTTTGCTTTGTTTGAAATATATTCAGCTATCAGGGCGCATCAATAAATAAAATCTGTTACCATCGATATTCAATGTAATATTGGCCTAACAGTTTAACTGGTCCTGGTTTTTCAATAGTTTTTACTTCCTGGAAACCATGAAGAATGAACAAAGAATAGATGCCGAAAGACTATTCTAAATTAAAGCCAACTACTTTTCCATGCGAAAGGCTCAGGCTTCCTAATAGTTGATATTTATCACCAGTGATATGGACTTTCCACAAATGCTTTCTCATGCCGATACTTCTTATATCACCAAGATATTCCAATCGATAGCCTTTTGCTATTTTCGCCTTCCTTTGCATTATCAAAGAATCAAATGAATATTTGTACGTAAATTCTTTAAATGCCTTATTTCCATGCGCAATGAATTTCTGATAGTCTTCGCTTTTTAATGCTTCCAGTTGATAGATCATCAGCTTTTCAGCCGTTTCAACTGTTTTATCCTGAGCAAACCCAGAAATTGCTGATAGTAATAGAACAATAATTAATTTTAATGCAGATTTCCTGATTAGCAAAGTATTACCTCCATGTTTTATGTTTTCTGATTGAAGGATTAGGCCAATAATCAGGCTGCCATTTTATAGTTTGGTCGTGTTCATTGTTCAATTGACAGTTTTTAATTTACAGCTTTAATTCTCGATAAGATCATTACTACCCAAAGCACTAAAATGGCTACTAAAATTATTTTTTCTTTCAGTTTAGATGATACCTTTTTATCTTCCGGGATTTGATCGAGGTCCCGAAAACATAGGATACATATAAGGGCAATAGGAAATCCAAATGCTCCTGCAACCCACCACATAGCTCTATTTCGGTGTTTTCGCTTTGCAATAATACCCGGTATTGCTCCCAGCCCGATACATATTAAAATGTAAATGATAAGTGGTATAAATGCTAAAATGTCCATTAATATTCTCCTGCAAATGTCGAGGCTGAGATGCTGGAAATGACTCAGCAGTTAATCATCAATTATATCAAGATTTTTGGCACAATCCGAGTCCATTATAAAAATCTTTAATTAAAGTTTGCGCTTTTTCTTTGTCCCTAGCATCTATGATAAGGCCCATATCAAGATGAGGGCCAAAAAAATAGCGTAACAATCTGTGATGGTAGCACTGCAAATAACTTTTTATACCTGCGGCTTTCATGTGGTTTTGGATCATATTGGCATCATAGATGTCATGAAATTCGGCAATCTTTACCGGTTTATTAATGCCATTGCTATAAAATCTGAAACTGCCAATTAGGTCAAGGCTTACTGCAACGATTATTGGTATGGAGCTACCACCAAGATAAAAGGGAACATTGGCAACGGATATCAGTGTTGAGGGTACTACTACCATTATACATAAAAAGATTGTCCATGGCAGGTTGTAAATAAACATCCTTTTAAGTATAAAACTTTCAGCGGTTGTTCCCATATCCGCGATATGCCAACCTCTTTCCCGCATTTTACTTATTCTTCTGCGCGGATGAAGAAATGCCCATCCAAATAGGAAGCTGAACATGAACACACAAATAATTGAGATTAAATTATATCCAATGGAGCCTGGGTTAAGATAGTTTGCTATACTGCTTCCGTTACCAAAAAAATGCGATAGGGTTGGCGGCAGCATAACAATAGAAGCAGCATAGGTCAATGCAACCATAGAGGAAGGGGATTGATTAAGCTGAAAATAACCAACTATTTTATTATCTTTTTCGTGATAGCAGGGAATAGGGATTTTATTTTTCAATAAAACAAATGTAAAAGCTATTAATGCGCAAAACACAATGAATGCAATAAAATAAGAGAAAACATCATGATATTCTAACTGTTTAAAATACATGGGAACCCGACCAATAAAACCTCCGCAAATGCCGCTCAATATGATAATCGAAATCCCGTGGCCGATGCCGAACCTGGAAATCATTTCGCATATTGCTACTAGCAGGTAGAAGCTACCCACCATCACGCAAACCAAAATTACGTGTTCAAACGTAGTAGAAATGTTTAAAATCGATTTGCCATCCGATAAATCCATACTATTAAGGCTTGATACTATACTGGTTGCCTGATAGGTAGCCAAGCCCAACGCCAGAACCAAAGAAATACGTTTTAATTTTAAACGGCCTTTAAAATCCCCAGACCGAAGTTTTTTTAAAAAGGGGATGCAAAGGGAAGTTAGTTCTACAAGGATATAGGCCGAAACATAGGGCATGATGCCAAGCAAGAATATTGATAGGTGCCCATCTGTAGTACTGTGTGAGGTGAAAATACCAAATTGACCTTTTAAGGCTTCGGCATCTAAAAAGGGAAGAGGCAACAACAAGCCCAATCGATATACAGCGACTAAGCAAATTGTTACAAGAAGCCGCTTTATGAATACAGGTTTAGTTCTAAAATCGGAAATAGTCATTACTCTCTTTTCACAACGTGGTTTAATTGGCGTATTGCTTTTTATAGAAAGGATACCTGGCAGACCGTATCTTTTTGTTCAATCAGGAATATAATCTCATTTTGCAGAGCCTTGTCTCTGATAGGCTCAACCCTGGAAACTGGGAAACCGTCTGCGGACTTTCTATATTTCCAATCAACTATGAAACCAGGCACAATAGCATAAGACAAATTTCCAAATCCACAGCATGAGTTGTCGAGTACGCCTTCCCCCAAAAAGTAGAAGAATTCACGGTCGTGAAAAGGGAGGCGGGTTTCTTCCGTCAGGACATAGTGTCCTGCAATAACATTGTTTTCCTTATTCAAATCGGTGTGAATATAGTCCTTCAATTCCGATTGTTGTTCCATATCATCTCCTTAGGATAACAAAGAAGTCAGGTGCATCAAGGGCTTTCACTGATTTCCATAAATGCGATAATTTCCAATTGCTCATAAACTTGCCTGAGCTTACAGGTTAGATTAAACCCTGTCTTTTCTAATCCAGGCTTTTTGTAAACACCTTATCCGGCCGAATAAGGATTTCGGACTCAACCGAATTATATCCTGCACAAAAATAAAGTTTGATTGCTTCTACGGATTGTGGAAAGTTGACGCTGATCTGATGTTCTTCAATAACTATCTGATCCTGCGAAGTCTTCGTGAAAGAATGCCCCAGTCCTAATGTTCGCAACCAAGCACCTTTTACCAGCGCATCCATCCCCATATAGTTTTCATCGTTGCCGTGTATCAAAAGCTCAACCTTTTTTGGACTAAGATGCTTGATCTCGAAACGGACGCCATTTACTTCATATCTGCCGGCATAATTCTTTAAATTAAATTCAACTGTCACTGGATCAACCGGCACCCTCAGAAGCAATGTGCCTTCAACGCCTGATATGTTTTCTAATGGGATAGTATTAAAGTCGCTTAAATAGATTTGACGGCTGCCGGACCATAATTCTTTACTTTCGTCGAAGTTCAACCAGATAACATTTGCAAAAATATTTTTTTCCATAGCATGATCTTTATCATATATGTCCAGATTGCCTTGTGTCTTTACCGACTGAACTCGAAATCTGAGTGCACCACCTTGCAAGCGACGTGGTAGTTCGAAAGGTGGTGCCAACCGGGCTCCAACCTCTAGATAGGGTAGATAAATCTCTCTTTTAAGTGCCAGTGTCACGAATGGTTCTGAAATCGTTTGGTGATTCAAAGGCTCAACCCGGCCATCGACCTTTTTAAACTCAATGCTGTTATTGCCGGCGTTATTACCACATCCACTAATATGGATTGTAAGAAAACCTATCAATATGGCCAAAATTAAAAAATATTTTGTCGACCTTTGCTTTTTACGAAGGTTAAATAATTTTAAACCCCTCACGATATTATTTACTCCTCTAACTCAAAATTAAGCCAGGTGATATTGTTTTAAAAAGCAGGAGCTTTCCCCTGACAGTTTAAAATGCCTTGTGTATGCACGGCATGGGCGCGAACTCATGGGGTGAAAGCCCCTGTTTTGATACCCTGTTAATGGTTAATATCATTAGCATAAACATTGGCCGGAGGCAAGGGCGGAATCGTGAGGTTTTGTCTGAAGAAACCCTAAGTGTCAAGAGCTCAGATATTAACGTCCATTAGACCCCTTCATGTGTACTTTTAGAGAGCAAATCATTAATAATGTGCAAACGAACTTCAAAATCAGAGATTCTTGAAGAAAGAAAATTATTTTTTCAAGGTGGCGGCCCACACCCTGAAAGACCTATAATCGATACAAAAGGAAAAGTTGCAATGTCAAACCCTATTGCAATAGGTGTCAATAACAATCTTGTAGGCATATTATATTTGTAGCCAATTCTTTGAAGTCTAAAAATACATCCTAAGGGATAATTCTGTAGTACTGAATAATTATCCATTGAATGATTGGATTTACCGCATTCCATATTAAATACAATTGATGAGAAAGTATAAGAATAATAATTATCATTTAAAATTAAATTTACGGTTTCCATTTTATTATTCATATCATCATCATTAAATAAAATTTTGATTGTCTTTATTTTCTCATGGTTAACTTTCAATAGAATCCCTGAATATATTTTTTCTCTCAAATTACTACTAATTTTTGATTTTTTACTTTCTATCCAACCTAAGGGTTTTATACAATCATATTGCATCAAATAACTATCATTATACTCTTTTTTATACTTTTCGAAAACTTTATGCTTAATAATTTTAAAATACGCATTTATCAAATGAGTATCTTTTTTACTTGGCTTAATGTATTCTATTTCTTCTATGTTATTGAATGTAATGTGATTTATTGGCAAATTAACTTTTATTTCCCAATGTAGGTTATAGATAGGCTCTCCTTTGCACTTTTTAATATAAATATCCTTTGGCCCTAAATCTCTAGCAAGTATAACTTTGTCTAAAACTCTAGCGCCAAAATTTCTTCCAATCATTAATTTTTTGGTAGCGATAGCATTTATTTTTATTATATTTATGCTAACTGGTCCATTAAAAATCTTTTCAATAAATTCAGGATAGTCATTTGAATTCATATAACAAAAGCAACCACTATTTAATGGAGGGTAGGCAACATTTTTATCCTTTGATAAATCATCGATGGAGTATGAAAAACAAAACTCTTTACTACCCCATCTTCGATATGGATTCTTTCCTTTAAATTCAAAATTTGTGGACGATATTTTATAAAGGGTCTTTATTTTTCCCCCATCTGCAGACCATAAAACCTGAGAAGCACAACCGCTTATTAAAAATAATAATAAGCAGATAGAATGAACAAAGATAATTTTTTTCATGATAGACATCTTATTCATAAACATGGTTTATCGCGTACTACAATGTGCCCGGTATCAATTGTTCTTCCAGTGATACCGACACCATCATCAGTTGTTGGATGTCATGCTTTTGCTGTCTCCCCTTCGACTGAGCCTGCCGGAGTCACAAAATGGGGCGTTTTGAAACTGACTTATGTTTAAAAGATTAATCCGTCAATTACTTCCAAATGTCACCCCTTAAGGATCACATAAATACTATTTTAGATTTTTGATTTCTTCTGCTTCCGACAGTCCTTCAATAATTTGTTTTATAGATTTTTTCATTGCCATTTGTGCAACATCAGCGCATATACTCCTTGCTGAAAAACCAGATAAAAGTCCTTTGCTTGTTTGTGCGTCACCAGTAGCAGTTTGCGCAAATATTTTTTCTCCCTTATTGTTATATACGTCTATATGATAAATAATAGTTGCGGTATATGGATTATATGCAGGATTTGGAATTACTGGATCAAATTTCACTATTGATGGCTTTATGATAAGATCAATATTCTTATCAGTAGTTATTGAGTCAACTTCCACAACATTTTTAAACACTAAAGGAATATTATTCTTAAAAATTTCGTAAGTCTGCTGGCCAATAGGGTAAGACATCTTGTCAAGTGGACTTGTTGCTTTCACAAAAATATATTCTTTAACTTCCTGCGGTACAAAAAGCCCGGCAGTATATGGATGTTGATTAATGCCCGATGAATCAAGTTTGGGGGCCGGGGACATCTTTAATGGCAATGTACATCCGGTTAAGATAAAAATCATAATTCCAGTCAATATAGTATTTTTCAATTTCATAATCTGTTTCCTTTCCACCTTTTGCTATAATTTAGTTTTGGCTTATGCCGTCAAGAAGATCAGTAATTATATTTTTGACTGTATCTGGTTCCTCAAAGGGTATCCGTCCCCATAATCCCTTATTTATCCAAAGTATTTCGCCATTGCTGCAATTGATCAAAGCTGCATTTAAATTAGTTCCTTCTGCAAAGTTCGGCGTATAAATATTATACACAAAAAATGAATCCCCCCTTGAAAGCGCCCGGCTATATCCTCCTGCATAACTTGAAGCTGTTCCCGCTGCCGTTATACCGATTTTTCCCACTACCATACCAGCTGTTTCAAGATTTTGCTTGCCTGTTATCAATAGTATTACTTCTGTTTTATATATATCCCCAAGCTTGCGTGCAGCTTTGCGGCTACTTTTTGTTTCAAGAAATGGAGGTTGTGCAAAATATTTCAGCCTGATCGGATCAAGCATTTCCATTGCAGATCGAACATCTCTCCAAAGAGAGCGTAAAAGTGGCTTGTCAGTATCAGATGGTTGAACGGTGATCACTTCATACTTTCCTGAAAAAAATTTGCTTATTCCTTTTATTAGTTCTTCTTGTGCAATTGAAGATTTTTCTTCTGAGATTTTTTCATTGCTAAAACCCCTTTGAATTATTTTAATATCAGGTCTTGCTAAAAGGATGCGATTTATTTCAGGTAAAGCATAACCACTAATATATTCCCCGTTCTTATCTTTAATTTTTTCAAGATTGATAGAGATCTTTCCTGTCTCAGGAAGAACTTTTTCAATATAAGGAGCGTACCCCCTTCTTTCAATTTCAAGCCAAAGTTGCCCCGTTTCCCCGAAATCAAAGGTTTTTTCAAAAGGAGTAGTTCCGGCTATTTGTCTGATTTGGGCAGAAGATACATCACTAGTTTCATGAACGGATACAATCGCATCTGATGGTGTGGTATCGACCTTTAGAAAATGCTTATTCGCCGTGGCGCAACCTGCCAGATAAAGTATGCCTAAGAAAAATACAAAGATAAATCTTTTCATTAAGATATCCTTTCATAAATTTATTGTTCCATCATAGAAGTATATTAAGTGCTACTTTAACTTGAAGTGCAAACCTGGTAGCGCAAGTTTCTACTTCCGGGTTTTGATAGTTTGCAATATTTAAAAAAACAAAAGCCCCGTGCTTCAATGGGCTGAAGATCGGGGCTTAATTGTATCCGGTCATATTAAATCCTTTCGAGGGTATAATATAATAAAATGAGATATCGGATTATTTTTTCCAGAAAATAACAAAGATTGTGTAATGAACAATTTTACAAGAATTTTGCTAACACTCTACCTAAATTAAGTCAATAAAATATTAGAGCAAAAGTTTTAAGCTCATGATTTATGCCCTTAGCAAATGATTGGACATTCTCCTGTCTCCTTTTAATTCTTATTATATGCATATTATGGCAGGAATCATCAACGCGCGTCAGCATGTCTGAATAGATGCCTTCAACAGTTTTTGCCATGAAACCTCACGGGTTTCTTATTTTTACTTTACCTTCGTAAGACCAATCATTATGTCCGCCATCAATGGTTACAAGCTTTGCCCCCGGAACGGATGCTGCAAGCGCCTTTGCGTGCTGTATCGGAATCACTGCATCTGCTTCAGCGCCAATAATCTCGATAGCACCTTTATAGTTTGAAAGTGCTTCTATATTGTCCCAGTTGTCTTTTAATATCAACCAAACAAGAAAAGATGGGAAATGCTCTTTGGCAACTAAAGAAAGTTTATCAAAAGGAATAATTAACACTAATTTATCAGGTTTATTATCAAGAGTTGCAAGGGATGAGGCAGGGCCTGATCCAATAGATTCCCCGACTACACAAACCGGAATATCAGGGTAAGTTTCTCTGAGAAAGAGATAGGCTTCTTTGGCAACACGGTTAAAAGACTCTTTCGATGGAACACCTTTACGATCTCCGTATCCGGGGTATTCAAGAATAAAGATAGAATCCTCATCTGAAAAACATGACATCGCGTATAAACGGTCAGATGCCTGACCAGCATTACCGTGTAGCATTAACCATACATTCTTAGGCGATTCAACCATTCGTGAGTAACCGATGGTTTCGCCGTTTCTATTCCATGGTGTCAGGCTGTTATTATGAGGATGATGAGAAGGATAGAATAGCAACTTTCTCTCAATTGCTGAACATCCAACCATGCCCAATATGGTAATGGATGTTATAAGAAGTAGTGTCGTTATTGATATTAGTTTCATATATTAACTGCCTATCAACACTCCTGAAATTATCTAATATATTGTTCCCGGAGTGTCTATTCATGATTTTCATGGTATAAACTCCGATTAGTGAATCAACAAATATTAACCAAGTTTAAAAGTTTAATACGTACCTAATACTTCCCGAACTTGATGTCGCAATTTGCGACTTCAAGTTGTCAAACTCTTCTTTCGTTAATTGAAACATAAAGTCTTCTGGGAATTTATCCATATTCCGTCGAACTTGTTCATTCAGACGACGGGTTTCTACACCATAGAGGGCTGCCATATCTGAGTCCAAAATGACTTTTTCATTTCGAATAATGTAGATGATTTTAAATATGCGGTCCGCTGGAATCAGGTCGTTTGTTTTAGAAGGCATTAAATTTTCAAATCCTTGGTAATATTGTATCTTTTTTCTAATATATCCATTTTCTGCTATATTTAATGCCATTTTTATTATAGCAAATTTTGATATTTGTCAAAATATACATCAGGCATTGGGAAGGTATTGAATAGAGTACAGAGAGCCGCTTGATGACGAGGATTTTATTTATGATCTGTGATGAATTCGCTGTTGAAAAAGGCGGGGGATGGGGCGGGATAGGCTGGGTACTATTTTTTTATTTTGGGGCTGGGTAAAGCGGGATAAAACTCACAACTTTACCCAACTCGCAACATAACCCCAGCACGGACTGAAATCCTAACGGCCTCAGAAATTCTCTCTTTTTGGATAAAAAATAAACCTTATATTTCAATGCATTAACTACGATGGATAGTTATTGTCTTTTTTCCAAAAAGATCGTTTTTTTCTTTTCAGATATCTTTTAACTATAGTGCTCAGATAAATTCCATAACTTCTGCTCAGGTGAATTCCCATGTATATTTAAAATAGTTAGCGTAGAACAAGGCTATACCCCGCCAATGTACCCACTGAATTGATTTTTTAGATAAATGGGATTGTATGTTGTGGTAATTTATCTGAGCCTAAAGAGCAAAACTGCTATTTTAATCCGGATAAATGCATTGGTTGTTTGGTGTTTATATTCTATAATATCAGTTGCTTAAACCGTACTTTGCAAGAGTTTACGTGTATAAACTTTTACTCCTTCCAACCCAAAAAATAGTATTAATAATATTCAGATTTGTTCGAGTTTATCAACACTTTTTTTGA
>JBDRRF010000087.1:0-11480 GCA_043825875.1 Pseudomonadota bacterium | reverse complement strand
TACGGTACCGGGTAACGCACAATGTCTATTTCGAAACACTTGACTCACTTGAAAATGCGATAATTTCATATTTAAAAGAGCATTCAAAACCTAACAAAAACTTAGAATCATTATGCTGCAACATTTAATGCGTTTACTATAGCTTAACCAAACTGAAATGTTTTGAAATTAGCTCACCAGTGTTGATTTTGTTTTGCTCTGCCTCAAGAGAAATCTTTATGAAGTTATTCTTGCTTTCCCACAATGCTTTTGTTAATTTAATAATCACATTATTAAGTTTCATATATATGGAAACACTCAATAAATCTAAACTTATACCCTGGCCTACATACTAATATAGGGCTTGGATATCTTTACCGGTTCGCAGGAATTATCTGTTATTCTTCTGGCTGTATTGAAAGGATTGTTATGTCTGAAACGAAACAGCAGAATTCATCAGCCAATGTTTTTCGCCGCAGTCTTTACCTCTTTTTCAGTATCTTCATGCTTACCGGAGCAGTAATAAGCGGCTTGATGATGATCTTTTACCGTTCGGAAATAAAAACTCGCCTGTCACAGCTTAAAACCCAAGAGAAATTTTCGGTTAACCTGCAGAGTAAAGCTGTCGAAAATCTTTTTGATTCCATTGTCGGGGATTTGTTTTTTTTAAGCCGTCAGAATGAGCTGCAAGAATATCTGGCAGAAGGCAATCCTACCCGCCTGGACGAAATTGCCAATGAGTATTTAAACCTTAGTACTGAGAAAAAAATCTATGATCAAATTCGTTTTCTTGATCAAAATGGGATGGAAAAGGTCCGGGTTAATTTTAATCAGGGAAATCCTATCCGAATTGTTTCGGATAAATTACAGTCCAAGCAAAAGCGCTATTATTTCAAGGATTGCTATCAGCTTGAACAGGGAGAAGTCTTTATCTCGCCTTTTGATCTTAATATAGAACATCAACAGATCGAACAGCCTTTAAAGCCCATGATCAGGATAGGAACGCCGGCTTTTGATTCGAAAGGTTTAAAGCGTGGTATAGTTTTGCTAAACTATCTGGGCTCTGATCTGCTCAAGAAATTGATAGATTCGGAACAGGTTTCACTGGGCCGGACAATGCTACTCAATGCAGACGGCTACTGGCTGCTCAGCCCTGATCCCAATCAGGAATGGGGATTCATGTTTAAAGACGAAAAGCGTTCTTTTTCCTATCTGTATCCTGATCCCTGGAAGGAGATAAAGCGTCAAAAGAGTGGACAGATCCTTACTCCCGACGGTTTATTTACTTATAGGGTTATATATCCGATAAAGAAAGGGCATTTCTTTAGCAGTGGGACAAAAGAGTCCTTTGGAGAAAGTCAGGCAAAAATCAACCACAGGAATTATTACTGGCATCTTGTTGCTTTTACTCCAAAAGAAACATTCGATAAGGTTGCTGCACATTTAATGATGAAATTTTTTGGGTTCGGGGCTGGAATATTTCTTATCATTGCCTCAGGCTCCTGGTTTCTGGCTTTTGCCATTACCAAGAGGCGGATATCCCAGGATCGAATGAAGACCATGGCTCTATATGATGTTCTGACTGACCTGCCTAACCGGCGTCTGTTTTATGACAGGCTTGATAGTGTTATAAAACAAAGCAGGAGATATAAAACCCGATTCGGACTCTTGTATATAGATCTGGACGGTTTCAAAAAAATTAATGATTCTCTGGGACATGAAGCTGGTGATGCCTTGCTATGTGAAGTTGCCGACCGGTTAAGGCAATGTGCTAGAGAATCCGATACCGTGGCGCGCTTAGGCGGTGATGAATTCGCTGTAATTATCGATCATTTGAAAACCGATAACGGAGTCCATGTAGCTGCCGGCAATATTATTCTTACGCTGTCTAAGCCAATAACATTGTCACAAGGCAATGCCAGTATTGGAGCCAGTATTGGTATCAGTCTGTTTCCCATTAACAGCGAAGATGGTGAAGAGTTGCTCAGGCAAGCTGATATTGCCATGTATCATTCCAAACGCAGAGGGAAGAATACGTTTTCACTATTTTCTTCTGAGCTTGCTATGGAAAGCGACTAAATATCTTGTTAAAATTGAAGCTTCTTTGTCTCTATATCATTGCTATATTTTTGATTTTAGTTGACAATCGAGAACATACCGGGATAAAGTGTCATACAATAATTGCTGTTCTTGGATGAAAAGATGAAAAAGTCGATATCTTAAGCCCTGGAAAAAGTTCGGGGCTTTTTAATTTTAATACATAGCCGGTCTCAAAGCCTCCTTATCGATCCTATCATTTTACTACTTTAAACACCTGCTTAAGTTTGTCTCTATTTATATTGATATCCTGTGAGTCCTTAAAGCGGTGTAATCAATTACTATATTTGAGATCGGTTCAATATAAAAGGAATTTATGGAATTTAAAGCATTTAATTTAAACCCCGGCCTTGAAGCAGGTATAGCCACTGCCGGGTATGTCACACCAACCCCTATCCAGACCAAAGCGATCCCGTATGTTACGAAAGGACGCGACATTATAGGCCTGGCCCAGACCGGTACCGGCAAGACGGCGGCTTTCGCGCTGCCGATTTTAAACCGGTTAATGCAAGGCAAACGTGGTGGTGTTCGTTCCCTGATTATTACTCCTACCAGGGAATTAGCTGAACAGATTCATGATACCATCAATTGTCTGGGGAATAAGACCCGCATCAGAAGTGTTAGCATCTATGGCGGAGTGAATATAAATACTCAAATAAAAAAACTGAACCAGGGTGCAGAGATTGTTGTTGCCTGCCCAGGCAGGCTCCTTGACCACATAAACCGTGGAACGATCAAACTCAACCGGGTAGAAGTACTTGTCATTGATGAAGCCGATCATATGTTTGATATGGGATTTCTTCCGGACATCCGACGAATATTAAAACATCTTCCTGCACAGCGGCAAACGCTTTTGTTTTCAGCCACCATGCCCAATGAAATTCACGGCCTGGCTAAAGACATTCTTAATGACCCGATAACAATAAAGATAGGGGAAACCGCGCCGGCAGATACCGTCAGTCACGCCCATTATCCTGTGGAGCAGCATTTAAAAACAGCGTTTTTACTGAAACTTTTGGGCAATATCAACTCCAAATCCGTGCTGGTGTTCACGCGTACCAAACACCGTGCCAAGCACCTGGATGAACAACTTACCAGGGCCGGTATTAGTTCCACATCGCTACAGGGGAATCTTTCACAGGGCCGTCGTCAGGCCGCTCTTGACGGCTTCCGCAAAGGAACCTTTCAAGTTTTGGTAGCCACAGATATTGCTGCGCGCGGCATTGATGTATGTAAGATTTCTCACGTTATCAATTACGATATTCCTGATACCCCGGATGCGTATATTCATCGTATCGGCAGGACAGGGCGGGCGGAACAAAACGGAGATGCATTCACTTTAATTACAAGCGATGACAAGCAAATGGTAAATGCCATTGATCGTGTTATTGGTTCAAAAGTTGAGCGCCGTACCTTGGCGGATTTCGACTATAATACGCCTGCTCCTCAAAAAGCAAATAAAGGGAGGGCCGTGCCTTCATCTTTGAGAACACGGAATAAAATAGGTAACAAGAGGCATGTTAGGTGAGAACTGATAAATTATAGTTAAAAAAAGAGGGGGGAGAAAGATATTTCCCCCCCTCTTCTATTTAAACATATCAGGCAATTCCAAGCTTAAACTTTAAAGATTGTAAAGTGTTTTTCATAAGCATTGTAATTGTCATGGGTCCGACTCCTCCCGGAACCGGTGTGATAAATCCTGCTATTTCTTTTGCTGCATCAAAATTTACATCACCTTTTAATATAGCTACTTTTTTGCCCGTTTTTTCGCTGACTTTTTCGCCGACCCTGTTTACTCCAACATCAATAACACAGGCGCCCGGTTTAATCCATTCAGGCTTAACAAGATCGGGAACACCGGCTGCAACAATAAGAATGTCTGCGCGTTTGCAATGCGAAGCCATATCTTTTGTTCTTGTATGAACGATAGTTACCGTTGAATTTGCGCCGGGACCTTTCTGGAGCATCATATTTGCGATGGGTTTTCCAACTATATTTGAACGTCCTACAACAACAACTTCGGCACCGCTTGTTTCAACACCGGCACGAACGATCATTTCCTGTATTCCTGCAGGCGTACATGGAGCAAACTTAACCTCTGAACCGCCAATCATTAAACGTCCCACATTTACGGGATGAAAACCATCAACATCTTTGTCAGGATCTATGGCATTTAAAACTAGTTTTTCATTAATATGCTTGGGAAGAGGCAATTGCACGAGAATGCCGTTAACGGAATCATCTTTATTATATTTTTCGATGGTTGCCAACAGATCTGCTTCCGATATATCGACGGGAAGACTTTTTAGATCCGGATTAGATTCATCAATAGGTGTGCCCGGCATCATTTCATTAAAACCTACACGATGAGCGGTTTTAATTTTTAAAGTTACATAAGAAATAGAAGCTGGATTTGCACCAACTAAAATTGTAACCAAACCAGGAACAACACCATGTTTTCCCTTTATTTCAGCAACCTCTTTTGTAATTTCTTCAAGTATCTGTTCACGGATTTCCGTTCCCTTTATCAATTTCGCCGGCATTTTAAATCTCCTTTCAAAAAAAGTTATAAATTCAAATTATTCAGGTTTGTTTTGTAGTACTATTTTGCCCTTTAATCTATTAGATAATTCTTGTCAAGTAAGCAAGAACTTTTAAATTTGATTCACTATAATGGATAAGGAACCGCCATAAGCCCTGTTGTTTCATCAAACCCAAGCATTATATTCATATTCTGAACAGCCTGTCCTGATGCTCCTTTTACAAGATTATCTATGGCAGAAATTAATATAATTCGATTTGTTTGTTTATCTATCACAAATCCTATATCGCAATAATTTGTGCCTTTTACATGCATGGTATCAGGAAGCCTGTTTTGATCATATAGCAATCTGATAAAAGGCCGCTTTGAATAGAAAGATTTCAAACATTCATTAATATCTTTGTCACTGACATTTTTTTTAAGCTGCGCATAACTTGTTGTAAGCATACCTCTTGTCATAGGTACAAGGTGTGGCACAAAAGTAATTTTTATATTTTTGCCTGTTTCTATCGACAAAATTTCATTTATTTCAGGATTGTGTCTGTGAACCGCAACCTTGTAAGCTTTGAAAGATTCATTAGCTTCACAAAAATGTGATGAAAGAGCAAGGGAGCGGCCTGCTCCGCTTACACCGGATTTTGAATCGGTAATAATGGATTTGGCGTCAATAAGCCCGGCTTTTAGCAAAGGAATAAGAGGAAGAAGTGTGCTTGTAGGATAACATCCGGGGTTGCCAATTAAATCCGTATTTTTTATTTTATCGGAATATATCTCACAAAGTCCGTAGACAGCTTTTTCAAGTAGATCCTTTGCAGTATGTTCCTGATAGCAATCTTTGTAGGCCTTATGGCTCTTGAATCTGAAATCTGCCGAAAGATCGATCACCGTCTTTCCTTTATTAATAAGAAGCGGTGCAATTTCCATTGGTATTTTATGTGGAAGAGATAGAAAGAAAAGGTCAGCTTTCTTATAAAGTTGCTCAAGAGAAAGTTCCTCGCAGACGAGATCGATATGGCCAGCCATAGAAGGAAACACCTTGTCAAATCTTGTCCCGGCATATTGCCTTGAAGTAATAACAGTTATCTTTGCCTTCGGATGTCCCGAAAGAATACGAACAAGTTCGGCACCGGCATATCCCGTTGCACCTACAATTCCAACTCTTACCATTTATTTTCCCTCCATTTAAGAAGTTTGCTTAATTTCCTTTGAAATGGGCATATTAATACCTTAAACAGTTCCTTATAATCAACAGATTTAATGAGCTGTAAAAAAACTGTTTCTTTATCTTGCATTTGAAGTTTAAACTTTTTCTTTACATTTAATAGAATGTAAGTCTATGTATAATAGAAAAAAATATGGATATGCATATGTTAAACAAAAATAACGAAAAACTTGCCGGGCTTTCATATGAGATGGGTCCGATACGTCCACCCAGCGAAGGTGGCAGTAATTCTCTTTTGATAAGAGTTACCAGAAACTGCCCATGGAATCGATGCACATTTTGCTTCGGCATAGCATATGGACATGAAAAATTTCAGTTGCGATCTGTAGATGATGTCAAAACTGATATAGATACTGTGGGACTTATCGTAGAAGAGATAAAAAAATTATCAAAGCAAACCGGTGGTACGGTTAATATCAATACTATGACAGCAGGAACTCTTTTTAAGCGTTTACCTGTAAATGATGATATCCATCATAGTTATTTCAATGTGCTAAACTGGCTGCAATCCGGGGCAAGAACAGCCTTTTTGCAGGATGCGGACACTCTTGTTATTCCCACGCAGCAACTGATCGAAATTATACTTTACTTAAGAAATAAATTTCCTTCTATTGAAAGAGTAACATCTTATGCAAGAGCAAAAACCATATACAAGAAAAAAGACAGTGAACTATCCGATCTGTATAATGCAGGTCTAACAAGATTGCATATCGGGCTTGAGACAGGAGATGATGAGCTGTTGAAAAAGGTACAAAAAGGCGTAACGGCAGAAGAACATATTATTGCCGGAAGAAAAATAAAAAAAGCCGGAATGGAACTTTCAGATTATATTATGCCTGGTCTTGGCGGAAGAACAATGTCTTTACAGCATGCCAAAAATACTGCAAGAGTATTGAATGCAATAGATCCTGATTTCATCAGATCAAGACCTTTCAGCCCTTTGCCTGGAACGCCTATGCTGGATGATTACCTAAACAACAAGTTCGACTTATTATCACCTCATGAACGTCTTGAAGAGATAAAAATACTTATAACAGACCTTGATATAACCGGCAGAGTTTGCTTTGATCATTACAGAAATCCGGCATACTATAATGTGCAGGGACAGCTTGTGCATCTTTTTAAACAGGGCTATGACGGATATAAATTCCCTGAAGAAAAAGAAATAGTATTAACTCTAATAGGAAAAGGTCTTAACATCAGAGAAGATAAATTTCTGCAACCTAAAGATTTAATTCCTATGGGGATTATTTAACCTATAAAATAACCCGCCCAATTTATATAGCCGTAAATCACTTTCTCCTGTGCAATCTCTTTGCTTTATTATTTTTTGAAAGTGTCGAAATAATATCTACAATACTGCCTAATAACTGAAATCAATTATTATATTTTGATATATTTTAAATTGGCCCAAATAATGCATGTAAAAGCTTTATGCAACTATAAACGAACAGGATTTTATGGGCCTACTAGTGAACCACCTTTCAACTGATAATACAAATATCTCGTTTGATGCACCGGAGGCTATCTATCGTTTTCTTGTAGAAAATTCTCAGGCAGCATTTTATGTTATCCAGGATGGGTTGTTTGTTTTTGTAAATAAGAGTTTTTGTGAGCTATCGGGTTATACTTATGATGAGATTATAGACCGGATGGGTCCGACAGATCTGGTGCATCCAAGAAAGCACAAAATTGTTTTGAAAACACTTGAAAAATTTCTGAATGGAGAAGATGATAATTGTGAACATACCCTTGAAATAATAAGAAAAGACGGTCAGATTATAAGTGTGCAAATTGCAGTAAACTTTTCCATCAATAATGAAAAACCCATGGTTTCAGGTTCAATCATTGATATTTCGAAAGAAAATGATCTTGAATCCCAGCTTCTTCAGGCTCAAAAAATGGAAGCTATAGGAAATCTTGCAGGCGGAATTGCACATGACTTCAATAATATTATTACAATACTGGCAGGTTATGGCAATCTTCTTCAATTGAATATAGATAAATCTGATCCATCAAGACATTATGTTGATCAAATGCTACTTGCTTCTCAAAAGGCGGCAAGCTTGACTCAAAAGCTTTTAACTTTCAGCAGACAGCAACCTATTGCCTTAAAACCATTAAACATTAATACTATAATAAATGAAACAAAAAATCTTTTGGAACGCCTCATAACCGAAGATATCAGGTTAACAACTGATCTTTCTCCTGAAGACGTCATTATTATGGCAGATCCCACTCAAATTGATCAAATACTCTTTAATCTTATAGTCAATGCAAAAGATGCAATGCCGTCAGGAGGGGATTTGAAGTTATCAACAAGAACTGGTGAACTGGACGCAGAATTTGTAAAAACGCACGGATTTGGCAAACCGGGAAGATATGCAGTTATTGAGGTATCTGACACCGGAACTGGCATGAATAAAGACACTATTGAAAAGATATATAATCCCTTTTTTACCACCAAAGAAGTAGGCAAAGGAACCGGGCTTGGTCTGTCCACTGTTTATGGGATACTTAAACAGCATAAAGGATACATTACTGTCTATAGTAAACCTGATCAGGGTGCAACCTTTAGTGTATATTTTCCTATAGTCAAAAGTATGACACATGCAATGTTGCCATCGGATATTAGACAGGTAAGATCCGGAAAAGAGGTAATTTTAGTTGCTGAAGATGATGATGATGTAAGATATTTTATCATCGATATTCTTAACAGATTTGGCTATAAAGCCATTGGGGCAAAAGACGGAACGGATGCCATCAGCAAGTACCGTGAAAACAAAGATATTTCACTTATAGTTATTGATTCGATAATGCCCCGAAAAAATGGTAAAGAAGTTTGCGATTGTATAAAACAGATACAACCTGATATAAAAATACTGTTTATGAGCGGATATTCTTCTGATATATTAGCCGATAAGGGGCTTTTGGAGCATGAAGTTGATTATATTGAAAAACCAATATATTATGAAGACTTTATACAAAAAGTAAGAAGTATCCTCGATAAATAGAATAAAATCATACACTGATTTGATCGTCATCAAAATCAAAAGCCTTCCTGTCATATTTCTATACAACATCCGATTTGTATGTTGTAAATCCCGCAATTAAATAATACATATAAAAAATATCAAGGCATGGCAAAGGAGTCATATGTTCCATTCTTAATGACTGTTTTTTGACGCCTGCAATTTATTTATATATTGTCAAACCCTTGACAGTTAGAAAATAAAAATATCCCTTTTCAGGAGAAAGTACTTGATGAAAGATAATAACGGAAGGGAAGGAGATTCTAATCTAATAGAAAAAGAACCCTATTATATTCCTTGCAAGAATGAAATTGATTTATTTGAGCGGGCCTATGCTACAAAGCTCCCTGTTATGTTAAAAGGGCCTACGGGATGCGGTAAAACAAGGTTTGTCGAATATATGGCGTATCGTTTAAAACGGCCTCTTATAACTGTTGCCTGTCATGAAGACCTTTTTGCAACAGACCTTATGGGCCGTTTTTTGCTGAAAAATGATGAAACAGTCTGGATGGATGGCCCCTTAACAAAAGCAGTTCGTATTGGAGCTATTTGTTATCTGGATGAAATTGTTGAGGCCAGAAAAGATACAACGGTTGTTATTCATCCTCTTACCGATTATCGCAGAACTCTTGGAATCGATAAAACAGGGGAAGTAATTTCTGCACATCCTGATTTCATGCTGGTTGTTTCATATAATCCTGGCTATCAGTCGGTATTAAAAGATATGAAACAAAGCACACGGCAAAGATTTATATCAATGGCATTTGATTACCTGGAAGCTGACAAAGAAGCAAAGATTATATCTCATGAGGGTGGAGTATCAGATGATATGGCTTTAAAGCTTGTCTTTCTTGCCGGTAAAATCAGAACTATGCGTGAGCACGGGTTAACAGAAGGAGCAAGCACCCGACTTTTAATTTATGCAGCAAAGCTTATAAGCTCTTATATTCCGGTTAAGGAGGCCTGTATGTCTGCAATATGTCTTCCTCTTACAGATGATGAAAAGCTTATTGACACTTTAAGCGATTTGATAAGTGATGTTTTTTAAAAAGTCTAAGTTAAAAATCCGGATAAAAGATAATGCAAAAACGAATCTGCCTTTTTAATTTATAATAAGTGAGCCACTTTCAAAACGTTTCAGTTTGGTCAAGCTCAAGGCGGGAGAAAATTTCAACCACAGGAATACATTTAGTATTTCGAGGATTGAAATTTGAGTCCAACGCAGAGATCGGCCAAAATGGGGCGTTTTGAAACTGGCTCAAGAGAAATAATTCTACATTATATGACAAGAGATGATATTCAGAAACTAAAAGCCGGGCGGACTTTAAATATTTTTATAGCTGAAAAGATCATGAAACATAAAGTGGTATCTGATCCGATCATGGGCGATACGGAGATATTTACTGTTGAAACCGGCGAATCCGTGTTTGGCAAGTTAACACAATATTCGCAGGATCTTTCAAAGGCGCAGCTTGTTATTTCAAAAATAGCCGGCATGGGATATGCCGAAGCCGGATTATGGGAAAATGAAAAGCGTCCCGATGTAATTTGCCGGGCAGCTCTTTTGACACTTTTTGATAAAAAAAGTAAAAAGAAGAAGGCAATGCAAAAAGCAAAATTCACTGTCATTAAAGGAGAAAATGCTTAATAAAATCACATCAGGAGGACAAACAGGTGTTGAAAGGGCTGCACTGGATGTTGCTATAAAGCTTTATATAGCGCATGGTGGATGGATTTCTAAAGGCCATGAGATTGAAGACGGGCCTCTTCCTGAACAATATAAATTGAAAGAAATGGAAAGTACCGGTTATAAAACGAAGACGGAACTAAACGTAATTGACTCGGACGGAACTTTGATAATCTCTCATGGCAAGCTTACCGGCGATTTTCAACTAACACAAAAGTACGCAAAAGACCATAAAAAGCCATGTTTGCATATAGACCTTGATAATATAAATTCATTTAAAGCAGCAAACGATATAAATGACTGGCTGCAAAGCAATATTATTGAGGTCTTGCATGTAACAGGGCCAAGTGCAAGCAATGATCCTGCAATTTATAAGATTGTTTCGGACATTTTGGAAGCAGTCATCTATTTAAACATCATGAATATAAACATGCCTGATCAAGCTCAGAACAAAACCGGGAAAAGTGATGGAAGAGATTGGATTGGTTTGCCGAAAACAGTTGAAGAAGTAGTTGATACTTTGATTTCAATAATGCCTTTAAAAGATAAAACAACGCTTGCGAACATGACTGATGAGGAATTAGGCAGCTTAAACTCTACGCTGGGTTTATTTTTAAGAAATAACTATAGATTATGGGGAGCAAATACAGAACTATTGGAATCATGCCGGATTATTTCCGGTGAAAAAAATATTGATACTTACAAGGCTTCATCAGTTATTATTTTTGAATTATGGAAAATATTGCAAAAAACCCATAAGCTTAGAGTAATCAAATAAATTGTTTAACCCAAGTTCGACAATAATTTTATGAATAACGAATAAAAGCAACATTATATGATAAATCAGCTAAAATTTTCCTCACTACATTATTGCTTGATAGCCGGTTTTGTTCAAGGATGTTTTAATTTTTATCCTGCTCA
>JBDRRF010000086.1:0-41253 GCA_043825875.1 Pseudomonadota bacterium | reverse complement strand
TACGGTACCGGGTAACGCACAATGTCTATTTCGAAACACTTGACTCACTTGAAAATGCGATAATTTCATATTTAAAAGAGCATTCAAAACCTAACAAAAACTTAGAATCATTATGCTGCAACATTTAATGCGTTTACTATATAAATAATTGCCTATGTGGCTTTAAATCAGAATTATATTAAATTGCCCACGGAGAATAAATTAGAATAATATATATGTTTTTATTAAAAAATAATGAAAGGTTACTATTGATAATTTACGGCGATAGGTTTTTGTATAAGTTTGCTGGTATGCTTTGATGACTGGTTATGGCAAGCCACTAGCTAAAAAAGATTAACCTAAACAGGCTAATCTTTTTCTTGTGATGGCGGGGACGACGAGACTTGAACTCGCGACTTCCGGCGTGACAGGCCGGCGCTCTGACCAAACTGAGCTACGCCCCCATTTTATGTTATTAATCTCAAAACAGAGAGTTGCTGGTAGGCGGAACAGGGCTTGAACCTGTGACCCTCGGCTTGTAAGGCCGATGCTCTCCCAGCTGAGCTACCCGCCCATGCAAATACACAACTCTTTTTAAGATTTGAAGCTTTGTATCTAAAGAAAGAAGCATTTAACAATATGTGTAAGTATTGTCAAGCCCAAACTGATAAAAATACAAATTCTGTTAAATTAAAGGAGCCCTTTGATTCATATCCTGGTTTTCTACAGGAATTGAAAGAGGTATATCATTATTTTTAAATAATTGTTCTCCTCTGTTAATAATCAAAGAATGTGAAAGCACCTCATCCATGTGTTCAACAAGAATAATTTCAATTTCTTTAAGAACGCTTTGTGGTATTTCTTTAAGATCTTTTTCATTCTCTTTTGGAACAATAACTTTTTTTATTCTTCCTCTATGTGCTGCAAGTATTTTTTCTTTTAAACCACCGATAGGCAGGATACGACCTCTTAAAGTAATTTCACCGGTCATTGCAATGTTGCTGTAAACAGGCTTTCTTGTATATGCCGAAACAATTGATGTGCACATGGAAATACCGGCCGAAGGGCCGTCTTTGGGAATAGCACCTTCAGGAATATGTATATGCAAATCTTTTGTTTTATAAAAATCATCTTCTAACATAAGATTTTCGGCACGTGAGCGGACATAGCTCACAGCTGCCTGAGCTGATTCCTTCATTACATCGCCCAGCTTGCCTGTTATGGTAACATCACCCTTTCCAGGCAAAACAAGCGTTTCAACGCAAAGAAGTTCACCACCTGCCTGTGTCCATGCAAGACCTGTAACAAGGCCTATCTGATCTTTTTCTTCAGCCTTTCCATGCCTGAACTGGTGCGGCCCAAGATATTTGGAAATGGATGAAGCAGTAATATTAAAGGAACATTTACCATTATCATCCAAGACTTCACGCGCAACTTTTCTGCATATTGAAGCAATCTCGCGTTCGAGATTTCTTACTCCGGCCTCTCTTGTGTAATGCCGGATTATTGTATAAATGGAATTTTTAGAAAAAGAAATATCAATGCCTCCCAAACCGTTTCTTTCGATTTGCTTCGTAAGCAGAAAATCTTTTGCTATATGGTATTTTTCAACTTCAGTATAACCGGGCAGCCGGATAATCTCCATCCTGTCTTGCAGAGGAAGCGGTATATCCGGAAGTGTGTTAGCGGTTGTAACAAATAAGATATCAGAAAGGTCATAGTCAAGATCAAGGTAATGATCATTAAAAGCGTTATTCTGTTCGGGATCAAGTACTTCAAGAAGAGCCGCCGAAGGGTCTCCTCTGAAATCCATGCTCATTTTATCAATTTCATCAAGACAAAAAACAGGGTTGTTTACTCCGGCTTTTTTCAGAGATTGAATTATTTTGCCAGGCATTGCGCCAATGTATGTACGCCGATGTCCCCTTATTTCAGCTTCATCACGAACACCTCCCAAAGACAGGCGGACAAAATTTCTGCCCGTTGCTCTTGATATAGATTTGGCAAGAGAAGTTTTACCAACACCCGGAGGGCCTACGAAACAAAGAATAGGACCTTTTATTTTTTTAACAAGAGTCTGTACGGCCAAATATTCGAGAATTCTTTCTTTTGGTTTTTCAAGACCGAAATGGTCCTCATTTAAAATTTTTTCCGCTTCTTTAATATCTGAATTAACATCAGAACATTCGTACCACGGGAGACTTATAATCCAATCGATATAATTTCTTACAACTGTTGCCTCAGCTGACATCGGGGTCATCATTTTAAGCTTTTTAAATTCCTGAGCTGATTTTTCTTCCGCTTCTTCCGACATTTTTTTTTCTTTGATGCGGTTTTCCAGCTCTTTAAGATCATCGCCAAAGTCGTCTTCGTTGCCCATCTCCTTTTTTATGGCCCGTATCTGCTCATTTAAATAATAGTTTTTCTGGGTCTTATCCATATGTTCTTTAACATTGCTTTTAATCCGCTGATCGGTTTTAAAGATTTCAAGTTCGGTATTGATCAGCTGAAGAAGAAGAGTGTAACGGTCATTAATGGAAAGCGCTTCAAGAAGATTTTGTTTGTCTTCCATTTTAAAAGGAAAATGAGCCGTCACCGTATCGGCCATATGAGAAGGGTCCATAATTTCGGTAAGCTTTTTCTCAAAATCTTTCGGAATATTCTTGGTAAGATTTGAATATTCCTCAAATGCTTCAACCAAAGCCCTGCACAGAGCAATACTTTCGGTTTCATCAACTCCAATTTCTGTGACAGGCTCAATTTCAACTTTATAAAAACCATCATCACTTAAAAAAGATACAATGCGTCCTCTTGATTTTCCCTCAACCAATGCCTTTACGGTTCCATCGGGAAGGCGAAGAAGCTGTAGTATCTTGCTAGTTGTTCCGATTAAATTGATGTCCTTTTCTTCAGGATCATCTTCTTTTGAGGTTTTTTGTGTCGCAAGGAATACGCTCTTGTCATTATTCATAGCATATGTCAAAGCGTCTATCGATTTGGTTCTTCCTACAAATAAAGGAACGATCATATGAGGAAAAACAACAATGTCTCTTAGCGGTAAAAGTGGAAGTTGCATATTCACCAGGGAACTTTCTTGATCTTTGCTAAAAATTTTTGGAATATTAGCCATAAGTCAACTATTTATAATTTTAAGGTTAAGCCTGCTTTTTTGATTGCTCAAACAATAAGATCGGTTCTTCCTTGTTATTGATGACATCTTCGCTGATTACACATTCTTTTACATTTTTTGCCGAAGGGATTTCATACATTATATCAAGGAGGCTGCTTTCGAGAACCGCACGAAGTCCTCTTGCCCCTGATTTACGCTTTTGAGCTTCTTTTGCGATGGCAGATAACGCACTGTCAGTAAACCGTAAATTAATATCTTCCATTTCAAAAAGCTTTTTAAATTGATTTATAAGTGCATTTTTAGGCTCTGTCAAAATTCGTATAAGTGAAGCCTCGCTCAATTCTTCCAAAGAAGCAACAACTGGAAGACGCCCTAAAAACTCGGGAATCAATCCGAACTTAATAAGGTCTTCGGGCTGAACCATTTTTAATAATTCACTTTTACTTTTGTTTTCCTTAGGGGCTATTTTTGCGCCAAAACCCATTGACTTTGATCCGAGTCTTTTTTGTATTATCTGATCAAGCCCATTAAATGTACCGCCGCAAATAAAAAGTATATCTATTGTATCTACTTTTACAAAATCCTGCTGGGGATGTTTCCGTCCTCCTTTCGGAGGTACGCTTGCTGTAGTTCCTTCTATAATTTTTAAGAGTGCCTGCTGAACACCTTCACCTGAAACATCACGTGTTATTGAAGGATTGTCGGATTTTGCAGCTATCTTGTCTATTTCATCAATATAAACGATTCCACGCTTACATTTTTCAACATCATAGTCAGCATTTTGCAGCAAAGATAAAATTATATTTTCAACATCTTCGCCTACATAACCTGCTTCGGTAAGGCTTGTTGCATCGGCTATAGTAAATGGAACATTTAAGAATCTGGCCAGAGTTTGAGCCAGCAGTGTTTTGCCTGTACCGGTGGGGCCTATCAGCAATATATTGCTTTTTTGTAATTCAACATTTCCTTTGCTGATGTCAGAATTAAGTCTCTTGTAATGATTATATACAGCCACAGATAGAATCTTTTTGGCATAATCCTGCTCAATAACATAGTCATCCAGCATTTCTTTTATTTGTTTTGGAACTAAAAGAGTTTCCTGCTCAATAGTGGCTTTATCAGTTTCTTCTTCAATAATTTCGCTGCAAAGCTGGATACATTCATTGCATATATAAACAGCAGGGCCTGCAATCAGCTTTGTAACTTCTTTCTGATTTTTTCCACAGAATGAGCAAAAAAGACTATCACTGTCATTGCTCTTTTTGGTCATTTAGCGCCTCCGGCTTTTTCAATATTATCAAGGTCATTTCTATTAGTTATAACATGATCTATAAGACCATATTCTTTTGCTTCTTTGCCGGACATAAAATAATCTCGATCTGTATCTATCTGTATTTGATTTATATCTTTCCCGGTATGCAAGGTTAAGATTTCATTTAAAGTTTCTTTCATTCTTAATATTTCTCTAGCCTGGATGGCAATATCGGAAGCCTGGCCCTGAAATCCTCCCATGGGTTGATGAATCAATATGCGCGCATTGGGAAGAGCGTAACGCTTTCCTTTATTTCCCGCTGTCAGCAAAAGAGCCCCCATACTTGCAGCCTGACCTATACATACAGTTGCAATATCAGACTTTATATACTGCATTGTATCATAAACAGCCAGACCTGCAGTTACAATTCCACCCGGCGAGTTGATATAAAAATTAATATCTTTTTCAGGATCCTCAGATTCAAGGAAAAGCAGCTGGGCAATTATAAGGTTAGCAACTTCATCATTTATTGCTGTTCCAAGAAATATAATCCTGTCTTTTAAAAGCCGTGAGTAAATATCATAGGCACGTTCTCCCCTGCTGCTCTGCTCGATAACCATAGGTATAAGTGGCAAAATATTTCTCCTTCTAACTTGATGTAGTTAACAAATCCTGGATATTAAGGAATATAAATTAAATAAATTGATTTATTCTTTTGATTCCGTTGATTCAGGTTCAACATTTTCGATGTTGCTCTTTTCTAATATAAGATTGATAGCGCTTTTTTCAAGTAAGGTTTGTTTAAAATAATTGAGTCTGTCCGTATTTTGGATATAAAACTGTTTTATTTCTTCAACAGATTGATTGAATTCTTCAGACATTTTTTTAAAACCATCATCAAGCTCTTCATCTTTTAATGTTAATTTTTCCTGCTCTATTATTTTATCTAATATGAGATGACGTTTTGCCTGTTTTTCGGCAACATCAATGTATTTTTCCTTAAGGATTTCCTTTGTAAATCCCATCGCTTCCAATGTTGTATTGTGGTAAGCAAAAGACCTTTCAGCATCCGAAATTATATTTTCAAGCTCATATTGTATCATCGTTTCAGGAACTTCAAACGGTGATTTTGAAATAAGATCCTTAAATATCTGTTCATTTAATTCCTGGTCAACTCGTTTATCATATCCTATTTTCAGGTTTTGATGTATCATATTTTTCAGTTCATCAAGTGTTTTATTTTCGCCGAAGTTTTTAGCTAATTCATCATCTATTTCAGGCAGAATTTCTTCCCTTATTTCATTGAGAGTGACATTAAATACTATGTCAAGGTTTGCAAGTTTTGGGTTATGATAGTCTTCAGGGAAATGAATGCTTATTTCCTTATTTTCACCCTGGTTCATTCCTATAACATTATTATCAAACTCATTTGTAAAATTCCCCAAACCTATTTTCATTGTATAGTTTTCTGTTTTTTCTGTTTCTTTAAATGGCTCCCCGTCTTTAAAGCCTTCATATGTAATAAGAGCATAATCACCGGTAGCAGCAGGCCTGGCTTCTTCTATAGTTTTTTGTTGAGCAAGATTTTTCTGAAGCATTTTAAGTTGAGCTTCAATTTCTTTTTCACCAATGGGATAAATACTTTTTTTAAGATTCAGGCCTTTAAAGTCAATATCGGAAATTTCGGGTCTAATTTCTATAGTTGCTTCATATTTAAATGGTGATTTTTCATCAAGCTGAGGTGGTTCAATTTGCGGATCTCCAATAATTTTCAAGTCTTTTTCTCTGATAGCATCAATAAATGAATCCTTAAGAAGTTTATTCGATACATCCGCATGAACATCTTTTTTAAAAAAACTTTCTAAAACCGAACGGGGTGCTTTACCCTGGCGAAAACCTTTTAATTTTGCAGTCTTTTTAAGGTTATCATAGGCATTATCAACTTCCTGCATAACCACATCCAGTGGAATTTCAATATGCAGAATTTTCTTCACTGTACTGATGTCTTCTATAGTAACTTCCATAAATTTCCTTTCTGATAAAACAATCTCTGACCTTTGGCCTACTCACTTTTAATTGATTTTAATAGTACTGGTGCGAAAGGGGAGATTTGAACTCCCACTCTGTCGCCAGAGCTGGATCCTAAGTCCAGTGCGTCTACCAATTTCGCCACTTTCGCAAATTGTTAAATGTTATCGGTTTTGTAATTTTGAGCAAACAAGTTTAGGCTGTGTGTTCAATTAAAGAAAACATTATTTTCTTACAAGCTTTACATTACCAACTTATACACTTAATATAAAGTAATTATTAGTGTCAAGCGAAATTGAATAAAGTTCTTGTTATGTCAATATATTGTATTCGATTAAGATATAACCTGTTTTGAATGGCAGGAAATTGTCTTTCTGTTTGTTTTTTAAATTGATTCAGGATACCATAATTTATAATTTCTCGTATCAATATTAGGTCATTGAAGAGTCTATAATTGTGCCCAAGCAAATTGAATGCAAGACTTTCAACAACAGGAATATATCGAAACCTTATAAAACTTTTTGGCCATAACGCAATAACCGGTCAATAATATTGTTATATGAATTTTTGCGAATATTTAACAAAATCGCTTTTTTTTTAAATATCATCTTGCAGTAAAAAATAAAGCATGCTAAATGACGGCTCCATTATATATTTTTTCAACAATCGGGGCGTGGCGCAGCCTGGTAGCGCACCTGCTTTGGGAGCAGGGAGTCGGAGGTTCAAATCCTCTCGCCCCGACCAATCCAAAAAATCAAATTTTCATTGCAATATAATCGCACACATTTTTGACGAAATGCTTAAAACTTACTATGTTAGCGGTGCCTTTTTAAGACTTTCAACGCGTACGCAATTTCTTTTTGTGCAGGATGCAGAAGCATTTCATTCGATAAGCAGCGAAAGCCTTTTATGCTAAAGTGGTAATAGTATGTAACCGTTTAATTGTGTGTGGCGCTTTTTATTTCCTATTGAAATAACTGTAATTATTATAATATTTGATCCTCTTTTAGCTTCAAGGCAAGCTTTGTTCCGGCCTCTTTAGGAGAATCTGCCTTTATAAAGTTGCATTCAACTTCATAGTCGGGAACAAATATCTTTTGCCAGCTTGTTTGTTTTATATCAGAAGTTTCTATATCAAGGTCATCAGCTGTCCAGATGGTAACAGGCTTCTTTTTGGCATCTGTAATTTGCTGTAAGTTGGCCTTTCTTAGATCGCCTCCGCCGGTTATTGATAACAAAGATGGCATATTTGCCTCAAGTACCTCATAGCCATCAGGCAAGCTTCGTTCAACCCGTACAGCTTTTTCAAGAAGTTCTGCTTTTTTAACGAGATTGATACAGGGTATATTCAGAAAACCTGCGATATAGTGTGGAACAATTGCTGAGTCAGTATCTCCCGCCTGCCTTCCGGCAAGCACAAGGTCATAATCTCCTATCTTTTTTATACCGGCAGATATGACAAAAGCCGTGCTGCGGCTGTCAAGGTTTACAAAAGTATTGTCCTGTAGAAAAATCAAGTTGTCAGCACCTACCGCCAGAGCTTTGCTCATTACTGCTCTTGAGAGATTCTTCCCCAAACTTATTACAGTTACTTTAGCTTGTTTGGTATCTTTGAGCTTAAGAGCAGTTTCAATGGCATTCTCATCATACGGATTTATCACAGGGGGCACACCCTTTGGCAGTACTATCTGACCAGTATCGGAATTTACTCCATAACCTGAGACAGGTCCTTCGGGATCGAGTATTTGTTTTGCGCAAACAATAATATGGGGGCTCATTTTTTCTCCTTGCTTTTATAGCGTTTGTCATAAATCTGTTCCGTTTGAAAGGTTATACACCCACCATACCCTTGCGTTTCGAACGTGATGTAATCGGAACGTTATTCTGACAAATGCTATAACATTCTTCATTATTATGAGCCACTTTCAAAACGTTTCAGTTTGGTCAAGCTCAAGGCGGGAGAAAATTTCAACCACAGGAATACATTAAGTATTTCGAGGATTGAAATTTGAGCCCTACGCAGAGATCGGCTAAAATGGGACGTTTTGAAACTGGTTCATTATCAAAAGCATTTTGCTGCTATCAGACCAGCAATTCACTGACTTTTGCGGTAAAGGCTGGTAATACTTCTTTCCAGTCTCCTACAACACCGTATCGGGCTACCTTAAATATGTTTGCTCCGGGATCATTGTTAATTGCAATTATGTTTTTCGAACCTATGCAGCCTGCCAGATGCTGACTTGCGCCGGATACGCCAATGGCTATATATATTTCTGGGGCTACAATTTTGCCTGTAAGCCCCACCTTAGAAGTTGCCGGCACCCAGCCATTGTCTGCGGCAGGACGTGAACCGCCAACAGCTCCGCTCATTATTTCGGCAAGTTCTTTCAAGTATTTAAAATCATCCTTGTTACCTATACCTCTGCCGCCGGTAATAACAACAGGGGCGGTTTCCAATCTGACGCCTTTTGTTTCTTCTTTTATCTTTTTTATTGCTTTTATTTTGATCATTGCAGGATCAATATCAACTTTAACAGGAATTATTTTTCCTTTCCTGCTATCGTCTCTTTCAAGAGGTTCAAATGATTTTTGCCTCAAGGTTACTATAAGCTGCGAACCTGAAGATGAAAAAACAGCATGTATTTTACCTCCATATATTGGATGGACGGGATTAAACGTTTCGGTTTCTTTATCAAAATTAATCTCAACGCAATCTGTAAAAATATCGCAGCCAAGTTTAAATGAAAGCCGTGGTGCAATGTCTGCACCTATGGCGGTATGGCTTAAAATGATGCATCGAAAAGAGGTTTGCTTAAATACTTGTTCAAGGGCAATACTATATATATCAGGGTGATATTCTTTAAGCATAGAGTTATCGGCGATAAAAACATTATCGGCGCCAAAGGCTACAGCTTCTTTGGGTGCTTCATTAAGACCTTCGCCAAAAAGTATGCAATTGACTTTTTCATCCAACTTATTGGCCAATTTTTTAGCGCAGGAAAGCACTTCTTTTGTTCCAGGCATCAATATATCTTTATAAGCCCCATCAAAAACAGTGATTCCGGAAAATGGTACCATTGCTTCCTCCTAGTTTTAAGAATTAATTATACCCTAATTTCTTTAGTATAAGTCCAAAGTTAAAATTGTCACTTTCTTTTTTGGGCTGCAAAATAAATGGGTTATAAAAAAACTTGACAGGGTTTTTTGCTTGTGGTATCAATTCAAATTTTATAAATAAATTCTGATGGTTATGCAGCACTAAGGCTGCTGTGGATTTGTAAAGATCTTTTAAGATCTTGTGGGATAATAAAAACATCTATTCTATTAATTAGGCTTGAATTTTATATTTTTAATACAATAGAACATAAAAAGGTTCGTTTGGTGTGAAAAAGAAAAAATTTTTACTTTCGTTTAAAAATAATGGCTCAACAATAAAACAAATTTCAGCATCTATCAATATAGTTCGTTTCTCTTGTTTTCTTCTGTCCGTATTAGCGATATTTATGGTGTATTTAATTTATGATTACATTACTTTAAAAAAAACTACCAATAATAATATTTATCTTAGAGAAACGGTTTTGAAACAGGAAAAGGAATTAAACGGCCAACGTAGACAGATACAGCTTTACGCAGATGAAATTAAAGATATTAAATCAAAACTTACAACCCTGCACGAGTTTGAAAAAAAAATTAGAGCTATGGCAAATATTAAAAGGAAAAAACAAGAAGCCATTTTGGGTATTGGGGGCTCTAACCCTGAAAATATGGATACAACAAAAGCTCTTACTGAAAAACATGCCAATTTAATGAGTGAAATGCATGAACAAGTTGCGGAAATAAATTTTGCTGCAAACAGGCAACATGAAGAATTTAAATCCATATTATCTTTTTTTGAAGAACAACATAAACTTCTTTCCGCAACACCTTCTATAAGGCCGGCATCCGGTAGTGTATCATCAACATTCGGATACCGCACCGCACCTTTTACAGGTAAAAGAGAATTCCATAAAGGAATTGATATTGCCTCTACCAAAGGAACTCCAATAGTTGCTACAGGCGATGGTATTGTTTCTAAAACCGGATACATGGGCTCGTTTGGTAAAACAATAGTAATTAATCATGGGCATGGAATGATTACCTATTATGGACATACTAGCAAGATACTAAAAAAACCCGGCAGTATTGTGAAAAGAGGTGAGACAATAGCACGTATCGGCAATACAGGGCGAAGCACAGGTCCTCATGTTCATTATGAAGTTCGTCTAAATAGCGTTTCTGTTAATCCAAAAAAATATATCTTAAATTGAGGCGGTATGCTATACAATCTTCTGCTATGCAATTGATAAAAATGGTCCACTTGTTAATGATATCACACTAATTTCTTATATATATTTATGAAGCCATTCTTTATTTTATATTTTAAACCGGTTATTTTAGTGTTTGTCCGTGTCAACATTCTTTAAACTCAAGGAAATATATAATGATAGGAAGTTTACTGACGAAAATATTTGGCAGCAAAAATGAGCGGGAAATTAATAAACTAAGACCGATTGTTGAAACTATAAATTCTCTCGAGCCAAAATTTCAGTCCTTAAGTGATGATGAATTAAAATCCCAGACAGCGCTATTTAAGGAAAGAATCGAACGCGGTGAAAGTCTTGATGAAATACTTCCGGAAGCTTTTGCAGTGGTCAGAGAAGCTTCTCTTAGAACCCTTAAAATGAGGCACTTTGATGTTCAGTTGATCGGAGGAATGGTTCTTCATGCCGGTAAAATAGCTGAAATGAAGACTGGCGAAGGGAAAACGCTTGCATCCACTTTGCCGGCATATCTGAATGCTTTATCCGGAAAAGGGGTTCATATCATAACCGTAAATGATTATCTGGCAAAACGTGATGCCGAGTGGATGGGCAATATCTATAATTTCCTCAATCTTTCAGTTGGGACAATTTTACATGGCTTAACAGATTATGAACGAAAAATATCTTACAATTCGGATATTACTTATGGAACAAATAATGAGTTTGGCTTTGATTATTTGAGAGATAATATGAAGTACGACTGGGAATCCCTTGTTCAGCCGGAGCTGAATTTTGCGGTAGTAGATGAGGTAGATAGTATATTAGTTGATGAAGCAAGAACCCCGCTTATTATTTCAGGCCCTGCTGAAAAATCGACCGATATGTATTATATGGTTAATGGAATAGTTCCCGGCCTTAAGAAAGAGAAAGATTATTCTATTGATGAAAAAGCCAGATCAGTAGCATTGACTGAGGAAGGCATTGCTAAAGCCGAAAATTTGCTGAAGGTAAGTAATATTTATGACCCTAAGAATATAGAGCTATTGCACCATGTCAATCAGGCATTAAAGGCCCATACATTGTTTAAACTGGATGTTGATTACATTGTAAAAGAGGGCGAGGTTATCATAGTTGATGAATTTACGGGTCGTTTGATGCCCGGACGGCGCTACAGCGATGGTTTGCATCAAGCTCTCGAGGCGAAGGAAAATGTAAAGATAGAAAACGAAAACCAGACCTTAGCTACTATTACATTCCAGAACTACTTCAGGATGTATAATAAGCTTTCCGGTATGACGGGAACAGCGGATACCGAAGCCGCTGAGTTTAAGAAAATTTATAATCTTGATGTAGCTGTTATTCCCACAAATATGCCGATGGTAAGAAAAGATTTTCCGGATGCTATCTATAAAACAAAAAAAGAGAAGTTTGAAGCAGCTATAGATGAAATTGCCGAACTCAACAAAAAAGGCCAACCCGTTCTTGTGGGAACTGTTTCTATAGATGTTTCGGAAAATCTGAGTACTAAGCTTAAAAAAAGAGGAATTAAGCATACGGTATTAAATGCCAAAAACCATGAAAAAGAAGCCGAAATTATTTCTATGGCAGGCCAAAAAGGTGCTGTAACCATTTCAACAAACATGGCCGGGCGTGGAACAGATATAGTTTTGGGAGAAGGTGTAACCGAGCTTGGCGGGCTTCATGTGTTGGGAACGGAAAGACATGAAAGCAGGCGCATAGATAACCAGCTTCGTGGGCGTTCAGGCAGACAGGGTGATCCTGGATCTTCCCGTTTTTATCTTGCTTTAGAGGACGATTTGCTCAGAATTTTTGGCGGGGAACGCATTACCGGCATAATGGAAAAACTTGGTATGCAGGAAGGAGAACCAATAGAACACGGGCTTATAAGCAGAGCAATAGAAAATGCCCAGGCAAAGGTTGAAGGGCACAATTTTGACATAAGAAAGCAACTTCTTGAATATGATGATGTAATGAACCAGCAAAGAGAAGTTATATATAAACAAAGGCGTGAAGCACTAAACGGACAAAGTTTGAAACCTTCTATAGAGAGCATGATACTTGAAAAGTCTGAGGAAATTGCTTTGCTGTATGCAGACGAAAAGGTGCTTCCCGAAGAGTGGGATATAAAGGGTTTGTCTGAAGCGGTTTTTGCACAATTTAATTTTCGCTTAAATAATATAAGTGCCGAAATTCTTGAGAATTTAACCGGAGAAGATCTTGAGCAGATCATATTTGATGAAGCTATGGCAGTTTATAATCAGAAAGAAAGCCAGATAGAAGATGATAATTTCAGACAACTTGAAAGAATTGTTATGTTGCAGACAGTGGATGGCATGTGGAAGGATCATCTCCTTTCAATGGATCATCTCAAAGAAGGTATAGGATTAAGAGGCTATGCACAGCAGAATCCGCTTATTGTATATAAAAAAGAGGGCTTTGAGCTGTTTCAGGATATGATATCCAGGGTAAAGGATGAAGTTGTTAATATATTATTTAGAATACAGATATCCGAGCCGGAAAAAATTGATGATATCAGTAAGCCAAAAGAACAAAAGCTAATATTTTCAGGCGGTGATGACTCTGTTTCAAAAAAGCCGGTAAAAAGAGAAGATAAAAAAGTTGGGAGAAACGATCCTTGTCCCTGTGGAAGTGGGAATAAATATAAAAAATGCTGTGGTAAATAATCCGCTAATGGCTGTGTTTAACAAGTTGAACAAGTAGTTAAATTAATATTTAAAACCTTGCTGAGAAAAGGTTTGTCAGCTATCTGTAAGTCAAGTAAATTAGTGCCCTCTGCCGTGGGATAGCTATCTCTTTAAGGTATTTTATTGATTACATTTCTCCCGTATTTCCAGCAAAGTATAGGGAAATATGTGAACCGTGCAAGCTCAAGTGGTGCTTATTTCTCCCCCGGCAATGTTTTTGTCGTTCTTTGGTAATTATGGATTTTAGAGGAGTCTGCCAACCTATATTATTTTATTAACTTAAACTTATTAATGCAATTGCTTTTAATCGGTATAACACACTAATTATATAGACAACAATTATTATTGCCATTCCCTGTTTTTACACCAAAACCAATGCTAAATATGTATTGATTTTTAAGTGATAACAAAATAGAATCCAGTCGGAGTTGTTTTGGGCAAAGGTAATAAACTGATAGATTCAATTTAAACTCCAGTCTGAAACAAACTCTCTAAACTAAAGGGAACTGATATTCTATTTTAATCCTGTTAATATTTCACAAAACATTTATGACGATCTTCACTGACAATGAAACGGAAATTAGATTATAAGTAATATAAAAAAAGCAATGTTAACAAAGATATCAAAGATAATGCCACAATAGACAGATCAAATATCAAAAACAATATGAAGGACTTGCTTTTGGCTGTAGTGGTTTTATCTTAGATAATAGACGAAAATGTTTAAGGAGGTGGATTATGAACAATATTCAAAAAACTCTGTCTGTAGCAATAACCGGCCTTTTGCTGAGTGCTACTTTGGGATATGCCGGTTCGGACATAAAGGGAGCCGTGATAAATACCTCGAATACGAAGACCAAGGTTAATGTTGCTTTAGGTTCTAATAGCAAGGCAAATCTTGATTCAGTTGCATTAAAGGACAGCAGCGTTACAGGTGCGGTAGTAAATACTCCCGCTGGAAAGACTTCTGTTAATGTTGCCCTTGGAAGCAACAATAAATCTAATCTGAGTTCAGTTACCATGAAAGGAAGTAGTGTAAAAGGTGCGGTTATTAATACTTCTGCAGGGCAGACCAGCACAAATGTTGCTTTGGGTAAAGATAACAAAGCCAGCTTGGGGGCAACCAATTTGGAGAGTACAAGTGTAAAAGGTGCGGTTATAAATACAGCAGCAGGTAAAGTTTTGACAAACGTTGCGTTGGGTTCAGGTAACAAAACAGGTCTTGGTGCGGTTGATACAAAAGGAAGCGATATTAAAGGTGCTGTGATAAATACAGCCGCGGGCCAAGTACTTACAAATGTTGCTTTGGGCAAAGACAATAAAGCCAGTCTTGGCGCAACCAATCTGGAAAACACAAAAGTAAAGGGTGCGGTAGTAAATACGGCAGCGGGTCAGGTATTGACAAACGTAGCGCTTGGAGCCGGAAATAAAACAAGCCTTGGTGCAGTTGATATGAAGGGAAGCGATGTTAAAGGTGCTGTGATAAATACGGCAGCCGGTCAGGTGCTGACGAATGTTGCTTTGGGCAAAAACAACAAAGCCAGTCTTGGTGCAACCAATTTGGAAAACACAAAAGTAAAGGGTGCGGTAGTAAATACGGCAGCGGGTCAGGTATTGACAAACGTAGCACTTGGAGCCGGAAATAAAACAAGCCTTGGTGCAGTTGATATGAAGGGAAGCGATGTTAAAGGTGCTGTAATAAATACGGCAGCCGGTCAGGTACTGACAAATGTCGCTTTGGGAAAAGATAATACAGCTAAACTTGGCTCTGTTGAAATGAAAAACAGTGACCTTAAAGGAGCTATAGTTAATACTACAGCCGGACAAGTCGTAACTAACGTAGCTTTGGGAGCTGGAAATAAAGCGGACTTAGGCGCTGTTACTATGAAGTCGAGCAGCATGAAAGGTGCTATTGTAAACACTACAATGGGCCAGGCAGTAACAAATGTTGCCTTGGGAAAAGATAATAAAGCCAGCCTCGGTGCTGTAAATATGGAATCAAGCAGCATGAAGGGCGCTATTGTAAATACTACAATAGGTCAAGCAGTCACAAATGTTGCTCTCGGGGCCGGGAACAAAGCCAGCCTCGGATCTGCCGATCTTAAAAATAGTGACGTGAAGGGTGCAATAGTAAATACTTCGATTGGAGCCGCCTTAACGAACGTTGCTTTAGGTAAAAATAATAAAGCCGGGCTTGCTTCTGCAAATTTGGAAGGCAGTAATGTAAAGGGTAATATAATAAATACGGCAGCGGGTGGAGCCGTAACAAACGTCGCACTTGGCAGCAATTCTAAAGCAAGTTTATCGTCTGTTGATATGAAAAACAGTACTATGAAAGGAAACATAATAAATACGGCAGCAGGTGGAGCAGTTACTAATGTTGCTTTGGGCAGCAATTCTAAAGCAAGTTTATCGTCTGTTGATATGAAAAACAGTACTATGAAAGGAAACATAGTAAATACGGCAGCAGGTGGAGCAGTGACAAACGTTGCACTTGGCAGCAATACCAAAGCAAACCTTTCATCAGTAAACATGGAAAACAGTAATATTAAAGGGAATATAGTAAATACGGCAGCAGGTGGAGTCGTTACTAATGTTGCTTTAGGCAGCAGATCCAAAGCAAACCTTTCATCAGTAAACATGGAAAACAGTACTATGAAGGGAAATATCACAAATACAACTGTTGGAGGTGTTGTTACTAATGTTGCTTTAGGCAGCAATACTAAGGCGAATTTAGGTTCTGTGGATATGAAAAACAGCAATGTGCAGGGAAATATTTCAAACAGGGCGGCAGGCGGAGTTATGACAAATGTTGCTGTAGGAAGTAATTCAAGGGCAAACCTTGGTTCGGTTGTTCTTGAAAACAGTACTGTGCGCGGCAGTATTTCAAACAGGGTCAGCGGAGGTGTTGTAACAAATGTTGCCGTTGGATCGGGAAGCGAAGCGAATTCGGGGTCTGTTGTAGTTAAAAATCGTGACATAGGTGGCGCCAGCACCAGCTCAGGAACAGGTCTTGTTATCAATGATGTCAGAGTTCCTTTCGGCGGAATGGGTGTACATAACACCAATGTTGCTATTGGAGGAACTTCAAACAAAAATTCAGTTGTTTATAAATAGGGTAATTGGGAAAAGACAAAAAAATGGTGGGTCTTTCTTTACAAATAACTAATTATATGATTTATGCCCAGTATGTGCATAGGAAGGAGAAAATCACGGCAAACAAAAATTTTATAAATGTAACTATGTCACAATAAATATGAGAAATCATTCACTGACAACAAAAAATATATGAAGTATAAATAAACTTAAAACCGAGAGAAAAAATTTAACAACAACCAAACAAGGAGGAATGTAAAATGAAAAAAGCTTTATTAGTAGTAGGTATTGTTTTAATCAGTGGTTCATTGGCTTTCGCAGGTTCAGATGTTAAAGGCGCAATTATTAACAAATCCGATGTAAAGGGTGCAGCCAATATCGCTATGGGTAAAGGTGCAACAGCTGACATGGGTACAGTAAAGATGAAAGATTCCAGCTTAAAAGGCGCTATCATCAACAAATCCAGTGTAAAGGGTGCAGCCAATATCGCTATGGGCCAGGGAGCAAAAGCTCAGATGGGTACTGTTGATTTGAACAAATCCAGTGTAAAGGGTGCTATAATCAATCAGTCTGATGTAAAGGGTGCAGCAAATATCGCTATGGGCAAAGGCGCAACCGCTCAGATGGGTACTGTAAGTATGGATAAATCTGACCTTAAAGGTGCCATCATCAATAAGTCTAATGTAAAGGGTGCAGCAAATATTGCTATGGGTAAAGGCGCAACAGCTCAGATGGGTACTGTAAGCATGAAAAACTCCAGTGTAAAGGGTGCTGTAATCAATCAATCTGATGTAAAGGGCGCAGCCAATATCGCTATGGGCCAGGGTGCAAAAGCTCAGATGGGAACAGTAAGTATGGATAAATCAAGTCTTAAAGGTGCTATCATCAACAAATCCAGTGTAAAGGGTGCAGCAAATATTGCTATGGGTAAAGGCGCAAAAGCAAGAATGGGTACTGTTGATATGAGCAAATCCAGTGTAAAGGGTGCTATAATCAATCAGTCTGATGTAAAGGGTGCAGCCAATATCGCTATGGGTCAGGGAGCTGAATCCAATATGGGTTCTGTAGTGCTTGAGTAGTTGTTATCTTACTGTAATAGTTAATATTAACAGGGCTGCGGCTGTTTGTCGCAGCCCTATAACCGTAAATTTTAACAAAATTATTGCTAATAAAATCGGTTAAAATAACAATTGATTTCAAGCCCTCCATATTTTTATCTTTATTATTGATAGCAGATGTTTTAACATAATGATAAGAATTAATAGTTTTTTAAAAAAAACTATTAAATTACAACCAACTTGTTTTAACAGACAGAATTTTAACAATTTATAAGAATAACCTGATCAATCTATCAGTTGGAGGAGGGCATATGATTAAGAAATATTTTATAATTTTTTGCTGTATAATTATTGTTCCGGCTATATGTACACAATATTGCCGGGGCGGTGATCTGGATGATGATATTTCAAAATATACTGATGATTCTGTCAGTGCAGACGATGCATTGGGCAAAAAAGATAATAATATCAACTTTATCGTTCTTGATGCTATGGCAGCTGCTTCGAGGAAAGCCAGTAAAGGGGAACAGGCTGGAGAGAAGGATATCAGCGGAGATATAACGGGTGATAAGAATGAGAACAGTGTAGTGGTAGGAGCTGGTACTCAGACTGGAAATATTTATAATATTCAGGTTATGAAATAAGCCGTGGCAGATTTTATTTTAGATAAATTAGCTGCAGCCGATAAAAATACAAATAAATAATTTGAAAGAGGGGAAGATGAGATACATATTCCGGAATAATAAAGCCTGCAAGAAAATGCTAATCGTTTTGACTATTATGTCATTTTCCTTGCTTCTTGCTTCTTGTGCGTCAATTGATCCGGCCGAAACAGATGTTCAGCTTAAAACAGAACCGCCCGCAGCTAAAATTACCTCATTTACGCAGGCCCTGGCGGACCTTGGATTAATGACTGAAATCTATAATGTTGATGTTGTTAAAATACAGAGCAATCCTATAGGTGATAATACCGGCACATCGGGTTCTACCGGCGGAGAAATACCAAGAGATATAACCGAAATGCTAAAGAGTTCTCTTAATTCAATTGGTGGAAGAGTTACCTTTATTCCTTATGATCCGTCATTTATTCAAAATCAGATGGTAACCGGCTATTCGAATTTCGATGAAAAACTTATACCTGATATAGTGGTAAGTGGCGGTATTACAGAATTTGACAGGGGATTGGAAACAAGGGGTGACGGCACTGATGTTAGTGCCGGTGCCGAGTTTACCGGATTGCCTGATTACCTTCCATCAAAAGAAGTAAAGCTTAGATATGGTGATGCAGGAAAAACAGGCTTGGCCAGCATAACACTTGATTTTAACCTTCTTGATTTCAGAACTATGGCAGGTGTACCCAGAATGAGTGCCGTTAATACCATGAAGGTATCAAAAGCCATGAATGAAAGGGAATTAGGAGTAAGCCTTTTTGGTCAGACATTCGGAAGAAAAGGTTCTATAAAGAAAGTTCAGGGAAGGCACCATGCGGTAAGACTTCTTGTTGAATTGAGTATGATCCAGATTGTTGGAAAATATAATGGACTTCCTTACTGGAGATTGTTGGGTGATGATGCGTTACCTGATAAAGATGTAGAAAGTGCTGTAAAAAAGTTTTACTACAAGTTAACTGCTTCAGACCGGTTATTCAAGATTCAGGAATGGTTGTATCTTCATGGATATGATGTCGCACTTACCGGACAGCTTGATAATGCGACTGTTTCCGCATTAAAACAGTTTGACAGCAGTTTTAATAAAGTAGATGCGGATTTATTCCTTAGAATATATGCATCAATTCCTATAAAAGAAAGTACATTAGGCAGAAGAAACCAGTTAGATAGGATTATGAACCAGCCCGCAGAAGTGGTTGAGGCCAGTGCGCCTGCTCAACAGCCTGTACAACAGCAACAAGCTCAGGCACAAGCTTATGTGGAACCTCAGCAGGAAGCTGCTGTTGAAGCAGCCCAGCAGCCCGCTCCTGCCGTCTCAAAAAAGAAAAAGGCTGCTCCAGCTCCAGCGGCTGCAAGCGTTTCCAGGAGAAAATCAAGTTCTATAGGCAGAATCCTTACTGATGAAGAATGGTGATATATATGGGTTTATGCTGCAGAGTGGTACTTGCCATAATTTTATTCTTTGTAGTATGCCTTTTTCCATCAGCTTTTGCCGGCAATAAGAAACTGGTTGATAAAAGAACCGTGGAAATGGATGGCCAGAATAAACAAATGGTCAGACAAATTCCAAATCTGCCGAAAAATGGAATAGTTGGTGCAAAAGCAAGAGTTGTTACTGAGGAAGGAAATCTGGTTTTTGATATTTATCATGTTAAAACATCTGTTAAGGAAGAAAGTATAGATTTTAGCGGAAAAAAGAAGAATATAGAAACAAAAGAAGAGTTAATTCCCAATCCTGAGATAAATGTTGATAATTCAAACTTGATCGATGAACAACAAGAAGTAGAAAATAAAAATGAGTTAAGTCCCAATATTCAGGAAAAGAATGAAAGTTCAGACATTTCAGATATTGTTGATGAACAAAAAAATGAAGTTACAAATAAGGAGTTAACTTCTGACCCAGAGATAAATATAGAAAGTACAGATTTGGTCAACGAACAAGAAGAAGAAAACAAAGATGAGTTAAGCTCTGATATCCAGGAAAATAAAAAAGATACTATAAGTTTAAACGGTGAGCAACCAAAAGAGATAACAAATGAGACAGCAGTACCAGATATCCAGGAAAAGGATAAAGCTGCCTCCTCTATATCAACCGAAGAATTATCCGAATAATTTTTAATAAACATTATTTGTTAGAGCCACTTTCAAAACGTTTCAGTTTGGTCAAGCTCAAGGCGGGAGAGAATTTCAACCACAGGAATACATTTAGTATTTCGAGGATTGAAATTTGAACCCAACGCAGAGATCGGCCAAAATGGGGCGTTTTGAAACTGGCTCGTTAGATCAAATATTTAAAAGCGATGTATAAGATGGCAATAGTTATGAATTACTCCAAAAAAGGAGGAGGTAGGGTAATATGATATCTAGATGGTTTAAAAGTATTTTAATTTTGTTAATCTGCATAGTATTATCAGCGCCTAACGTATTAGCCGGCAATAAAAAAATGATGGCTATCATGGCGGCAAAAAACGATGCTATGAGAGGGCTTACAGAACAGGTATATGGCCTGAAAATCCGTGCCAGCGAAGAAGTTAGAGATATGGCGGCGGACAGTTATGTCGGAAAAACCGATTCAAAAACATCGGCAGTCATGTCCGGAATTAAGATTTCAGACGTTGTCTATGATACAAAACAAGATATTGCAAGAGCCACCGCTACAATGACAGCCAACCAGATTGTAAATATTGAGGGGGCAGACGTTGCTTTAAGCGGGAAGGTTTTCAAACATGTAGGTTTTGGTACAAGCTCTCCTGCCAATGCAGGTCCCTTGAAGGCTTTAAGGGCCGCACAGATTGATGCCTATAAACAATTGGCGCAGCAGATAGCAGGCTTTACACTTGAAAGCCAGACATCAGTTGAAAATTATATGCTTAAATCAGATCTTATTAAAACAAAGGTTCAGGCGTCGCTTGCTTTTGCTGAGATCGTGGATTTTGGATGGGATGAAGCCGGTGATGCTTTTGTAAAGATGGTTATCAGCTTAGATGATGTATCAGCGATGCTTGGAGAAGCTATTGTAGGCGCAGGAGATAAATTCGAGGTTGAAGGCCAGGGTGCTCTTGTAGATGATTTCAGAAAATCCAAAGCTGCGAAAAAATAAACCGGGATTTATCTGAAAAAAGTTATAAAAGATCTTATATCCGGCGATTATTACCATAACACTATGAACATTAATTAAAAAATTCCTCTTCTTATTCCTTCGATATACGGAGGTAGTGGGAAGAGGATTTTTTTTAACTAAATATTACTTCTATAATTAAAGGAGATCTTAAAATGAAAGATAAGTTATGGAAAGAAAGAATAAAATATTTTCTTTTGGGTATACTTGTTGTTACAGGGATATTGTTTTTAGCCGGGGCAGATTCTTTGAATCCACCTCCGCCTAATTATGGCAGATTTCAAATATCTTCATGGGCAACTTCTCTTGGTGACAATTCAGGAGCTGTAGGAGCATTTGTTGTTGATACTATTACAGGTGAAACAAAAACAGTTTATGGTAGAATTTATGGTAACCCCGGTGATGGCAAACTCATAAAAAATGAGTTGCGAAAACCCTTTATTGCTATAGAATAAACCCAATATAGGCTAATAAAATTGTTAAAAGAATTTAAAACATTGTAAGAGCTGACTGGAAAGAGTCAGCTGAATTACTACAATTTATAAATACCTGATATAAGGAAAGGAGAACATATGAAGGCAACTCACTATTATTTAATAATATTGTTTATTATTCTTTCCGTAATGTTATTGAGTGCAAATAAAGCTGATGCGAGCGGAATATCTATAAATTTAGGTGATGGCAGTGCTAGTGATATATCAATTGATGGAGGTGTGGCGCAGTCAGGAAATATTTCAATTGATGGAGGTGTCGTAAGCTCTGGTAGTGGAGGCTGCGGAAGTGGAATTGAAGGGAATGGAATTGATAAGAAGGAAAAAAGAGCGGTATCTGAATTTAAATCTGTAGAGATAGACGGTGCCTTTAATGTATATATCGAATGTCAAAAGAAAAAAAGTATAGAGGTAAGGGGTGACAGCAATATATTACCCCATATAATAACAAGAGTCGTGGGAAGTACTCTTCAAATTACTTCAAATAAAACTATATGCCCTAAAAGATTGCTGGAAGTTAGGGTGTCTGTAGACAATGTTGAAAAAATATCGGCTTCGGGTGCTGTTGACCTTTTAATTTCCGGAGTAAATAATAATGGCCTTGATGTTGAAGTCGATGGGGCAGTAGATGTGAAAGCGTCTGGAAAAACAAAGAATTTAAAGCTTGACGTATCAGGCGCGGGTGATATTAAAGCAAAAGAACTTAAAGCTGAAAATGTAGATGTAATAGTCAACGGAGCCGGCAATGCGGTTGTAAATGTTTCTAAAAAACTTAAGGCTGAGATAAACGGTGCCGGTGATATTACTTACTATGGTAATCCAAAAGAAGTAGTTAAAGATGTTTCAGGGGTAGGCGATATTATCAAAAAATAATATTATATTTTGTAAGTTGTAATTCAATTTACACGTTTTAATAACAATATAAATAAATAACCATAAATTGCAGGCTTTTCGCTTTCATGCTTTTATTTTAAGGTTGTTGATTCAGTAAAAACGTAAACGGCTTGACACCTGTAGGCGGAGTGTGTTAGATTCCAAGTCATTGTGAAGACTTGTTTAATTCCCGTATTTTGAAAAACCTAAAAATTGGGGGTGCAATGGACGAAAAGGAAAAATCGGGGCAAGAACCTTCTGAAAATGAATCTTTTAAAGACCCGGAATTGATGAGCCTTATTAGTGACTTGAAAAATTCCATAGATAGTGATGACGAAATCATTGAACTTACTGAAGATATGATAGTATCTTTGGAAGATGAAGTGATCGAACTTACAGATATTGTCGAAGCCGCTAGTACAGTTAATCCTGTTGGAAATGAACAGGAAATTGTAATGAAAGATCTTGAGGAAGATATAGTAGATTCTGATGAGTATATAAAAGATGATTTTGCTGCTTCCTTAGGAATGGAAATTGAGAGTGAAATAGATTCAGCGGAGGAATTTGCTGAAAATAAAACATTTGATTTGGAAGAAGAATCCCCAATAGGCTCAGGAACAATTAATGTATCGCCCCAGCAGGTTGAAGCTGCCATTGAGCGGGTGGTTCAAAAAATATTGGGAGATAAAATTGATAGCATACTGATTGAGGTAATAGAAAGGGCTGTTAAACAGGAAATTATAAGATTGAAAAATGTTCTTCGTGTTGATGAAAATGATTTCGATTGAACATAATTTTATATTTTCGCGGGCATTTTATTATTTCAATTATTAATCTTAGCTTGCATCCATTACTTTTGTAAATGTCTTCCGGGGTCATAGGCAGACAGAATTGATTATTATAGATTTTTTAGATACCCTGTAGCTTGCTGCAGGGTAGTTTTATTTAGGGGCTTATATTTCTGTTTTGATATAAAGTTAACTATTGCGTTACGAAGTTATATTATTGTAAATAAAGGCTTATCGGTTTGTTAGCCTATTTGCTTGATTTTTGCTTTTTTCATAATAGCAGTTTGCAAGTAAGAACAGTACATTTTCTTGCTTTTTGCGTATTAAACTTTTATAAATCCGTCAGGATTTTATATATTATTTGGAGTATTGTTTATGAGTTCAGATTTACTTGAAAAGAGTTATGAGCCTAAAGGGGTTGAAAAATACTGGTATGAATTCTGGGAAAAAGAAGAACTTTTTGCAGCCAGTGAGCAAAGTGATAAAAAAAGTTATTCAATAGTTATTCCTCCTCCTAATGTAACGGGTGTACTTCATATGGGGCATGCCCTTAATATCACTATGCAGGATATACTGTGCCGCTACAGAAGATTGCGTGGAGATAATGTGCTTTGGATGCCGGGCACTGACCATGCCGGGATTGCTACACAAAACGTTGTTGAAAAAAAACTTGCTGCCGAAAATACTGACAGGCATAAACTCGGACGGGAAAAATTTATCGAGGCGGTTTGGGAATGGCGAAATCAATACGGAAGTGCGATCATCAATCAATTGAAACGATTGGGTGCTTCCTGTGATTGGAAACTTGAACGCTTTACTATGGACGAAGGCCTTTCAATTGCAGTTCGCAAAGTTTTTGTTCAGCTTTATAACGAAGACCTTATTTACCGTGGCAATTACATAATAAACTGGTGCCACCGCTGTCATACCGCTCTTGCGGACCTTGAAGTAGAACATGAGGAAATCGACGGGCATCTTTATCATATAAGATATCCTTTCCCGGACGGATCAGGCAGTATTGTGGTTGCCACAACGCGTCCTGAGACTATGCTTGGTGATACCGCTGTTGCTGTTAATCCTGATGATAAGAGATACCAGAACATAAAATCATCTTCGGTTATACTACCTGTTTTAAACAGGCAGATTCCCATCATCAGAGATACTTATGTTGACATGACTTTTGGAACCGGAGCCTTAAAAGTTACTCCTGCCCATGATCCCAATGACTTTGAAATAGGAAAACGCCATCGCCTTCCTGAAATTAAAGTAATAGATGATAACGGAAAAATGACAGCAGATGCCGGAAAATTTGAAGGGCTTGACCGCTTTGAATGCAGAAAAGCTGTTGTCAAAGCTTTAGAAGAAGATGGGTTATTAGAAAAAATTGAGCCTATAAAACACAATGTGGGGCACTGCTACAGGTGCAAAACAATTATAGAGCCGAATTTATCAAAGCAGTGGTTTGTAAAAGTAAAGCCTCTTGCAAAAAAAGCAATTGAAGCTGTCGAAAATAAAAGCACAAAAATTGTCCCGGAAATGTGGACAAATACCTACTATGACTGGATGAATAATATACGAGACTGGTGCATTTCCCGCCAGATCTGGTGGGGCCATCAGATACCTGCATGGACATGTGAAAAATGTCTTGATCTTATTGTTGCAATGGAAGCGCCGGCAACATGCCCTAAGTGCGGATCCGGCAATCTTGTACAGGAGACTGATGTTCTTGATACATGGTTCAGCTCGGCTCTATGGCCCTTTTCTACAATGGGATGGCCGGAAGAGACCAAGCTGCTTAAAACCTTTTACCCTACATCCGTTCTTGTTACAGGCTTTGATATACTTTTTTTCTGGGTAGCGCGTATGATGATGATGGGGCTACATTTCATGAATGATGTTCCGTTTAAGGATGTATATGTTCATGCGCTGGTAAGAGATGAAGATGGCAAAAAGATGAGCAAGTCAAAAGGAAATGTAATTGATCCTTTAAACATCATTGATCAATACGGAACCGATTCTTTTCGTATGACACTTGCTGTTTTTGCCGCACAGGGCAGGGATATTAAAATGTCGGAAAAAAGAGTTGAAGGTTATCGGCATTTTATAAACAAATTCTGGAATGCCGCCCGTTTTGCTCTTATGCATTTAACCAAAAGTCATTCTGAGTTAAAATTTGAGAGTATGTCTCTTCCCGATAAATGGATACTTGCAAGACTTAAGAATGTCACCGATATTGTTGCAGACACTATAGACAATTACAGGTTTAATGATGCGGCAAGTACTCTTTACAATTTCGTATGGCATGAGCTATGCGACTGGTATCTTGAAGCCATCAAACCTTGTCTTTACGGACATAAAGGAGAAGAGAATAAAAATGCTACCTTAAGTGTTTTGCAAAGAGTTTTTCATGATGTGCTTATTTTGCTTCATCCTTTCACACCCTTTGTAACAGAAGAAATCTGGCATAAACTTCCCGGAACACAAGGGTCGATAATGAAAGCGGTATTTCCTGCTGATGCAAATGATTTCAACTCTCTGTTATGCGATACAAAAGCAGAGCATAGTATGAACATTGTTATGGAGGTTATTACCGGAATAAGAAATATTAAAGGCGAAATGAATATTGCGCCTTCAGCATCATTGGATGTGGTTTTGCATTCGGATAATGACTCTTTTAGAAGTATAGTTTCAGATAACGAAGATATTATAATAAATCTTGCAGGTCTTAAAACATTTGTATCTGAAAAGTCAGGTGTAAGACCAAAGAAGGCAGCTACAACTGTTATTGGTGATGCAGTAATTTATGTTTTATTGGAAGATATAATCGATTTTGCCAAGGAAAAAGAACGCCTTGAAAAAGAACTTACAAAACTGAAAAATGAGATATCAGGATTAATTAAAAAGCTTAACAATGAGGACTTCCTCAAAAAAGCCCCCGATGATGTAGTGGATAAAGTAAAGGATAAACACAGTTTGGTACTGGCAAAACAACAGAAAATTATTTCGAATCTTGAAAAAATGAAAAGTATTGAAGAAGAACAATAACTTTTTTTGGGATGTTATAATATGCACTCATTAAAGCATCTGATTCAAATCGCACTTGAAGAAGATATAGGCTCCGGTGATATCACCACGGACTATACTGTTGATCCTGAAATAAAAGGCAAAGGCATAATTGTTGCCAAAGAACCTCTTGTCATAGCGGGTCTTGATGTAGCCAAGGATGTTTTTACTTTTATCGATTCAGAAGTTATTTGCAGACCTTTTTTTAAAGATGGGGATTTGGTCAAAAACGGCGAAACAGTCATGGAGATTGAAGGAAAGCTTTGTGTTCTTTTAAAAGGTGAGCGCATTGCTTTAAATTTTATGCAGCGTTTATCCGGAATTTCAACAAACGTCCGGTCATATGTCGAACTTTTTGATAATAAAAAAATCCGCCTTGTTGATACACGGAAAACCATACCTGGCTGGAGAGTTCTGGAAAAATATGCTGTCAGGGTAGGGGGTGCATATAATCATAGAATCGGATTATATGACGGTGTTTTAATAAAAGATAATCATATCGCAGCTTGTGGCGGAATAAAAAAAGCGATTGAGCGTGTTCGCAATAAAATATCACATCTGATAAAAATAGAAGTAGAAGTTTCGGATTTTATTTCCCTAAAAGAAGCACTTGCCGCAAAAGCCGATGTTATTATGTTAGACAATATGAATATTACCCAGATCAAAGAAGCAGTGTCATTAGTTGGCAAAAAGGCAATGGTTGAAGTTTCCGGCAATATTACAAAAGAAAACCTGAATTTGTATTCCGATACCGGGATTGATATTATCTCAATCGGTGCTCTTACACATTCAGCAAGAAGCATGGATTTAAGTATGCGTATTATCTAATGATACCACTTCGTGACACAATAACTTCCAAAAACTATCCGGTAGTAAATAACACCATCATAGGTATTAATATTGTTGTTTTTCTTGTACAACTTTCCCAGGGACAAAATCTATATAATTTTGATTACTTATACGGCCTTGTGCCGGCACGTTATTCCGTACCCCATATTTCCACTAATTTTACAGCTATAGAGCAGTTGTTTCCTTTTATATCCTTCATGTTTTTACACGGAAGTTTTTGGCATATTCTGGGCAATATGTGGACACTTTATATATTTGGCGATAATGTTGAAGACAGTATGGGGCCTTTGCGCTATTTTGTATTTTACATTGTATGCGGGCTTATATCAGGATTGACGCATCTTTTTTTAAATTTTCATTCCAATTTTCCTACAATAGGGGCAAGCGGTGCTATTGCAGGCGTGATGGGCGCTTATTTTATTCTTTATCCTAATGCAAAAATATTAACGCTGATTCCGATAATTATTATCCCATGGATTATTGAAATACCGGCCTTTTTCTTTCTGATTTTCTGGTTTTTCCTCCAGGTCTTAAATGCTGCCGGAAGCAGTGGACAAGCCGGAGGGATTGCATGGTGGGCTCATATCGGAGGGTTTTTATGCGGAATGATCTGGATAAAAATAATGTCAAAAATGCCGCAAATCGGTTTAACCGGAATAACCAGAAATCTGACAGGAAAGAAAAGAAGTAATAGGCTGCAAGTTATAAGGCCGGTCAGCACGGGAAATGACGACAATCTTTACGGCATTCTTAAAATTACTCCGCATGAAGCTGCAATGGGGACACAAAAAATTGTCAGCATATCACAGGGTTTTAATAAAAAGCTCTATAAAGTTGTTGTGCCGGCGAGAGTTTCTGATGGGAGTATACTTAGATTGAAAGGATTTAAGTATCAGGCAGAAAATGGCTTAAAAAGTGATTTGTTTCTTAAGATGGTTATAGAAGAATAACATCCAATAATCATTATTACTGTCCCATAAAAAATATGCGGTTATCCGGTGCAAACCCAGAGTGTAACTTGACATATAAGTCTGTTAATGCGATATAAGAGACTAAAAAAACATATATTTTTTGGTTGTACCTGTTAATGGAAGCAGTTTAAAATAAATTGACAACATCCCGGAATCAAATTGATTATAAAAATCACTACTCACGTGAATAACAAATGGATAAGACCGAGCAAGCCGTTGGGCGCTATAAAATTGATTTTGAACCTGTAGGCCGCAGAGGGCAATGCGATTCCGACAAGTCTCTTTTGGAATGTTCTCATCAGCTTGGAATCAATATTAAGAACGTATGCGGAAGCCAGGGAAAATGCCGTTCCTGTAAAGTCAAAGTTATTGACGGGACAGTGTCAAAACCGACCCAAAGCGAAAAAGAAATATTTTCGAAAAAAGAGTGTGATGATGGTTGGCGTCTGGCCTGTAAAGCATATCCGTTAAGCAATTGTAAAATATACCTTCCTCCTGAATCAATTACAGCTCCTCAGCGGACTCAGACAGAAGGGCTGGAAATTAATATTTTGCCGGAACCTGTCGTAAACTCTTATAAGGTTAGTCTTAGTCCACCCGCAATGTCGGATCTAAGAGCTGATGCTGACAGGCTTTTGGAACTGCTTAATTCAACATATAATTTAAATTGTAACAAGATTGATATAGATGTTATGCGGGATATTTCCCCAAAACTGCGGGAATCAAACTGGATGTGCAATGTTTGTGTACGGGAAGACGAAGTAATCGGTCTGACTTTATCGGAGCGTAAACTTGGTCTTGCTGTGGATTTGGGAACAACTAAAATTGCAGGATATCTGGTTGATTTAAATAACGGCAAAACGCTTGCGGCCCAAGGTGTAATGAACCAACAGATAAGTTATGGTGAAGATATTATAAGCCGTATAACTCATGCAATTCAGTCACCGGCCAAAGCAGTCGATTTGAAAAATCTTGTAGTAAATTCCATAAATGAGATGGCAAAAGATTTATGTTTAAAAATAGGTGCAAATCCTGATGAAATTGCCGATGCAGTTATTGTAGGAAATACCGCGATACACCACTTGCTGCTTAATTTACCGGTAAAACAACTGGCTGAATCGCCATTTATCCCGGCAGTAAAAAAAGCTTTGGATATAAAAGCCCGTGATGTTGGTTTGCAAATTGCCAAAGGCGCTTTTATACATCTTTTGCCCAATATAGCCGGTTTTGTTGGCGCTGATCACACTGCTGCATTGCTTGCGACTGACGCCGGAAATATCGAAGGAGTGGTGTTGATTATCGATATTGGAACAAATACCGAAATTTCTTTGGTGGCAAACGGAGAAATTGTCAGTGCTTCGTGCGCATCCGGCCCCGCATTTGAAGGAGGGCACATCCAGTACGGCATGAGAGCTTCAGCAGGAGCTATCGAAGATATACTTATAATAGATGGGGAAGTACAGTATCAGACAATTGACGGGGCTCCACCTGTAGGGATATGCGGTTCAGGTATTCTGGACGCATTGGCACAACTTTATTCAGCAGGTATTATAGATAAAGGCGGTAGGATGTCTGACACGTATCCGGGAGTGAGGTCAAACGGTAAATATCTTGAATTTGTTCTGGTAAGCGAAGAAGAAAGAAACGGGCAGGAAGCAATTGTTATTACCCAGAGTGATATAAGAGAATTGCAGCTTGCTAAAGCTGCTATCCGCACAGGGATTCAGCTATTACTGGAAGCTAAGGGCTGTAGTGAGGAAGATATTACCCAGGTAATCATTGCCGGAGCTTTTGGGAGTTATATTAATATTGAGAGCGCTGTGGCAGCAGGACTGCTACCATTTTTGCCTTATGAGCGGTTCAAGCAGGTGGGAAATGCAGCAGGTATAGGGGCAAAGATGGCTTTAATATCTTCAGGCAAACGCATGGAAGCTCAGACTCTTGCTCAAAGAGCACATTATGTCGAATTAAGCACAGTACCTGCTTTTATGCAGACTTTTATCCAGGCGGGTTATTTAGGAACATACAGATTGTCTTGTGGCAAGAGACTTGAAATTAACAAGGAGTTATAAATATGGCCAAAGCAAAAAAAATGAAACCAAATTATGTAGCGCAAAATCCTGATAGTATTAAATCAGATATATTAATTTCTATGGATTATAAATACAGGCAGAAAAGAGATATAGATATCGAAATAAAACAGCCCGAGTTTACTTCCGTATGCCCCATGACAGGCCTTCCGGATTTCGGCACTATAATTATCCGATACACGCCTGATAAAAAAATAATAGAACTCAAAGCCTTGAAATATTATCTACTTCAATACAGAAACGTCGGTATTTTTTACGAGCATGTAGTAAATCATATTTTAGATGACCTTGTAGAAGTGTTAAAGCCAAAACGGATGGAAATTACAGGGGAATTCAGTGCAAGGGGTGGTATATTAACGAAAGCCGTAGCGGAATATAAGATGGATTAATGTACGTCAAGAAAATCATAGTATGAATTTATAATGTCTATCGCTTCTTGTTCTGATGTTATATGTTTTATGGATTCACGGAACTTTGCATTTGAATCAAGCCCCTTAACAAACCAGCCAAGGCGGCTTCGCATCATAAGGCATGCCTGTTTTTCCCCGAAATACTGAGCATTTGCTTTTAGATATTCTTTCATGCAATTAAAACGTTGAGCCAAGCTTGCAGGAGGTAAATGCTCTTTTGCAATAAGAGCATTTATCTGTTGAAATATCATTGGATTGCCAATAGCTGCCCTGCCTACCATAACCGCATCACAACCGGTTTGATTCAGCATCAAAACAGCATCATTTGCAGTAATAATATCCCCGTTTCCAATAACCGGAATGGATACATGTTCTTTTACTCTTGATATTACAGACCAGTCGGCCAAACCTCTAAAGCCCTGACTCGCCGTTCTGGGATGAACTGCAATAGCATCAATACCGCAATACTCTGCAATCTTAGCTGTTGCCAGCGCTTGCTCACCGGATTTGTCCCATCCGGTTCTTATCTTTATTGTAACAGGGATTTTAACGCTTTTTTTTAAAGCCTTTAATATAGCTTCGGCTTTGTCGGGCTCTTTCATAAGAGCAACGCCAGCGCCTGTTTTTACAACTTTTTTTACCGAACAGCCGAAATTTATATCGATTATATCGGCACCGGCAGATTCAACAATTATTGCAGCTTCTGCCATAATAAAAGGATCGGAGCCGAAAATCTGAAATGAAACAGGTCGTTCTTCAGGTAAAGAATCAAGCATATTAAGTGTTTTTTTGGAACCATAGGTAATGCCGTTTGCGCTTACCATTTCAGAACATACAAGCCCGCATCCGGCTTTTTTTGCGATAAGCCTGAATGGAAGGTTTGTAATGCCTGCAAGAGGAGCCAGAACTGTGTCGTTATCTATAACTATTGAGCCAATTTCCATTCGCAAAATCATGCCAATAAAGTGTATCTTTGTCAAGGATTCCTGATAATAATAAAGTTTCGATTATAATCTAAAATATTTGACAAAAGTTTCGATTTAGCATACAGATATCTGTATGGATACTATTTATTACACTTTAAATCCCTGGTGGGAAGGAAAGAGAATTGAGACGGGCATAAACCGTGATGCCTACCTCGAAAGAATCGAAACTTTCCTTGCCAGAAAACAGATCGAAGTTTTTATCGGAAGCAGACGTACTGGTAAAACCACGCTTTTAAAGCAGTTTATCAAAATTCTTTTAGGAAAAGTCGTTTCAGAAAAAGACATCTTCTACCTTGCCTTAGATCACCCTGTTTTATCCGGTGTCCCAATTTCAGAGCACATCAGGAATATGCGGAAGCTGTTTATGCATGATCGCGACAGGAAATTGTATCTGTTTCTCGATGAAGTTCAAGAAAGTCCTCAGTGGGAGGCGGAACTTAAAAGCCTCTACGATCTGGAGTCACTCAAGATATTCTGCACCGGCTCCACATCATCGTTGATTGAGAGACAGGCAGGAAAACTTACAGGCAGGCAAATTGTCAGCACGGTTTTTCCATTAAGCTTTAAGGAGTATATTCACTTTAAGGGAGAACCTCCTTCTCTTTCGGAGGATTATAAATATGAACAGATGGCAAATGATTACCTGAGCATCGGAGGTTACCCGGAGCAGGTATTAAATCCCTCTCAGGAGTATATGGCAAATCTGCTGGAGGATATTCTTGCCCGTGATCTGGCCAAGCTTCATCCTATCAGGAAGCCTTATATTCTTAAAGACTTGTTGAGATTGATCGGCGCTTCCACAGGATCACGAACCAGCTTTAATAAATTATCAAAAGTCCTTGGTTTGTCTGTTGATACGGTCAAGGAATATATCGGTTATCTTGAAATGGCCTTTCTCGTGAAGTCAGTAGAAAAATGGACAACATCCTATTCCGAAAAAGTTTATTCGCAGAAAAAGATTTATCTTTGGGATAATGGCATTAAAACTCTGCTGACAGGCTACGGCGATGAAGGAACCCGTGCTGAAAATGCAGTTTTTCTCGAATTGCAAAGAAATAACATTTCCTGCGGCTATTATGCAGAAAGCAGCAAAGAGGTTGATTTTATAATTGGTTCGGCAACTGATCCGGTGCCGGTTGAGGTCAAATATATAAGTACTTTTGACTGGAAGGATAAGCGATTTGACGGCATCAGGCTTTTTATTAATCGATTTCCAAACGTTAAAAATGTTTTGTTGATTACAAAGAGCGTAGAACTTACAACTTCTGTGAATAACGTTGCCGTTCATGTTGTCCCTTTGTGGAAATTTTTGTGGTCTCCACAGAACAATCCTGTCATAGCCACCTTTCTCTCAACCCGGTAAAGAAAAAAAATGACTGATATTTTGCTTATTCAACCACCCATCAGGGATTTTTATCTTACAGCAAAAAGGACTATTCCTTATGGGCTGGCATGTATAGCATCAGCACTTGAAAAATCTGGTTTCTCAGTTGAAATGTTTGACGGCCTTGCCACTTCCAAATCTCACAAAATTCAAGTACCGGATGAGATGAGTTACCTTGACGAATATTACGGCAAAGAAGATATATCTCCTTTTGCACTTTTTAACAGCTTTAAGCATTTTGGATATAGTTTTGAACATATAGCAAAAGAAGCGGCTAAAACCGGAGCCATTCTTATTGGAATTTCATCTTTGTTTACGCCCTATTCTGAATATGCACTGATGACAGCAGAAGCTGTTAAAGCTTATAATCCTGATTGTAAAATAGTACTTGGAGGTCATCATCCCACAGCTCTTTATAGTAGTGTAATGGAAAACAGTTCGGTTGATTTTGTTATTCGTGGTGAAGGAGAAGAATCAATGCTTCTTCTTGCTGCGGCTATTAAAGATAACAAAAGCCTTGATTTGATTCCCGGCATTGTTTATCGCAAAACAGACGGAAGCTTACATATAAATAAACCTGCTTTAATTGACAATCTTGACAATCAACCTTTGCCTGCAATCTCTCTTTTAAAAAATAGTTTTTACAAAAGGGGAAAAAGTGCAAGCATTGTTATTTCTGCAAGCAGGGGTTGTCCTATGAAATGCTCTTATTGTTCCGTAAGCGCTTTGTCATATCTGAAATACAGAAAAAGAAGTGTTGAATCAGTTTTAAGAGAGCTTGATAATAATATTAATGAAAATGAAGCAGCCTTTATAGATTTCGAAGATGAAAATCTCAGCCTTGATAAAAAATGGTTCACAGAACTTCTTTGTGAAATAAAGGTTCGATATAGCAAATCAGGTCTTGAGCTAAGAGCAATGAACGGGCTGTTACCCACATCTCTTGATGAAGAAATGATATGTCTTATGAAAGAGTCGGGTTTTAAAACTCTTAATCTTTCCCTTGGCTCATCCTCATCAGAGCAACTCAAAAGATTTAAAAGGCCGGATGTAAGAGAAGCTTTTGACAAAGTTCTTTTGCTTGCTGAAAAATATGATCTTAAAGCAGTCGGCTATATAATTGCCGGAGCACCATATATGATGTCGGAAGATTCCGTTTCCGATCTTTTATATCTTGCCGAAAGAAGAGTGCTTGCCGGCGTTTCAATTTTTTATCCATCGCCTGGAAGCAGCGATTTTGAAATGTGCAAAAAACTTGAAATACTTCCTGAGAAATATTCTCTAATGCGTTCAAGTGCTCTTTCCGTTTCTCATACAACAGATAGAAAACAGGCCGTTACTATTCTAAGGCTTGGAAGAATTTTAAATTTTATGAAATCGTTAATCGACAGCGGATATGAAATACCTGAACCGTTACCATTCATAAAAGAACAAATTAAAGACAGTGACCGTACTGAAACAGGAATAAAACTTTTAAAGTGGTTTCTTTTTGATGCAAAGATAAGAGGAGTTAACAAAGAAGGCTCTATTTACGAGCACAGCATATGCGCCAAGACTGCCGGTTTGTTTGCTGAACAGATAATAAAAGTCGATTTGAAAGGATGCTGAGATATAATAGCCCCTTTTTTTCTCTTATTCAATCTTCAGATTGGCGGCTCGCTCGTAAATACATTCGTATTCTCCCATCTCAAATTCACGGCAAACCCATGGCCGATTCTCGTAAATATTACAAAGCATGGTGTTTCGGTCCAAGGCAGAACACCATCCATCTTCCATCCGCATCATGGTCATACCTCCCCACTTATCTATCTCAATAAAATTATCGGGCACTCCGGTATCGGTAATGAGCATTACTTCTAAACGGCAACAGCAGGCCTCGCAGTTCACACAGGACACCTCGGAATCAGGCAGTGTTGTAAATTCGATTGTCATAAATTACTTTTCATTTTTGATATAGGTCTCCTTATAACCACCTAACTCACATTCTCATTTGACTTGTACACGGATTTTATTTTCTCCAAATTCTACAACATCACCTGAAAAAATCTTTTTTCTTTTTCTGGTTTCGATTTTCCCATTTACTATAACTTGACCTTCAGAAATCACATATTTCGCTTGACCGCCACTGTCGACCATATTTTCAAACTTCAAGATTTTATAGAGCTCAATTGGCTCTTCTGAAATTATAATTTCTCTCACTTTACCCTCAGTCTCGATGTAATTTGTATACGTATAACGTTTAAACTAATTTGACGGCCACCCAAACTATTGTGGGAATGACAAAGCCTCTAACACAGAAGGCTGTGTTTATGAGCACAGCATATGCGCAAAAACTGCCAGTTTATTTGCTGAAAAAATAAGAAAAGTCAATTTGAAAGAATGTTAAGTTATAACAAACGCATTTCTATATTTTCTTTTGAAGCAGCTTGTACGTTTCCTCGTAAATCTGTATACGAGGACCAACGGTGACTATTTCCACTTCTTTTTTCACAACGCGGTAAATAATCCTAAATCTGCTGACGCGAAAACTTCGCAATCCGGCTAATTCAATACGCAGCAGCTTGCCGGAATGGGGCTCTTCCAGGATTGCTTTAAGTCCCGACTTGATTTTGCTCTTTAGTTCCGGGTGCATTCCACGAATCAAAGTTGCTATTTCATCCGGAATTCTCAGCGAATAAAGTTTGGGCTTCATAATTCCTCAAGAGTGTAAATCTTCGCCCGTTTGTCCTTCAAATCTTTCAACCCTTGCCTGATCTCTGACATCAAATCCACATCCGAAATAATCCGGGATGTTTCTTTGATACTTTCATACTCATCGGAACTGATAATAACCGCCGCAGGGCGACCATTTTTTGTCACGATGATCTCCTCGTCATTTGTATTAACAATATCGACAAGGGCGCTAAACTTCATTTTTGCTTCAGATAATGACATTATCTTCATAATATGACTCCAATTAAGATTAACCATAATTATGGTCAATATAAGCTTATATTTGTGAGTCTGTCAAGAGAAGTTAGGTTTGTAGTTCATATAATGGCCGCAACATTTTTGCAAACGCAGGCGTTATGGGTTTACGTCGAATATTTTAAAACGCGAGAACACAGATATAGGGAGCAAGATGCCACTTATGAATGGGAACACAAGATAATAGCCAAAACACTGTTGTTTTATAATTCCCCAAGACAAGAGTCAAAAGCAGATCTGACCCCTTTTCTTTTTTCGTTTGGTAGAAGAATAAAAAAACAGATTGGCTCCGATATCACCTACTACCTCTACTCCGATGAAGGCCTGATAGGGGAGTACGATGAAAGCGGAATTATAAAGAAAGAATACGGCTGGTTGCCGGATATGGTATGGGGCACAGCTCCTGTATTCATGGTAGAAAACGGCCAATATTACTATTATCATAACGACACGCTTGGAACTCCACGCAAGATGACGGACAGCACCGGAGCCGTTGTCTGGAGCGCCGATTACACAGCCTACGGTAAAGCAAGTGTAGATGCATCCTCAACCGTAACAAACAATCTGAGATTTCCGGGCCAATATTTTGACGAAGAGACGGGGTTGTGCTATAACCTTAAACGGTATTACGATCCGGATACCGGTAGATACATACAGGCCGATCCTCTTGGGTTTGCTGGTGGTGATTCAGATCTATATACATATGTCCTAAACAACCCCTTAAATTTATACGATCCTTATGGATTAAGTTGGCTTGATTGGAAAGGTTTTGATTATCTTGATTATGCTGTAGATCCCATAGTAGGATTTGCTGATAAAATTTCATTTGGGTGTGTTTCAAAATTTAATGATCTGTTGCTTGAAAAGGTATGGGGAGAAGAATTTAGAGTAGTTGATAAGTGCTCTACTGGCTATATGGTTGGTGGAATAGCTGGTGATATTTGGTGGACTGTTTTTGGTACAGCGGTAACTGCGCGTGGCATACAGGCAGTTAGTAAAGCTGCTGGGCCACTAAAAAACTGGATTAGACCCGGGCCATCTTATAGTAAAGCTCTTGGGCGAAATATCGATATGTCAATTCGATGGGGAGCATCACCAGCAAAGAAATTGAAGTATGTTAAGCAGATAAAAAACAAAGCTTTGCGTAAACTGAATCAATGGTTGCGTAGCAAAAGGCTTCCATTTGGTGGTTGGCGTTCAGTTGATCCAGGCCATTTTCACCTATGGTAAAGTGATAAAGCGAGGGATCTATGACATCACTAAATCAAGATAAACCATTTAGACTTGAACGAGAAAGAACTGAAGAGGAAATTAATAAATCGGTACTGGAATTAGCAAAGATATATCAAGATAATTCTGCAATTATTGTCTGCTATATTCATGGATTAGGTGGTAAGCCGCTCGCTTTTTATAAATCAATATTAAATGAGCAAAAGGTTGATTTGCTTTGGTATGGGATTAGTAGGCCAAATAGTTTTTTAAAAAGAATGCTTGTTATGTATTTATTGAAATTTTTACCAAGTTATGGTGGCATTATTAGAGTTCGTAACGGAGATGAAATAATATCATTATTCCCTTTAATTGCAGAACAAAGTATGGCTGGAATTTATATGTTTGATTTATCCAGGGAAGATGAAATTCTAAAAACTATCAATAAGAACCCAAATGAGCTTCCTGATTTTGCTGATGTTGATCCCACGCATTTTATCTATTTAGTTGATGAAGACAGTATTTCAGTTCAAAACGAAGGAATAATTGAAATTCTAAAATATGGGAATCAATGCCCACTTTCATTAACTAGTATTGTGGGTACGCGGTAGGTAACGGGGGACCTACTTGGGGATATTCTATACTCCTTAGGGACCGGCTTGGGGGCATTAAACTTATAAACTTAATTATATAAAAGCAAATAAAAGCTACCAGGATCTTAACTATTTCCTATTCGGCATAAACCTGCGGTTGAAGAATTATTTCTTTTTACCGTTTTTTTATATTGGTTTTACTCCTCTGATGCAGTTGTTCTGTCCGACTGTCAGTCATTTTAATAATAATGAACTTAAGAACAAACCTTCATAGAAATATTCTTTTTATAAATCCCTCCTGACCTCCCTTTTCGAAAGGGAGGAGATAAACACTTTCCTCTTTACGATGACAACTCAAACCGCCTTAAATCTGTAACCGATCCTCTCAGCAAGTTTACCAGAAACATTTTCGACAAGGCCGGAAGGGTAAGCAGTGTAATTGATCCTATGGGCAAGTTCTCGTTTCTTGCAAGAGATGCAGCAGGCAGAGTAACAAGCCGTACGGATGCAAACAGTAAAACAACCACATATAAATATGATGCATTGGGAAGACTTGTAAAACAAACCGATGCCAATAACGGGGAAACAGACTTTACTTATGACAGCCTCGGCAACATAAAAACGCTTACAGATCCCAAAAGAAATATCACAAAATTTGATTATGACCTTGCAGGAAGAAAGATAAAAGAAACAAGGCCGATGGGAGAAAACGAAGAATATACATATTATCCCAACGGACTCTTAAAAACAGTAAAAGACGCCAAAGGGCAGATAAGCACATTCACTTATGATGCGGCAAACAGGCTCACACAGATAACATATGCCGATAACAAGAAAGACGGTTTTACTTATGATTATGTAGGCAATATGCTTACGTATTCAAAAGAAGGTGTAAACGGAAGTTTTACCTACGATGAACTGAATAGAAAGACTTCGGAAACGGTCAATTACGGCCCGTTTGCCAAAACTTACAGCTATACCTACGATGCCCTAGGTAACAAGAAGACTTTTAAAACACCTGATGGCAAGGTTTATACCTATGAATACAACAAGAATAACCAGCCTACATCCATTGCCTTTGAAGGTAAGACAATTGATTTTACCTACCTGTGGAACAGGCGCACACAGGCGAAATTTCCAAACGGTATTACAACTGATTATGAGTTTAACGATAACTCATGGCTGACATCCATTAAGGCAGGCACAGTATTAAGCGAAGAAAACGAATATGACTTTGCGGGCAATATTACCCAAAAAACCACGGAAAATGACAGCATAGCCTATGACTACGATTCTATATATCAGCTTACGCAAGCCACAGGCTCCGTTCTCCCGCCAGAAACCTTCGCATACGACAAGATTGGTAACCGGCAAAGCGCTACAGAGGGAACCAATACAACAACATATATCCACAATGCCAATAATGAGCTTATATCAGCTAATGGTGTAAACTACGATTACGATGCAAACGGCAACCTTATATATAAAACCGAAAACTTTCAGGTAACAACATACAATTACAATACCGGCAACCGGATGGAAAGCGTAGAACTTCCCGACGGCAGAACGGCAACCTACACCTATGATCCGTTTGGCAGAAGAATAAAAAAGCAGATCGGCTCCGATACAACATACTACCTCTACTCTGATGAAGGCTTGATAGGGGAGTACGATGATACCGGAGAAATAAAGAAAGAGTACGGTTGGTTGCCGGATATGGTATGGGGCACAGCTCCTGTATTCATGGTAGAAAACGGCCAATATTATTATTATCACAACGATACCCTCGGCCTCGGCACACCACGAAAGATGACCGATAGTACAGGTGCTGTTGTTTGGAGCGCCAATTACACTGCGTTTGGCAAAGCAACTGTTGACCCCGGCTCAACCGTAACCAACAATTTGAGATTTCCAGGGCAATACTTTGACGAAGAAACAGGTTTGTGCTATAACTGGAACCGGTATTATGATCCAGGGACGGGGAGATATACGCAGGCAGATCCGATAGGGTTGGATGGTGGGATTAGCCTCTTTGCTGATGATTTAGTTCAATCAGAAGCATTATATTCTTTTTTATTGATGCACCCACAATTGCTTAATTATTATAATTATGGTTATGGGAATCCCTTAAAATATATCGATTCTGAGGGAGCGTTAGCATGGATAATTGCTGGTGGTGTTGTAGGCGCTATATGGGGAGCATATGATGCTATTCAAAGTGGTAAGGATCCCTGGCAAGCAGCATTCGTGGGTGGATTGACGGGAGCACTTTCAACAGCATTTCCTGGTGGAGGAATGATTGCAGGAGCTATAATTGGTTGTGGTACTGGTATGCTAGGTAATTTTATCAATCAGGCCCGAGAGCCATGTACAGATTCAATTAATAGAGAATCAATAGGAAAATCATGCATAGCCGGTGCAATTGGGGGAGCGATTGGAGCAAAATTCAATAAAATTATACGTATAAAAAGTAGACGCGGTCCAACATTACCAGCGAAATATAAAGTTGATTATCTAACAGATAAAGGCAAGCGCACATTTAGTGCTATGCTTTCTGGTTTTGTTGGCGGTGGAGCAGATGTGTCTCTTCAAAAGTAATTTTTATATTAACTGGGTATAAGGGATATTTACCAAATAAAGGATGAAATCTTGAACAATAAGATTATCGATAGTATCATTATTTTATACATAGCATCTATTTGTATGTTTTTCTTATACTACGGAATTAGGTTTGGACTGATAAAGAAAAGTATAAAAATATTACCTAATACAGGATCATCCTATGGTAAATTTAATTCAATCATCATTGGAGTAATTTATTCTTTATTTGGTTTGATAGGATTATATTATATGGCTATTTATTTTATCGATTATTTTGGGGTAGTATTGGGAACGCATTAAACTTATTGTAACAGTTTAGTCCATAGGGACCAGCTTGGGGACATTCTATACTCCTTATGTCAAGCAATAATATGTAAAATATAATTCTAATATAATCAGTTATTTACATTCTTAGCCAAATTGAGAGAACAGTTCTATTGCTGCACTTTTGGTAATGTGCATTTTGCTTCCGGCGGTTCTCTCATGCGGCGAATTCTTTATCTAATCGTTACGTTTATCCGGCATCCCAGCTATTAGCTGACCGCCACATCATTCCTTATCCAGATTAAAGAATTCAGAGAGAAGCCCTTAAATTGTCCCTCCCGGAGTTGTTTCGCTCCAA
>JBDRRF010000085.1:0-2456 GCA_043825875.1 Pseudomonadota bacterium | reverse complement strand
GTTGAGCTTATGCGCGTATAACTTCTTTCTGTCCCATTCACATAAACTATCGTGTTGTTTATAAAGCCTGTGCCGGAAATATTTACATCAAGTCCCTGGGTTCCGGCTAAAGCCTGTGAAGGATCAAGAGTTACGATTGATGGAACCGGGTTTAATATGAGAAATGAAAAACCGTTTGATTCGCCTCCGGCAGGCAAAGGATTGGTTACTGTAACAGGAAAGATTCCTGCGCTTGAAAAAAGAGTTGAGGGGACAATAGCATCAAGCGTGTTGTTATCGGAGAATGTAGTATCAAGATCAAACTGGTTGAACTTAACCGTAGATGAAGTGATAAATTTGTATCCCTCAACTCTTAACGTGCAACCGGGATCTCCCACGGTGGCTCCGGATGGAGAAATACCTGTAATTTCGGGTACAGGATTCGGAAGCTGCACTTCAAGAATGCCTCTTTCGGGCGGGTTGCCTGCTATGATTTTTAAATACGAAACAAGGCTGATATTTCTGTATTGATCTACGGCTACAGACCTTAGCATGCTTATATCAATCTGGTATTCTTCCAGGGTGTTTGCATTCAAATCAAGAAGCAGAAGGCTTTCTTCTCCGGATATGACCGCAATATGTGTGGATTGATTTATATCAAGCCCATAGGTGGAATCATTCTGAAAATCAGATAATCCGCTTCCTGCATTCTGGAGTTCACCTATTATCGGCTCATCGATTTCAAAATTATAAAAGCTGAACAGGTTAAGAAAGCTTGTGATATTCGTATTAATATCATTGTCATTGCTGTTATCATTATCATCTATGATATCCGTAATGCCTTGTAGTTTAATACCGTTTAGATAACTGTCCCCGTCTTTTATACTGGAAATCAAGCTTGCGGTTGAAATATCAAAAAGGTTTATCTCCTTAAGGCCTGTTGTAACACCTATGTCTTTGCCGGTATCCACCGCAACGCCTTTGATTCCTCTTTTAAGTTTTATGGTGTTTAAAACCGTACCGGTGTCAGTATCTACTATCATCACGATATGCTGCCACCAGCTAAAAAGGCCCTTGCCTGCAGTAACAACCGCCCTGTTTGAATCCGTATCAATAGCAACAAGTCTTGGTTTGTAGGGAAGGGATATTTCCTGCAATGTTTCCAAAGTATCTGCAGAAAGTACAAGAAGCTTTTTTTCGCGTTCAAGAGCTATTACTATGGTGTTGTTTTCAGGATTTACCGCTATCCCGTGAGAATCACCATTTATGGTAAGAGTATTTAAGATTGTTCCGTTTGAATCAATTGTGCACAAAGAGCCTTTTTTGTGAAAAAACCCGTAAGCCTTAAGAGTGACATAGGCAAGATTGTTTGAAGGGTTTACGGCAATGCCGATAGGTCTTCTTGCAAGAGTAACCGTGTTTGTAACCGTATGGGAGTTAAGATCAATTATATAAAGGTTTTTTGTCTGTTTATCAATCCCGTAAGCCATGCCGGTATTTGGCGAAAGAGCAACAGAGTCTATCAGGCTGTCTGTGGTTATATTGCCGATAACCGAAATATCACCCGCATATAAAAGGCAGGGGATAATCAGGCCAACCAGGATAAAAAGATACAGAAGGGTTCTTTTCATTACGTGTCTCCTTAAAGTCTTTGCCGGGAATTATGAATCATAAATCTTTGTTAATAAACGGCAATAATTAATTTGATAACATAACAAACCATTGCGAATAAAAAGTGATATTAACTATCACATTGCAACCTACAGATAGCATACAGATTGAGTGGAAAATGAACCATCCGGTTTTTATATTGCAATTAAACACTCTTTTTAGTATATTAAAAACAAAATATAATCAGCTGATCTTAAAAGGAAATCACATGAAATCCAAAACAAATTCAAATATAATTTTTAATTTAACCATTATTTTGCTGTTTCTTTTATCATTTACAGCAATAGATATGACTTTTGCCGGGCAAACAATAGATGAAGTCAGGAAAAAGTGGATAGGGGTTAATATTAACAAACTTGTTGAAAAGCATGGTTATCCTGACCGTTCAATTACTGCTCCAAACGGAAATACAGTATATATTGTCATTAAAAATATTAAAAAATTTTATCCTGTTCCGGTTTTAAGACAGCCCAAACGTGAGGATATTGATATTTATAATACCAAAACAGGAGCGTATTCCTACGGTACTAGCACATCCGATGGCGGGTTGACGATTGAACATCAAATCAAGAAAAAAGAATGCGCGGGGTATTTCGAGGTTAACAAAGATAAAATTATTGTTAATATAAAATTTAAAGGGGATAACTGCCCCCAATAAATTATAATAGCAGGAGCCTGTTTCAAAACGCCCCATTTTGGCCGATCTCTGCGTTGGGCTCAAATTTCAATCCTCGAAATACTAAATGTATTCCTGTGGTTGAAATTTTCTCCCGCCTTGAGCTTGACCAAACTGAAACGTTTTGAAA
>JBDRRF010000084.1:0-83915 GCA_043825875.1 Pseudomonadota bacterium | reverse complement strand
ATCTTTACTGGCAGACCTTGTAGATATGGAAAGTGCTTCCGTTATTCAAACCTGCAAAAAATTTGGCATACTTTGTTATCTTTTTAAATTTGTAAGCGATACACCCGAGCATACAAACGATACGGATATTGTAGATAATATTAAAAAATACAGAGATGATTTTTTTGATTTTTTTCAAAAGTCCGTTATGCCGCTTTTATAATCTGCTTTTTTGTCTTTCTTCCTTTTAGATAATTTCGTAAAACTTCCTCAAAACTGGAGCAGGAAAAGGCATTATGGTCATTGAGCAGTTAACTTCCAATAATTATATTCTGGGCATCGAACAAGTTCGATAATTCAAATATATCAAATAGATTTAACATCATAATTTGAATTTGAATATTGACAGTCCCAGAATTTCCCGTTATTGAAAGGAAACTATTTCATATACTATTACGTAAGGAGTGCAAGTGCCAACAGCTACTTTAAAGATATTTCTTGTATTTGGCGATCCAAAACGCCTGAGAACCGCCGAACTTTCAAATTGGACTGGTAAAGCTGTTGCCGGTCCTAGAAGCGAGTTTGAAAAGGTATTGGAACGTGAAGAATCTCTTAATTCTGGAGTCTATTTCCTTACGGGAACAGACCCTGATACCAATAAACGAGTAATATATATTGGTGAAGCAGAATGCATTAGAGATCGAATTAAGAGCCATTTATCAAAAGATTTCTGGAACAATATCGTTTTTTTTATAACGAAAGATGAAAATCTCACCAAAGCACATATCCGGTATATTGAGGGTCGGCTAATAGAAATTGCAAAATCAGCTGATAGGTCAGAAATTATAAACAGCCAGGGTAGCGGCGCAAAACTTCCTGAATCCGATAGAGAGGACATGGAAGTATTTCTAGAAAAAATGTTGCAGGTTTTGCCGGTGCTTGGAATTGAGGCGTTTGTTCAAACAACGTCGAAGGCTGATAGTGAAGCAGAAAGAGAAATGCTCACATGTAAAATTAAAGATATTTTTGCCTCTGGCTACCTCACACCAAACGGAATTGTAGTTTTAGCCGGATCAGGAGCGGTTCTCGATGAACGTAACTCCGCCAAAAAATGGCCAAGTGTCATGGCTCAAAGAAAAAAGCTTATCGAAGAAGGAGGGCTTGCTCAAAAAGATGATAAATACATTTTTGTTAAAGATACAGAATTTTCAAGCCCCAGTTCTGCCGCAGCAGTAATTCATGGCGGAAGCGCAAACGGACTCACAGCTTGGGTAAATAAGCATGGTAAATCTCTAAAAGAATTACAAAACGCATAGTTCATCCACCATATAGTCAAAAGATAGGTGATGCTGACGTTTCAAGCTCATTGGCACCCCTGGTGAAGCAGGTGTTCCGCGGTACACAACCGCTAATAGGAGAGAAAAAAATGCTAAAAACCAAAGGACTGGAATACGAGATTCAAGGCGAGGGGGAACCTATACTGCTTATTCATGGAAGTATTTTAGCGGACGCTTTCCTCCCGCTCACTAATGAAGCGATACTATCAGACCGTTATAAACTTATTCGGTATCACCGCCGTGGGTTCGCCGACAGCGATCCCCTTATGGGAGCATTCAGTATCGAAGAGCAAGCTCAAGATGCTTTGACATTACTGCAAGTACTCGGCATACAACGTGCACATGTGATCGGGCACTCGTACGGGGCGGTGACCGCTTTGCAGCTTGCTTGCCAGGCTCCGTCCGCTGTTCACTCACTTGTACTTCTTGAACCCCCGAAGACCACCGAAGAACCGGAAAGCATGGACGAGTTCGAGCCGCTGATCGAACAGTTTATTTCCGGCGATGTTATTGGTGCTGTTGATACATTCATGGCTATGGTTGGCGGACCGGACTGGAGATCTGAGGTGCAGCACACAGTGCCGGACGGTCCCGAACAGGCCGAAAGGGATGCCGCTACCTTTTTCGACATAGAATTTCCAGCACTTGGGAACTGGATTCTCAGCAAAGATAAAGCAAGTAGAATCTCTCACCCAGTCCTTTATCTCCTTGGAGCCGAGAGTGACCCTATGTTCGAAAAGGCAAAGCAGGCTTTTAAGTCAATCGTCACACACACAGAAGAAATACTGCTTCCAGGACTCAACCATCTCTTTATGATACGAAATCCAAGCCAGGTTGCCAGTCCAATCGCTGACTTTCTGGGGCGGCATCCTATTTGACGAAGCAAACCCCCGTTAATGAGAACGAGGCAACGGGTTGACCAGGATACAGTTAAACCTGATGCCGGTATTATACGGATCGAAATAAAATCCGGAATTTATTTGTTTTTTATTTTGCCATTGTTTATGGATTTCATTTATAATGCACATCCGAGGACAAAGAAAATACCGGAGCGTTCGGTGATTATAAGAAGCTGTTCGATAATCGAATTAAATATACTGGGAAATTATGCCTTACAATAAAAAACCAGGGGTTAGCCTGCAGGCCAAAGTGATGCTTATTTTTCTTGCTCTTGCTCTTGTTCCCCTTCTGATTATTGGGTGGTTTTCGATTAAAACAACCGAGGACCTGATATCCAGCATGGTTATTCGTCAACTTCAAAATGTAGCGGTAGACAAGGTTGCTATTCTCGAACGATGGCTTGACGAACGTAAGGCTGATCTTATGGTTGTTGCCGGAACATCGATATTAAAATCCATGAAACCCGATCTGATAGCTCCTTACCTTAATCTTGTGCGCGATAAATATGGCGTTTATAAAAATTTAAAAGTAGTTTCGGCTTCCGGAAAAATTATTTTTAATAGCAGAAAAGACATATCCAGCCCGAAAATAAACGATACCGGAACTTATATTGCCAGAGACGCTCTGTATATGTCCGACATTACATATTTACCCGAAGAGAAGGAGTCATCCTTTGATATCGCGGTTCCCGTCACAGGTGATAATGGCAAGCTTTTAGGAACGGTTTACGGCAGCGTTGGGACTAATAAAATAGTATTCTTCATTCTTAATGTATCTTTAGGCGTTACCGGCGAATGTTATCTTGTGGATAGGGATGGAAGATTCCTTGCACACAAGGAGCCTTCAAGAATTTTAACGGAAAATATTTCTCAGTCTGAAAGCTTCAAAAAAATATTCGAAAAACGCGACGGCAAAAAGGCATATCTGGATTATCGCGGCATAGAAGTACTAGGCGCTTCCCTGAATGTCGGCGGCACAGACTGGTATATTGTTGTTGAACAGGATTACGAAGAGGCTTTTCAGAGTGCGAAAACCCTTAAACGCATAATTTATATTACTCTTATTTTATGCATCGTAAGCGCATTTATGCTTACATGGATGATTTCGTACAGGATTGTAAGCCCTATAAGAACGCTCAGCAGATATGCCGGAAATATAGCGGTTTCAGAATTTGACAAGCCGATTGTAAAAATTAACACAAATGACGAGATTGGCTTGCTTTATAGCGCATTTGAAGACATGTCGCACAAACTTCAGGAGCGCCAGAACAATCTTGAAAAAAAAGTCGGGTTAAGAGAAGCGGAACTGAAAGAAACAAAACTCATTGCAGAACGTTCGGAAAAATTTGCCGCAATGGGAAGAATGGGTGCTGCTGTTGCTCATGAAATAAGGACCCCCCTCACTTCTATTAAACTTTTCTTAGAATCCGTACAAGATCAAATCGAACGTTTTCCAGAAGATAAAGAAGATTTCCGGATCGCAATGAAACAGGTCAATAGAATTGAAGCAACGATAAACAGGTTTCTTGAATTTACAAAACCACAGGCTCTTTTGTTTTCGGTAATTGATGTGGCAAAACTTATAGAGGATGTTCTATCTATTGTCAGACCTCTTGCAAATCGTCAGGAATGCGCACTTAATGTCAGGATTGATAATAATCTCCCGTCAATAAATGGAGACAGAAAGTTATTGTCCGAAGCTCTTATAAACCTTCTTATTAATGCTCTTGAGGCAATACCTTTGCACGGCGTTGTTTCCATGACAGCTTCTGTAGATATTTTTAAACTAAATGACAGAAATGAATCCTGTGTTAAAATTGAGATTTGTGATACCGGCCAGGGGATTCCCGAGGATCAGATTGAAAATATTTTTGAGCCGTTTTTTACCACAAAAGCATCCGGTACTGGACTGGGACTTCCGCTTGTGCTAAATACGATTAAAAATCATGGCGGAGTAGTACATGTTAATAGTGTTTTTCAACAGGGAACGATATTTACCATTTTTCTACCCATAAAAATCAACCAAACGATATTAGAAAATGATGGAAAAAATATTACTAGTTGATGATGATGAAGGTCTGTTACACTTTTTAAGCAGATTTTTTCAAAGGAAAGGTTATGAAGTAACCGCCTGCCTTAATGGCAAGGCCGCTATTGAAAAAATAAACAAGGAAAGTTTCGATCTTATTCTTCTTGATTATAAGATGCCCGAATTCAATGGGCTGGATACTTTAGCGGAAATTAAAGCCATTGAGGTAAAAACGCCCGTTATCATAATGACGGCTTACGGCACAACGGATCTGACTATTGAAACCATGAAGAAAGGCGCTTACGACTATCTTGTAAAGCCTTTTGACAGAAAAGATCTGAGCCGTATTGTCAATGATGCACTTGCTATTAGCCGCCAGATGAAAGAGATTGTCAGCTTTCCCGATTCTACAGCTGCAATACCGGCTTCAATAGATAGAAATTCGCATCAGATCATAGGCAACAGCAAAATAATGCAAGATATTTATAAGCTGATAGGCCAGATAGCTGAAAAAGATGTTTCGGTGCTGATAACAGGCGAAAGCGGAACAGGAAAAGAGTTGATGGCAAGAGCCATATACCATCACAGCTGTCGCAAAGACAAACCTTTTATCGCTATTAATTGTGCAGCCATACCCGAAACTCTTTTTGAAAGCGAATTGTTCGGACATGAGCGGGGTGCATTCACCGGAGCTGAAAGGACATACATCGGTAAAATTGAGAGATGCGACAATGGCACTCTTTTTTTAGATGAGATCGGTGAAATGTCTCCTGCCCTGCAGGCTAAGCTGCTGCGGGTTCTTCAGGAAGGTGAAATCGAAAGGCTGGGCGGGAACCGGATCATCAAAGTTAATGTACGCGTGATAACTGCTACCAATAAAAATCTTGAACAAGAGGTAGCACTTGGTGGATTCAGAAAAGATCTTTACTGGCGCCTGAAAGTTATTTCAATCAATATTCCGCCTCTAAGGCAACGCATGGGAGATGTCCCGGATCTGGTGGATTATTTTTTAAAAAAATTCAGCTCGGAATACAACAGGCCTCTTTGCTATTTGTCAGGAACGGCTTTAAACAAACTGACCTCATATTCATGGCCAGGAAATGTGCGCGAGCTTGAAAACTGTATACGACGCGCAGTTTTACTCAGCACCGGGGATGTGATAGCTGAAGGAAACCTGATGATACCAGACCCGGAGGAAGAACATGTTCTGCAGACTCTGAACCGCGAACAGTTGATTGAGCGTCTGAAAGAAAAACTTGAAGAAATAATCCCTGAAATACTTCGCCTTTCAAAACAGAATATCCATACCAATCTTATTGAAGTAGTTGAAGAAACCCTGATCAGTAAGGTTCTTCGCGAATGCGGCAACAACCAGGTCCAGGCCGCCAGAATGCTTGGAATAAGCCGAAACACATTGCGGCATCGCCTTAAAAAACAACTCGATAAGCAGGAAGATGATCAGGAAATTGCATAAAACTGATCAAATATTATATTGCTGTTCAAATATCATACAGCTAAGAACATTTCCCTATTAACATCTTTATTACCAGTAAGTTACCTTTCAATCATATATTCTGCAATCCATGTGAACTGTTTATTTTTAATCATCGGACATTTCCTGATTCTTTACCCTTATATTCATCATAAATATATTTAGCAATAAATCCTGATAGTTATATCTTTTAGTAAATATATTATCTCCCGGCATATCTTTTGCGTAGAAAACTCAAGAACAGAAATTGAAGCCAAAAAATTACCGGCAATTTTAAATGTTTCTATTAACAGGCTGTATTTATTTAAAAAAAGGGGTTTCCACATGCGGATGAATCAAATACAAAAATTGGAGGATGGCTTTGAGGATAGAACCTTTATTCATATGAGTACAAATATGAATCGTGAAGGACTTCTCATAAGCGAAAGAATTGAAGAAATTATGATGATGTGCGACAGGGAACATCCCATTTATGAACAGATAAGCAGTTTCAGTATCGCATTATACACACTCGGTTTTTTCAATTGCGATGATTTGATGTCCTTTCAGGATATTGACGCGCATGAAGCCGCAGTTATTTTAAGCGAACATTTTGAAAAAATCAATCAGGATAACCTGCCGCAAGAATACAATATCACCGAATCAAAGGATCAATATCTACTGGTTGTAGGCGATCCTCTGTTTCCGGTACATTTTGCCGTTCTTGCAGATACAGCCGGTTCAAAACCGTTTTTTTCAAAACTGCCTTTTTTTGGCAGTGGTTTTGACAGCCTTGAGGAATTGATTAATGAATTCTCAGGTATCGAAGGAATAAGTCCTGATGATTTTCATTTTTTTAAAAAAACAAGGTATGGGACAATGCCTGCTTCATCAATTGGTAAAATATATATAGTGAAAAATTATTAGCGGCATCTAAATTATTGAAAAAATAAATTTAAAAATTCCAAGGAGACAGTTTAATGTCAGTTATCAAGAGCGTCATTGACAAAGTAAAGCAAACAGACCCGGGGCAGAATGAATTTCACCAGGCAGTTACAGAGGTTCTGGAATCACTGGAACCAACGACCAAGCGGCATCCTGAATTTGTAAAAAATGGCATATATGAAAGAATTGTTGAACCGGAAAGAGCTATTATTTTTCGGGTACCCTGGGTTGATGATAAAAACCGTGTTGTAGTTAACCGTGGGTTTCGAGTACAGTTTAATAATGCTATCGGCCCTTTTAAAGGGGGTATCCGATTCCATGCTTCAGTGAATTTAAGCATTATCAAATTTCTGGGATTTGAGCAGATTTTTAAAAACTCTCTGACAACTCTGCCTATGGGCGGCGGTAAAGGCGGTTCCGACTTTGATCCAAAGGGAAAATCCGATTGCGAGATAATGCGTTTCTGCCAGGCCTTTATGAGAGAACTTTTCAGACATATTGGCCCTGAAACAGACGTGCCTGCCGGAGATATCGGTGTAGGCGGCCGTGAGATAGGTTATATGTATGGCTACTACAAAAAAGTAAGAAATGAGCATACCGGCGTTTTGACGGGAAAATCGCTTGAATACGGAGGAAGCCTTATCAGACCGGAAGCTACAGGATATGGTACGGTTTATTTTGCAGCCGAGATGCTGGCAACCCGTGGACTTGATTTCAAGAATAAACTTGTGGCCGTAAGCGGCTCCGGCAATGTCGCGCAGTTCGCCATAGAAAAAGTCAACCAGATGGGGGGAAGGGTTATTTCGGTCTGTGATTCCGGCGCAACCGTTATAGACGAAAAGGGTATAGACAGTGACAAATGCTGTTATATCATGGAACTGAAAAATGTTAACCGCGGACGTATAAGTGAATATGCGGATAAATATAAGACTGTTTGTTTTGAAGGCAAAAATGTATGGGATGTCATAAGAGAGCAAGGCATCAAAGTAGATATTGCACTGCCATGCGCCACTCAGAATGAAATCAATGCGGATAATGCTCAAGCCCTTGTAAAAAGCGGTTGTATCTGCGTGGCGGAAGGCGCCAATATGCCTTCTACTCCTGAAGCAGTTAAAATTTTCCAGGATAACAACATTCTTTACGGTCCGGGCAAAGCAGCCAATGCCGGCGGTGTGGCTACTTCCGGCCTTGAAATGAGCCAGAACAGCATGAAACTGTCATGGACAAGGGAAGAAGTTGACAGCCGCTTGCTGATTATCATGAAAAGCATTCATAATTCATGTTTAAATGCAGCAGAAGCCTATGGCAAAAAGGGAGATTATGTAATGGGCGCCAATATAGCCGGATTCGTCAAGGTCGCAAAGGCCATGCTCGCCTATGGTGTCGTTTAGAAACGTAGTAAATACAACAAATATTAAGGATGATTTGTTGCCAGGGCTAATCCAAAAGGTAGCAAATCATCCTTTGAGTTACAACATTGGAGTGAATAATCAATCCTTTCCCGCTCAGGTCACAAACCTTTACAACATGGCTCAGGCTTTTTTCCTCAAGGCTTAAGCTGTCAAGCAGATTCGGCAATTCCCGAAACCAGTTCTGCCTGAATATCACGCCGGGATTTTCCGGATAAACGGCAAAATAAAAAATGTCCGTTTCAATAAGATCATGAAAAAAGTGCGTCCCGAAAGACAAGTCCGGGATCAGACTCCCGTCCCGGTAGCTTAATTCTGCAAGTACTGCAATATGATTGATTTCTGAAAAATTTACAGAAACTCCCATTTCAGGTGAATGGGTTCCCCATCTTCCGGGACCTATCAGCAAGGTTGGAGTTTTCATCCGGTCGCTCACCGATTTATTTAATTTGCCGATCAAACGGGCCACACTGTATTTTTCTGTCCGGGAAAGTTTAGTGTAGTTCTCTGGATCTACAAAAATTATTCTTGAAATCGGCTGCAAAACATTTCCTCCCATAAAACTTCCTTCTGTAAGGACAATGATTTTCTCTTCCGGTATTGCTTCTAACTCTGTAGTATTGCCCAAGTGCTCGATAGATTGAAAGGGACGGCATTGCAACAAGTTAATCTGAATATCATCTGCCTGGTTGAAGTTAATTGTAAATTCGATATCCACTGGATTCTCATATGTATTTTCAAGCCTTCTCAGCATTTTTTTCATCAAATTGACAAAAAGCGTTTCTGTAAGAAAAGCATCAAATGTAAGAACCCATATGTCCCTGCCGGGTTTGCCCATGTTAAGTAAGTTCTGATAAGCTTCCGTATCCCTTATAGCCACAAGTTCGAGATTTTTCGGAGCTTCTTCTTCAAGCAACCTATCCATAGGTATAGTTTCTATCTGATTTGCCTCAAGATTCAGCACATCAACAAAATGCTGCGAATACTTGCTGATATCATTCATTCCTGATAAAGGCTTTACTATAGGGGCATCCAAAGCAACGATTCTCGGATAATCATTTTCAACCCTGTTAACAGCTCGTGTTCCCAGCCCTAATACCAGCCTTATCATACCGGCTTTTTCGTCCATATCCTTTTTCCAGACAAATGGATTGCGGGATAAACCCACCCCGGCAAGTTCAGGAAAAAAATAACGTTTATGGTAAGCGCCTGATACCCGCTGAACCAAAATGGCCATTTGTTCATCCATCTGATCAAGATTTCTTTGCAATCTGTAGGCAAGGGCATCCTCGCTCATCGTGCTTGCAAATATCTTACGGATCGCCTCTTCAAAATTTTCATATCTTTTCTCTGGAGAACCCTGGTTTACACAAAAAAAGCTCTCGTATTTTCCGGCAAAGGCACTGCCGAAGGCATCTTCAAGAAGGCTGCTGGAACGGACTATAATAGGCGACTGCCCGAAATATTCCAGCATCAACCGGAATTGTTCCTTAATTTCTTCAGGAAAGTCGCCGCTTAACATCTTATGGTTAAGCTCTGAAGCTTTATCAAAATACCCTTCTTTAGTTTTATGCGCCATGAAAATCTTCCACCAACCATTTCTGGCTATATAAGAATAAAATACATCAGAGCCTATATAGAATGAATCATGATGCTCTATAACATCATGCCATTTAAATGAGTTATCCTGCGTCAATATCTTTCTCGACAACAGCATTCCCACAGATTTTCCGCCGATGAATCCTGTTCCTATAAGCCGCTCTTTAATTTGCAGAAGATCTTCCAAAGTTATATGCTTTCTTATCAAGGATAATAATCTTTGGTTCCGGCTCAGCAACACACGGCTTAGCCGCTCAACCATATCCTGCTTTTCTTCAAATCTTGAATCTGATTCCAGAATATTTTTGGCCTGCATAAAAAGGTGATCCCAGTAGTCGAGATGCCTCTGGGCTGCCATAGTATTGCGTTTGGAAAGATGGGAAAAAAGCTGAGTGGCATCCACGCTGTCTATAACAGGCACAAGTTTTTCTTTTTTCTTTATATGAGGAAAATACATTGTGGGAGAATAACGATGCTGAACCTTGATGGGATGAATACATATCTGCCCCTTGTAATTATAGACATCTATCAGAACCTGGGTTGTTTCTCTTATGAGGGCTATTGCCTTGAATGAGTGACGATTACGCAGGATTCCAAAATAGGCAGTTGTGTTTAATTCAAAAAGATACGGGCAGGTAATGGAAAAAAAATCCCCGATCATAAGGTCGGTTGCCCATATGTGAAGAAGATCAGACAGTGAATCAAATACATAGCAGGTATTTCTACCTTCTTGGCCAATGATGCTATGCACTTGTGTTGTAAAAGACTCAAACCCGGTTTCCACTTTCAAATTGTATATTGTCAGATTGTTTCTTTCTTCAAGGAGCGCAGTATGGCGGGCAAATCTTAAGTAAACAACTTTTTCATTCCGGGCAATAGCCTTATTTACAAACATCGATACCAATCTCTGGTAATCATCTATTGTTTCAACCTGCCAGACTACATTGTCACTTCTTCGCAGATGATCGATAATAGTATCCAGATTATCCCAACCCGTACTTATGTGTAAATTATCAGCCATTAAATCGGCTCCTTTTATTTATGCTGCCAAATAGCAAGTTTATTCAGCAATTCTCGGAAAAGCTTTCTAATTGTTCAGGAAGAGATTGTAAATTCTGCTGAACCTTTGGAGAACTGCCATGCTCAAATAGTTCAGCAAGCCCCTTATGCCTAAAGGTTTTTATCATATGGCATATTGTATCAAACACTGTTACAGTATCAATAAAATTGTTATACGTAAACCGATATTGGCCCTTGACAATAATATCAATATTGATACTACAATTCAGGTAAAGCAGGTACTTTTGGCTATTGAAAAATTGGAGGTAAATCATGGCATTAAAAAATGATCGATATACATACCGAGTAACATGGTCAGAGAATGATAACGAACATGTGGGTTTGTGTACTGAATTTCCAAGCCTGAGCTGGCTTTCTGCTACACCGGAAGCTGCCTTAAAAGGAATACGGAAATTAGTTTCAGAAGTTGTTGCAGATATGGAAGCCAACGATGAGTCTATACCGGAGCCTATTGCTTGTCGACAGTATAGTGGCAAGTTTATGGTTAGAATTCCTCCGGAGGTTCATCGCAATCTTGCTATCCGGGCGGCTGAATCCGGAATCAGTATTAATCGTGTTGTCAGTTCAAAATTAAGTCAATAAATTAAAACACACAACATCAGTTTCCCGCAGCACACAAAAAAATCGGGCATCCGCAAAGACCGATCTTTACATAGACAATAAATCGGCTTGATATTCAATGTCCCAATTTATAATGCCGAGATATCCAATATCAATTTCGAAAAATTAGTATTAAACCGATATTACGCACAATCTTAGAATTTACTCTTGAAAATATTAGCGGTATGACATATTATCATACCGGAGGTGAAAAAATGACTGCTTCAAAAATTGCAATTACAATAGATGATAATATGCTAAAACAAATAGATATGCTTATTAAATCGAATTATTTCCCAAATCGTAGCAGGGCAATTCAGGAGGCGGTAGCTGAGAAATTAATTCGCCTTGAGAAAAGTCGGCTATCCCAAGAGTGTTCAAAGTTAGACCCTGAATTCGAACAGTCCATGGCGGAAGAAGGTTTTTCAGCGGGGATGGAAATATGGCCGGAATATTAAGAGGTAATATTCATTGGGCGGATTTAAATCCGGTCATTGGTAGTGAGCAGGGCGGTTTACGTCCTGTTCTCATTTTAAGCCAAAATATTTTCAATGAGCGCTCCGGCACGGTAATAGCCGTCGCGATCACAAGTCAACCTCAAAAAGCTGGTTTTCCACTTACTTTGGAACTTACCGAACCAAAACTCCAGAAACAATCATGGGTAAAGATCAGCCAGGTTCGTACGTTGTCCGTAAAACGCATAGGCCACAAATTAGCCAAAGCATCTGATGAAGAATTGGCTCTCATAATTGAAGGCTTGAATGAAATAATTGGTGGTTAACCCATGGCATGCAGCGGATCGCAAAACATAAGCCTGCTGATGCTGGTGTTATTTAGAAATATTAAGGAATATACCTATCGATAAACCGACTTTATTCACATGCGGTTTTAGCTTCTAATTCTCTATCGAAGCTCCCTGAAGCAGATTCATACCTTTATAAATATAATGAAAGCCTGATATAATTGATAACCCTGCCGTAAGCCAGTAAATATAATGTTTAATTGTTACCGCATCAGAAATAGTCGGGTTAAAAAGAATAAATACTACAGTTCCCAATTGTGCAACCGTTGTGCATTTACTCACAAGGCTTGGCTTAATCTTAATAGTTATATCCGTTAAAGAAAAAATTGCTATCCCGAGCAGTATAAGAACATCCCGTGTAATTACAATAACCGCAAGCCAGCCCGGAATTATTTTAATAACAGCAAGGCTTGCAAATGCAGAAATTATAAGAAGTTTATCTGCAATAGGGTCAAGATAGGCACCAAGTTCCGTGCGCTGGTTGAAATATCGGGCGATTAGGCCGTCTAACCCATCACTTAATCCCGCACAGACAAAGACAATGAGCGCAGAAACATATAAATCCCTGATCAGAAAAATAATAAAAAGCGGGACAAGCAAGATCCTTGTAATTGTCAAAATATTTGGGATATTGATTTTCATATGCTTATTCCCGGCAGGTTGTGATAGCAAAGCCTTTACTTACTGGGCGGTAAAAAAAAGGGTCAGGATTTTCTTAAAAGAGTATAATCGGCAATAAATTCTAATATGTCTCTTGTTTTTGAAGGTTTAAAAACAAGCAGCGATTCTTTTGCCTGCTTAATATGATCCTTCGCACATTGGTCCGTATATGAAATCCCACCATATTTTTCAAGTAAGTTTATCAGTAATTTAAAATTAGAGCCAGAAAATTTTTTATTTTTTATTATTGATTCCATTTTGAGGCGATCTTTTGAATCCGCTTGTTTCAAGGCATATATAACCGGAAGAGTTACTTTTCCTTCTTTTAAATCAGCGCCTACTCCTTTCCCGAGAGCTTTTGTATCAAGCGTATAGTCCAAAAGATCATCAACCATCTGGAAAGCCAACCCAAGGTTCTTTCCATAGTTAGATATAGCATTTTCTTCACGCTTTGATGAATTAGCCAACCGGGCGCTGATTTTACATGCACCATGGAATAACACGGCAGTCTTACGCCATATTACTTTTCTGTATTCTTCTTCTGTAATACTAACATCACCTTTCCTTAAAAGCTGTTCAATTTCTCCCTGGGACATGCTTTCGGTAATTTCGGCAACTATTTTGATAATGCTTGGTTTTTTTGTAGCTGCGGCAATGGAAAGGCCGCGCGCAAGCAAAAAATCACCGGTTAAAACCACCGAGGAGTTTTTCCATAATGAATTTGCAACGGGTCTTCCTCTTCTTAATTGAGCCCCGTCGATAACATCGTCATGCAACAGTGTAGCGGCATGAAGATATTCAAAAATCGTTGAAAAAACTTTGTCATAGCCGCCCTTATAACCACAAATTCTAGCCGAAAGCACCATAAGAAGGGGCCTTAATCTTTTGCCACCTGCAAAAAGAATATGCCTGGCAACATCGGAAACAAGGTCAAGATAGGGGTTTAAATTATCTTTAAGCGCAACTTCAATTTCAGCAAGATCATCTCCTACCATTGAAAGAAGTTCTCGCTTTAAATCTTTCATTCGGGTTCTCCAACAAGATCATATTCAAGAGCATCAGTAATTTTTGTCCTGACAAAAGTGCCTGGTTTCATTTTTCCGCTAACATATGTTATGCCGTCCACTTCGGGCGCCTGATATTTAGTGCGTCCTATATAAAGATTTTCTTCAGGAAATTCCTCAATCAGTACATCAAAAACCTTACCTACATGGCGCCTGTTATTTTGAGAAGATATTTCCATCTGGCAAGACATTATTCTGTCATATCTTTTTTTCGCAACGTTTTTCCGAACCTTCTCTTTAAGCTTATGGGAGGCAATATCTTTGGAATCGGAATAAACAAAAGCACCAAGATGATCAAATTTTACTTTTTCTATAAAAGATAACAGTTCATCAAACTCCTTATTTGTCTCGCCTGGAAAACCGGTAATTACGGTTGTGCGCAAAACAGCATCCGGATTTGCCGATCGTATTTTATCAAAAAGTTTAAGCATCTTTGTCTGACTGTAATTTCGCCCCATTTTTTTAAGTATATTACGACTTGCATGCTGAATCGGAATATCATAATAGGAACAAACATTTTTGTTTTGAGATATTGCTTTAATCGTATCATCTTCCATGCTTTCAGGATGGCCATATAGAATTCTTATCCAAATATCATCCGATAAAGCTGAAATTCTTTCAATAAGCTTTGCAAGGTTAACGGAAGGGCCAATATCTTTTCCATAAGACGATGTATCCTGAGCAACGAGAATCAGTTCTTTTGCCCCGGATTTTATAAGTATTTTTGCCTCTGAAACAACATCTGCAATGCTGCGGCTGCGTTGTTTGCCGCGAAGCTTGGGAATCACACAATAAGTACAACGGCGGCTGCATCCTTCAGCAATCTTCAAATAAGCCATATAAGGTAAAGTTCTGATTCTGGGCTCGGCAGCATAGTTTAATAAAGTCAAACATGGATCAGGCAAAAGAATGCCGGATGCTATCGGAATTCCCTCAACAGCCTGCACTATCTTACCATATGCACCGGTTCCGAGAAAAAAATCTACTTCCGGAAGAGTTTTAATTATTTTCTCCCTGAAGCGCTCCGGAAGACAACCTGTTACTATGATTCTGCGACACTTCCCATTTTTCTTATATTTTGCAAGCTCAAGAATCGTTTCAATAGATTCATTTATTGCAGATTCTATGAAGCTGCAAGTATTTATAACAATTGTGCGGGCTTTGGCAGGGTCAAAAACTATATTATATCCTGCGTCGGCAAGCCTTCCCAGCAGCAGTTCGCTATCTACAAGGTTTTTTGCACAACCAAGACTTTCAAGATATACATTGTTTACATGTCTTTTCATATACGAGCCAATGTTTGACGGACTTGCAAAAGGCTTTAGACTTTGAAAGTATTATATAAAAAGTCCTGCAAAACTGATTTTTGCAAGACTTTTTATATATAATCAATTTAATAACTTTATAAATTTTTGAAAGGCTATAACTCAAGCGTTGAAGTAACAAACTACAAGCTTTTTTATAATCTATTACTAACAAGCCACTTTCAAAACGTTTCAGTTTGGTCAAGCTCAAGGCGGGCGAAAATTTCAACCACAGGAATACATTTAGTATTTCGAGGATTGAAATTTGAGCCCAACGCTAAGATCGGCCAAAATGGGGCGTTTTGGAACTGGCTCTATCCTTTAGCCTTTTTAATTTCTTCTGTGATCAAAGGCACAATATCAAACAAATTCCCTACGATCCCATAATCCGCTTTTGCAAAAATAGGAGCTTCCGGATCTTTATTCACAGCAACTATAACCTTTGATGACGACATTCCGGCAAGATGCTGAATTGCACCTGATATACCACAGGCTATATAAAGATTAGGGGAAACAACTTTTCCGGTTTGCCCGACCTGATCCGAATGGGATCTCCATCCTTCATCAACCGCAGAACGTGAAGCACCAACAGCACCTCCAAGAAGATCCGCAAGTGTTTCAACAACTGAAAAGTCAGCGCCTCCCATCCCCCTGCCACCTGAAACAATAACATCAGCTTCCGTTAATTCAACTTTGCCTGTTTCAAGTTTCTTTTCCACAAACTTAAGGTCAACTTTACCTTTATCGATTGCAACATCTTCAACAGCAGCAGTTTTTTGTGATTCTGCAATCGCCATAAAATTAGGCCGTATTGCTACTACCGAAGGTTCTCCTTCAAGTTCAACATTGGCCAGGATCTTTCCACCGTAAACCGGCCTTGTTGCACTAACTTTACCACCATCAATTTTTACAGCTATACAATCCATAGCTATGGGGGCATCGAGTCTTGCAGCCAGTCTGGCAGCAAGTTCTTTTCCTCGAAATGATGCGCCCAATATAATCATGCGGGGGCTCTCTTTTGCAGCAATCCCGGCAATTACATTTGTATAAATATCCGTCATATATTCTTTAAGATCAGGATCATCAGCTACAAATACTTTCTCAGCGCCATATTTTCCGAGCCCTTCGGCGCTAGCTTTTATACCTGAGCCAAGAACCGCTACCGAAAGGGGGCAGCCTAATCCGTCGGCTATACGCCTTCCTTCGCTTAGCGCTTCATACGAAACTTTCCTGAAAACACCATCAACCTGTTCTGTTATTGCAAGTACACCACAAGACATATCTATCTCCTTAATAAAATATCTATAAATTCAATTTGTTTTTATGTTTTTGATCTTTTAGGCAAATATCAGATTACCTTTGCTTCTTCCTGTAAAGCCTTTACAAGTGCTTTGGCTTTATCTGCATCGGTTTCTCCCTCAATGATCTTTCCGCCCTTTCTTTCAGGTGGCAACATAAAAGATATGACTTTTGTCTTTTGGCTTCCCATTCCGGCAGCATCAAGACCGATGTCCTGAAGCTTTTTAGTCTCAAGAGGTTTTTTCTTGGCTTTCATAATGCCGGGCAAAGATGCATATCTAGGTTCGTTTAATCCGCGTTGAGTTGTTATAAGAGCGGGAAGAGTACTTTCAACTGTAACTGTACCTCCCTCAACTGTTTTCTCGCACGTTATTTTCCCATCAGCGATAGTTTCTTTTGCAACCATTGCAATAGAAGGAATATTTAAAAATTCAGCAACGGCTGAACCTACAACATAACTATCATCATCAACAGCTCTCTGGCCTGCAATTATAAGATCATAAGGTATACCCTTTATCACAGCTGCAAGAACTCTGGCTGTTTGTAATCCATCGCATCCCTCAGTGGCAGGATCATTAACCAATATCCCTTTATCGGCACCCATGGCAAGCCCGGTTCTTATTGCCTCAACCGCCTTATCCGTTCCTACCGAAACAATTGTTACCGTACCCCCATTAGCCTCTTTTAATTTAAGAGCTTCTTCTACTGCAAGTTCATCATAAGGATTTACTACCAGTTTTGCATCACCGGCTTTGATTGATTTTCCATCTTCGGAAATTCCAACAAAAGATTCAGTCGATGGCACCTGTTTTAACAATACTATTAATTCCAATTTTTATATTCCTCCCTTCATTATTTTATATTAAATAAGCCTTCAAAGCTTTTTAACAAGACAGCTAATGCCATATATGGTATCTTTTAATACTCAAGGGCTGACACCTTAGTATAAAAAAAAGTCCAAAAATGACTTTATATTCGAATGGAAAAGGCTGCCTATCTATAACCGTTTGAAGCAAATTGAAGATCACCGCACAGTTGAATTTTAGTCGAACAATGGTTATTGTATAAATAATTCCACCGATAGCCTTTAAGTCAGCTCCGAACAATGCACCTGATTTTGCGGCTAATACCTGCTATAATTTGAATTGAGTATATTACTATCGAATTCTTGTCAAACAAATTTTGATACTGTAACAATTTTGTGGAGTTGAAGTTAAACCGCTTTATTGTTATTTCACCATTTAAGCTCATTATTAACCTTAGGCAATTAGCTACCTTATTGCAGATCAATAATTTATACCCCCTGACTGTTTTGAGGTTATGGTGTTTTTTTATTGACAAGCATATTTTATATGGTAAAAAAAGATTCTTTTTCACGGGCCGTTAACTCAGTCGGTAGAGTATCTGCCTTTTAAGCAGAGAGTCGCGCGTTCGAGTCGCGCACGGCCCACCAATAAAGCTAAATATTAGCTAATTATTGTTGGCTTTTTTTATTTAAATATAATATATAGATTAAATCACGTCCCCATCGTCTAGCCCGGTCCAGGACACCGGCCTTTCACGCCGGCGACAGGGGTTCAAATCCCCTTGGGGACGCCAAAACAATAAAAACAAGCAGGCTATGCTAAAATGGCTTGCTTTTTTTATTCCCTAATTGAAAGAATTCTCTCAAAACAAGATTTCCTTGACTTCTATTTCCGGTTTCGTTATTTTAGGATACGAGTTTAAGCTAAAATAATCAAAAATCTTATTTTAGGATCGGTGCAGAAACTATGGAGCGAGGGCCGCAAGGAAATTATGTAACGATATCAACTGCAGGTGAGAAGGTACGATCCTTTGTGCCTGCTCCGCTGCCTCCCAAGCCACCAATTGACTGGTCCCCTGATTTACGGGATAAATTTGATTATGCACTTATGGCTCTCGGCCGTCTGGACAGCGCTTCTGCTCTTCTTCCCGATACCTTGCTTTTCCTTTATATGTATGTCCGTAAAGAAGCTGTTCTCTCTTCAATGATTGAAGGAACACAATCTTCCATTTCGGATCTTCTGCTTTTCGAGCTGGATCAGGTTCCGGGTGTGCCTCTTGACGATGTCAGAGAAGTCAGCAATTACGTTGCTGCGCTAAATCATGGCCTGAGCCGACTGGCAGGGGGTTTCCCACTTTGCCTGAGACTATTAAAGGAGATCCACAGCATACTGCTATCGAAAGGACGTGGAGGCCATCAAAGTCCGGGGGAATTCCGGCTCAGCCAGAACTGGATCGGCGGAACCCGGCCCGGCAACGCCACATTTGTTCCACCTCCACCGGAAAAATTGCTCGAATGCTTAGGCGAATTTGAGCAATTCCTGCACGACCAACCGGAACGTACACCTGTATTGCTCAAGGCTGCTTTGGCCCATGTTCAGTTTGAAACCATCCATCCGTTTTTAGATGGCAATGGCCGTTTAGGGAGGCTCCTAATCACTCTTCTTTTATGCGAACAAAAGGCTCTTCGGGAGCCGATGCTCTATCTCAGTCTATATTTTAAAACTCATAGGCAATATTATTACGAACTACTAAACGAAGTTCGTTTAACGGGCAATTGGGAAGCCTGGCTGGATTTTTTCGCCGAAGCAGTGATCTTCACTGCAAATCAGGCCGTGGACACAACAAAGCAGCTTAACGATCTATCTAATGAAGATCATGATAAAATCAGCGGGCTTGGCCGGGCGGCGCTTTCCAGCTTACAGGTTCATCGGGCACTGCTGGAACGCCCTATTGCCACTGCAGACTGGCTGGTGAAAAAGACAAATGTTTCTCCGGCTACGGTCAATAAATGCCTTAACCATCTTGAGAACCTCGGCATCGTTTCTGAATTGACCGGACGGAAAAGAAACCGTCTGTTCAGCTATAGCAGGTACATCGAAATCATAAACTACGGAACTGGGTTGCCTGATCAGCTTAGTTAAAATAAAAAAAATACATTAATTCTAAATGCGGTTAACCTCGCTTAAACTAAGCATAGTTTTGTCATTTCACAATATCGGTGCTACTTTAAAGACCAAAATAAAAAGGATTTATATAATGCAGAATACTTTAGAAATACAAAATCTTTCCAGAGAAGATAAACTTAGAATGATAGAGACTATCTGGGAAGACTTATTAAAAGAAGGCGAAGAGGTAGTATCCCCCAATTGGCATCAGGAAGCCCTTCAGGAAACAGAACACCGTATATAATCGGGAGAGGAATAAATTCTTGGCTGGCGTACTGCAAAAAAGGAACTCCGGGAACGCTTCGAATGAAAATCAAGCTGCTTTTTATAAATAATTATCATAATTTTTGTTGAAAATCTGATTGGATATGGATAGCTTAGAGCTTTATTAATATCCACCGCATAAAATTCAGGAGGGGAAAATGGTTGCCACTAAAAAGCTTTATACTTATCTATTCTGTTTTGTTATTTTTTTCAATTGTTTTTACCGGATGTTCAGATACTACTGATAAAGCCAAAGAATTTATGTCGGCAGGGATGTATCCTCAGGCTATTGAACTTTTAGATAAACGCATTGCGGAAAAACCGGCAGATGCCAACGCTCATTTTCAACTTGGCGTTTGCTATATCAATACAGGCAATCTTTCAGGCGCTAATGAGCGTTTCGCAAGTGCCGTACAATTAAAGTCGGATTACGGCTATAAAATCGGTCCCGAATACAAAAAAGCTGGTTCCCAAGCCTTAACAAAAGGTGATATGTCCCGTGCCATCGGGCTGTATCGGCAAGCAGTTCAATATCAACCCGCTCTTAAAAATGATATTGGAACGGAATTGGTTGCAGAGGGTAAAGCCCTTTTTGAAAAAGGTCAGCATAAAATAGCAGAAAACTATTTTATGGCTTCCTCTTCTATAAACCCTGACATCAAAGAAAGTATTGCCGATTATTATTTTCAGGCAGGAAATAAAACAGACGCATCCACAGACTTAAAAACCATATGTATTGATAGCGCCGTTAAATTTAGCCAGAAAGAGAGTATCACAAAGGCTTATTCCGATTACCATTATGAGCTTAGTAAACAGGCAAAGACAACAGAGCAAGCTATTGAAGAGCTGAAAAGAGCTAATCAATCCAATAAACAATACAGCGCCGAGCTTCTGGCTAAACAAGAACAACTTATACAGGAACAATTTTTAGATACAGTAAAGAAATACGAAGCTGAATTTGGCTCGGCAAAAAAAGTAGAACTCACAGAAAGAGGAAAATGGGCACCTGTTTGCACTATACCAACTGGATCAATGATTTATTATCTTTCTTTAAACGAATTTAAAGCAAAAGATAATTTTAATGGAGAAAGAGTTTGGCGAGCATCATCAACCCAAAAATATGCAAGATATCGTATAACCGGTAGCGAAAAACTATACATTGAGTTTTCAATGAAAGACAAGCCAACAAGTATTTATTACTGGGCGCGCGAACAATAGCGCTGGCTTTTATCATATTCTCTTTGTGCTTTACAGCTAATATCAGCTTAGAAAAGAGAGGAGCGTATAGGTAGAATATATATTTTTGTGAAATACCAGAGTTGCGAAATAAAAATCGTTTGTAAAAGACCGATAGGATTTCTCAGTCTTTTCCTTTAGGCTGTTCGGATGTTGTTTCTTCCTCCTTGGCTTCGCAAGTGAGCTTATAAGCAATAAAAAGTGCCTCTATAGCGAGAATGAACCACCATAATTTGATTACTATCCACAGCAGACATGCAAGCACTATAAATGCGCCCACAGCCGACAATAAAAACTTAATAAGTTTTAGGTGATTATGAAAATGAAAAAATTAAACCCAATACACCCAGGAGAAATCCTGCTGGAGGAGTTCTTGACACCTATGCAACTTAGTCAAAATAAAATTGCCAGGGATATAGGTGTGTCACCCCGCCGTATAAATGAAATTGTCAATTGTAGAAGAAGAATAACTGCTGAAACCGCACTCCGCCTGGCACATTATTTTAAAATGTCTCCACAGTTCTGGCTTGGTCTGCAAATGGATTACGACCTGGATATTGAAGAAGACCGTCTTGCTGATCGTATACCAGAAGAAGTAAAAACATATCAAGCTGCATAATAGTTCCATTCACCAGGCAGATAGAAATTGGGGACCATTCGGGAAAAGTTTATTGGCGGCGCTGGCGATGCATAATGCAAGCAGTACAATTATTGAAAACCTATCAGGTCTATATGAAAGCAGCCGCCGCAATTTGATTTATACCGGCTATCCCCCTGCCCCATTAGTTCACCCAGACTTTCGCCGGGAGTAATATCAACCGGCAAGGTTATGTACACATCAACCAGATTTCCGTTACTGCATTTTAGTTCTATGCGATTGTGCGTGCCGGTCCCAAGCGCGCACTCAACTTTACTGATAAACTCTTCTTCGCTAACACCTTTACCTGTATTGCGGGTAATAAAATATGCTATGCCCGATTCATTGACCGCCACCTTATATTCAAATATAAACGGGCAGGGCCATAATTTATAAGGTGACAAATATCGGCTTGACAAATCAAAACACAATACGTACAATTGTACCCATGAAAATAACCGCTGATACAAATACATTTATAGCCGTTGCCTTAAATGAGCCCGAAAAGGATAAAATTATAAGGCTTACCGAAGGCCATGATTTAATTGCTCCTAATGTTTTGCCGTTTGAAATTGGGAACGCATTAACAGCGATGATGAAAAAAAACGCCTTAAAAAAGGAGGAGGTCGAATCAGCATGGGAGATTGTTCAACATATACTGGTTGATCTGAGGCATACCAACATCAAATCGGCATTAGGCATCGCGATTAAATATAACCTGTATGCATACGATGCTTATTTTTTAGAATGCGCTAAAAACCTCCGAAGTCCGCTGCTTACGCTTGATCTTCGAATGCAAAAGGTGGCGCGGGAGATGGGAATTACAATTTTGGAGTAAGATATTATGAAAGTATATACATATTCTGAAGCGAGACAACGTCTTTCCGATGTGCTCAATATCGCAAGAAATGAAGAGGTTGTAATTAAAAGGAGAGGAGGTGAAACCTTCTCAATAATTTTTAAGAAAAGTAAAAAATCACCATTTGACGTGCCAGGAATCCAAACCAAAGCAACTACAAAAGACATTCTTGCGGGGGTTAGAGAGTCCAGGGAACGATCTGCTAAACGAGACGTTGAAGATTGACGGACAGAGCCAGGCGGCTTTAAACATATCAATATATTGACTTCTTTATTGCCTTGCCATTATCAACCAGGCTCCACTTGCCATGGGCTTAACTTATCGTTATAAATATAAATTCTGTCTATTTTTGATTGTGGAAATAATATGAATGCAGAGCCGGTTTTCAAATACCACTTCTACCAATTGTCCTCGAAAAGGGCTGTAACCCATGATGCAAACAGATTAAAGAAATTGAGTTTCATTAGTGAAGAACTCAATACTGAATTGTATGTATTTCTATGGATAGACGAAAATAATGAGATAGAAAAATTCCACTTCTTTTTCTTTGAAAAGGTGATTGAATGGTCCAAACATTCAGGACTCTCTACCAACATAACCAACCGCCTACAGTCTGCTGTCGATGGGAAGATCGGAGTGCATAAAGGTGCAAGAACCTTACAGCGGATTGATGACCCAACAATGTTGGAAGAAGCTTTAGAGATCTTAAATCAGTCAATATTTCCATTGGGAATCAAAGACATTCTCAAACTTAGAATAAGCAAAATCACTTAATATCAGCTATTTAGTTTATAACTTGTGTATTTACCGTACAACCCATCGCCGTTTGGTGATCTGCTCTTTGCCCGGGGTTAAACCTCTGTTAGAAAATGATAGTGTCCAATAAAATTACTTCGATATTTCCCACTTCCGCAAAACATCGTAAACCGCATTTTCCACTTTACTACGCGCTTCCCATCTCTCGTAGCCCATCGCTAAAAGCTCATCGTATTTTGTTTCCCTATGGCGGATGTGAGCGATTACTGCAAGATGTATAGCTTTATCATCCAATGCTTTTGCAAAGGCGGAACGTCCGATTCGACCGCTATATTTGCGGCAGGCATGCTCAGCTATTTCTATTTCTCTTTTGGCGGGACAGCTCGGAAAAAGTTTTCTTACCTGCGCAGCAAACTCTTCTACATACCGGCGGTCCAATTCCTTTCTGCGAATAGCTTCTCGCTCCCGGCGGCATTCCCTTATATCTTCATCGGCCAGACATTCTTCTTCCGCTTTTTCCAGCGCCTGCATTTCAACCATCAACCCTTGACGCTCATATCGCTTTCGGGAACGGCTCCATTTCAGCACAATTGCCCAAAGGGTCGAATGCTTGCGGGCACGTCTGGTCAAAGCCGCATTACCGGAAGGTAGAAAATGAAGATGGTCCAGATCGGCGCAAGTCAGACACAGGGCGCCTTTATCTCCGGCAAGCGTAATCCAGGCATTGGTGCCAAGTTCTTCACCACACTCATCACACTTCGACTCCCGGTTCGAAATAAATACCTTAATTTCTTTATCTTCGGATTGTAATTTCAAAATAATTAATCCTAACTGGCAACTTTTTATAAATTAATTTTTATGAATTACATGTAAGCAGTACAATGAGCCACTTTCAAAACGTTTCAGTTTGGTCAAGGTCAAGGCGGGTTAAAATTTTAACCGCAGGAATACATGGAGTATTTCGAGGATTAAAATTTTAACCCAACGCAGAGATCGGCCATAATGGGACGTTTTGAAACTGGCTCCAATTATTGAAACCCTATCGGGTCTATATGAAAACTGCCGCCGCAATTTGATTTATACCGGCTTTCCCCCTGCCCCATTAGTTCACCAAGACTTTCGCCGGGAGTAATATCAACCGGCAAGGTTATGTACACATCAACCAGATTTCCGTTACTACATTTTAACTCTATGCGATTGTGCGTGCCGGTTCCAAGTGCGCACTCCACTTTGCTGATAAACTCTTCTTCGCTAACATTTTTACCTGTATTGCGGGTAATAAAATAAGCGACACCCGATTCATTGAATTGTTGCGTCAGATCTATGGCTGTTTCATAATATTCATCAATAGACCATTTAGTCTGGCAGGTGCCGTGCTTGAACCATTCATGGCGTTGCAGACAGGAGCCTGCCGAGGCACTGGGCATAACTTGTTCAAGCGCTTGCCGGGTTTGAGAAAAAAATTGCAGCACAGGATAGTCGCAAAAATCGCCCGGTTTGTTTTGAACCTCGCCACAGAAGCCATAATCTTTGCCGCATGATTTTTTATTAGGCCACAAACCGTGCAGGGTAAAATTACGCGCCTGATAAGATTTTTTATCTTCTATACGGCATTCAGGTTTATCACAATGCGTTTCGCAAAAAGCGGGTTGCCAGCTTAACGCCAGCACATAACTATCTTCCAGGCCCGCAGTTTGGCATTTATTAGTCTGAGCACCACTTTGTCCACCGGAACTTCCGCTATTTCCGGTTTGGGCATCAAACGTACCACAATGCTTTGGAATCCAACGTTCTACCGGATTGGCGCCGGAAACGCGCACCCGGTACCAACTGGGATTTTCTGCTTTATTGGCCTCAAAAACCGGATAACTTTTGTTGATCACAAGCTTTGTGTTATCGGGGTTGGTTAGTTTGTTTTTTGAGACATAAGCTTGGCAGGCTTGGGTTGCTGTAATAGTTCCGGTTGCCGGAGAAGCGGCCCAAACATTTGAAGCAATACAAAAAGTCACTACAATAAGTACAATTGTTTTTATAAACTTTATCATATCTTTTTTCTCCCAGTGTTTTTAATAGAACAGTTTCCGCATTCAAAATACATCTAATGAACCTTGATTTTCAACCACTCCCTTAATTTGGCATCAAACGACAATAGGGTCATAGCAGGACTTGTAGAGCAAAGTCTGACATAATTTATTTTATGCTCCGATTTTGAAAGCATTGGCAAAACTCTTTTATAATATTCCGCCTCCGCCTTGGCACCATTAAAATAAACATTTTTTATGTTCGGGTGTTTATAAAAAAAAGAAACAAAATCATTTTCAATTATTGTTTTATTATTTATATTTGTATCAAGACTGCCTTTTCTTTCGCAAGACTGCACTACATCCCAAAGCGCTATTTTGTTTTCCAATAATATTTTTATTTTTTCCTTATAACTTATGGAAAAATCAAATCCAAACAAAAATGCCATAATCTTCCAAAAATAATTTCTTGGATTGCCGTAATATTCGCTCTTTTTGAAAGATTCCTCGCTGGGCATCGAACCCAAAATCAGAACCTTAGCTTTTTTATTAGCTATGGGGGAAAAACCTTGTTTTAATTCCATGATATTCAAATATAAAAAGGCAGAGTAGAATTTATGAGGTTGTAAAATTATACGCCATTGGTATAAGAAGATATATAAAGGTAAAGGCTAATGCAACTGAAGAAAAAATTTAAACCGTCCTATAGCAGGAAAACACGAACTATCTTCTTAAATACCCAAAATGAAAAATAATTTAAGTCTCCGTATAAGAATATACGCAATACTGATATCGCTTATAATAATAACAATTCTTGGCGGTTCCGTTATGTTTTGGTATACTTTCAGAATAGAAAGCGCCTTAACACATTTGGTTGAAAAAGATATAGTCGCGCTGCAATCAGCTGAAGAACTTGAAATGGCTATAATAAGTCAGAAGGGTTTTGTAACCTATTATTTTCTCGATAATGATCCGGAATGGCTGAAACAGTTAGGTGAATACAGACAGATATTTAAGAAGAAACTCGAAGAAGTAAAACTCATATCCGAAAATGAATCTCAAAAAAAGATTATCGAAAATATAGAAAAGGAATACGGTGTCTATATAGGATTGAAAGACCGTGTTATCTCATATTATATTGCAGGTAAGCGTAAAGAAGGGGCAAAGCTTCATAAAGATGTACGAAATCAATTTTTCAAGATTATCGAACTTTGTGATGAATATAAGATTATTCATGTAAACAGGGTTGCCCTTGCCAAGGAAAATAGTCATAATGAAGCTATTCAATTAAGATATTTTGCCGTAAGCGCTCTTATTATGAGCACATTTCTTATTATCATGATGGGGGTTCTTCTGGTTAAAGGCATTCTAAAGCCTATTTACCGTTTAGCCATGGAAGCAGGCCGGGAAAGTAATACAGGAAGTGCGCATGATGAAATCGCAGTGCTTGTTAAAAATGTAAGAGATCTGATCAATGATTTCGACCTTACACATTTTGAACTGGAAAAAAGTCGTGAACATTTACAGCAGTCTGAGAAGATGGCCCTAGTAGGAAAACTTGCCGCGGGAATGGCGCACAGCATAAGAAATCCTTTTACATCTGTAAAAATGCGGCTTTTTTCGCTTGAACGTTCCAAAAACTTTACAGAAACACAGCAAGATGACATTAAGGTGATATCTGATGAAATACGCCAGATGGATACCATAGTTCAGAACTTTCTTGAATTTTCAAGGCCGCCAAAACTGAAGATGCAAAAAATCAGCCCCTCTCTTGTAGTAGATCTTGCAATACAACTGCTCGAACATCGTATTAAATCATATGATGTTACAGTAAAAATTGTAAGAGAAAAAAATCTTCCTGAAATAGATATTGATCCTGAACAACTAAAAGAAGTAATAGTCAATCTGATGATCAATTCCTGCGAAGCAATGATAAGAGGCGGTTTAATAACAATTTATGAATATGAGGATATTGATACTGCAATAGGGAAAGCTGTCGTGCTAAAATTTAGTGATAATGGTCCGGGGATTCCAAAATCTTTTATTGCAAAAATTATGGAGCCTTTTTTTACAACCAAGGAAGAGGGAACAGGGCTTGGACTTAGTATAGTAACCAGAATAATTGAAGAACATGGCGGTCGTATTGATGTTGAATCAAAGGAACGGGAGGGCGCAGCTTTTATAATTACTCTCCCTGCAAAAGACAAAAGTAAAGGAAAAGGCATTTGAGCTCTATTCTTATTATTGATGATGATGATCAGCTCCGCAAAAGTTTTCAAAAACTTCTGGCTGAAGAAGGCTATCGTGTAGTTGGGGCTGCTTCCGGTGAAGCCGGTTTAAGTGAAGTCAAGAATCAGGCTCCTGATATTGTAATTCTTGATATGCGTCTGCCGGGCATGAACGGACTTGAAACATTTAAGGCAATACATAAAATTGAGCCAAAACTTCCGGTTATAATAATGACCGCCTTCGGAACAACGGAAACAGCTATCGAAGCAACAAAACTGGGAGCATTTGACTACATCCTTAAGCCCTTTGACATACCTGGAATGCTCTCTCTTATTGAACAGGCCATAAATGCAAGCCGTTTTATGCGTTCTCCTGTTGATGTGGACGCAAATACCGATAAAGCATCAAGAGATGCGATAGTCGGACGCAGCACCGTAATGCAGGAACTCTACAAAGCAATAGGGAGGGCATCCCCAACCGATGCTACTGTTTTGGTGCGGGGTGAATCCGGAACCGGAAAGGAATTGGTTGTAAGAGCTTTATATCAGCACAGCCTGAGGGCTGATAAACCTTTTCTTGTAATAAACTGTGTTGCCATTCCGGAAAATCTGCTTGAAAGCGAACTGTTCGGTTATGAGAAAGGCGCCTTTACCGGCGCAGCTCATCGCAAGGTGGGAAAGATTGAACAGGCTCACAATGGAACAATTTTTCTGGATGAAATCGGGGATATGCCTTTAAATCTTCAGGCAAAAATGTTGAGACTTATACAGGAAAAAAAAATTGAGCGTGTCGGCGGCCTTGTTAATATAAATACCGATGTCCGAATCATTGCAGCTACAAACCGAGACCTCGAAAAGGCGATTCTTGACGGAAGATTTAGAGAGGATCTCTATTATCGCTTGAAAGTAGTTACGATTCAGCTTCCTTCCTTAAGAGAAAGGGAAAATGACATACCTGTTTTAACGGATTATTTTCTCGCAAAATATTCTAATGAAAAAGGAATTAAAAACCCCGGAATAAATGATGAGGCAAAAACTTTACTTTCGTCATATTCATGGCCAGGTAATGTTCGTGAACTTGAAAACACTGTACAAAAAGCTCTGATATTTAACCGGGGAGTGCCCTTATCCGCTGATGATATTTCCCAGGTTATCTGTGAAAAACCTCTTTCGGACGGATCAAAGAAGGATATGGGTGATGAAGCCATGAGGCGATGGCTTAGAAAAGAATTGAAAACCCGTAATACTGAAAATCTTTTTGACAGCTTCATGGATGAATTCTCGTCTATATTAATAAGTGAAGTACTTAATATATGTAATGGAAACCGCTCAAAGGCTGCCAAACTTTTAGGCCTTTCCCGTCCCACACTTCATTCAAAGATTGAAAAATACAACATAGTCATGGAAACCTTTGCCCGGGAAGATAATTAATTGCATACTGCCTATTTGCTAACTTGGTGCAAGTTATCTCTTTGTTTATACTTACAAACTACCTTCTGACCTGTTGATCCAAAAAGGTGATTTGTACTTTTTAAACGGTTTTGGGTTAAGTTTCATGGGATAGTCTTGATGGAGTATTGAAGAGTCCTTCAATACGTATATTTTCCGGCCATAAAGTTTTTGGCCAATGCTTCTACGCTTGCCTCATTCGTCATAAGCATATCCATTTGTCGTGTGAACAGTAAGAGACGCCCGATTATATCAAGCTTTTGTTCAATGAGAGCGCTTTCGTGCTTCTGATATCGCGCGCTGACCTTATCTCCTGTGACTTCTACGGCAAAATCGTTTGACTTAAGGATTATTGCGATAGTCCTTGCTCGTCTGTTTCTCCTTATATCATCGGCGGCTCCGCCCTTAAACGAAAATGAAATATAGTTCATATTAACTGTCTGGGAGCAATAGGAATCAAGGACACCATAGTGATAACCCACACGCGAACTGAAATTAAGATATTTATCTGAAATTATGGCGTAGCTTCGGTCACCGAATCTTTCAACCTGAGAAGGAGGAGAAAGCATCTGTTCTTTCATCACGGATAAAAAGCCTTTGAATTCCACAGGGCGCAATTGCTCTTTTTGAAAATCTTCATGTATCATTCCTCCAAGCAGCGCTTTAAAAGGAATTGAAGCTATCTTGTCGGGAGTTACATTCTTATGATCCGTATTCGTTTCGGTAAAGCCGCCACCTATATCAATAACATAAAGATCAAGCGGAATATTGCTCTTAAGTTTAAAAGCTATTCCTTTTTTATCGCAGACAAAGTCACTGAGTTGAAACATCTCGGTGTAGGAGAATTCGTGAGCAAGGCGACTTATGTCATGAAGAGATTTACATGAATCAGGTGTAAATTTTGGCGATCTTGCATCCGTGAGATTCAGAGGAATTATCCAGTCGCTTACTTCTCTTAAAATCTTGTACACCGGCGTGTCCTTCATGGGGAATTTGCCTTTATTCTGAAATGGCTCCAATTCATTGACCCTTCCCTGATATACCCTTCCTGAGTAGGCATCTACGGTAATTTCCATGCCGGACGGTATCCTGGTGGTTGCATCATAGGCGTTTACAATTGTAGGAACACCAAATTCCCTGGCAAGAGAGGCCATATGCCCGGCTATGTTGCCGATATCGGTTATTATAGCCCGGGTTTTTTTCATAGCCATGACAAGCTTAGGGGAAGAATGTCTTGCTATAAGAACCGATCCATCCGGGAAATTCAAGAGATCTTCATCTGAGGCAACAAGAAAAGCAGGCCCAGAACCTACCCCGCCTGAAACGCTCATGCCTTTTTCTATCAAAAGAGGGTATTGAGTAAATACAGGCGTTATCGGAATAGTCTTTCCATATTGTTCGGCATGTAATGGTCGGCTTTGAAGGATAAGAAGATTACCGTCAGGAGCAAGGGCCCACTCTATATCCTGAGAGCACCCGAAATGTTTTTCGAGTTTTGTGGCATATCCTGCAAGTATACTTATTTTTTCTGGTGATAGGCAGGGTTTGTGGCGAAGTTCATCTGAAACATCGGTTTCCATTAATCCATCATCAGGATTACTGACTAGTTTAACGGTCTTATAAGAAATATCCGCTTCAATTACCCGGCCATCATTATCCACAAGGTATCTGTCAGGAGTTACAATTCCTCCAACAGCATAAGGTCCCAGCCCCAATACAGCAGTGATGATAATATTTTTTTCCAGCAGATTGATCGGATTTCCTGAATACATAACACCACTTGAAACCGAGTCAACCATCTGAAGACAGGCTACGCTCATTCCGATGTCTTCATCTCTTATTCCTTTATTGAGGCGGTAGGTGATAGCCTGTGGTGTATAAAGACTTGCTGCGATTTCCTTGTATGACTGAATCAGCTGGCTTGCCGGCACATTTAATTTGGACAGATATTGACCGGCAGATGAATGTTCTCCATCTTCTCCTATTGCGCTGCTTCTCATGGCCACCCTTAACGAAGGCCCCAAAGATTTTGTATCAGAAGCGGTTTCTGCAAGTTGTGCATAGGCAAGATTTATAGCTTTTTCCAGTTCGGGAGGTACCATAGATGATATTATCAAATTACAAATGTCCTCACTAATGGTTTTTATTGTTTCAGGATCATCAGGGTCGATCTCCATCTTTTTTTTGCTGATTTTATCCAATAGATCGGTTTTTAGCATGAATAATTTAAAAGCCCGTGTGGTGATGGCAAATCCGCGTGGTATAGGAAGTCCGATTTTATTATGTACTTCGCCAAGATTGGCGTTTTTGCCTCCCACCCAGTCGGTCATCTCAGAATTTATCATTGAATAAGGTAAAATAAATTCAGCAGGAAAATCCTCCTTTTTTTTCTTTAGAATTTCTTTAATATTTATATTTATTTTTTCAACTATATCAAAAAGCAAAGAATATCGATGGCCAGAAAGATCATCCAGGTTTTTTACCATCCTTAGAGCATGGAAAATTGCCTTGCCTGACCTGGATCTTATATACGACATGCCGAATACCTGCTTTCCTATAAGTTTTTCCTCAATGTCACTTATTATTTTTAAAAATTCGGAGTTTGAATCCAGAAGCATTTTAAAGCAGGAATACTTATATCTGAAGAGATCTGATATGTTATCTCTTTCATCATTATTTTTACAGGATTTTTCTTTATTAAATAATTTTAACTTTTTAAACATTCTTATTTTTCCCGAATGTGTTCTTCCTCTATATGCCTTCGACGATTAGCATCCTCAACCTTGGATAAAAGATCATTTAAATTACACGGCTTGACAATATAGTCATAAGCTCCCAATTTTATCCCCTCTATGCCCGCCTCCACCGAAGCATGTCCGGTAAGAAGTATTACCTCTAATAGCGGGTCTATCCTTTTTAAATATCTTAAGGTTTCTATTCCATCAATACCAGGCATCTTGATATCAACTATGGCTACATCGAATTTATTATTTCTGATCAATTCTATTGCTTTTTCACCGCTATCAACATCGATAACATCAATATTTCTCCTTTTTAATCTCGCTGTCAGTGTTATTCTGAAATCTTCTTCATCATCCACCAGTAAAAGGCGTATATTATTCATTTGTTGATTTCCATGTTATGTGAATCGTAAAAGTTTATAAGTTAAAAAAGGATAAGATTATTCTAATAATCAATATATATCAATAATATAAAATAATATGAGTTGTATTTATCAGGAGACTGATACAATATAGCCGGGTTTAATCAGGCAACCCGATTCCGCGCAAGCAATAGAGTCTATTCCATTTGCACTATTAACTACAGCGGTTCCCACCGGTTGGCCCTTATCATTGAAAACGGTAAGGCATGTGCTTACTTTAATGCCATGATCCATACCTAAGCCAAAATAGATTTCACATGTTTCTTTAGCTTTTTTTACTTTGTAAATTACCGCCTTTTTCTGCTTTGCCATCAGATTTTCAATTTTCCCGGATAGTATAAATATATACCCGAAAGCTAAAATAATAAATGGTGAAAAAGAAGCCGCAAAAACCCATGGCGAAATATCTATGTATCGTTTTATTACAGATTTGAAGCTTTGTTGATATTTTGCATAATCCTTATATACTCTTACAAGAAATTTATCGTGTTTTTTTTGCAGATTTATATCTTTAATACCGACAATGATGCTGTATTCGCCGGCTTTTGCGTCCGGACTTATTATAAGATGTCCATGCCACATGTTATTACCAAACCAGTGGCCTTTCTGAAGTGAATCAATTGAAATTCGAATATAATCTGAGCTGCTTTTACAGACAATTTCATCGCCACTTTTAACCTTTTCTGCTGTGAGCCCATTCAATTCTATCGATGTTCCCGGAAGAACATCAAACTCGGTTGCTGATTGCCTGAACCCTGCTATTATTGTATCAATGAGTGAAAAACAGACAATAACACAAAGTATAGCGGCAACTTTTCCAACAGCTCTTCTTAACCGCAGGGTTTTTTCCATATCATTCATTGCCGCTTTATCTCCATTTTAGATGCCTTCATAAAACCCCAAAAATGGTTTTTATGAAGGCATCGGTTTATTATTTTTTAAAAATATCGGTTTGTGTAATATTCATAAATCTTCTTGCTTTACCTTCCTCCTTATAATAGATGCGGACTTCATCTCCTGAATCCCAGGTATCGTCCGATAGAGCAAAATATTGTTCAGGAAGTGAAAAAGTAATGAGAATTTTTTGTCTACCCGAATAAAGGGTAATAGTTTTATTTGCTTTGTCTACTATAGGAAAAGCTTTAGGTTCCTCAGTTTCCTCATCATAGACCAGCGGGTCTTTCTTGGCCACATTATCTTTCTGATCGATTACTTTGTAATCTATGGCTTTGAAGTTTTGTGTTGCTGTATCAAATATGACTATCTGGTTTTTCTCGGTATCCAGTTGCATACGTTTACCGGCTTTGGGAAGAGCTCCGATTTCATTAGGGTTCTTCGGCATCTCATATATATAAGGCGGAAGATGTGTATAGTCCGGATTCTTCGGGTCTGCGTTAAAGTCTCTTATTAGTGTAACGATTGCTTTATCTTTATCAAATTCGACAACTCTGCCCTGATCTACATTTCCTAATTTTCCGCAGGCAAAGATAAAAATAAATGATAAAGCAGACAATACAATAAACAGGCCATGTTTTTTTATCATAGTATGCTTTCTCATGCTAAGCGCCTCCCTTCTTCATAGCAATTTCATTCTTTGCGCCCTGGATCATTTTAACAAGAATATACAGAGACAAAGCGCCGACAAGCCCTAGTATAAGAACTGTTGAGCAAGTATCCATTATAGCTTTGGTTCCTGCCACATACCTTGGAATAAGTTTCATTATAATTGAAACACAGCAGCCGATAACAGCAATTCCAAATGCGATACGAATTCCGTAACCTTTTATGTATTTAGTTGCCACAGTTCCTACCTGGGCTCCAATAGCTGCGCCGCATAGCATGATAACAACAGCAACTAGTTCGGTTCTGCCCTTAAAAGTATAAGTGCCGGCTCCGTAAAGACCTGAGATCATAACTTCGAAAAGATCGGTCCCGACAGCTATGTGAGTAGGACAACCTATGAAATAGATAAGAGCAGGCATACGTATGAGTCCGCCGCCTATGCCAAGGATGCCTGCAAGCCAGCCGGTTAGAAAACTGATAAAAATAGGCAGCCATGCCGAGCAGGTAAATCCTGCTGCCTTAAAATGTATCATAGGGGGTATTTTAAGTTTGTGAAAAGTCTTATGCCATTCAAGACCAGTGGCAAGTTTGTCATCATCCAAGCCCTTTTCCCTGGCTTCTTTCTCTTTTCTCTTCTTCTTTGCTACATCTGCAAAAACCATCCATGCGATAAGAATAAGAAGCACAACATACATCCATCGTACTATAAATTCTACTTTTCCTATGCGTTCAAGCCACATGATCATCTGTGCGCCGCACTCAAATCCTACAATAGTTCCTACCAGCATGATCATGCCGAGCCTGTAATCAACGTTTCCGAATTTGCCGTGTCGCATGGTTGAAATAAGGGACTTTCCTGCCATGTGGGCGATATCGGTTCCAATCGCAAACGCCATTGGAAATCCTAGAATATTAAGTCCTGGCGTAACCATCCAGGCTCCGCCCATACCAAAAAAACCACCTATTATTCCGACACCGACCCCAAGGATAACAAGGCCGGGCCAGAAAACCGTAACTCCCGAAATGGGCATCAGAACATATAACCAATCCATGATTTAACCTCCTGGTGTTAATCTTTATTTTAATTTGAAATATCTACTCAACAAGTTTAGATGATACTAGTGTTCCGACAATTCCCTTGATTTTAAGTCTATTCCTATTCTGGACATTACCAGATCAGCCAGAACACCAAAAATTACTCCGATAATCGGAATGGATACTACGGTTAAAATTGTGAAATACAAATGACTTTCATTATAAAGATTAGCAAACCAGGCCTCCCAACCGCTTAATTTACGGGTGTCGGCCACTATAACGAGAAGTGAAGCTTTTTCACCTCCCGCAAGCACTGTTTCTACTGAAAACAGAAACACCATTGTAATCATACCTGTCAGCTTAATCCAAATTTTACGCATTTTGACACCCTCCTTTTCAATTTTGTTATATTATTGCCTCACGGGGCATATGGTTCAATTTTACATACTTCCCATATCAGTCTATCTCACGATTCTTAGCTGCTCGAATCTTTTGTTCCTGAGAACTCTTCTTTTCGAAAGCCGCAGCAATTTTATCCAGAAGTTCAACAAACTTTACAGGTTTTAACAGATAATCGAAGGCACCGAGTTTCAATCCTTCAATACTTGTTTCAACCGAGGCATGGCCGGTAAGAAGAATAACCTCGGTTAAAGGTCGTATGCTTTTGATTTCTCTCAGCACTTCTATGCCGTCTATGCCGCCCGGCATTTTGATGTCTAAAACAACAATATCAAAGGGCTTTTCCTTAATCAGCTCCAGGGCGGCTTCGCCGCTGGGAACTCCTGTTGCTTCAATTTTTCTTTTCTTCAAACGATTGACTATTGTTTCCAGAAAATCGGCTTCATCATCTACTATTAAAACCCGGAAGTTAAACATTAAACCTCCTTAATTGATTAATTTATAATCTTGTGTCGGGCCATCTTGCCACCGCTTCGTGTTTCCCGGCTCCCGATTAATGACCTATGGAGCCAGTTCCAAAACGCCCCATTTTGGCCGATCTCTGCGTTGGGCTCAAATTTCAATCCTCGAAATACTTAATGTATTCCTGTGGTTGAAATTTTCACCCGCCTTGAGCTTGACCAAACTGAAACGTTTTGAAAGTGGCTCTATTGTTAATAAAATCCACTTCTACTTCTTCTCCGGAATAACGATAGGTAAATTTACGGTAAATGTTGTTCCTTTACCTTCTTCGCTTTCAAGAGTAACAGTACCACCCATATTCCGGACTATATTATAGCTGACGGATAAGCCCAATCCCGTTCCTTTACCTGTTTGTTTGGTTGTAAAAAAAGGTTCAAAAACTTTTGCCTGATATTCTTTTGGAATTCCCAGCCCATTATCTTTCACGCTGACTGATATTTTCGAGTTGTTGATTCGGCTGCTTATCCATACGATTCCGTCTTTACCTACAGCATCAATCGCATTGGTTAAAAGATTCAAAAACACTTGTTGTATCTGGGAATGATCTCCTGCAATTATTGGAAGATTATGTTTTAAGTCAGTTGATATAGTGATGTTGTTGGTACGGGCATAACTTTCCAAGAAAGTAATAGTTTCATTCAAAACTTTATTTATATCCACATCTTCCAGATGAGGTTCCATCCTGCGCGCAAATCCGAGCATTCCATGTGTAACCTTTCTTGCCCTTTCAACATGCTCTTCGATTTTTAAAAGCGACTTTTTATACTCTTCGAGATTTTGGCTGTTCTGAAACTCTTCTTCCTCTAAGAGATCTTCCATCCAACCTGTTTTTTCAGCTATGACTGCAAGAGGATTATTTATTTCATGGGCAACACCTGTGGCCATCTTGCCAAGGGCAGCCAGTTTATCCGAATGAACGAGTTGAGCATTAAGTTCGTTCATCTTCTTGTCTGAATATTCCAGACGTTTTATGATCATGTGAGTTATAAAGATAGTAGTAGAAATTATCATAAGACAGCCTATTGTTACGATAATAATTTCCATTTGTTTTGTTTTGAAAAGGTGTGTCATTTCTTCCGAAGCATCCTGGCTTATAACAAGGAGCCAGTTGTTTTTTTTAAACCAGCGACCGGCATATAACAACTTTTTCCCATGTTCGTTTACCTTTTCCAGCGCCATTGTTCCCTCGCCGAAAATAGTAGTATCCAGGTTCGATTTGGAAAGAATTTCGCCTCCAAAACGCATGCGAGTTTGGTAGTAGCCATCTTTGTTGATAATAAAAGCATCTCCTGTTTTTCCAACCTGTGCGGTACGAACGAGGCTTTCAAAAACATCGGAATCTATGGTCGCTCTTAATATCCATCTTCTGTTTGCTTCCTGACGCTGGAGGGCGATAATAAAATGAGGTACGCGCCTGTATCCCATAAACACATCACTTACATAAACACCCTTGCTTTCAACCTCACGGAACCATGGTTCCGAATAATAATTAACATTAAGGAGGTTGTAAGGACCGATGTAAGCGACATGCCGGCCGGAGCTGTCTATCATTCCCAGATCAATGAATCCTCCGACCCGGTTATTCATTATCTTGAAGATTTTCTCGAGGTTATTTCTTTCCGATAGAAAATCAAATGTATATGAGTCGGCCATAGCCAATAGAATTGCAGTGCGTTCTTTTAAGAATAGTTCTATAGCATTACTCTGAACTCTTGCCCGATAAGTGATTTGTTCTTCAATTTTGTTTTTAAATACATGTGCAAATTGTTGGTAAATCGTAATACTAAGAAAGATCAGCGGTACGAAGGAAACAAATAGGGTTATGAGAATAATTCTTCTCTGAAGATTTGCATATAACCTTCTTTTCATATCAGTATCTCCACCTATCCTTTTCCAAGGTTTGTGCTGATCTTGTTGTTTAAAATAGTTTCAATAACTTTTTTAAGTTGTTCTATACTGTTTCCGCCTTTTTCAACAAACTCTGTTGGAGCAATAATTTTTGAAGTAGCAATATATTCTGAAAAAAAGGTATGAAGTACTACCGGAATGCAGGGGGTTTTTTGATTAAGTTTCATCAGCAATAAAGATTCATCAGCATCGGGCAAATCAGGATCAAGTATTAAAAGATCAACAGGATTAAGATTATATGCCAACTTTAAAACCTCCCTCCCGCTTTCCGCCAGAACAACGGCATATCCTTCGTCTGTCATCTCACGTTTTAAAAAATCTCTAACATTGGAGTTTCGGTCTGCAATTAGTATTTTGAATTCTTTTTTCAATGCCTATTTCTCCGATATAAATTATTTTAAAAATATTAAGGCAAGACATGTGCCATCTTTACTCAAACGAATATATTTATAACATATTAATTTATTAGGGAAAGTCTTGACACGCAATTTGTGATTTTTAAGATCTATGTCGATATTTTTTACAATATGTAAAATTCATTATGTCATACTACCGCGATATGGTATGGGGATTTCCGATTTTTTTGAAAGGAAAGAGTTAAACTGGGGTTGCTTTAAAAAATACATAACAAACTAACAAAAACTTATTTCTTGAGTTGATTTCTACATCGCTTATTGATATTATATCCTATATAAACAAATATATATAGCCTTTCATTCAATAATTAATTTAAAAAACACGAACACGTCCTGATTTTTCATCCATATGTCCGCCAAAAACAACTTTACAGGCGATAGATTATAAGATAGACAAAAAACTTAATCAATTGCAGACCGGCATAACTGTTGAAAAAGATAATTTGTGATTTTATACCATGACCTGGAAAAACCAACTAAAAGATCCTTATTATAAATCCCTTTTAAAAAAAATGCTTTTTATTATTATTGCGCTTTCTTTTGTTCCTTTAGTCACAGTCAGCGGAATTATTTTGGAACGCTTCAGTGCTTCCTACCATAAAAAACAAAACGCCCATCTCGGCGAACTTGTTTTAAAGCATAAGCAAAACATTGACGGTTTTTTGCTGGAAAAATTAAACAGTATAAGATTTATGGCAAAATCGTTTACTTTTGAGAAACTTAATAATGAAGACTTTCTGAACAACAGCCTTGCTTCGCTTCAAACTGAATATGGTTCTGTTTTTGAAGACCTTGGGGTAATTAATGACAAAGGCATTCAGATAACTTATGCCGGACCATTTAAACTGGAAAAGGCCAATTATTCGGAAACCCAGTGGTTTCAGAAGGCAATTAACAGTGATTACTTTATAAGCGATATATTTGTTGGCCTGCGGGGCACACCTCATTTTATAATCGCTGTTAGACAAAACAACAATGGACTTCCATGGATATTAAGAACAACTATAAGCTTTGCTACTTTCAATTCTCTTGTTGAAAACCTCCGGATAGGCAAAACCGGGTTTGCATTTATACTAAACAGCAAAGGAGAATTTCAGTCAAAACCTAACTCTGAAGTCGTTTCCAGCAAAGTATATTCTATTTTCAACAATATTAAAAAAGGGATCAGCACAAAAGAGGAGATATATTTTTCCGAGATAGAGGATGATTCGGAGAAAAAGCATTTATATGTGGCCTCTTTGATAAAAAACGGTGACTGGGTACTTATCTGCCAGCAAGATAAATCGGATGCCTTTGCCGAGCTGACTGATGCTAAACATATTACTATTCTTATTATTCTGATAGACGGCATAGTAATCATGATAACCGCCTTTTTGCTTTCAAAATGGATAATAGCCAAAATAGCCAAAACGGATGAAGAAAAAGAAGCCATGAACCAAAAGATTTTAGAAACAGGAAAGCTGGCTTCACTTGGTGAGCTTGCAGCCGGAATAGCTCATGAGATAAATAATCCTGTTGCTATTATGGTTGAAGAAGCAGGTTGGGTTCACGATTTTATGGAAGATGAGCCTTTAAGCAACACGGAAAACAGGAAAGAACTTGAAAGGGCACTTGCGCAAATAAAAACCCAGGGAAAAAGATGCCGGGATATTACTAAAAAGCTTTTGAGTTTTGCCAGGAAAACGGATGCTGTATTGGAAGATACCAATATAAATGACGTAATAAATGATGTGGTAAGTTTTTGCTCGCAAAGAGCGAAATTCAGCAATGTCAGCATAAAATCCAATCTTCAGCAAAACCTCCCGATATTACGGCTGTCACATACTGAAATTCAGCAGGTTTTTTTGAACCTCATGAATAATGCTTTGGATGCATTGGAAAAAAGAGGTGGGAATATAACACTTACAAGCTTTCTGGAAGCAAATGAAACAGTAATTAGCATAGCTGATGATGGCCCTGGAATTCCCAAATCAAATCTTGCCAGGATATTCGACCCCTTCTTCACAACAAAGCCTGTTGGGAAAGGAACCGGATTGGGACTTTCAATATGCTACGGAATAGTAAAAAAGATGGGAGGAATAATCGACGTTATAAGTGTAGTCGATGCTGGGACAACATTTTATATACGGCTTCCCACCAGAAGAAAATAATAAGCGGTTTTTTTCGATAGACATAAGAGCCACTTTCAAAACGTTTCAGTTTGGTCAATCTCAAGGCGGGAGAAAATTTCAACCACAGGAATACATCGAGTATTTCGAGGATAGCGCTAAAGCTTCACTTCGTGCGAAATTTGAGCCCAACGCTTAAGATCGGCCAAAATGGGGCGTTTTGAAACTGGCTCATAAAGATTCGCCGCAGGCGATGGATACTTTGCTGGAGCAAGAACAGGTAATTAAAATGGCGGAAATCAAACAAAGCATAAAAGCAGAACCCGATAAAAATAATAACCGTATCAAGGTATTGTTTGTGGATGATGAAAAAGACTTTGTCAATGTTATTGCCAAAAGACTTTCAAAAAGAAATTTTGATGTAACAAAAGCTTTTTCAGGAACAGAAGCGCTCAGGGCTATGCGAAAAACCGATTTTGATGTAGCGGTTCTAGACCTTAAGATGGAAGATATGGATGGAATCGAAGTTTTGAAAATTTTCGGGAAAATGACTCCGGAACTTCCGGTAATAATACTGACAGGACACGGATCGGAGGCTGCGTCGGAAGAAGCTGTTAATTACGGCGCAGCCGAATATCTCACAAAGCCGTGTGATTTTGAAGATTTGTTTAATAAGATCATACAGGTTTGCTCAAAGGCAGGAGGCAATTAAAGTGTACGAATTCAGCGTTCTTATAGTAGATGATGAAAAAGAGTTTTTAGACACGTTGTTAAAAAGGTTGTTAAAGAGAAAGGTAAAGGCAAGTGGAGTATATAGCGGAGAAGAGGCACTTGCAATTTTAAAAGAGTCTCCACCGGATCTTGTTGTTCTGGATGTAAAAATGCAGGGCATGGACGGCATACAGACATTAAGAGAAATCAAAAAGATAAAGCCCCTTGTTGAAGTAGTTATGCTGACGGGGCATGCGAACGTTGAGGTTGCCGTTGAGGGAATGGAACTTGGAGCTTTTGACTATCTGATGAAACCAACCGATGTTGATGAATTGCTATATAAGCTCGAAGACGCCTACAAAAGGAAAAAAATCCAGGAAGGAAAAATAACTCGCCTTGAAGAAAATAGGGTTAAAGACGAGAAGAAGGAAAAAATGGGATGAATGCGAAAAGTTACTGACAAGCGCTTAACATAGCTTTAGTCTTCGGCACCTATTATCTTCTCAATATCTGCAAAATATTTCTTTTTGTAATGATTTACAGTGGACTCTCTTGACATTATCATATCAATCTGTCTTGTGTGAATTGTCAGATAGCCCAGTATTTTAAGGCGCTGTTCCATAAATACTCTTTCCCTGTTGTCTACCCTTGAAAAGAGGCTGTCTTTTTTAACGTTTACTCTGAAGCCGTACTTTTCCAGTATTTCAGCAAGAAACAGGACTCTTTTGAGTTTTCTGTCATGATCAGCTGCACCGCCTTTAAACTGAAAACTTATATAATTTTCTCCTTCCCGATCACATACAATACTTTCTATTGTGGAAAAGTGAAAACCCAGCCTTGAACTTAGACTGCAAAACGACTTAGATATCATGAAGTAATTTTTTTCAGCATATTTGGATCGAAGACCGGTTGTCAGAGCAGGATTTAAAGTGGCTTCAAACATTACATTAGCAAGCCCTTTCCCATCAACCGGTGGAGGCCCATCCCATTTAATCGAAGTGATTCCTTCCCATATTGCAAGCATTGGAATAGATATAATATTATCAAGCGTTACGTACTTTCCTTCAACTTCTTCCCTGAACCCGTCATCCAGATTTAAAACCCACCACTGCATCGGGATTTTATCCACAAGCCGTTTTCCCGAACGCTCTGAAAAGTTATGTTCCTTCCCGAAGTTAAACATCTCATGCACCGATTTTTCATGTATAAAGCGAGTGATATCGTGCAATGATTTGCAATTTGAAGGTTTAAAGCCACGCGAATCAGGATCAAGAAGGCTAAGAGGAACAATGTGCCTGCTTACTTTTTTCAGAACATCATAAACAGGGCTGTTATGCATAAGATTATTCTGTTTCACAAAAGGATCCGACAGACATTTTATTATTCCGGCATGGATGGCAAGGCAGTTTGCATCAACGGTTACAATTTCATCATCTATTAATTTATCATAAACCATGGGGACACCGAAAAGAGCAGGCACTTCCGTTTCCCGGGCAACATTTGCAAGATGACCGGCAAAACCTCCCTGTTCAGTTATAACAGCAGAAGCTCTGTTTAAAAGAGGCGCCCATGCTGGCAACGCCTGCCTTGCTACAAGCACTGCTCCTTCCGGAAATTTTAAAATATCGACTGCCTTATCAACATGAAAAACTTTTCCGGATGCTACTCCGGGACTTGCGGTAATGCCTCCTTTAACTAAAACGGTTGCATCCTTTTTTGCATGATCATGAAACACAATCTCTTTATATCTTTCCGATACCTGCAATGGCCGACACTGAAGCAGATAAATCGACCCTTTGCCGTCAACCGCCCATTCAATATCTTGTGGCGAGCAGTAATATTTTTCTATCTCAAGCGCCATGTTGCACAAACTATACATCTGTTCCCTGGTCAAAGAGGGAAGATCTTTTGATTCTCCGGTATTATCCATGCGGCATACGCCTTCTTCGTAAAAGCAGACAAACTTTTTTGATTTTACTTTTATATCTTCATGTACAAGCGTAATCGGTGGTTTTCTTGAAACAACAAAAAGGTCGCAATCAATACTTCCGTCAACAACCGACTTGGGCAAACCCCATGCTGAATTTATAAAAATATAATCATCACTCATATCCAAAGGATTTCTTGAATATAATACTCCTCCCGAAACAGCATCCACCATTTCCATACAACCAACCGGCATTTGTATATCTTCATCCCGAAACCCTCTTTCCAGCCTGTATGTAATAGCTGGAAGCGAATACTTTCCTGCTATCACAGTTTTATATGCGTCAATAATATTGTCGACACCAACATTTAATTCTGAGTGATAAAGACCTGCAAATGTGTTTTTTGCAGTATCCTCTCCGATAGCACTGCTTCTTAACGCAAAGCGTATTTTCCTGCCCCTGATATATTCTATGTCGTAAACGGATTTAATAATGGAATCTTCAAGTTCATCAGGCACTTCAGATCTCATAATCATTTGCCGGATCTTTGAAGACAAAGTATAAAGTTGTTCCATGTTATCGGTGTCGGTTGTCTGAAAAAGCCTTTCTATCTCAGCCTGGAGATCATTATGTGAAATCAGTTTATCATAGGCCGCAGAAGTAACAACAAAACCTGATGGCACTAGTATATTAAGTCTGTTTTTTATTTCTCCGATATTAGCCATTTTACTTCCGATAAAGTCGGCCATATCTTTATTAACTGAAACAAGAGGTATAACTAGTCTGTGATCAGTTGCAGACTTTTTTTGTGAAACAATATTATTTATGTCCTGCTGTATATCGTTGAATCGGGAAAACAATTCACTGTATTTTCCCGGAACAAGTTCATCAAAGTTTTTTAACATTTTATAAACATTAACCGATGCAGCAGTACAATGAGATTTTATCTGGGACATGCCAAATGGTTTTTTACCCTCAAGAAGCAACTCGATATCAGCCATAATATCAAGCGCTTTATTGTTGGAACTTAATAGAAGTTTAAAGTTGTGATATCGGGATTTGAATTCACTCAAAAGATGTTGCAAATCATATGGCGATTTTATTTTATTTCTTTTAAAAATTTTATTATAAATTTCAGAAAATTTTATCATAATACTTTAATAATAAAGTTAAAATGGTAGTTTTTTGACTCTACATCATGGAGCGTAATGTTTCAATTCGAAAATATTTGCGTAAGTTTTGATATGCCAAATGTATGCCTGTGCTTATAGAGTATTCAATATATTTAAATAATTCTAAAGATTTTTAGCTGTGAACAGAGTTAAACAGCAATGATTTTTCTATAAATATAAAACAAGCAGCTAAGAAAACAACATTATTTTATATTATTCACGAGTGCATACTTTATCTGTTACTTTATCTTGCAAAACAGAGCTCTTGCTATAGAATATGAAATATTATCCTTTACAGATTGTAAAAAATCCTGACATGTTTTTTATCTTAACTGATCCACAAATGCACTGCCGATTACATTTCGGATACATGAAACATAATTTTATTGTTATTTTATTCATGATTTATATGTATATTAATCTATATATTTAAATATATAAACCATTGACTCGGTTTGACTGCCTGTTTTTATATATTTCCATCGTTTTTGCTTTCTTTATTGTATAGTACTGTAATTATTTGCATAATGGCTTTATTAACATATAAACATATAAGTTTTATGGTATGCATTTTGCTTTTCATTTTTGATTGTTAAGTACAATTTTTTTTTAGAAAATACGGGCAGCTTAAGCTTAATTAGATATTTAGACTGAATAATTCTTTATAAAGCAACTTCTACGCAAAGTTATATAATTTTAGTGGATTTATTCAATAATAAGTAAAAAGGAGCATAAAGAATATGAATTTTTTCAAGCAATGGGGAAAATTTATGATGATGGGCGCACGAGCCCACGCAAAATGGGAACTTGATATCTCAAATGTAATTCTAAGAGATAAAAAAAGACTTGTGATACTGGGTTTGTTAATTATACCAATTATTCTTGGCGGTTTTGCATTTGCAGAACCGTTGGGAGAAGCTCTTCCGGAATTTTTGGGAGGGAAAACCGCCTATAGCCCGGCTTTTTTCACGCCAACTATCTTTATCGCATCAATACTTATAGGCATATGTGCCGGCCTGATTACAGGATGTATTGGAGCAGGTGGAGGCTTTATAATTGCGCCGGCACTTATGAGCGCCGGAATAAAAGGTATTCTTGCTGTAGGAACCGACCTTTTTCATATCTTTGCCAAAGCAATTATGGGATCGGTTATTCACAGAAAACTTGGCAATATTTCAGTGGCTCTGGGTCTGATATTTATAATAGGCGCCGTTGCCGGGGCAACAACAGGAGGTGTGATAAACCGTGTCATATATGATATAAATCCTATATTGAGTGACGCTTTTATCACAATAATATATGTTCTTATGCTCGGTATACTTGGGGTATATTCTCTTTATGATTTTCTCCAGGCAAGAAAATCGCCAAGTGCCGGAGGAGATGCCCATGGTGGAGGAGATTCCGAAGGAATGGAGCTTGGAAATCTTCCACAGAAAATTCAGTCATATAATATTCCTCCGATGATTACTTTCGATGAAGGTCTTGTCCCCGGAGGGCGCAAAATATCAGCTCTTTTTCTTGTATTAAGCGGAGCTCTTGTAGGTTTTTGTGCAGCTATCATGGGTGTTGGTGGCGGTTTTTTAACTTTTCCGGTCTTCGTATATGTTCTTGGGGTATCTTCTCTTACAACAGTTGGAACTGATGTCTTCCAGATTATTTTTACAGCAGGATATGCCGCAATAAGCCAGTATGCAATTTACGGGTTTATTTTCTACACTCTTGCAATGGGAATGCTGCTCGGCTCTCTTTTAGGAATACAGGTTGGAGCCATGGCAACCAAAGTTGTAAAAGGTATAACAATAAGAGGTTTTTATGCAATGGCTGTGCTGGCTGGGTTTAGCAACCGTTTTTTTGCTCTTCCCGGTAAACTTGCGGATATAAAGCTTATTACCCTGTCAAAAGATACCTGCAAAATACTCGATATGATCGGAAATGTTTTATTTTTCATTGTAATCGGCTTTTTTGCTGTATGGGTTATAAGCACCTTCTTCAAAAATATTAAAAAGCTCAAAGGAGAGGAGGCTTTATAAAATGATAGCAGATAAAAAAGAGTTTTACGGCGGTGTTGGGTTGCTGGTTGCCTTTTTTGTTGTTCTGGCAATTATGTTTTGCCCCATATTCGAAGGTAAAAATGCTTTAAATTACCTTGATTCACTATATAATACCATATCAAAAGGCTCGGCCTACTACATACCCAAACTTAAAAGTGAACTCGAAACATACAATAATGATTCGATTTCCGTGATTTTGGAAATGAAAGAACCTAAGCAGGCAGAGGAAACAGCCCTTCTTTTTATAAAAGGAGGCGCTGAAGCAAATGTGTCAGGAACTCAATTAAGCATCAATGGTAATTTGAATAAGATTTTGGGAAACTGTCTTGAAGATGCTGATAATATGTTTAACAACAAAGGAGAAATGCTTACTGAAAAATACGCCTATAATGAAAGAAAGATAATGTTTAACTGGCATTCAGCTTTAAAGCTGATGCAGGAAGAGCTTGGCAAACAGAAAAAATTCAAGGAAATGAAACTTGTTTCTTCCATAACAAAAAAGGGAGTTGAATGCTCTTATAATTACTATAAAATAGTTCCGCAAAAGATTTCAGAAAAAGCTGGTATGGTCGTTTTCTCCCTCGTATTTTATGTTATTTACACAATGTGGTATGGCTTTGGTATCATGTTTATGTTTGAAGGTTGGGGCTTAAGGCTTGAACACTAACTAACCCGTCACATCCAATTAATATTTTAAATTGTTCAATATCAATACAGGTCTCCTTTTTTAACCGGGAGGCCTGTAGTTTTTATGATTTTATAAGAAATCTGTATTTAGACCAAAAAATATGATTTAGAAAACGGCTGACATGGGGTTGAAACAAGGGGTTATAATTTTATCATTATCTTTTCTGAATCAGCATCAATTGCTGTTATTCCATTCAGGGCGGTAAGAAGGGATTTTTCACGCTCTCCTGGAAATTCATCTGCTTGAATTCCGGAAAGTCCTTTTAATTTGGAAAAAGTTATAACAACATTATCGTAATTTTTTTCAGCTGTAATACAAATGGTTTTTTCTTTTCCAACAACGACATTCATGGCATAATCAAGAAAAAACCATATAAGAGTTTCAAATAAAAAGGGATTGGTATTTATAATAACAGGGTCTGTAGTTCTATTGGTTTCAAGTTTAATCCCGCTCATCAAAGCAATTCTTTCGGAAAGTTCCGAAACAAAAACAAGCAGATCGTTAACATTATAATCGCAATCCGGCTCATCAACACTGTGGGCGAATTTGTTAAGCCTATTTATAATTATATCGCCACGTTGAACCTGCTTTATTACTTTTTCCGCAGCGGCTTTAATGCGGCCCGGATCAATAGGAAGCCCCTTTTCAGCCATTATACAAAGATCCCCTAGAAGACCGGCATTTTCATTGATAATCGCAAGCACGTTTTTTACTTCATGAGAAATCGATGCCGTCATATTCCCAAAAAATTTAAGGGCATTTTCACCATTTATACCCATTTTTGATACCAATATTACACCTACGCCTTTTTTAGCATAACATCGTTCATTTTTACTATAAGATCATCAATATTAACTGGTTTTACAAGATAATATTCGGCCCCTGTTTCGCCACATGCTGTCATATAATCATCTTCAGATCCGTGGCCTGTTATAAAAATATATTTCAAACCGGGATTCTTTGAATCCAGTTTTTTCTTAAGTTCAATTCCACCAATTTTAGGCATCTTGATATCAAGAACAGCTATATCATATGTTTTGGTTTCACATTTTTTTATAGCGGCATCTCCACTGGTAACCCAATCCGCCTCAATATCCCTTAAAGTGAGGCGTTCAGCAAGAGTTGATACCAGCTCTTTCTCATCGTCTACTAGCAAGATTTTCACTGTCTTTTCCCTCCTTCTTCTCCATCTTAAGCGGAAGGGTTACAACAAAACTTGTTCCTTTACCCTCTTCACTCTGAACGCCTATACTTCCGCCCAATTCCTGTACAAGCCCGTAAGTTATGGAAAGACCAAGCCCCGTTCCTCCCTGTTTAGTTTTGGTCGAAAAAAACGGTTCAAACACTCTTTCTATATCCGATTTTGGAATACCCTGGCCATTATCTGTAAAAGTTACTGAAATCAAATCAGTCCCTTCGCGCTTTGCGGTAATAACAATTTCACCGCCGTCTTTAACGGCTGCAAATGCATTGTTTACAATGTTTAGAAATATTTGTTGAAGTTTTCCTCTGTCACTTTCAAATAAAGGAATATCGGAGGAAACCTGGATTGAAACTTGTATAGACCTGTAGTCTGCTTCTTTGGCAAGAAACCCTAGAACATCTTTTATAACTTCACCAATATTTACTTCTTGTATTTTTACGTCAAGATGACGAGCGAAATTTAACAGGCGCTTTGTAATTGTCCCGCATCTGTCTACAGAATAAAGGGCCGAGTTGGAAAGCTCAATTAATCTTTTATTTTCTTTAAGCTCGCCTTTTAATGTGAGCATATCTTTAATAAGCCCGACTTTTTCATTTATAACCGCAAGAGGGTTATTAATTTCATGCGCCACTCCGGCGGCAAGTCTTCCGATAGAAGCCATTTTATTCGAATATTCAACCTCGTGCAAAGTCATAATACGCTTCTGATCGGCAAGAAGTATCCTGTTTACAAGGTATGTGGCAACACTTAAAATTACAACTACTATAACACTTATGCTTGCAATAAGAAACCCGATGAGTTGCAGTCGGGTTTTTTGCCACGGCTTCATCAGTTCGGCTTTTTGTTTTACAATCATCAGGATAAAAGGAGTGTCAACAATGTAATCATATCCTATTACAAGCGCTTTGTCCTGGTAAGTTTGTTCATAAACACGGGTGTGTTGGAAAAATTCAGGAACTGGCAAAGGCATCTTATCCAAAACCTTGCCATAATCTCTTGAAGGTGTCTGGAGAACTCCTTCTTTATTTATAAGAAAAGAATCCCCCTGACCGCTTACCTCAAGCTGGGATAAAAGATCATTAAATTTGTCGGTATCTATTGTTGCACGAAGAATAAAAAAAGACTCTTTGGAAAGGTTGTGTCTGACCGCAATAACTATATGCGGGGTACGCCTGAACCCCATGAAAACATCGCTTATATTAACTCCCTTGTTGGTTACATCCTGAAACCAGCTCTGGCCCCGGTAATTTATACCTTGCAGTTTATAGGGTCCGGCATAGGCTCTTTGCATCCCGTTTGAATCAATTACACCGATATCAATGAAACCTCCAAATCCCTTTTTCAGATTATTCAGGATTTCGGAAAGCCTTTTTGCATCACACAATGAATTAAAGCTATTATCCCGTACAACAAAATCAAGGGCCGCTCTTCGCTCTACAAGAAAAAACGAAACTGTGCGCCAGGTATTTGAAACAAGACGGGCTGTACGCAATAAAGAATCAGTTTCTACCGCATGCTGGGTTACTTTATAATCTATGAGTGTAATCGAAACCAGTGGTATTATCGCTACCATAGATATTACCAAAACCGCGATCTTCCACATACGCCTGAAGTTGAAAAGATGCTTGTGCGGGCCTGCGGCCACATCACTGTAATTCCAGAATTTCGGTTTTAAATTTTCAAGAATAGACATAAGATGTCCAAATCTGATTTATTGAACAGTATTTTTTGTATATAATAGCATAAATCAATTATTTTATTAAAACTTTCCGCTGAAAACAGCGGAAAGTTTCGATCGTTTAGGTTATCTCACTAATTTTTGCCAAAAGCAACGAGGCTACGCTCGCTATTTCGCTTCAGAAGCTTTCTTTAGCCTGATCTTATCATTTGCTTTTTTCAAGGTATCACTCAATATCTCAATATCCACTGGCTTCTGTAGGTATGCAAATGCGCCAAGATTCATACATATATCCCTGTCTGCATCAGTACCATGTCCTGTAAGAATTATTACTTCAATATCAGGATTATCCTTCTTTACACGTTCCAGTACTTCTATACCGTTTATTCCAGGCATCTTAAGATCCAAAATCATTACTTCCGGCTCGTCTTCCGAAACCATAGTTAGAGCAGATTCACCGTCATATGCCACTACTGAACCCATATCACGCATGATGAGACGTTCAGACAAAGTTTGTACAAATTCACGTTCATCATCAACGAGTAATACTTTAGACGGCATTTTAAAATCATACTTACGGTAAATATCCGTCTGGTAGTAACCTTCTCCAAACTTAGTTTCAACAGACTTTACGCCTTGTACTTTGTCGGCTATACTTTTTAGCTCTTCCTCAAGTTTACTCTGGAGAAAAACATGCTTATTTACTATTATGGTTACCTCACCGTCTTTTGCAACAGCATCAACATTGTGTCCCTCCGTTGCCAGTTTTACTTCAACCTGAGAAGCAAGGAGAAAATCCACAACGGATTTTCGGGAAAGCTCTGTAGGTTTTACAACATCTTTTCCGGCATTTTCAACTATAAGAGAAACCGCCTTTTCCAGCAGCATCTTATCCATAGGAACAACTAAATCGTATAATGAAGAATCCCAGGGGTCATTTTTTTTAAAATGAGTGTTTATCCATACAAGCCTGTCTTCATCCTGTTTATGAATAAGCCTTGCCGCTTCTTTTTCAGAAATCTTTTGCTCCATGATTGCATTAGATATTCTAAACTTCATTTCGGCAATAATACATACTTTTAAGACATGACTGATTACTTTAGGAACAAGCTGGCCTGCAAAGCCTGATAGAAGAAGCTTATCTTCGGAAATGCTTTCGGCAACGGCAAGTTTAAGCCATGCGTTAGAAAGTTCTTTTTCATGCGTAAAATTATTAAAAACAGACTCTTTGGCCAAAAAAGCTTTTTTTAGCTTGTTCGCAGCTATACCTGAAAGCCTGTTTGCTTTATTAACAATATCATCATCTGTTATCAGCTTAAATCCTGTTGATGTAAGCACTTTTTCAACAACAGATTCTTCTTCACAGAAGGTGCCGCTAAAAATAGTAATTACAGACATAAGTACCTCCTTTTTTTATAATCAGGCAATACGGCAAACAGTTTGCAGTGGACACATATCTTCCTTATTATCAGTATGTGTTTCATCATAAACCGAGCATACAGCCTTTTCCATAGTAGGATATATGTGATCTTCACCTATCTTTTCTATCAGGTGCGTCCTTTTAAACACTTTCATCACAGTTTCATTAACACCAGAAAATGAAATGTCGACTCCTCCGCTTCTTGTCCTGTCAACTACCAATGATAAAGTTTCTTCACCCGAAGCGTCAATATCATTTATACCATTACAAACTATCACAATATGTCTAAGCTCCTTTTTATTCATAAGACGTTCTGTGATTTGGTCTTCAAGGTAACTTGCGTTTGCAAAAAAGAGCGGCCCATCGAAACGAACCATATCTATATGATGGCATTGTTTAAGTCCAAAAACCGTTGAATCGCGTAAAGCTTCATCATCATGTCGTGATAATGAAGCCACTTTCGGCCTCATGCTATTATACAGAAAAACACATAAAGACAAAACAACACCAACCATAATACCCTTGTCAAGATGTGGAGCAAAGGCCAATGTGCAGATAAAAGATATAATTGAAATTGTACCGTCATACCATTTTGCCTTCATACTGTGAATGAAACCGGAAACATTTATAAGGCCTATAACCGCCATCATTATAACCGCAGCAAGAACTGACTGAGGAAGATAGTAAAGAAGCGGGGTAAAAAACATAAGCGTTATTAATACTGTCAGGCTGGTGAAAACACTGGATAAACCCGTCACTGCACCGGACGAAAGGTTAACCGCCGATCTTGAAAATGATCCTGAAACGGGATACCCGCTTGTAAATGAACCCAAAATATTTGCAAGTCCTTGCCCTATCAGTTCCTGATTGGGATCAAGCCTTTGTCCTGTTTTTGCCGCCATCGCTTTTGCAATTGATATAGCTTCCATGAAACCAAGTAGTGAGATAATTGCTGCAAATGGGAAAAGTTTCATCATAACTTTAAAATTTATCGCAGGTATGGAAAATTTAGGGATCCCTTCCGGTATTGTTCCGACAATAGCGCCTCCGCCTATCATTGTAAGCTTGGTTGTATCCAGAGTATTGTTTTTCACTTTGATACGCCAGGTGCGTCCGTCTGTTTCAACTCCTTCAGGAACCTGTTCCTTAAGATAAAAAAACATCTTTTCTTCGGACTGTTTAACTCCTGCAAACAAAAGATTTCTTATATCTTCTTTATATACACGGCTTTCCTTTTTTAAAGTATCTATCTTGGCTGCAATTATACTAACGTCTCTTTGAGCATCAATAACTGCTATGGGGTCTCCTTTTTCTATAATTTCATCAAGAGCTGTCAATGCTTTAGTCCGCTCTTCACCAAGAATTTTTGAGTTTTCTACGGCTAAATTATAATTTGCAACTAATTCTATCGTTTCTTCCGATTGAATAGACGTAATGTCGGCTGTTTTGTCACAGTTAAATCCGATCATCCATGATACCACCGTTGCAATGCCAACAGCTACAAGCACATTGGGAACTTTGGGCGCAAAACGTTTTAAAACAATCATAACAATAAATGCTGATGCCCCCATTATCAAAGTTGGCCAGTGCGTATAATTCATGGCAAATTTAATAACTTTTGCTATAGTTTCATAATGATGCGCCGCATTATCCACACTTACCCCAAACATCTTTGAAAGCTGGGAAGAAGCAATAATAATCGCGGCAGCATTTGTGAAACCGTTTACAACCGGATGAGATAAGAAATTAACAACAAGTCCTAGCCTAAACACTCCAAGCGAAAACTGAAAAATACCTACCATAAGAGCCAGAAGGATTGCATATGCTATAAAACCTTCACTTCCTAAAGTAGCCAGCGGTTCCAGTGATGCTGATGTCATAAGAGACACAACAGCCACAGGACCTGTTGCAAGTTGTCGGCTTGAACCAAAAAGTGCCGCAATCATGGGAGGAATGAATGAAGCATACAAACCGTAATATGGGGGTAACCCGGCCAATTGCGCATATGCCATTGACTGGGGAATAAGTACAAGAGCCACTGTCAATCCGGAGATTGCATCAATCTTAAAGGCTTCAAGACTATATTTTTTAAACCACACAAGAAAAGGGAAAATTCGGGTCAACATATTAAACACCTACCTCGTTAATTAATTTTAAATACCATTACCTTATTCTAATACTAAATAACGCCTTAATTTGTTTTAAGTTAAACTAATACTCTCTTTCTTTGCAATTTTGTAAAAAGTCTAACCAGCAAATTCCGATCAAAAACTTCTGTTTAATAACCTCAGCGTATACACACGGCGGGTTCTCAATACATGTAATACAAAACTAAGTCAAATAGAAAACGCTTTTTTCAATATAAATTTACAATGACAGAGCAATGTTTTATGTTGACTCTTAATAAACTTTTCAATAAGTTTGCACAATTTATCAAAGCTGACAGAAAATTATGCAGGTACTTATTTAATTGTTAAAAATTAATAATAAGGAAAGATTTTATGAAACAACTTGAAAAGCTGATAGAAAGGATAAGCTACAGAGTTAATATCAATTTGAGAGAACATGGCTCATTTGATGTTACGCCTTATATTCGTGAAATAGTGCCTATTAAAAAGCTGGTTCAATTTTATGCTTTTTATGGCATAACTTCCCACCATCCTCTTTCATTTCATTTCAGCAACTCAAATCTCGCCGGAAGTTATTTTCTGGGAAAATGTGCCATTGATAACTCGGTGCTTTATAAAAGCGATATAAGAGGTGATGAATTAAAGGCAAAAGGTGATATCTTTCATTTTGAGGGTGTTGATATAGCTCTTGATCATGATGAAAAAATATCCATCAGCGACAGCTTTCTAATTAAAACTCTTGTCCATAACTATTCTCATGACCCTGAAGATCTGGAAGAATTTATCATAAAGAATACAGCTTCAACTTCTTATGCAAATATTCACGGCGCTCCGGTTGAAGGATGTTTTTTAGGCCCTTTTTCAACGGTTGATCTCACCACTCTTCATGATTGCGTGATAGGCCGGTTTGCCTATGTCCAGGTCGGGGAAATGATACACCAATGGGTTGAACCGGGAAGTATCTTAGTAAAAAAGGCCGATGAATTCGACTTCAGTTACCACTTTAAAGAAAATGTTCTAAACCGGTATATCAGATTTGAAACAGGTAAAATGCCGCAAGGTATTTTCATGGATTTTGTTGAAACCCGTAAAGAGGATTTCCAGGAAGTTTTTAACGTAGTGCATCGCAAATCACCAATGCAGGTTCCTTCCGGAGCATCAATAAGTCAATATTCCGTTTTTAAGGGTAAAAGCAAAATCAGTGAAAATGTACTTGTAGCTCAAAGAGCATATCTTGAAAATGCATTGCTTGGAAAAGGTTCAAACGCTCAGGAAAATTGTTATATAATAAATTCCACACTTGAGGGTTTTAATGTAACCGCACATGGCGCTAAAATTATAAATGCAAATCTTGGCCAAAGAGTTTTTGTAGGTTTTAATTCCTTTTTACACGGGACACCCGAATGCTTGCTCAATATAGGAAAAGGTTCTATTGTAATGCCTCATACTATTATTGATCTTAAAGAGCCTGTTACTATTCCTTCAGACTATATTGTATGGGGTTATATAAGTAATAAGGCTGATCTTAAGCATCATGGAATGCCTCTTGAGAAACTTTCGACAACAAACGGAAAAATTAAAATGGGAGCCATGCATTTTAATGGAAACGGAGCCTTGTTCGTCAAAGCTTTCCGTGACCGGATAGAACATATTCTTGAAGCTAACGGAGCGTTTTTCGATGGAAGTAAATATAGAGGACATGCCCAAAAAGGTCAGAACATAGCTTATAATATTATTCAACCATACCCGATGGGAGCCCAAAAAGGAATATATCCTACTATTGATATAGTTTTATAATTCACAGAATTACAACTATTTAATAACAATAGCCTTTATCATATTATTGCTAAAGGCTATTGTTATTGATGAAAGAATAAATCTGTTCCAGCGGTTGAAATTTTCCTTCCCTGAACTTGAGCAAAATTACCTGTTATTCAAATTACTCAAGTCGTTTCATCACGCCGAGTAAAAAGTCAATTATGCTTGAATTAAATAAAAAGATTTTCTCAATTCTGTTTTTTTCAATATTAACTGCAGTAATAGGTGTTGGGATAGTCACCCCCCTTTTACCTGTTTATGCACATGATATTGGAGCAAGCGGAATTTATATCGGGCTGATATTTGGCGTTTTTTCTCTTTCAAGAACTCTTTTTGTTCCGTATTTTGGAAGATTATCCGATAAAAAAGGACGAAAACCATTTATTATCGCAGGTCTTGTCTCATATTCAATTGTATCTGTGGGATTTTTATTTTCTAAAAATATAGGGGCTCTTATCACAATCCGTTTTATCCAGGGCATAGCTTCGGCATTGATTATGCCCGTTTGCCAGGCCTATATCGGAGATATTACACCTAAAGGGAAAGAAGGCTTTGCTATGGGCATGTTTAACACGTCCATGTTCTTAGGATTAAGCATCGGCCCTATCATCGGAGGATTTGTTAAGGATTACTACAATCTTAATGCAGCTTTTTTATGCATGGGGTTTTTATCTTTCACAGCTTTTTTGATATGCCTGTTTTATCTGCCTCCTACTGCCAGTGAAAATATAAAAAATTATGGAAAAACTCCTGCAAAATGGAGATCTCTTATTTTTGAAAAAAATATAGCAGCACTTTATCTTTTTCAGTTCACTTACACCACATCAATTGGAATCATATGGGCATTTTTGCCGATTTTAGCGGATATCGAATTTTTTCTGCCAAGCTTTTATACAGGATTATTAGTTTCTTTGGGTGTTTTCATCAGTGGAATTATGCACACACCCATGGGAATAGTTGCCGATAAATTCAATAAACGAATACTTGTACCGGCAGGAGGGGTAATTGTAACCTTTGCCATGCTCTATTTTGGAAGATCAACGGGTTTTAATAACTGTCTTTTTGCAAGCATTCTTTTTGGTATAGGAGGGGGCATTTCGATACCGGCTCTTATGGCTCTTGCCGTAATCAAAGGCAAAGATACCGGAGGTATGGGATCTGTGATTTCGTTAATAACCGCAGCTCACAGCCTCGGAATGCTTACAGGCTCACTTGCGGCAGGCCTGATAGCGGATATGCTGCAACTAAGGCACGCATTTTATTTCGGAGCCTGCATTATGATACTTGGTATAATTTTATTTCTTGTTTTGTCGAATAATACAAATGCTGAGGGGTAATAATTGTTTATTAATAAGTAAGCAAAAGATATTAATAAATTTATGTGAGACATTTTAATTTTGTATACTTTTTGTGCATTAACAAAACTTTTACATGGTTGACAACTTTGTTTTAGGCATTATTTTAGGAAGTGTTTTGCTATACCGTTTTTAAATAATATAGCTTTTTCGGGTAAAATTTTTTAATCAAATTATTTCTGTTTAAACTGGATATCAAATGGCAAACAAACGTGATTACTATGAAATTCTTGGCATAGACCGCAATGCTGATTCTAACGAATTAAAAGCTGCGTATCGAAAACTCGCTTTAAAATATCATCCGGACAGAAATCCCGGAGACAAAGAATCTGAAGAAAACTTTAAAGAAGCCGCAGAAGCCTATGAGGTGCTTCATGATTCGCAAAAAAGAGCTATTTATGACCAGTATGGTCATCAGGGATTAAGCGGTACCGGTTTTTCGGGTTTCGGCGGGTTTGAAGATATCTTTTCCAGTTTCGGCGATATTTTTGAAGATTTTTTTGGATTCGGCGGAAACAGCCGCTCACGCAGCAGATCCCAGAGAGGTTCCGATCTTCGTTATGATGTTACGCTTAGTTTTATGGAAGCAGCTTTCGGAATAGAAAAAGAGATAACTATTGAAAAAGCGGAAACATGCCCTGAATGTTCCGGAAGCGGAAGTGAACCCGGCACGCAACCTGAAACCTGCCGCCATTGTCATGGAACAGGACAACTTTCACAAAGCCAGGGTTTTTTTACACTAAGGACAGCTTGTCACTTTTGCAGTGGTTCCGGGCAAACAATAACGCATCCCTGTCTCAAATGCCAGGGAAATGGAAAAGTGATTATAAATAAGAAAGTATCTTTGAAAATCCCGGCAGGAGTTAATTCGGGTTCAAGATTGCGCCTTACTGGTGAAGGTGAATCAGGCGCATATGGAGCTGCAAGCGGAGATCTGTATGTATTTATACAGGTTTCACCGCATGATTTTTTTGAGCGAAATGAATTTGACGTTTATTGCAAGATACCAATATCATTTGTGCAGGCTGCTCTTGGTGATAAAATAACCGTTCCTACTTTAAACGGTAAAAAAACCATAAAGATCCCCAAAGAAACTCAGCCCGGAGATGTGATACGTTTGCATGGCGAAGGTATTCCCCATCTAAGAACCCATGTGCGAGGGGATCTTATAATTATTTTGAATTTAAAAACACCTACCAATCTTACAAAAAAACAGGAAACACTTTTAAAGGAATTTGCAGAACTTGAATCCAGTAAGTTTTCAACCAAACTAAAGAATATTTTGCATAGTGTATCGTCAGGTAATTCCAAATAAAAAGGATCAAGTATAAATGTTTGAACTTAAAGTTATAAGTAGTTTTGCGGCAGCTCATCAGCTAAAAATGGTTACGGAAAAATGTGAAAATCTTCACGGCCATAACTGGAAGATCGAAGCATGTGTAACAGGAGAAAAATTAAATGATGCAGGGGTTATAATAGATTTCGGAATTATAAAAAAAATCGTATCCGAAATAATTGCAGAACTGGACCATACATTTTTAAATGACCACGATTGGTTCAAAAACCTTAATCCATCATCAGAAACCATTGCCATGAGAATCGCACAGGAGCTTGAAAATAGATTAGATGATCCTACAGTAAAGGTTTCCAGTGTTACCGCATGGGAATCCGATGATGCCTGTGCAAAATATACTTGCCCTTGATACAAAACGGAAACCATTAATTTTAATTCATTAGCTTTTTTTCAGGCATTATTTTTTCTAACTATACGGCAGTAAAAAAAGGATATTGTTGTCCTTTGAAACAATCCACAACTGCATCCACAGCAAGAGTCTGATAGGCCTGCTTTTTGAATTTCAGTTTCATTTGCCGGCCTCCAATTCTTTTGCCGCCAGTTCAAGCTGCTTTTTAAGCTCTTCTTTACTTGGTAAATATAGCTGATATGCTGAAGCATGAATATTTGCATCTTTCGGCAGTGTTATTTCGACTAAAGAATTTTTTTTCTTTTTACATAAAATAATGCCAATGGTGGGATTTTCTGCATCAAGCTTTACGTAACGATCAAAATAATTAACATACATTTGCATCTGCCCCAAGTCCTGATGCTTAAGTTCACCGATTTTAAGATCAATTAACACATAAGACCGAAGTAATCTGTTGTAAAATACCAAATCCACATAGAAATGATCTTCATCAAAAGTAAAGCGTTTTTGCCGGGCCTCAAAAAGAAAACCCTTGCCAAGCTCCAGGAGAAAATGCTCCAGTTTATCAATAATTGCCGTCTCCAAATCTGATTCAGAGTATACCGTCTTTTCATCCAATCCAAGAAACTCCAGCACATACGGGTCTTTTATAACATCACGAGGTTTTGTTACTATAACGCCTTCTTTAGACATTTTTCGAATCGTTTCTTTGTCTCTGCTAAGAGATAGACGCTCATACAAGCTGGAATCTATCTGCCTTTTTAACTCCCGCAACGACCAGTTTTCATTTGCGGCTTCCACCTCATAGAAGGCACGTTCATGCTCATTGGTTATTGTTATCAGGCATACATAATGAGACCAGCTTAGTTTAAAATTTAGAACCAATTTTTCAGGCAATACCATGGATATTTCGAATTTTACCAGAGTATTCGGCAATGATTTAGCAGAATGCTCCCCGGTGATGTCCGAATTCCGAGAAGGCTTCTCGGAATTGGCTTTTTGATAAAAAATCCGAGACAGTGTTTCGGATTATTTAGCGGTATTCCTGAGCCTTTTCCCGGAAAATGCTCACATATATCTTATCGGTATAGAGTGGGTATTTGAAATTTCCCATATCAACATAATTTTTCAGAGCATCAGTAAACTCTTTACGGTAGTTTTCCTCCTGGAATGCCGAAAGCAGAAAATCATCGTCCCGCTGGTTTATATACTTTGTGCCACAACCAGTTCGCTGGTTGATAATATCTATGACAATGTCTAAAATCATCTGGCGTAATAAGCGTGCCCGTTCGCTTTCTATAATCAACATGGCAAGATTCAGGAAAGCACAGAAATCAAAAACACCAAGCTGTGGAGCCATTGTGATGTTCCCGAAATCCGTTTCGGGAACATCGGACTCGGAAATGGCTAATTTGAGTTTTTTTAAACGATTACCCTTAAGAACCTCATACCCGTTTTGAGCCAATTCTTCGCTGTGTTTATCCAAATAATTTTCAATCGTACGCAAAGTCACTTCAAAAAAAGCCGATACCTGTTCTTTAAGCACAACGGTTTTTCCCTCAAAACGCTTAGATCATTCTCCGGATAATCTATAAGTAGTTTCCAAAAGGCAAATTAAAGCTTGACTTTTGCCCCGCTCCTATCAATACATACAAATGTTCTCTGCCAGTGGCAGGAGAATCTGCAAAGGCTTCCGCTGAGCCCGCCTGGCAAATCAGCGGTTTGTTTATTTAAGATAACCCCATTTATGGCTCCCCGTCTTTAACCTTGCCAAGACCTAAGTTAAAGATAACGACTTATCTTTAACTTATAAAGAGGCTAAGGTAACGTTCGAAGGCATACGACCGCCAACGTTGCTGGCCGGTGATTTCTACTAAAATGCCCAGTTCTACCAACGCCTTGATCAGGGCATTGTCTGTTGGTGTGGTGATCTCCAGCGCTTTTTCCACATCTCCGGCATTGACAATGGGCTTCCGGTAAAACAGGTTCAGGGCCAATCGGGCTATATGTGCCCGTTTACCAAGCCCCAATACCGCCTGCTCCACCTCGGTACGTAAAGTCAGAATCTGGCGAAACACCTCACACCCCTTAGTATCGGTCTAAACCTATACAGGATGATTTCAGAAGTATGGTACTTTCTTCTTATCAAAGGTTTGTACACAGATGTGATAAGTAAAAAATATCTCAAAAGGAGAAACGGTTGAGTAATCTAATAAGCTTTTTCTGCCAAATTAAACCTAAACCGCTGGAAGAAGAAAGGTGTAAATAATTATACTCTTATATTCTCAAATCATTCATCTCTGTATCTCTTAAAATTTTCAGCTTGTTCAAATATTTCTTTAAAAACCTCATCTTTCGGTACTGGCGGATAACCATGTTCCGCAAGAATTAGGATTAAATCAACTTTCAATTCTGCTTTAATATCATCTCTATGTAACCAGTCGGTGTATTTAGCTTTGTCATCGACCACAACTTTTACAGCTTGGGATAACTTGATTAGTTTTTCGTGTGGGTATTCGAATTGGTGCTTTTCTGCTACGCTCTTTAATATGTCGTAGAATGCTTTTTCTTCAAAATTTATCCCCATTTCTTCAAATGAGTTTTTCTCTTTCTGTAGTTCTTTAAATAAATCTGCAAACTTCCCGGCAATATCATCAAGTACATCATTGGCAAATGCCAGATCTTCTTTCCTTTCGTTATACTTAGCCAGCAATGCTTTAAACTTCTTTGTAAAATCAATCCCTTTGACTTTATTTATTTTTTTAAACTCATCAATTGCCTTTTTTAAAAGCTGCTGCAAGAGTTTAATTTTGGTATTAGGCAATTTAATTTTATCAATCTTTGCCATGTATTCATCACTGAAAATATCAATATCTTTATCAGTTTTATTTTCGCCCAGCTTAAAGACTTCTTCCACACCATCGCTTAAGAGAGCTTCTTTTATCATCTTCCGAACCCGCTCATTCATTTGTGCAGTATCCGGAGCCTCGCCCTTGGTGAGTTTATGAATAATAGCTGCTATTGCTAAATAAAAATGTATATAGTCTCTTTCTTTTTGAGTTATTTCTGCGCTTGAAGTACTTATTTTATAAGCGGTACGGAGTCTTTTAACAATTCCCATAAACCGCTTTTCCATTTCTTCTGTTAACTGAATATATTCCGCAGCCTTGTTTAAACAGCCTAACTGCTCCAATGGTGTGCCATTAAAATAAAAACTATAATCGAATCTTTGAAAGATTCTTCCAATTAAGTCCAACTGATCTTTAACGATAATAACGGCCTTTGAAATATCCTCAAAATCATCTTCTTCCACCTGTGAGTATTTCTTTAGAGCAACATTCATATTGCTTTTTATACCTATGTAATCAACCACAAGGCCTGCTTCTTTTCCTTCATATACGCGGTTTACACGGGAAATGGTTTGAATAAGAGAGTGCTGCTGGATGGGCTTGTCAATATAGATGGCATCAAGAAAAGGTACATCAAAACCGGTCAGCCACATATCTACGATAACAGCTATCTTAAAATTGGATTTTGCATTCTTGAACTGTCTGTCAAGCTCTTTGCGGTGGTCTTTAGTTCCGAGCAAGTTCCATAGCTCTTTAGGATCATCCTTGCTGCGGGTCATTACCATTTTGATTCTTGCAATTGGTTTTATCTCTTTACGCTCTTTTTTCGTGAGTTCCAAACCATCAGCACATTCTTTTACCTCTGCCCATTCCGGTCGGATAGCAATTATTTGTTTATACAAATCATAGGCTATTTGTCTGTTCGATGAAACAAACATCGCTTTCCCGATAACACTTGCACCTTCTGAAAGCCGTTCTTCATAATGAGCTACAAAATCTTTGGCAACCGCTTCGAGACGATCAGAATCTCCAAGAATGACCTCCATACTGGTAACCGCTTTCTTGCTCTCTTCGATTTGATACTCATTTGTGCCCTTTTCTGCACATTGCTTGTAATACTTTTCAATTTCCCTGAGTTTTTTCTCTTCAAGAAGTACTTTAGCAGCTCTGCCTTCATACACAATTCTTACAGTAATGTTATCCTGTACGGATTCTTTCATTGTATAGGCATCAACTACTTTACCAAAAACATCAAGAGTTGCATCTATAGGAGTGCCGGTAAAACCGACATAAGTCGCGTTTGGAAGGGAATCATGAAGATATTTGGCAAAGCCATAAGTTTTGGTTACCCCATTTGCAGATAATTTGATTTTTTGGTCAAGGTTTAGCTGTTAGCGATGTGCCTCATCAGAAATACAAATTACATTTGCTCTATCAGTCAGCAGTTTTAAATCTTCTGTAAATTTTTGTATAGTAGTAAGAAAAACTCCACCGCTGTTTCTGTTTTGAAGCCATTTTCGTAATTCTTCCCGGCTTTCAACACTGATTACTGTATCATCACCAATAAACTTTTTGGCGTTTGTGAATTGACCCGAAAGTTGATCATCCAAATCGGTACGATCGGTTATCAATACAATAGTCGGGCTTGAAAAATGCGTGCTCTTCATCAGCAGTCGTGTAAGATATAGCATGGTAAAACTTTTTCCACTACCAGTTGCGCCAAAATAGGTGCCACCTTTACCTTCACCTTTGGGTCTCATATTATTTTTTATAGAGTAAAACAGTTTACGGGCAGCATAATATTGGGGATAACGGCAGACAATTTTCATATCTTCTTTAGCTGTATCAGGGAAAAAAACAAAATTGCGTATAATATCAACCAATCTCTCTTGATTGAACATCCCTTTGACCATCGTATATAGGGAATTGATGCCATCTACTTCTTTTAATTCGTTTCCATCTGTCTTACGCCAGGCATAGAAAAAATTGTATGAGGCGAACAATGAACCGGCTTTGTTGTTTACCCCGTCACTGATAACACAAAAAGCATTGTATTTAAGCAGTTCCGGTATATCCCGGCGATAACGGACCGTTAGCTGATCATAAGCATTTTTTATAGTTGTATTTTCTTTGATTGCGCTTTTAAATTCAATTACCACTAAGGGCAAACCGTTAATATAAACTATTGCATCCGGTATCCTTTTTTCATAGCCCTGTATTTCAAGCTGATTTACGATTTTATATAAATTATAGTTTGCAGTATATTCGGCAGGTTTTTCTGCTACAATAGTAGGCACCTCACCGGCTTTTGGCTCCCGTGCTTCTGCTAATCTGCCAAAGTCAATCAATTGAATGTAAAGGTCTTTTTTACTGCGGTCTTCCCGCTTAAGAAGAAAACCATCTGAAACAAGTCTAATGATCTCCTTATTGCTTTCATATAGATTAGAAGACGGATAAAGTTCTAACTTTCTTATAATTGAATTAATTTCATTCTGTGTAATCTCTTCGGCACAATATCTGTTAAACAAATACTGTTTGAGATCATCTCGGAGCAGAACTTCAGGTAATTCTTTGTGCATTTGCTCACCGGTGAAGTGTTGATAACCTTCAGCCTTAAAGAGGTCGATTACTGCTTGTTCAAGTTTTTCTTCCGTAAATTTCATTTAGCTGTTTCCCGCAATTTGTCCTCAATAAAGCGCTGCATCTCTTCTTTTTTCGGGAGTTCAAGCTGATATTTGGAAACAAATAAATTGGCATCCATTCCCGCCAGAGCATACTCGACAAGCGCGTGGTCTTTATCCGTGCAGAGTAAAATACCGATTGGAGGATTATCTCCTGTTCTCATAACATTTTTTTTATACCAGGCAAGATAAGTATTGAGCTGCCCTATATTCTCATGGTTAAAACCCGCCAGCTTAAGTTCCACCAGCACATGGCATTTCAATATTCGATGATAAAAAACCAGGTCTATAAAGTTATATGTATTGCCTATAAGAATACGTTTTTGACGGGCCTCAAAACAGAATCCATGACCAAGCTCCAATAGAAATTCTTCCAGTTTATCCAGAAGTTCATCCTCCAAATGTGATTCGCTCATTACTTCTTTTGATTTCAAACCGAGAAACTCAAACACATAAGGGTCTCTGATATTTAAGAATGGAGTCTGTTGATGTGCCCCGGTAGAGGTAAGTTCCGAGAGTTTTTCTTTATCAAGTGAAAGGCCTGATCTTTCATAGTATAAGCTGTTTATTTGTCGTTTCAATTCTCTGACCGACCAGTTGCCTCGAATGGCTTCTATTTCATAAAAAATTCGTTTGATTTCATCTTCGATAGGCAAAAGCAAATCAAAATGACTGAATGAGAGACTGGTGATCAGGTCATTCGGGTCTATGCATTGAGGAGACGCTGTATCCCTTTTTACTTCCTGATTTAACAGTAGTGATTTGGAAATGTTTTTCAATTGGGGAGGCAGTGTCTCCCCAATTTGTGGATAGGTTTTATAAAACAAACGATAGCGGTTTAATTCCCTTTGATGTGTTCTTGGAACCCCCTTTAATGATTCAGATAACTTTTCAATAAGTTTATCACCATACTGCGCCCGGTCACTTCCGCCCAGTTCATATTCATGAATATAACCGCCGATGCACCAGTTTCTTAAAGTCAGGCTTACATTTACTGCACGGTTTGCCTGTCTGGCGAACTCAGCGCTAATTTTTTGAATAGTATCGACAAGGTGTTGAAAGTCTTTTAGGTGTTTGCTTTTCATTTATATACTCACTTTATTCCCTTTCACTTGAACTTGTAAGTATTTCTTACAAGTTGCTGCTTCGGATAATTTTCTTTCAGTATAGATATTTTTCAGCTTTAAAATTTCTATTACTGCTTATTTAAATTTATCCGGTAAAGCTCAATTGCTTCCCACCTCCAAAACAACACCTTTTTCTTTCACGGCATCATTGATTTTATTCACAACACCTTTTATCAAAACAAGACATAAAGGCGTTACAAGGCTTTTCAAGCGCTCATTTATTCTTTTACGGGTTTCTAAAGTGTGATGAATTGCAACTATTGATTTTTGAACATCAATATCTGGAATTGGAAGTTTTACCTCGCACATATCGTTCCAATCAAAAGTTTCCCTTGCACTTCCCCACGAGTGAAAACGGGCATACCGGTCAAATTCTTTGCGTTTGAACCATAAAAATAGAAATTCAGGGAATAAATCAGATTGTTCTTTGAGTTCAAAAACTGTGTATATACTTGAAACAATACAAGGTTCAAGTTCATTCATAGCCAGTGCGATCTTATCTCCTCTACGTGAGGTGTCTGCAACATAAACAAACTGACCGCTGTTAACTATTTTATATTTAGAAAAATCCAATCCATTAGTATTTGCAACAAATTCGATTAATTGTTTAGAAGTCGAAACGCCTCGTAAGTGTTTTACTTTCAAATCAGAATTTCGAATATCAACAGGTTGAATATAATCACCTAAAACTTTTGTTCCTTCTTTAAGGGCTAAAGTTTCCATGTAAGAATCACAAATTAATTGCAAGTCATTTAAACTGCGTTCGTAACACTGCTGATTACTCAATAATCCGTTGTAAATGGAAACACAATTTTTTTGTTCTTCAATATCGTCAGGTATTGGAACAAGAATTTCGCAAAAGCGTTCCCATTCCAAACTTGAACGAACACTGCCATCACTAATAAACCAACCGTACCTGTCTGATTCAGGTCGTTGAAACCACATCATCAAAAATTCGGGTAGAACAATATTTGAATCTATTACTTCAAATACAAGGTATGCGGGTGAAATGATCGCTGGTTCTTGTTCGGTGAATAGTGCAACCCGAACTGTCTCATCCCGCCCAACCTGCATGGCGCTATAAGCAAATTGATCTTTACGGATTACTTTGTACTTTGATAAATCTGTCTCTGAAACATTAGCAACCGATGGTATGAAATTTTTTGAAATATTCATTCCTAAAAGCCGGTCAATTTTAAAATCCGTATTTCTTGTATCTACCAACTGAATATAATCGCCTAAACGCTTAAAGTTTGATTTCATATCCCAGCCCTTTAAAAGCGTTTATTAATTCTTTTTGAGATTCCACTTCTTCGGCAAGTAACGTTTGAAATTCATTTTGTATGCGTTTCATTTCCGTATCGAAATCAATATTACTGTCTCTGTCAATAAACTCTATATACTTGCTTGGAATAAGAGAGAATCCGTTGTTTTCAATTTCTTCAATATTTGCAGCATAGCAGAATTCAGGTATGTTTCTGTATGTTTGTTCGTGTCCGACCCGTTGCCAATTGTGGTAGTTTGTTGCAACTCTTTCTATATCGTTTTCAGTAAGCTGTATATATTTCTTTTCATACTCCGAACCCCATCTGCGTAAATCCATAAAAAGAATTTCATTTTGGCGGTCACGATATTTTATTATCTTCCCGTTTTGCTCAATAGTACGGGCTTTTTTATTATTGTTGAGTATCCACAGGGTAACGCTAATATCGGTACTGTAAAACATATCACGGGGAAGGATTACAATAGTTTCTACAATTTTGTTTTTGATTAGCTGTCTTCGAATAGATAATGTGTCGGAATCGCCAAGCGCTCCGTTTGCAAGTAAGAAACCGGCAACACCATTAACTGAGAGTTTTGAAGCCATGTTCAAAATCCAGCCATAATTGGCATTGCTTATCGGCGGCACGTCGTAACCATTCCAACGAGGGTCGTTTAGAAGTTCATCCGATGCACGCCAATCTTTTTGGTTAAATGGCGGGTTTGCCATTATGTAATCGGCTTTCAAATCTTTATGCTGGTCATCGGAAAATGTGCTTGATGCTTTTTCACCTAAATTGGCGGAAATTCCACGTATCGCAAGGTTCATCTTTGCCAGTTTATAAGTCGTGTTGGTATATTCCTGTCCGTAAACCGAAATGTCTTTTTTGTTTCCCTGGTGGCTTTCAACAAATTTCATTGATTGGACAAACATACCACCTGAACCACAGCAAGGATCATAAATTATGCCTTTGTAAGGCTCAATCATTTCTGCAATAAGATTTACAATACTTTTGGGTGTATAGTATTCTCCTTTTCCTTTTCCCTCGGCAATGGCAAACTTGCTTAAAAAGTATTCATAAACCCGACCGACAATATCATTTTCTTTATCTCGTAGTGTATCAATATTGTTGATTGTATCGAGCAAAGCAGCAAGTTTGTTGACTTCCAAATTTATCCGGGAATAGTAGTTGTCCGGCAATGCACCTTTTAAAACAGGGTTGTTTTTCTCAACTGTAAACAAAGCCGTGTCGATTTTTAGTGCAATATCATCTTGTTTTGCATTTTTGATCAGATAAGTCCATCGAGAAATTTCAGGCAAATAAAATACATTTTTCATTGTATAGAACTCAACCATTTCGGCATATTTCTCTTTATCCTCGGCAACAAGTTCTTTGCGGCGTTTTTCGTACTTATCGCTTGCGAATTTCAAGAAGATTAATCCAAGCACAACATGTTTATATTCGGAAGGCTCAACAGAGCCACGTAGTTTATTGGCGGAATCCCAGAGGGTTTCTTCAACAGATTTTTGCTTCTTTGCTGTAGCCTTTGCCATTTATTCTCTCTTTGTATGTCCGCTATGGACGATGCACATCTTCGGGCGAGATTCTTTTTTTTATGAATAACAAATATATCGGTAACATTTAAAAGTTTTGAAACCGTCAATATTAAGATTTAAATATTATTGATGTTATCAAACTCGTTCAATATCCATCCTATATTCTAAGATGGTTAACTGCTCTATAACGGTATTTTTCTTTAGATTAGTTTCGAGTTTTCTTTATCATGATTTGCGCTAGATATCTACTATTTTCATGAAATTGTTCGAAGTTCCACTTTCTTGAAGCAATCAACGAAAAAGCTAAATTTAGCATTTTCAAGAGTACAAACGTACTGTAATCGTTAATGCGACAAAACTTGCCATAAAAACTAATCTTTCCAGATATCTTCCAGTAAAAACAAGATATTCTTCTACCAGCAAACCTGTGATAAGTCTGTATGCACAAAACATTGTGAATTGAATCCGGAACACTTGTTTCTGAAGCTGAAATCTATTCGGGAACGGGATTGTTGAGATTGGTATATTGATTAATAAACAAAACAGGAAGGGGGATAAAGCAATTAGTGACTTTCTTTAATGCACCAAAATACCGAGCAATCCATGTATAAAGGCAAATACTACAAGAGTAATACCCGTTTTTTTATGCACTCCGATCGGCACCTTAATATAATGAAGACCCGACAAAAGCTGGAATAAAAGCAAACCGAAATTTATCAATCCCCCAATCAGAATTATTGAAACTCCTCCGATTGTCATAAGGCAGTATCTCCAAAATATTGAGCCGCTTTCAAAACGTTTCAGTTTGGTCAAGCTCAAGGCGGGAGAAAATTTCATCTACAGGAATACATTTAGTATTTCGAGGAGTGAAATTTGAGCCCAACGCAGAGATCGGCCAAAATCGGGCGTTTTAAAACTGGCTCTAATGTTTATTTTACATTGATTGCTGCATTTTTGAGCCCTGTACTCCCATGGACATTACAACTTGCTTCAGCTTCAATCTGAACCGGTTCATTTACTGTATATTTTACTTCTTCTGTAAAATTTTCCGTCTCAGGTCTGTTAAACATCGAAAAATCCCATCTTGCAATTTCTTGTCCATTTATTTTAAGATATACCCATTCGCTATGATGGAACATATTGTTTCCATCATGCTTAACATTTAATTTTATAGTTACCTCTGTGCCTTTTGTAACCGATTCAGGCGCATCAATTGTAACGGAAGATTTATTGGCAGAAGCTGTTCCTGCTAAAAGAAGGAAGAAAACAGATATACATAATATAAGTTTGATATTTATTTTCATAACCAAGTTCTCCTTTATCATAAAATATTACCCACTATCTGACTGACCGTAAATTCTGCAAGTTTGCCGTTTTCATAAATTATAATTTTCGAACTATCATTTTTAAGAAAAAGAAGGGCAGGTTTCGCTTTTTCATGATCTATTGCAGCCATTGCCTTTGCCGCAAGGCCGCGTGATAAGGAATCCCGGCTTTTGATGTAAAGTTCAAGCAAAGGAAAAGAATCTTTTACTAGTTGCGGTTTTTCATCCGCAATTCTTCCTATTCCCCACAGCACTCCCTGCTGAAGCACTTCGTTTTCAAGAAAATTTCCATTTTTATTTATATAAGAAATAAGAATACGGTTATACTCTTTTCCGAGCTTATCATGTTTTGCTATGATTTCCGCCATTGATTCGGGAGATCCCCAGCCGATTCCGCCCGATTCATCGTTTAAATTCCAGATAAGCCGGCGCATAACAACACGCGCCGACTCCATGTCGGAATCGGCAATAGCCGAAACTACTTCTCCCATTGCTGTTACAGACCGCCATTTTACCAGCTCTTCTTTGCTGTAAAGATTTGAAAACAGATAGTTTACTACCTTTCTTCCGGGCAGAAGAAGAATTTCACTGATTCTTTGATCAAAATTTGCATCAGACAATAAGTCCTTGATGTAGTTTTTAAGTTTTTTTCCTCCTAATTGCTTTACTGATTCTCGTTCCATGATATGCAGTCTGAAGGACAGTTTTTTATTGCGTCATCAACATCAGCTTCGGGATATACCAAAAGATCGGCAACTTCTACATATCCGCCACTGCTGAGTTGAAAAACGGAAGGTACCAGATCAACACAAATACCACACAGTATACATTCGCCAAGCTCAACTACCGGTGCTTTCATTTATTAATTTACCTATCTTTTTTCCCATTTCGATACATGCTTTAATGCATTCATTGTCAGGCACATATTGAAACTTTAAGCCCGGATCAACAAGTTCTATATGCATTGATTCAAGCTCATTGTTAAGCAGCTTAACAGACTCCCCACTCCAGCCGTATGAACCAAAAGCCGCTCCTATTTTATTTTTGGGTTTAAGGCCTTTCATATACGTTAGAAAATCACTTAGTGTTGGAAACAATCCATTATTTAATGTAGGCGAACCGACTATAATTGCTTTTGCATCTAAGACCTGAGTCATAATATCGCTTCTGTTCCATTTTCTCAAATGATATGGTTTTGCAGCAACACCCTGCTCAACAAGACCTGCAACAATCGCATTTGCCATTTTTTCAGTGCTGTGCCACATGGTGTCATAAATAACAACAGCTTTGTTTTTTGCTTTCTGACTGCTCCATTCAACATAAGCATTAATAATTTTTTCCGGATCTTTTCGCCATAATATACCATGGTCAGGGCAAATCATATTAATCTCAAGTTTGAGATCGGTAACCTGTTCAACAAGCTTTAATATCAGCGGAGCATAAAGCAGAAGTATATTGGCAAAATATTTTTTCGCATGCGGCATAATAACATGTCCGATAACATCATCAAATTTCTCGTTTCCCGCATAATGCTGCCCGAAAGCATCGCTTGAAAACAGGATTTTATCTTCTTTAAGGTATGAAAACATGCTGTCAGGCCAGTGAAGCATTCTTGTTTCAAGAAAGGTAAGAGTTTTATTTCCAAGAGAAAGTTCCTCGCCATTTTCCACCGGATGATAATTCCATTTCTGCCCGAAATGGCGGGATAGATTTTTTTGTCCCATTTTCGAACAATACAGCGGTTTATCCTCACCGATTTTATGCATTACCCGGGATAATCCCCCGGAATGATCCATTTCCGTATGATTGCTGATAACATAATCAATCTTTTTAGGATCTATGATTTGCGATATATTTTCAAGCAATTGATCGGCAAATTCGGCTTTAACCGTATCTATCAGGGCTATTTTTTTATCTACTATTAAAAAAGCATTGTAACTTGTTCCAAAATCCACGGAATAGCCGTGGAAATCTCTTATGTTCCAGTCGTTCACACCAACATCATAAATATCTTTTGCAATTTGTACAGGTTTCATTTTTTTTCTCTATTTAGGGTAGTAAATTAAAAACGCCCTTTTTGCATGGATAGATTTAAAATGAAAAAGGGCGTCAGGTTTAACTTTATTCTTTCTCAAAATCGGATTTTGAAGCTCCGCACACAGGGCACTGCCAGTCATCGGGCAAATCTTGAAATTTAGTTCCGGCTTTTACACCATTATCAGGATCTCCTGCTGCAGGATCATAAACATAACCACATACATTACATACATACTTATCCATTTTGTCATCTCCTTTTATTGTTAGTTTTTTATTTATAATGTACTTATCAAATCTGTAATTCTTTTTTCTATTTCATCGCGGACATCACGCATAAATTCTATAGGTTTGCCTGCCGGGTCGGGAATTTCCCAATCTTTTACTTTAGCGCCCGGAACAACCGGACATTCTTCTTTACAGCCCATTGTAATAATGATGTCCGGTTTTTCCTTTGATAAAACCTCATCAATTGATTTTGGTTTGCGAAAAGCCATATCTATTCCCTTTTCATGCATGGCTTCAATCATAATTTTATTTACTTCATCGGCAGGAGTACTGCCACCGCTTAATGCATCAATCTTATCTCCTGCAAGATATCGGGCAAAAGCGCTTGCCATCTGGCTTCTACATGCATTTTCACGGCAAGCGAACAATATTTTTTTTCTTGTAAGATATGGTTTTAATAAATTTTCAGCAGCCTGTTTCACATCATCTACGACAGTCGGATGGTTTTCCATATCTTTCCGGTTTTCAATCTTGCGATATGTCAAACTTGATTCAAATGATGCACTTATAGCATCAAAAAAATATTTTGCAGTAAGATTTATACCTTCAAATAGATTCTTGCCTTTAGTAGCACCTAAAGCAAGAAGAAATCCTTTTTTTATTTTACACCCTGGATCAGAAAGCTTAAGTCTGTATCTTCTCGCCCATAAAGTCTGGCTTCTGTCTATAAGAGCTTTTGTCTGACCTGGTGCATTATAAAAAAACATCGGTGTTGCAAGTACTACAATGTCAGCTTCACGCAAAAGTGAATAAACTTCATTCATATCATCGTCTATGGGGCAGGTTCCTTTTCTTTCACAAACACTGTATTCAAGGCAGGGCATGATATTTTTCTTCCCCACTTCAACAACATGTGTCCTGACTCCGGCTTTTTCAATTTCTTTCATGAAAAGCGAAAGCAGAAAATCAGTATTCCCATTTTTTCTGGGACTGCCCATTATTCCAAGAGCCAGCATATTATTTTCTCCATTTTAATATTAAAAAGCCTGTAATTCACAGATCGAATATTCATTTTTTATAACTACTAAGCTTGTCAGATTCACGGTTCACGGTTCACAGTTGATTGCCCTGACCCCTTGCTTTCTAACCTTGAACCGTGAACTCTGGAACTGTGAACCTAAGTTGTTACTGTTTTTATATAACAACGGTTAGTAAGCTTCTTCATATAAAAGATCTTCTTCAGTTATTTTTCCCTTAAAAAGATTATATGTCCATGCCTGATATGCAATGATCACCGGAATAAAAATAATTACAACAACCAGCATGATTTTTAAAGTAAGCGGGCTTGATGATGCATTAAAGGCCGTAACATTAAAATCAGTGCTTATACTTGAAGGAAGTATATTCGGGTATAATCCGATTATTCCGAAAAAAACCGCTCCTACTATTGTAATAGAAGATGAAAACCAGGCCTTAAAAAAACTTAGTTTTTTAATAAAATATCTTGAAGCAATTAAGGCTGCAACAACCAGTAAAATCTCCATAAAGAGTATCGGGTTTTGTATGAAATTATCGAAAAGCTTTGTATAAAACCAGCTGGCTGCTAAAAATACCACAGCACAAATCAGCATAAACGGCCACAGCCAAATCGCTGTTGATATCGATCTTCTATTAAGATCTCCTTCTGTTTTTATAGACAGCCACAAAGCTCCATGAAACAAAAACAATAAAAGAAACAATATTCCACCGATAATAGCATACACGTTTAACAGATCAAAAAAAGACCCCTGGAATACTCCATTGGCATCTAAAGGAAGTCCTTTAAATATATTTGCAAAAGTAATCCCGAACAAAAGCGCCGGGGTCAGACTGCCGACAGTTATACATATATCCCAGATTAATCTCCAGCTTTTTTTATCTACCTTTCCTCTGAATTCAAAAGCTACTCCGCGAAGTATAAGAGCAAAAAGAATAAACATAAGGCCTGAGTATAAAGAAGAAAACATTACGGCGTATGCAATCGGGAAAGCCGCAAAAGTAACCCCGCCTGCAGCTATCAGCCATACTTCATTACCATCCCAAAGAGGACCAATGGAGTTTATCATTAAACGTTTTTCGATGTCGTTTTTTCCAAGAAAAGGATAGAGCATCCCGATTCCAAAATCGAATCCGTCAGTCATGAAAAAAACTGCCCACAGCAAACCCCATAGAAAAAACCAAATAGTTTGTAAATCCATTATACCTCCATGGGAAAAATACCCGGCCTATAATACCGGATTCTTTTTGGCATTTTTTATTATCAGATAAAATCCGGCAACCCCCAAAAGCCCGTAAACCAGAATGAAAGCTATCAGAGAAACTAAAACCTGCGATGAAGCAATAGGTGATACCGCATCAGATGTTTTCATAAGACCATAAACAATCCAGGGTTGCCTGCCTACCTCAGCCATTACCCAGCCCAGTTCCGTAGCAATATAAGGCAATGGAATGGATAACAACATGATCTTAAGATATAATTTGTTTTCGGCAAGCCGCTTTCTTTTTAACCACCCATAACCGGTAACAAAAATAAAATATGCTCCAAGGCCAACCATTCCTTTAAACGCCATACTGGTAATTAATACCGGAGGTCTTTCATCTCTCGGAAAATCTTTTAAACCTTTTACTTCGGCATTTATATCTTTATAGGCAAGAAAGCTTAAAACTCCGGGCAATGCACCTATTTCAATCATATTCTTTTCATTTGCTTCATCCGGAATAGCAAAAAGGTACACTGGCGCTCTTGTGGTTGTTTCCCATAATGATTCCATGGCTGCAAGCTTGGCTGGTTGTTTTTGGGCCATATCTGCTGCGTGAAAGTCTCCTTCAAATACTACAAAAACAGAAGATATCAAGCCGAGAACAAGAGCGATTCTGAAAGATTTTACAAAAAAATCAAGATTCTGTTTTTTTAATATATGATAAGCACTTATTCCCATAACAAAAAATGCGCTGATAACATATGCCGCGCTCATTGTATGCAAGAATTGCAGTATGGCAAATTTTTGCGTTACAACGGCAAGAAAGTCATTAAGTTCGGCTCTGCCGTTTCTTAAAACATAACCTACAGGATGCTGCATCCAAGCGTTTGCAATAATAATCCACACAGCGGATAAAGTTGAAGCACCTGCAATAAGCCACATTACAGCGGCATGAGCTTTGGGGGAAAGTTTTCTCCAGCCGAATATCCATACTCCTATCAGAGTAGATTCAAGGAAAAAAGCGGCTGTAGCTTCTATGGCAAGAAGAGAACCGAAAATATCTCCTACAAACGCCGAATATTTCGACCAGTTTGTTCCGAACTGAAATTCAAGAGTTATTCCGGTAACTACACCAAGAGCAAAATTAATGAGAAAAAGCTTTCCCCAGAATTTAGTCATGGAAAGGTAAAGCTTGTCACCGGTTCGCACATATTTTGTTTCCATTATTGCAATAATAAGAGAAAGCCCGAGTGTTACCGGCACAAACAAAAAATGGAATATGGTTGCTGTTGCAAACTGTAAACGTGACAGCATTACTATATCCATGACCGCCTCCCGATCCATTGAACATTGATATTTTTAGGCTTTACCCTCGAGTGTGCATTGAGTAAAATCTATTTCAGCGCCGCAAGAGTCACATTTACGCTTTTTATCAAACTCATCGGAAAATATTTCGAATTTTTTCCCGCAGGAAGGACATGAACACATAAAAGATGAAAGATGTTTAAAATCTTGAAAACCGGGGCAATGCTGGGGTGTAGTCATAGATATCCTCCTTATAATTAAGAATTGTTAAGTCAAATTATTTAAGATATTACAGAGCCTGTTTCAAAACGCCCCATTTTGGCCGATCTTAAGCGTTGGTCTCAAATTTTAATCCTCGAAATACTAAATGTATTCCTGTGGTTGAAATTTTCTCCCGCCTTGAGCTTGACCAAACTGAAACGTTTTTAAAGTGGCTCTACAGTCCAAGTTTTTTAGCTATTTCACGACCGTAATCCTGGGCCATCTTTATCCCTCCTTCGATAGTGCTTGATTTCAGACGAAGAGAGGCGCTAACCATATCCATATTGAAAATATTTTTCATTGTATCATAGATGCGGTCAGGTGCTTCACCACTCCAGCCAAAAGCTCCGAAGGAGCCTCCTTTTTTCCCATCCAGATTTGCTTTTTCTGCAAGAAAAAGCATCGTCTTCATACCCTGCATCATATCACCATGGTATGTCGCTGATCCGAATATACAAGCGTCATATCCGGTAAGAGCGCTTTCGTTTTTTATTTCATTTACATTTACGACATCGGCTTCTGCACCTGCAATTCGAAGCCCTTCTGCTATTAACTCTGCAATTTTTTTTGTTCCGCCGCTTCTTGTAGCAAAAACAATAAGTGCTTTAGGCATAATAAACCTTCTCCAATATTTTGTTATGTAATAACAATTATGTTAAATCCGAGTGTCGATACTTTATTTTATCCTTGGGTCAATACCTTCAGTCCCGCAGTCAGGCGTATAGCATGAGTTATCAACAAATTCACACTTTTCTTTGCATGACGGGCATTCGTTGGGCGGAGTATCTGCTTCAAACATGTAACCACAGTTTTGGCATTTCCAGCTTGACATAATATTACCTCCTTAATCTTTTTATGCTTTCCAATGTCCGTGAAGATTACAATATTCTCTGGCAACAATTTCTTTGGCATCAATGGCGAAAGTAGCTTCGGGTGCCTGGCCAGGATTTAAGAATTGGCGATACAGTTTGCCATCGGCAATAATTTCAATCCATTCTATATAATGTTTTTCCTCCATAGGATGAGCAACACTTCCCACTTTGACTTTGATGCCTCCCGCTGTTTTTTCAATAACGGGAACATGTTTTTCTTTTGCAGCATCTACTGTATTTTCAGCCATAAGTTTCATGGGTGCTCCACAACAAACAAGTTCTCCTTTACTGCCGTGCAACACTTCTACTATATTTCCACATACTTCACATTTGTATACTTCAAGTCTTTTAGCCATGTCATTACTCTCCTTTTGATAGATTAATTTTTAATTTAGTTAGTTTATTAAAATCAGTAATTTTCACCAAGGAGCTCAAAGTGCGCCTGCGGATGGTCACATGCCGGGCAAACATCCGGAGCATCTTTTCCTTCGTGCAGATAACCGCAGTTCCTGCAACGCCAAAGAGTTTCCTCTTTTTTCTTAAAAACCTGATCCGATTCTATATTGGCGATAAGATCTCTGTATCTTTTTTCATGCTGCTTTTCAGCAACAGAAATTTTCTCAAAAACTTCGGCAATATAATCAAACCCTTCTTCCCGTGCAGTTTTGGCAGCATCAGGATATAAGGCAGTATGTTCATGATGTTCCCCGGCAGCGGCAGCCTTTAAATTTTCAAGAGTTGTACCTACTACTCCTGATGGAAATGGAGCACAAACTTCGACATCGCCACCTTCAAGAAATTTAAAAAACCTTTTGGCGTGCTCTTTTTCCTGGTTTGCCGTTTCTTCAAAAATAAAAGAAATCTGCTCATACCCTTCCTTCTTGGCTTTACTTGCAAAATATGTATATCGATTACGGGCCTGAGATTCACCTGCAAATGATGTAAGAAGATTCTTTTCAGTTTTCGTACCTCTTATAGACGCCATTTCCTACCCTCCTGTTAAATTAGTATTAGTAATTATTTTTTTATACTTTATTGATAATAATTACTAACAAGAAATAATCAAGAAAAATTCTTATATTTGTTAAAAAAACTAAAAGCCAAGCATAACTAATAAAAATATATGATAAATGATATTAGAAGCAATTTAGAGTTGGTTGATGAACAGCAGTATCTAAGTCATATTTAAAACAATAATTAATATTGCTTTTATTAAAATAACATAAATATATCGATTGTCAAAAAAATGTTCCGGTTCTTGTTATAATTGTTTGAGCATGATAGTGGGTTGCCTCCACAGGTGATGGGCAGTTTAAATTGCTTTGGTATGTTATCTCAAAAGTGTGTTTCTGCTTGCATTTGATCAGGGGTTGCTTTCAGCAGCTGTCCGATTCATGATTTCCCGATGGCTGCGCTGGTCAGATTCAAATTGGCTGTGACGTTTTCCAAGCAGAAGGCCATTACGTTCGTTTAAAAACATCCGCTCATTGTTCAATTGGGCCAAATCACGAGTAGGATCTGAAATGGTATTAACAATCTGGTGTATAACCGCAGATACCAGCATGGCAATTATCCCCTGCTGGCCATCGCTTGAGTTTTTTATTGTGCGATATTCTCCCTGCCATAAAACAATGCCTGTTTCAGTGTCAACAAGCTGCCCAGACAGGCACACTGTAGTAGTAGAGTTTAACACCTTATATTTTGTTCCCCATTCTTTTACAGTCATGTATAAAACAGCATCGGGATTAATTATTTCACGAATCTTTTTCAGGCTTACCTGTGCCATTTCATCAGGGGAAGGCACACCGTTTTCTTTCATCAGCATATCGATTACTGCAACCGGGAAAACATAATATCCGCGCTCTGCAAGAGGCCGTGTTACAGTGGAAAGATAAATATACGGCGCCATGACTTCCGTGGATTCATTGCGAGGAGGCAGCACAAGAATTGAAACTGGCATATGAGACAGATATGCATTATAGTCATGCGGTTTTGGAGCTGTGCCACAAGCCTGGACAAAAAAAGCTGCAAAAAGTAATAAAAAAAGATAAAAGGTTAAAGAAAAATTTCTTTTCATTTTTTCATCCGGTTTATCATTCCATCAACGAAATGTGATGATTCAGGAAATTTTTTCTTTTCGGTCTGCAAATGAATCATGCCTGTAGCATAATCCCCTTCAGAAAAATAGAGATATGCCAGATGTGCATGCAATCCAGGAGGAACAAATCTGTCCGAAGCAGTTGTTTCTTCAATTTGTTCCTCAAAACGATTGATTTCATCACTTAGAGATGTTTTGCCCGGATTAATATACATATCAAAAAGGGAGTCTTCATAATAACCCCATTCATATAAAGTACTATGCCCTGCACAACCTGCTATAAAAAAGGCAATTACCAGGCAAAGAAATTTTTTGAGCAGTCTCATGATTTCTATTTAACCGGGCTCCATTCACCACGCTCAAGTCCTGCAACAAGTTTATTCACAGCATCCATAATAGCTAAATTCAACACTTTACTAGTAAGGGTTGAATCATATCCTGCCGTTCCGCCAAAACCAAGAATTTCCCGGTTGCTCAAGGCATATTCACCTGCACCCTGAATAGCATATACAATCTGAGAAGTATGAACATCAACGATATTGATTGAAACTTTTGAATAAGCAACTTGTTTTTTACCATGGCCGAGAATACCGAAAAGCTGTGCATCCCCTGTTACCTTGCGACCAAATTCCGTTACTTCACCGGTAACAATTACTTTAGCACCCGTCAGCTCCTGATTTTTCCCTAATATCTTTGCTTCCTGGGCTATCTCATCCATGTTGTCGCGGTCCATCGTAACAAAACGATTTGTCTGAGCAAGATGTGTTTTTAAAATAGTTTTTGCCTGAGACCCAAGCCTGTCTGTTCCATCTGAAAATATACCGTTCATATATGTTGAACGATTTGCAAATTTACCCACTGCCAGTTGATACTTTGGCCCGATGTAACCGGTTTTATAGGTTGCCACCGATTCAGTTTCCAAAACATTATGGCTTTCAGTAGCACATGCCAACAACATGAATATTCCTGCAAACAAAATTATTGTGCAAGCAATTATCGGGATATTTACATCAGGCGCAAGATTGTTGCGCAAATATTTTTTCAGGAAACCTTTCATTATAGTTAGCTCCTTTACAATTTCGTATTAGATAGAAAACAGATATTTTTATTTCAAGTGTCTGTTCGGCCTTCATTTATAACAATATACTGCTTACGAATGGTGTCAAGATGAAATAAATAAACCTTATTTACAAAAGATGCAAACATGATAAACTTTTAATCGAAAGAAGGCATCATCCGTTAATTAAGGCATAAACAAGGGAAAGCAGTTCTAATAAGCTGACGAGTCAGATGAATCCATTAAACATTAAAGGAGATATCATATGAAATACCCGGCATTATTTCAGGCATCCTTGATAACATTTTTTATGTTTTGCAGCATGATTCTTTCGTGCAACTCGGAAACACAGGTAGAAGGCACTAATATATCAGGACCGTCAGCTATCAAGGTCTATTCAGCTGAAAAAGGGGATTATGTTATGGGCAAAACCGTGGTTAAAACAGATGAAGAATGGAAAAAGCTGCTCACACCTGTTCAATACCATATAATGAGGGAAATGGGAACAGAGCAGGCCTTTAGCGGGCAATACGACCATTTTTACGAAGACGGCATCTACCGTTGCGCCGCATGCGGTTTAGATCTGTACAAATCAGAAGACAAATTTGATTCAAAAACAGGCTGGCCAAGCTTTACAGCACCCATTTCTCCGGAAAACATAATTGAAGCACCGGATAACAGTCTGTTTAGTACACGTACCGAGATACTCTGCCGCAGGTGCGACAGCCATTTAGGTCATGTTTTCACCGACGGCCCCAAACCAACAGGGCTAAGATACTGTATGAACTCGGCTGCATTGCAATTTGTAGCAGCCGGCAAATAAGCGTATTTATAAGAGCCACTTTCAAAACGTTTCAGTTTGGTCAAGGTCAAGGCGGGGGGGAATTTTAACCGCAGGAATACATGGAGTATTTCGAGGATTAAAATTTTCACCCAACGCAGAGATCGGCCAAAATGGGACGTTTTGAAACTGGCTTATAAGGAAGGTGTTTAATGAAAGTACTCTTTATCGCAATTTTGACATTACCATTCATATTTTTTGCAACCGGTGCAAGTATAGCTGCAGAAAATAATTTTGAGAAAGCAACTTTTGCAGGCGGATGTTTCTGGTGCATGGAGCACCCATTCGACCAGCTTGACGGGGTGGTTTCGGTAATTCCGGGTTATACCGGAGGACATAAAAATAACCCGACATACAAAGAAGTCTCAGCAGGAGGAACCGGACATACCGAATCGGTTCAAATCATCTATGATCCGACAAAAATCTCATATGAAAAATTACTAAACGTCTTTTGGCACAATATTGACCCGACAGTTAAAGACAAGCAGTTTTGTGATACAGGCAATCAGTATCGAAGTGCAATCTTTTATCATAATGAAAAGCAACAAAAGCTGGCGTTACAGTCAAAGGGAATGCTTGAAAAGAACAAACCTTTTCAAGGCAGCATTGAGACCGAGATTGTCCAGGTCAGCGAGTTCTACCCTGCCGAAGATTATCATCAACACTATTACAAGAAAAATCCGATTCGTTATAAATACTACCGTTACAGTTGCGGTCGGGATAAGCGTCTTAAGGAGCTGTGGGGTGATGAGGCAGGGCATTAATTTAATATAGTCATGACTTTGTTGCGATCAGGATTACCTTGACAATTTCCGGTTTTGAAAACATTCGCATGGGAGGACCCCAGAAAGCAGAACCGCATGTAGTATAAAGATATGAGGCATCTTTTTTATATAAGCCGAAGGAATATTTAAATAGAATTTGAACCATCAAATCTACGGGCGGGAGCTGCCCTGCATGCGTATGTCCTGAAAGCTGTATATCCGCCCCCATACTCCGGGCAAGATCGAAAACATCCGGCTGATGCGACAGAAGAATCACCGGTTTTGTGAAATCAACTTTTTTAAATGCGCTCAAAAGACTTTCTTTCACCGAAATTTTTTCAAACCGCTTAACAGAGAATGCATCATCAATACCAACAAGTTCTATAGCATCCGCAATTAAAACATTTGTGTTTCTAAGAACCCTGATATCCGAATTTGTCGCTATTTCCATAAAAAGCGGAATACCGGCATAAAACTCGTGATTTCCGGTTACTGCATACACGCCGTATTTTGCCTTTAACCCACTTAGAATTTTGCAGAAATCATTAAGTTTGCAAATATCAGTATCTATCATATCACCTGTTATTACAATAAGATCCGGTTTTAAAGCAAGCGTTTGTGAAACAAGATCTTTAAGAAAGCTTTCTGATTTTGACATATCCAAATGAAGATCCGACAATTGTACTATCGTAAATCCGTTCATAGCAGGCGGCAGTTTTGATACAGGAATCATAATCTCTTTGATCACCGGATTTTCTGCCTGATTGTATAAGCAATAGCCGGATGTTAATCCGATCAGAAGCAAAGCACTAACGGTTGCATAGTATCTGAACTTTTTTAGCCTTATAAATATTCTTAAAACATCTACGATTACAAAAACTGCAATAGCGATTGATGTCACCCCAAGCCAGGTAAAGCTTAAGTATAAAAAAGGTCTGATCCACACTTGTTCAAAATGGCGACTAAGAATTTCAGCCGGAATAAAAGAGAAGGTAGCCAGAATAAAGAAACCCAGCAGAATTTTTGAAACACGGTTCGAGAGATTCAAACCACCCGTGATGCGACTATAAATATAGTAGTTTAATGCAAGGTATATTATGGAAGAAACAAGAAGAAAAAATATCAAATATCAGCCTCCCGAAATAAGTTTCGATATATATGGCGTTTGCCAAAACAATATTCTGATTCAAGTTGTAATTGTTTGGTTATATGTGCGTTTATTTTTCCTTTACTTGTCTTTTATAGCCTCAATGGAAATTATGATATCAACGTCTTTTCCTATTGCGCCCATTTTATAGTATTTACCGGTTCCAACATGATATAGCAATCTGTCTATCGTAAACTTGCCTTCAAAACCGCACACAAGCTTTTTGGGATCGGCTGGATGTTCTTTTTCGCCCAGATAGATAACCGGAATCACCACATCCTGCGTTACATCTTTTATGGTAAGTTTTCCTTTCAATTGAAACTGGTTGTTCTTCATATGGCCGACTTCCATAGTTTTAAATTTCATAACCGGAAATTTTGCACCCGAAAAAAAATCATCTGACAGCAGATGCTCATCCCGTTTTTGGATGTTGGTATTTATGCTTTTAATCCTTACCTCCATGTCACATCTGCTATCTTTCACATTGTTCGGATCAAATTTCAAAGTAGCTGACATATCATCAAACTGCCCCCTTACTATAGCGAAAATATGTTTTATATCAAAAAAAATACGGGAGTGAACCTGGTCGAGTTGCCATTCGGAAGGTTCTGCATACACGATATTTGCAAACAGGACCAACGAGGCCAATAACGAAACCAAAACAATCATCTTTTTCATAGCAAGTACTCCTTTGTTTTATCGTTGAAACTGGCTCACACGATTACTGTATAATAGTAAGAGATGCTAAGAATAATATGTAAATTTAGCAAGCTTTATTTAGCTAAATTCCATATGTAATCAGGTAGGGAAAAGCATAAAAACATAGATGTCACCATTACTACCTTGCAGCAGCTATTGCAGGGTCAAGGAATGGCGAGTTGCCCTAGATGTTGCCTTGGCTGTACATGCCGTTTCCAGGTTCGTGCCAGTTTAGGCTCTCCATAACACTTTTCCATTCCCTGCTACTTCAACCAGTACGTAAAGTTTTCCCACAGGAGTATATGCAATACGTCAAAGACAGAACCGACGAAGCCAACGCAGCTATAATTTGAATGCGGCCTGGTATTAACTCCTATTGCCTTACACATAAAAGGTATTGATCTTAAAATCAAACAATGCCAAAAAAGGCAAAGTCAGGTTTAAAATGCGACATTAAAGGAGAATATAAATTTGCAAGATACAACTACCAGCGGTCCGTTACAATGTGCTACAGAAGGCAAAGTGTGGACAGTAAAAAAGTGTACGAGAATTAATATGATTGTTTCTCCATTTATATGTGGAAGATGCAGAAATGCTCTTTACAATATTCAATATTTTGTTAAACATGGGGAAAAAGCGCTATGGGATATGTATGTTTGCGAAAGATGCAGATTGCAATATTAATAATACCAGGCCCAGAACGCGGCAATGAAAGATAAAATTTATTTGCCCCCAGAGGAATAAACAAAGGATAGTCCGGAGTTAAACGATTTAAATCTATAAAGGAAATTAATTTATGAAACAGTTAACTATAATCAAATGTTTAACCGTGTTTATTCTCATATTTTTCATGGGAAATTTTGCATATGGAGATACTGTATCTTTACCTGATCCTTTAAAGCTTGTTGCCGAAAGCAAGTATTATGTAAAAATAACTAAGGACCAGGCTGCCGAAATAATAGAAATATGTACCAGTGATACGTATAGAACCAGATCCATTGTAGATAAAGATAATTTCTTCATGGATGTGCCGAAAGATACTATTGCTCATCCTCTAGTATTAAAAAGAAAGAAATCCTTCAAATGGTCAGAAGTAAAACATATTCAACTTTTACAAAAGTCCGTTAAAATTACCTATGCGAACTCCTTTTTGGGAATTACCAGCCATGATACTTTGGAAATTGATCCGCATAAATGTAATCTTTCAGATCTGGCCTTAGCCGCCATAACCCTTTCAGGACTCCCTTTAAGCAGCGAGAAGCCAGTTTTTAGCGAATCTATAGTATCAACTGTGAAAACCCCAACTACAAACGGTCTTAATCTTGAAGAAAGCCTCAGTAAGCTTCAAGAAAGTTATAATCAAGGTCTCTTCAGCGAGGTTGTTTGGGAATCCAAACAAAATGAACTTATAGACAGTATACTTAAAGAATTTTACAATAAAGGTTTAATAAGCAAGACCGTTTATGAATCCAGGCAAAAGGAACTTCCTGGCGGTATGCTTGCCAAATAAAGGAAGCATCAGAGGGGAAATTGGGTACGCATTGAATTTGCAAACCTATGAGCCACTTTCAAAACGTTTCAGTTTGGTCAAGCTCAAGGCGGGAGAAAATTTCAACCACAGGAATACATTGAGTATTTCGAGGATTGAAATTTGAGCCCAACGCAGAGATCGGCCAAAATGGGGCGTTTTGAAACTGGC
>JBDRRF010000083.1:0-138031 GCA_043825875.1 Pseudomonadota bacterium | reverse complement strand
TTGCCTTGGCTGTCACCCTACAGAAGTTAAGTCAATGGCAAATCCTGTCCTATTGGCATCTAAGCATTCTGTGGCCGGAAATTCATGCACGGATTGCCACGATATAGAAGACCTGCAAAAAGCACATAAGAATATTGATTCAAACAACCCACCTTCACCAATACAGAAGTATTCAACAGCAATTTGTTTTAATTGCCACGGGAGTTATGCAGATATCATTGAGCTCACAAAGGGCAAGACGCGCCTAAACCCTCATGATTCACACTACGGTGAGATTGATTGCTTTATTTGCCATAAGATACATACTGTTAAATCTCCGGATGAATTTTGTGTTTCCTGTCATATATAGTTAAAATCCAGGCAAAGAATCGTGTTCGTCTTACTGAACTTTCACAGTTAGACCAGAAAGGCTTATCTGCTCTTTTATGTGCTCTATTTTTTCATCTGCAAACGTTTCTAAATCTCCAAGATTGTATTGCATACCTAAAGATTCATACTTCTTGATACCAAGCTTATGATAAAGCATCAGATTAATTTCCGGGCAACCCAATTCAATGGCAAACTCCGCCAATGCCCTTATATCTTCATCTGAGTCATTGCAACCCGGTATAAGAACCGCCCTTAATATGATAGTAATTTTTTTGGAAACGATACGTTTGGCGTTTTCAGAGATAAGTTTATTGCTTACACCTGTATATTGCTGATGCTTTTTGGCATTGATTTGCTTGACATCAAAAAGTACCAGATCTAAATATTCCAAAATAGGTTCAAGTACCTCCCATTTCACAAATCCGCAGGTATCAAGAGTTGTATGAAAGCCAAGCTTTTTGCATTCTTTCAAAAGGGCAAGAAGAAAATCAGGCTGTGCTGTTGCTTCCCCTCCGGAAAAAGTTACGCCACCATCGGAATTTTTATAAAATAAGGCATCCCTTTTTACTACATCAATTACTTCTTCTACACTCATGAGCTTGCCCGAAATCTTTCTTGCTTCGGCAGGGCATATTTCCACACAAAAGCCACAACCCACACAAAGATCCCTGTCAATCTCCAGATCTCCTTCCGGTAAAACCTTAATTGCTTTGTTAGGGCAAATATTGACACATTTATGGCACCGTGAACAAAGATTCTCCATGTAGAGTAACTGTGGTACCTGTTTTTGTGATTCAGGATTTGAACACCAGGCACAGGTTAACGGGCAGCCTTTTAAAAATACCGTACTTCTGATTCCAGGCCCGTCATGAATTGAGTACCTCTGGATATCAAAAACATAGCCATTTATTTGTTCCATATTATACCTTCTCAGATCCTTTATATGATACCGGCCCCTGGATTGATAATCCCCGGGGCCGGTATGCTATAGAACAGTTGACTTTAAGTTTTACTAGTCTGTTTATATTACATGCTAAGCTCGGTTCTGGCGATAATTTCATTCTGAAGTTTGTTGTCAAGCTGAACGAAAAAGGCGCTGAACCCTGCTACTCTGACCACTAAGTTTTTGTATTCTTTAGGAGTAGTTTGAGCTACTTTCAGCAGTTTGGAGCTCACAATATTAAATTGTATATGGTATCCGCCCATATCCATAAACGTTTTTATTAAAGATAATAGCTTTCTCTGTTCATCTGCATTTGCCACTGCCGTTGGATGGAATTTCATATTGAAGATGTTTCCGCTATACTTTTCGTTATCCATTGCTTTACAAGCGGAATGTATAAGAGCTGTGGGCCCTTTTGTATCGGTTCCGGGAGTTGCTGAAATGGAACCATCGGTTAAAGCATTTCCGGCTCCACGCCCGTTCGGCTGGGCTCCTACGTGCATACCGAACCAACTATGCCCGGCTACAACCACACCCCAGGGTCTTCCGTCATCCTTGCCCAAAAAGCTTTTATGCTGCATTTGTTCATCATAAAATTCGTCATAACTGGCCCTTACTATCTGATCTACATAATCATCTTCATTACCGTACTTGGGTGCTGCTAAAAGAAGGCGCTGTGTTTCTTCATGGCCTTCAAAGTTATCATTCAATGCCTGATGAAGTTGGGCCATAGTAATTTTTTTATCATCAAAAACTACTTTTTTAACTGCGGCTAAAGAATTGGCAACATCCACTGCACCGGCGAGACAATCCGAATCACCACCGAACCTTGCACCGCCGTCAAGAACATGCTTGCCTACTTTCAGACAATCATCTACCAGAGCAGATGAATAAGGTGTCGGAAAATACTGCCCATGTACATTTTCAGATATACGGCTTGCGGTTCGAAGCATTTTTGTGAAATAGCGAAACTGCTTGCTCAAAGCCGATTCCAGATCTTCATATGTCTTGAATTTATCAACAGTGCCGGTTTGCAGACCCAGTTGTTTTCCAGACTTCGGGTCTTTGCCGTCATTTAAAGTAAGCTGTAAGATCTTGGCATAATTTAACAAGCCACCCCAAACATTATCCATACTATGGGCAACTGCGCTTTGGCTGCAACCTATTACCGTAAATGCATTAGCTTCTTCCGGAGTACAGTCCCAACGATCAAGGTTACGTTTTACAGCAATATGAGAGTTGATGAATGCAGGCTTGCCAAGCCCCATTTTAACTGTGTCGGCACATTTTAAAAGAAATTCTTCCGACATCTTGTTGTGCCATGCACAAACGGTGCTGGGCTGGACCATCCTGACTCTTGATTCCGCTTCAAGCCACAAGAAATCAAGTTCATTAGTGGCATCTTCTCCATTTTCATCAAGCCCGCCGATCAGAAAAGTTTGAGCGGTATGTTGCTGGGCGCCTGTGGCATAAACCTCTGTTGAATACTGAATCCCGATTTCTGATAATTTAATGCAAAGCAATTCAAAAAGCTCGATTACTTCTTCATCTGTAATTCTGCCGGCTTTAATATCATCTTTATAAAACTTATATGTGTATTTTGTAAAACGGCCCGGGGCAATCGCTCCCTGTGCCTGCTCTATCCATGCGGCAGAATGAACAAGCCAGAAAGATTGAATCGCTTCATAATAGGTTCTGGCCGGATTCTCAGGAACTCTGCGGCAGGTTTCGGCAATTTTTTCAAGAGTAGCTTTCTTTTTTGCATCCTTTTCGTTTTTTGCCATTTTATCCGCTAAATCAGCATACCGGTTTGCCCAGGCAATCACAGCTTTTAAAGTTATAAGAACCGCATCATAAAAAGCTTTTTTCTTGAAATCTTCATAATATGTTAGATCTAATCGGGCCAAACCTTCTTCCGCCTCTTTTATAACTCCGGACAAACCTATATTCATAACCTTTCCGTAATCCAGGTTTATAAGTCCCAAAGGAACGCCAACGATATCGATAAATACGCCATGATCCAAAAAATCCTGGCGGGTAAGGCCGGTTAAATTATTAAAGATGTTGTTTACTATATCTACATGTTTCTTACCCCTGAAATAATCGTCTACCTCTACTAAATATTGCTTTTCTTTCTGATCTACAGCCATATCTCCAAAGCTGCTGAAAAGTTTGTTTGCGGCTTCGTTATAATCCGGATACGGGTTAACACCCCTTCGATCTTTGGCTAAACTGCCGACAATCGGATTTTCATCAATATAAAGTGTCATATTTCGAAGATATCTGTCCAGCACCTTTGCCCTGGTAATAACAATTGGTTCCCCGCCTGCTTCCTTATACACCTCATGCAAAGCTCTTGTTCTTTCTGTAGAGCTCTTGATTTCCGTGTCAACAAAGCTATCCTTTAGCCCTTTAACACGCTCGGTTAAAACAGCTTCTCCAGCTAATTGATAGCTTTGTATATCTTCTTTTTTTAAAGCACTTGTTTGCATATTGCCCCCATTTTATATTAAAGGTTATAAGATATCTTTTTAGTTCTTGTTAACATATCGTTGTTTTATTATAATGAAAAATATTTTAATTTGTTTTTTGTTTGGTCTTAAAAATAATTTTATCCTGAATATATGTTAAAGTTATATCATTTATTGTTTTTATCAAGGCCAAGAGATGACCTATTACGATTTTATAAGTTATAATTTAGTTGCTTTTACCATCAAAGCTTAAAATCAGAGTTTATCACTACTATATCTCAAACATCCAATATATTTCTGAAGTAACTTTAGTGTACCAATGGAAGTATGTGCTTGTTAATCACAGGTAACCTCCCGGCTCTGCCGAGAGACTCCCAGAGTTTAACAATTTCGGGAATATAAAAGAAACCTCCTGTCTGTAAACCGCTCAAAATTTAGAGGGAGGGGAATTTTAATTGAGCAACATATAAAGTTTAAACCAAACATCATGGGAATGCAAGTATCAAATTTTACAGATACTAACTTATCGGAGAGAAATTATATATATTCGGTTGGGAAACTATCTTGAAACAATATTCAAGGACCTCACAGCCTCCAGAAAGAGAGTCGGTTTTGGATGGCTATCAAGCATATCATGTACGTATGCTAATCTTTATACCACTAAAATATGCACTTTTACAGGTGGTTGGTTTCATAAAGAAGAATAGCCACCATCAGATGTCTCAACGATATGGGAGATTGAAAAAGCGATATTTGGGGAAGCGCTTATGGAGTCGATGATATTGTGTAGTATAGTATAAGTTGTTTTAATTTGTTACTAAAATCATAAGATATTAAGCCATAATATAATGCGCCTTTTGCCGTTGATCCTCCTTTTGCCGTTGATATTTATTTTAAATAAAGAATTTCCCGGAAATACGTTTATAGCAACTGAGCCACTTTCAAAACGTTTCAGTTTGGTCAAGGTCAAGGCGGGTGAAAATTTTAACCGCATGAATACATGAAGTATTTTGAGGATAGCGCTAATGCTTCACTTCGTGCAAAATTTTAACCCAACGCAGAGATTGGTCAAAATAGGACGTTTTGAAACTGGCTCAATAGGTATAATCGCTGGAACGGGATTTTCAGACCCGTTCCAGCGGATTTAGTTAATCCATCTTACTTGGATAACACCAAAAAGTTATTTTTTGTGAAATACTTGGGACTCAGTTTGGCTTCAGGCAGGAATATAAATGATTCCGGATGAGTCGAATTGTTGCTGCTTGTAGCGTGCCGGGCTTTTTCATCAATATAAAGCGAGCAATCGCGATCTCCCGTATTGTTTTTGCCGGTTTTAGGATCTTCGCTGTAGTGTACTATCATAGTAGCCCATGTTCTAAAATCCCCGGATCTTTCATATACCTCTTTATACCAGATGATATAGCTTTCCTGATCAACATAGTTTATATGCCGGCCCCAGTTATAATAAGGATCTTTGGGTATCTGTTCTATAACCCATACCTTTCTTGGAACATAGGTAATATTTTGAGGTGCCCATGATGCGCCTTTCCAGTTGGGATTTTCATAGCCCATAGGGATACTTGTGCCTGTGAAGGGAAATACCCTCTTTATACTTCCATCCGGCAATTCATTGACGGGAAGAATATCCTGACTTGCAAATGAAGCAAGAATAGTTTTTTCTCCCACATACTTCCATTTCATAGAAGGGGTTTTCCCTGACCACATGTAATTTGCATCTATCCATGAATCGGAACCCATATACGGATCGGATCTTGATGTTGAGGTGGTTTGACGAGTCCTTCTAATAGCAGGGATATAGGCGTAACTACTATTATCCTTTGGCCCCATATAGGTATAGGCCATTGTATTGGTTCCTCTAACAGGCATAGGTTCAGATATATTCTGAAACTCATAGGCAAGAACCTTATCGGGATTATTTTTTATTTCCTGACCAGGCGGTCGTCCGTTCATGTAAAGGCGACTATCAATACCGGCTGCATAACGTTCCTCATTTTCTTTATCGATCCACTTGATACTGATATGATCTTTTGACCCCATAAAACGGTATCTCTGAAAATCAAAATTGTATATGATCTTTTCCGCAACCTTGGAATCTTTTAGATCAATATTGGGAAAAGGCATACCATAAAGATATTCAGGATATTTGCTTGTGCTTTTTTCGATTAGCTCACCTTCTTTGTTTATATCGAATTTCCCTTTATTTTTTGCGCTTGCCGTAAGAAACTTGTCATCATGCTTATATTTGAAATTTATGTTCCCTGGTGTAAGAAAAAAATCACCTCTTTCAATCGCACGATACATAGCCGGAATTATAATATCTTTATATTTAGCGCAGTTATTCTTGTCGATAACTTTTGTTAATTCTTCAGCCTGTAGGTAACCGCTAAAACCAAGAAGAATTACAAGAATGCAAAGCATCGGTAACTCGATAGGTTTAAAGATCCTTTTTACAACTTCCACTTTATCCTCCTCTAAAATTAATCATTTTGTATAACACTGTTATTAACAACTGTCGTTACGAGCCTCTGCAAATTAAGCCCTCTTTTGTGCAGAATGGACTGGGCAGCTATTGATACATATAATGCTAACCTTATATGTTTAAAAATTTCAATTGGAAATTAAATTAAAGATATAGCTTCTGTTTAATTTGTATTTTTCACCCCCTTATTTCGTTAAAATTTTAGTATTAAATCGAGGGAGTATAAAATAGAATTATAAAAAGACGCTACATAGGTGAGCAACAAATCATAATTGTGGGCAATCTCTGTATACTGTAATAACAGGAGAGAATTGGTGTATTTGTCAATGACTAAATTATTTTGTCATTGTTATAGCAGTTCTAATAAATACGTTCCGTTTAAAAAAACAATTACTATTTTTCATGGACTTGAAATAAGCTTCAAAATACAATTTTTCATTATTATAGCTACGACTGGACACACAAAGAAGCTTAAGTGTTGTCCGGTTTATTCAATATATTTTGGATAGCCCCGATTTTAATGTGTGCCGGGGCTGGTTTGTCAAATCCGGTATATGACAGTTAAGGTAATTGCTGCAAAACCGTCATCTTTAAAAAAAATATTTTCAATACGAATACTATTTTGAGAAACACTATAAATGCTTTCCGTAAGACCTATTTAAAATTCACTTTATTCCAGCTCGATTTCCTTTGTTTGAATACAAATTTGAAAACAAATATTGTGCCGATTATTATTTCAGTAATTTTAATACGGTATAAAATTTATATTATACTATTTGAAGAACATTTGGAATCAGCTTTACAACTTTATACTTATCTTTTTTTCCGGCATGAAGCAGCCCTTTTGGTGTTCCGGAGAAAACGCTGTCAGGCAAGACATGAAACAGGAAAAGAGCTGGTCAATGCCGGAAAAAAATTATTTTAAAGCATAATTATAAAAAGCAATATCTTATAACAATTGGTATAATCTTAGGAGAAAGATTTCGAAACCCGCTCCTGCGATTATTTGAGCTACATTTTATTTAGACAACAGCAAAAAGTTATTAACGGTATAAAACTTAGGATTGAGGCAGATATATAAATGCCTCTTATCCCAGCTCGATTTCTTATATTTGAATACAAATATCGTGCCAAATATTATTTACAGTAATATTAATATGATGTAAAAAACATATTTTTACATTTCAAAATACGGCAATTAAATTATAATATTTTCCAATAATGTAACAATATATTATGATTTACTATAAAGTATGAAAGTGAGGAAAAATTATATAAGATACTAACAGGCATGATGTGTAAAGATTCGACTGTTGGGCACCTTTGCACAAGAAAGATTGGTTTTTTTAGAATAATCAATTACAAATTAGCACAATTATGTATTTAATATGGGCTGGATATAAGGCTAAAGTAAAGGGATTAAAAAAATCGTAAACTAATTTATATTATACAATTTTAAGTACATCTGGAATCAGTTTTCCAATTTTATAATTATCTTTTTTCGGCATGAAGCAGCCCTTTTGATGTTCCGGAGAAAACGCTGTCAGGCAAGACATGAAACAGGAAAAGAGCTGGTCAATGCCGGAAAATTGTTATTATAAAGCATAATTATAAAAAAGCAATATCTTATAACAATTGGTATAATCGCAGGAGCAAGATTCCGAAAACTGCCCCTGCGATTATTTGAACTACATCTTATTTAGACAAAAGCAAAAAGTTATTAACGGTATAAAACTTGGGATTCAGTTTGGATTCGGGCAGATATATAAATGCATCCGGATCTGCTGAATTATTTGTACTTGTTGCATGCCGGGCTTTCTCATCAATATAAAGTGAGCAATCGCGATCTCCTGTATTGCTTTTGCCGGTTTTAGTATCTTCGCTGTAATGTACTACCATAGTGGCCCAGGTCCGGAAATCACCGGATCTTTCATATACTTCCTTGTACCAGATGGTATAACTTTCCTGATCAACATAGTTTATATGCCGGCCCCAGTTATAATAAGGATCTTTTGGTATCTGTTCTATAACCCATACCTTTCTTGGAACATAGGTAATATTTTGAGGTGCCCATGATGCGCCCTTCCAGTTGGGGTTTTCATAGCCCATCTGAATACTTGGGCCTGAGTAGGGAAATACCCTCTTCATACTTCCATCCGGCAATTCTGTACCTGGAAGCATATCAGGACTTGCAAATGAAGCAAGAATAGTCTTTTCTCCCAAATAAATCCATTTCATGGTTGGGGTTTTTCCTGCCCACATGTAGTTTGCATCTATCCATGAATCAGAACCCATATACGGATCGGATCTTGATGTTGAAGTGGTTTGGCGAATCCTTCTAATGGCCGGAACATAGGCATAACTGGTATTATCCTTTGAACCCATATAGGTATAGGACATAGTATTGGTCCCTCTTACAGGCATGGGTTCCGTTATATTCTGAAACTCATAGGTTAAAACCTTATCAGGATTGTCGCTTATTTCCTGACCAGGTGGACGGCCGTTCATGTAAAGGCGGCTGTCAACACCGGCAGCATAACGTTCCTCTCCTCTTTTATCAAACCACCTGACGCGGATTTTATCTTTTGAGGCCATAAAACGATATCTCTGAAAATCAAAATTATATATGATTTTTTCCGCAACCTTGGGATCTTTTAAATCAACATTGGGAAAAGGCATTCCGTAAAGAGTTTCCGGGTAATTTCCGGTGCTTTTTTCTATCAGCTCACCTTTTGCGGTTATATCAAATTTTCCCTGATTCTTTGCACTTGCTTCAATAAATTTATCATCATGCTTGAACTTGAAGTTTATGTTACCCGGTGTAAGAATATAATCACCTCTTTCAATTGCACGGTACATAGCCGGAATGATAAGGTCTTTATATTGAGCGCAGTTACTCTTGTCGATAGTCTTTGGTAAATCTTCAGCTTGCAGGGAGCTTGTAAAGCCGAGAAGAATTGCAAGCAAGCAAAGCATCGGTAACTCAATGTATTTAAAGATACTCTTTTTAATTTTCACTTTTTCCTCCTTTAATTAGATTTTGTCTGACACTGTTTTTTGAAAAACAGTTATACAATCCTCAGGCAAATAAATATCATCGGTTACCATTGATATCCTAATTTAAATGTTACCTCACTGGCAACTTTTACACCATCAGCAAAACCGTAACTGGCTTTTGAGTCTCCCAGAAATGCCTGCAGCCTAAGATCGGCATAAAGATCAGAGGTGATGAGGTATTTTACCGCAGGTTTTACCATCCAAGTTGTGCCGTCACCATGTTTGCCGGGACAAACTGCCAGCAAAATCGACGGAGTAAGTTTAGCACCCATTAAAGCTGTGCTCGTGTTAACCATGAACACATCCGATTCTCTATCGTTTCTGCGTTCTTTTTTAACATTTGTGTATAACTTGCCTGTTACACGTCCTTTTGTATCATACTGCGGGTCACTAAGACGGCTTTCCCATTCATTTATTGTTTTATGCAACCATTCAAATGAAACTTTTGTTACATCTTTTGAAAGCCATCTCCAGCGAAAATCCTTGTCAACCGCAAGCATAGTCTTTGTCACCGGCTTCAGGACAAATAAATTTCTACCCCCGTCGGAACGAGCATCAAATTGACCGGAAGCGAGCGATATCGGTTCAGCTGTATGACGTGAAACCTCTCCTCTGATAATTGCTTCAAAATGACCAACTAGTAATTGATAACTGAAAAAACCGCCGTAAACATGCTGCTTGTTGTGTGTTACATCGACTTCCATTGCAGGTATATACATTACCATACCATTAGGATCACTTACTACATCCCTGAAATAAAGCACGGAAAGGTTTAGCCTTTGTCCGATTTCTGCTGTTATTTTTCCACCATATTCATTATTATTGGTAGGAACTTTCTCCCTGACAGTAAAACCATCCAGGTCGGCAAAATTTATGATACTCACATAAGGAGCCTGATATCCGGCATTGGCATCAGTAGGAGTACCGTCTCTTGGCCCCCACTGCGCAGGTCTGATATCCGGAACCCATAACAAGTCGAAATTGAGGCCGAAATTCTGTATACGTGGCATGCTGTAATTTATTCTTCCCATCCACAGAGGAATTTTTACATCATCAGGATTCTGGAAAAACAAATTAAAGGAGCTATCCGGAGGGTTTATAACATCATTCAGGGTTTCAAGCAGACCCTCACCCCAGGAAACTATTTGTCTGCCCGGACGGAAAAAACCATCACCAAATTTGCCTGTATAAACAAAATCGATAAAAGCTTCTCTTAAATCCTGCTCAAACCTGATGTCCTCCAGATTATAATCGAATCTTGAGCCGCCTATATCATCTGCAATATCATATCTATGTGCAGCAAGATCAAAGATCGAATCATAGGCACCCCTAAAAGTTAAATGAACTTTTTCCACTCTGAAGGCACCCAATTTCATTTCAGGATAAACATCAATATCAAATTTTAATGTATTTCTCTGCTGAATCCCGTAGGCTTCATCGAAAAAGCCATACTGCATACCATCTGTATCCCTAACAACAATGTTGGATTCAAATGTACCATGAAAACTGCTTGTCATTTCCGCAACAGCTTTTGTAGAAACAATTCCCGATATCGCTATAACGAAAAGCAAGCATAATACTGTTTTGCCCCATCTTCTCCTACTCATATCTTTCCTCCTAGAATTAATGTTTTAAAAAAGATACAGCCCTTTCTCGGTTTAGTTTGTAATTCTCACCTCCTTTATTATAATATATTTTTAATGTAATAGTTTTAAACTTTTCAAAGCAACAGTTTTAAACTATTTTACTTTTTCTTTTAATTTGACGCCTTATTTAAGATTTGATAATTTTATATATAAAAGGCTGCAATTGCTGAGAACAAGGATAAAAGGGTTACTACACTTAATCGAATATTGTAGGTAACTGTAAATTATTTGGCACCATAATATGATGGTGTCATGGGCATAAATTCATTTAAACGTGTTATACTGAAAATATTGATAGACAATATTTCATAAGAATGTGTTGGGAAAATTACCGTTATTTTTATATAAAAAGTTGAAATAATAAAAATATCCAATAAATTAAGGCGAACATGAATTTCGTACGAACATGAAGTTCGTACGAACTTTAATTTCGTACGAACTTGGATTTCGTAACTGTTATTTCATGCTTAATCAAGGTCAAGATATGTCCTCTGAAAATTTTTTGCGCTATAAAACACTTGGTCAGCTTATCAAAGATTATCGTCAATTGCGTAAGCTAAGCCAAGAAGAGTTTGCTGACCCAATAAAAGTCAGTGTCCGGCAACTGCGAAGATGGGAGGCGGGACTCTCTCATGCTTCTATAGAGAACCTTCAAGACATTGCCAATTATACAGGAATACCCATGGAAGCATGCATTTCACTTAATGCAGATAATCCTATTTGGTATTCGCTGCAAAAAAAGCGGGTTGCGTATACATTGATTGAAGCGGAATTCATAAGAATCAATGAGGTGTTGAAAAGATATATGCAATCCGGGCAAGACGCCTTCTTGGAAAATGAACAGGTTATAACGGAAAAGCATATTGATATGATTATTTCATATCATAACGATGCTTATGGTATAAAAAAGCCATTGGCAAAAAATGTCTTCATAAAAGCTATAAATATGCTGCCGGATGTAAATCGTATTATAATAGACAATTGGGGTAGCATGGCAGGTTATGTTGTTTGTCTTCCCATAAAAATTGATGCTTATCAGGAACTCAAAAAGCAAAAGGTTCTCGAAGACTATCTAACATCTGAAAAAATCACTGATATATTAACAATAGGTAAAGGAGTTTTTTTTCATTATTCCATTTTTTCAGCAAGTTTAAGCGTTGCATATCCGATGATGGTTAGAAATCTAAAGTATCTTTTTAAAATAGAACAAAAAAAAGGATATCTTTCGGCTTTTCATACTGCCACTACAAAAGGAGAAGAGTATTTCGAAGATATGGGTATGAAAAGTGCGTGGAAAGCTGCTGATAATGATCATACAAATATAGATAGTATGCCACCGCAAATCTTTGATATTGAATTAGATGTTCTTGTTAATAAGTTTAACAGCTATGTTGATCCCATAGCCGTTGATAGACCCATAACCGTTGACGTTTTAAGCCTGTATAAGAAATCTCAAAATAATATAGATAAAATTAAGTGCCCTAATTCCGGATGTGAAACATATGATAGCACAACAGATGGCAATATTATTTGCAACGGAACGTATTACACAAAACAGGGAGAGCAAAGGCATAGATTTAAATGTAAAAAGTGTGGCATATCTTTCAGCAGCAAAGCGGGGACCATTTTTTACGGTCTTAGATCTCCGGAAGAAAAAATTATGAAGGCCCTTAGTCTTCTGATTAAGGGGATGTCACTTACAAATGTAGCGAACGTCATGAATGTTAAATTCGACACTGTTCGACGTTGGCTGAAAGTTGCTGCTGAACAGAGAGGAAAAATCGATGCAATGCTTATTGAAAAGCTGAATGTCTCTCAGGCTGAATTGGATACCTTATGGACATATATCAGCGAGAATTCCCTTCGTAAAAGAGCGAACCATTGGAAAAAAAAATATAATAATAGTTAATAGAGCCCATTTCAAAACGTTTCAGTTTGGTCAAGCTCAAGGCGGGAGAAAATTTCAACCAGAGGAATACATTTAGTATTTCGAGGATTGAAATTTGAGCCCAACGCAGAGATCGGCCAAACTGGGGCGTTTTGAAACTGGCTCAATATAATAAGGAGTATAAAGCTGATGGGGCTTTTAAAAATAGATGAAAGTAAATGTAAACAGGACGGACTTTGTGCAAAAGACTGCATGACTGCGATTATAAGAATACCTGAAGGCGGTGGTTTTCCATATATACCTGATAATATGGAAAGTATGTGCCGGATATGTGGCCATTGTGTGGCTGTATGTCCCCACGGGGCTTTGAGCCATGAACTCGTACCACTTGAAAAATCTCCGGCCATAAAAGATGAACTTAAAATCAATCAGGATCAGGCTGTGCAGTTTTTGCGGACTCGACGTTCTATCCGGTTTTATAATGACAAACCTGTTGAAAAAGAAAAGATCCAAAAACTTATTGAAACCGCCCGCTATGCCCCTACCGCAAGCAACAGCCAATTGGTGGAATGGATAATTATAAGCGATAAATCAAAAATACATACTCTTGCCGCCAAAACAACTGAATGGTTACGGCAGTTGTTAAAAGACGACCCGGCTATAGCAAAAGCAAGCCCATATCTGTATCAGGTTATTGCAGCCTGGGACGGTGGCTATGATCCGATTTTAAGAAAAGCGCCGGCAGTAGTAGTGGCATCAGCGCCCAAAGAAGCAATGGGAGGTGCAACAGATATAATTTTGGCTCTTTCATATCTTGAATTACTGGCTCCGACAATGGGACTTGGGACATGCTGGGCAGGATTGCTAAACGGTGCACTTCTTGCCCTGCCTTCTTTGAAGGAATATATTGGTTTGCCGAAAAACAATCCCCACCACTTCCCTTTGATGATAGGATATCCAAAGGCAAAATATTACAGACTGCCGGAACGGAAACAGCCCAGGATCACTTATATATAAACAATAGGATACGTTGTGAATAAAATTTTAGTTACAGGTGCAACCGGCAATACCGGCAGCGAAATAGTAAAACAGCTTTTGGAAAAGGGTGTGCAATTTAAGGCAATATCCAGAGACAAAAGTAAATTTAAAACCATAGCAGGAATCAACTGGGTAGAAGGTAATTTTGCAGATATCAGCTCACTGGTTTTGGCCTTTAAGGATGTGGAAAATATTTATGTTGCCATGCCGGCTCATCCTGACAATGAAGTATGGATAAATAATATCATTACTGCTTCCAAAAAAGCAGGTGTTTTACATATTGTAAAATTATCGGGAATGGGAGTTAGTCTGGATGCAGGTTCTGAAATAATAAGGGTTCATGCAAAAACCGATGATATGTTAATGCAATCAGGATTAGTATATACATTATTAAGATCCAATTCATTTTATCAAAATATTTTTGCATCAATTCCGACAATTAAAAATCAAAGCTCTATATATTCACCATTGTCAGATTCAAAGCTTAGTTTAATTGATATAAGAGATGTAGCAGCAGTTGCAGTAAAAGCACTGACAGAAAATGGGCACAACAATAAAATCTATAATCTGACAGGCCCTGAAACACTGAGTTATTATGATATTGCAAAAAAAATCGGATCGGCCATAGGAAAAGATATTACCTACTATCCGATCAGTAAAGAACAGGCAAAATCGTCAATGTTAAAAGCCGGAGTTTCCGAATGGAGAGCCGATAAACTGTCGGAAATCATGGCGTGGTTTGGCAAAGGAGGTTTTGAGGCAATAAACCAGGATGTTGAATCCGTGCTTAACAGATCAGCTTATAGCTTCGATGAGTTTTTTAATGATTATAAAAAAAGATTTCAATAGATATTTCAGATTTCCAGACGTATACCAATTTCAATTACCTGATCAACAGGAAGACTGAAAAAAGTGCTGACATTGGCAGCATTGCGCGACATAAAAACAAACAAACCTGCCCGCCATTTTGCCATACCTGGTTTTTCACTGATGATCAGATTTTCACGACCGATATAAAAACTTGTTTTTTCAGGAGTAAGATCCAGCCCCTGTCCACATGCCAATGACAGTACCGTATTTAACTGAGGATCTTCCATGAATCCGTATCTGGCTTCGATGCGATAAAATCCTCCTCCCAGTTTTTCGGTCTTGACCTTTTCAAGATTAGGGACTTTAGGAATATCTTCCGCCCGAAAATGCAGCAAAACTGTCCTGCTGTGCACAATCTTATTGTGCTTTACGTTTTTTATCAAAGCCAAGGGTACGATATGCCGGCTTCCGGTTAAAAAGACCGCGTCTCCTTCTATTTTCTTTGGTGGGTGGCTTGATAGATCTACAATGTATTGATGAACCGGCGGCATGATTTTACGCAATTGTTCTGCAAGGAGCTTTCGTCCTTTTGCCCATGTGAGCATCATGGTAAAAAATAATAAACCAATTACAAGTGGAAACCATGCGCCATGAAGTATTTTACTTATGTTTGCGGCAAAAAACGGTATATCCACCATAAAAAATAGACCGGCCAGTAATGCAGACGACCAAACAGGCCAATTCCATTGTTTGATGGTTACAATAAAAAACAGTATTGTTGTGATCAGCATAGTGGATGTAACCGCCACCCCATATGCGGCTGCAAGTTTGCTGGAGGATTGAAACCCGATAACCAGAGCTATTGTACATACCATAAGCATCCAATTGACCGAAGCAACATATATTTGGCCGATTTGAGTAGGGGAGGTATGCTGAATATTTAAACGCGGCAGGTATCCTAGCTGAATTGCCTGACGGGTGAGAGAAAAGGCACCGCTGATAACAGCCTGGGAAGCAATTATTGTGGCAAGGGTTGACAGCAAAACCGTAGGAATCATAGCCCATGATGGAACCATGGCATAAAACGGGTGATTTGCAACTTCAGGGTTAGCAATAAGCAGAGCACCTTGTCCGAAATAATTCAATACCAGAGCAGGAAAAACCAGGCTAAACCAGGTCAGTCGTATGGGTTTGGTGCCAAAATGTCCCATATCTGCATACAAGGCTTCGGTTCCTGTTACCACCAAAAAAACCGCTCCCAAAACCACAAATCCATGCATCTTGTTTATAATGAAAAACCGGAAGGCATACCAAGGAAAAATTGCCGATAAAATCTGCGGATTGTGTATAATTTGCAGCACACCTGTAATGGCCAGAAAGCATAACCAGATCAGTATTACAGGCCCGAAAAGTCCGCCTACCCGTGCCGTGCCGCGGCGCTGGATCAAAAAAAGAGCCGAAAGAATTATAATAGTAATAGGAATTACATAAGAATCAAATACCGGGGTAATTATTTTTATTCCTTCCACAGCGCTTAAAACGGAAATAGCAGGTGTAATCATACCATCACCGTATAAAAGACAAGCAGCAAATAAACCCAGAGTAACAATTCCAAGTCTTCTCCTGCTTTCAGAACGAGGATTTTTTCCGCGAATCAGTGCGGTTAAAGCAATAACACCGCCTTCCCCACGGTTGTCAGCACGAAAAACGAATAGCAAATATTTCAAACCGACAATCAATACAAGAGCCCAAAACATTAAAGATAGTATTCCCATCACATTGGTTTGATTGACGCCAATTCCATATTCGCCATGAAAACACTCCCGAAGAGCATATATAGGACTTGTTGCAATATCACCAAAAACCACTCCCAATGCAGCAAGTGACAACCTCAGCAAGCGAGTTTTATTATCAGTTTTGGTGCAGTTGTTTTTTTGTTTAATCAGGGGTGTTTTATCGGTACTTTCATTAGAAGTTGTCAATTTTATTTTACCCTTCTTCTATTTCACTGTCAAAACCCAAATCGTCTATCATATCTTTTGCTTCTTCTGCAGTTTGCCCAGAGGTTGTAAGATATCCTGCAACAAAAATTGAATTAGCTGCATATAAAGCAAGTGGCAGTAAACTGCGAAGATGATATTCACGTCCGCCTGCAGCACGTATTTCTTTATCAGGATTAAGTAATCTGGCAAGACATAATATTTTAAGGCAGCGTTGCGGTGTAAGGTTTTGTGTTTTGTCTTCAAAAGGAGTTCCTTTTATGGGAACAAGGAAATTAATGGGAATGGATTCGGCGTTTATTTCGCGTAAAGTTAAAAGCAGATCAATGATATCTTCATCTGTTTCTCCCTGTCCGACAATACCGCCGGAACACACTTCCAGTCCGGCTTTGCGGCATGTGTATATTGTATTAAGTCTATCCTCGTATGAATGAGTTGTACACATCATTGGGTGGAAGCGTTTACTTGTGTTAAGATTATGATTAACACGGTCAAGCCCGGCATCTTTTAACTTTTTAGCTTTTTCCATACTTAAAAAACCAGTAGAGCAGCAAAGGGAGATATTCGAATTGGTTTTTATGGTACGAATAATATCGCAAAGAGCATCAATTTCATTATCGGATGGCCCTGTTCCGCTAAGTGCCATACAGTAACGTTTGGCATTTAATTTTGCTGCTTTTAAAGCTTCACCAACCAGTTTGTCTTTAGGCATCAAAGGATATTTTTTAATATCGGCTTCTGATATTTTTGATTGGGAGCAGTAATGGCAATCTTCTTTGCACAATCCGCTTTTTGCATTTGTTAGCAACTGAATGTGGACAATGTTTTTAAAATAATGATAACGTACTGTATAAGCCGAATCAAGAAGAGCCAGCATTTTAATATCAGGGCAGGCTAATACCTTGTGGCATTGTTCGCGGTTAAGTATTTTGCCTGAAAGCGATATTTCGGAAAATTCATTAAAGTCAGGGTATAGTGAATTCATAATTTATCTCCATAAAAATTTGCAATCTTTTTTATAAACCGGGCCTTTTTCTCTATAAAAGCATCCGGAGTATCTTTATTAAAATCATACATGGGAATATGCCCGAGATAATCTACCTTGCCCAATCCGGATATAATTTCGGGGCTGGTGGCAGCTGCCTCATCATCTTCTTCTTTATGGCCGTTAGTCAGAAATCCTGTTATAGGAATGCCTCTGTTTTTCAAAGCACTGATTGTAAGCAATGTATGATTGATGGTTCCAAGTGATGGCCTGCTTACAATAATAGCAGAAAGCTTAAATTCTGCAATCAGGTCCAGAACCAGATAATTATTTTTTAAAGGAACCATCACACCGCCAATACCTTCTACTACCATTGCGGAATGCTGTTTTTCTAAAAGGGCAAAAGCTTTTTTGATTTTTGAAAGATTTACAGGTTTTTTCTCAAGTTGTGCGGCAGCCATAGGTGCTAAAGGTTTTTTATAGCGAACCGGGCAATGAAGATCCTGCTCCATTTTAACTCCGGTGAATTTTTCTATAAACAAGAGATCTTCTGCAACCAAAATGCCATTTTCAGTTTCACATCCGCTTGCAACAGGCTTAAAATAACAGGCATTAGTTTTTTGTTTAAGCAAAGCTTTTAACAAAAGAGCCGAAGTAAAAGTTTTTCCAACTTCGGTATCTGTAGCTGTTATAAAAATTCCTTTTATATGTTGTTTCATACGATCAACTTCCTGCTTTATAATATGTCTCAATAGCCCATAACAGACCTTCAATATCTTCTTTTGTATGTAAAGCGCTAAGACTTATTCTCAGACAGCTTTCTCCCGGCATTACTGTGGGCGGTCTTATAGGCGGAACATAAAATCCTTTATCCCAGAGATATTGTGCTATTAAAAGTGTTTTCGAAACATCTCCGATTACTATTGGTAAAATAGGTGTAGGGATTGAATAAACCGGAAATCCCAGACGCATAAGGCCATCTCTTAAATAATTTATAAGATCAAAAAGTTTTATTCTTAAAGATGAGTCTTTTTGAACGATTCTGATTGCTTCGCAATTTGACGCAAGAACCGAAGGGGGCAGGGCGGTTGAATAAATAATTGATCGTGCGTGATTAGTAATAAAATCTACAAGCAAATCCGAGCCTGCCACAAAACCTCCAAGGCCTCCCAAAGCCTTGCTGAAAGTGCCGATCTGTATTATTTCCGGCTCATTCATATTATAATAATCAAGAGTTCCTCCGCCGTGAGTTCCCATTACACCTGTTCCATGCGCATCATCTATTATAAGAAGTGCTTCGTAATCTTTGCATATTTCATAAAGCTTTGGGATCGGGGCAAGTTCTCCCGTCATGCTGAATACGCCATCTGTTACAACAATTGCTTTTTTACCCTTAACAGAAGTATTCAGATAATGTTTAACATATTCAAAATCACAGTGAGGATATGTTTCGATCTTGGCTTTTGTAAGTTTGCATGCATCGATAATACTTGCATGGTTCAATGTATCGCTTAATATTAAATCGCCTTCTTGTGCAAGACTTGAAATCACTCCTGCATTGGTGCTGTATCCGCTTGAAAAAACAAGGGCTGATTCGCTTTTGTTAAAGCCGGCAATTTCTTCTTCAAGGGTTTTGTATAGTAAAGAGTTTCCTGAAATAAGCCGCGATGCTCCGGAGCCGGTACCCCAGGCCATTAAAGCCCTGGTTGCCGCTTCTTTCATGCGCAAATCATTTGCAAGCCCCAAGTAGTCATTTGAAGAAAACAGTATAATGCTTTTGTTGTTAATGGTAAGTTGTGTTGAAACAGGGGAATCAATGAAACGAAGTTTTCTGTAAAGGCCTTTTGCTTTAAGATCATCTAATGATTCCGACATAAAACCTGACCATAAATCGGGATAAATATTTTTATTCAAAGAATTCATTTGCAGATTTTGAGAATGGATTTTTTAACCGATTCGATCATATGCATAATCTCATCGAAAGTTATAGACAATGGAGGCATAAAAACGATTACATCGCCAAGATTTCTTAAGATAACTCCATGGTTTCTGATATCTAAACATATATTATGTCCGATTCTTCTGTCTAAGGGGAAAGGGGTTTGTTTGCTTTTATCTTTAAAAATCTCAACTCCCGCCATAAGACCGCACTGTCTGACATCTCCAACAAAATCAAGTTTTAAAAGCGATTCCAATCCGTCTTTTAATGTTTTTATTTTAGCAGGCAGTTTTTCAAGTGTTTGGTCCTTTTTAAAGATTTCAAGACTTGCTATGGCAGCGGCACAGGCCAGAGGATTGCCGGTAAAAGTATGCCCGTGGAAAAAGTTTTTCAACTCGGCATAATCACTCCAAAAAGCATTAAATACTTTATCATTGGCTAATGTTGCCGCCAGAGGAAGATATCCTCCGGTCAGTCCTTTTCCAAGACAAAGAATATCAGGTTCAACATTTTCCTTTTCACAGGCAAACATTGTGCCTGTATGTCCAAAACCGACAGCAACCTCATCTGCAATCAGAAGTACATCGTACTGACGGCAGTATTCCCATACCTTCTTAAGATATCCGGCTGGAAAAGGCAGCATGCCGCCTGCGCCCTGCATAAGCGGCTCCAGTATAACTGCTGCAATTTCATTATGATGTTTTTCAAGCAGTTTTTTTACTTCATCCGCACACAACCCGGCACCCTCATCAAGCGGGATTTTATTTCTCTTACAGTATAGATAAGGCGATGGCGCTTTATGGGATTTAAAAAGAAGCGGGGAGTAAATTTCATGAAAAAGTTCGATTCCTCCAACACTGACGGCACCTATCGTATCGCCATGATATCCTTCTTCAAGGCATATAAATCCGGTTTTCTCTTTCTTTCCGGAATTTTGCCAGTATTGAAAAGCCATTTTTATAGCAATTTCTACAGCGGTTGAGCCGCTTTCCGAATAAAATACCCAATTAAGATTTTTGGGCGCTATCTCTGAAAGCTGTTTTGCCAGAATAACTGCATTGGGATGCGTAAGGCCAAGAAGCGTTGAGTGAGATATCTTTTTAAGCTGATCAGTTATGGCCTGATTGATTTCTTCTCGCCCATGCCCGTGAATATTTGCCCAAAGGGAAGATACACCGTCTAAATAACGATTTCCATCAATATCTATTAAATAATTTCCCTGACCTTTGTCTATTACAAGAGGTTCGCTTTGATCCCATTCCTTCATCTGGGTGAAAGGATGCCAAAGGTGGTTTTTATCATTATCGAGTAGTTCTTTTTTGTCCAACACCATATTATTCATTTTAAATTACCTTAAACAAGTATTTATATTTTATATGGATACCGGCTTTCGAGACTGTGTCACAATTAGAAAAAATGTCATTCCGAACGTATGTGAGGAATCTTAACGTACTGAATTTATTTAAACCAAGATTTCTCGCTTCGTTTCGAAATGACAAAAAAATGAATTACGACACAGTCTGTTCGCCGGTATGACGATTTCTGGATTTTTTGCAAAACCAATTATTTTACCTAATTTCTTTAGGCTTTCAGATAATGTTTTTGGCAAGGCCAGAAGGAGTCGCCCTGAGTAAGGCGTACATTGTACGCTGTCGAAGGGGGGCGACTGATAACGCAGTCCAAAAATTTTATCTGAAAGCCTAAATTATTGAAAGCAGTCACCACATAGTATCTTTTGCAAAGTGCCGTCTTTAAGTTTTAAAATTAAAGATCCGTTTTCGTCAATATCTACAGCAATGCCTTCGTGGGTATCACTGGTTGTTACAATTTTAACCGGCTGGTTTAAAGTCATGGTATAAAGTTTCCATTGAGGGATAATATTATCAAGAGATTCTGTATTGAGTTGCATTTCAAGTTTATCAAGAAAAACAGAAAGAAGTTCTTTTCGTAAAAATTCTTTTCCTTTTAAAATTTTTAGTGAAGTGGCCCCCGATTCTTCAAGTGAAGGATCATTGTTTACATTAACACCAATACCAATGTTGATAAAAGAAACCATGTCGGCTTCTGCTTCCATTTCTGAAAGCATCCCGCAAAGCTTTTTGCCTCCAACAAGAATGTCATTTGGCCATTTGACTTTGGCGTCTATGTCATATAATTTGCGTAATATCTGAACCAGCACCACAGATGCAAGAAAGGTTATGCGTGAAGCAAGTACTGCGGGTATTTCGGGTCTGAGAACTAATGTGAAATACAGACCGCCTTCTGAAGATATCCATATGCGGTTTAAGCGTCCCCGTCCTTTATTTTGTCTTCCAGCAATTACTACCGTAAAGTGCGGACAACCTTTACGAGCCATATTTCTTGCTATATCCATTGTTGAAGATACTTCGGAAAAATAGTGGATGCTTGATTCTCTTTCCGGAAACTCCCAGGGGAAAAGAGCGTCGGGCGAATTTTCAATCCTGTAACCTTTTGGGCCTGCAACAATGTTATAGCCTGATTCCTGAAGAGAGCGAATATGTTTCCATACAGAAACCCTTGATATCCCAAGATCTGCACTCAATTCTTCACCGGACACGATTTTATTGTCCGATCGCAAAATTTTTAATATCTGACTTTTCATTTTTCATGGCTTGTCGTTAACTGTTATTGATGTGGAGGTTAACGAAAATACGACTATATGTCAATATCAAATTGTTTAGAGCTGGTAAATCAAGGTAAGTAAATAGTGGGGTAATCAAGGAAGGGCTTGCTTTGCTCAGATCAACTAGCTGCGACCCGTCTTTTTCGAGAGGGAGAATGAGTTATTCCCAGCAATCCATCAACAGAAATATCTTCATCCAGCAATGGCCAGTGTATTCCATATCCGGAGGGTGATATTTCAAATGTATTTCTCTCTTCATCAGAGGCTTTCTCAAGTAAGGATGAAATTTCATGTAAAGGAAAGTTTTTTTCTTCTCCATTAATCGTTAGGAGGAGCTTCTTATCTTCGAATCTCAGGTTTTTAATATTGTAGTGCTTTTTCATCACCAGCTTACTTACCCCAGATCCCGGCTTTAACCATGCGTTGAATGAGTGCCTTACGCCGCATATATTCAGTCATAAATTGTTCTAACTCTTGTTGGAAAAGCTTTCTGCTTGAATAAAGAGAATAAGCCTCAGAAAGGTCAACAAGAGCGCGGCATGCATCGTCATAGGCCAAGCCCGATCCCCTCTCAATATTTTGCCGGACAGTTTTCCATGCTTTGGGGAAATTTCCGGACAGGATTTTTAGATGCGCTTCTCTTTCTTTGCGGCGCTTCATCTCACGCTGTTTCTGTTCGAGTTCATCCTGTTCGAGGCGTAGCTTTTTCGCTGATTCGGCATTTTCCCAGAGTTCTTCTATCGTACGCCTTGGTGTTTCCGGTTCGCCATTTTTTAAGCGACACTGCCATGCAGTAAACCGGTTCCTTAACGTTCTTTCAGCCTGCTGTCCTTTGCCGGCCATAAGCTGTCTCAGGATATCCGTAACTTCATCCTGCGGTAACCTGCTAATCCATTCATCAATATCATTTTGCGAAGTCTCTCCGGACTGAATTGCCGGGCTGCCGATGCCCGCACCAGCCAAAAGATCCTTATCTACTTCCAGGAACTCAGCAAGCGCTTTTTGAGCTGTGGTCAATTCCCCCAGACCTTTTATGGACATGGGCTCTAAATCATCATCTTCTGCCATTTCTTCCGTTACGGCTGACAGCCAGCCGATATAAAGACTGCGAATATCTCCGCGCAGAAGCTCATCGCGTATCGGAGCAAGGCGCACCATCCACTCCCTGCCGTCATCCATCCCAAAACGTTCGTAGTTTTCAGATTCCTCCAGACCCCATGTAATGATCCAATGGTTTTTGGTAGCCGTAAAATCCGGGATATAAAAATCCGACATTGCTTTTATTGTAGTTTCCGATAATGCCTCGATAGGTACACGCACTTTGAAAATCGCACTCATCCAGTTGGCAACATAGACATGGGCATCAAAATACAGTTGCATCAATTTATCAGGATCACCACTGAAACTACCCCAATTATATTCGTTAGTAAAACTGACAGGTGTGATATGGGCACGGGTAGAAAGCGCGCGCAGCTCTGATATTTCTTCCGATGTCAACGGTCGGTCTATTGCTAAAAATTCGTAGTATTGATATTCACTCATGGTTCCATGGTAGGCCAATTATTGCAAAAAATGCAAAAAATGCCAATATGTTAATATTAATCAATTATTCCAGAGCCTTACCGTGAAAAGTTCTTCATCTTCGATTAAATCCGGTAATGTTCCATTATGTTTCTGCATCTCTTTAACGATTTTCCTGGGCACTCCCATACCCGTATGTTCAAGGTAACCATAGTCCCTCATAACATCTTTAAGCAATTGGTTACGGGCTGCACGGCAACCTGTTATCATCCGCTGTGGTGTAATACCATTGGGAAGACGTCCTGGGGAGATCACCTCCAGGCGATCCTCATAGATAGACAATTCCACCGTAGTACCGGACAACAGGTAATCCCGGTGCACCAGCGCATTGACGATGGCCTCCCTGACAGCTTCTTCCGGATATGTCCATTTCTGTTCACGTCTCGCGCCTTCAGCAAGCGTGGCGGCAACCCCGGTATTTCTCTTTACGAATTCAAATGCCTGTTCAACAAGACCATTTTCAATAATGCCTTCACCCCCAAACAGTGCCGTCATAGGGCCGCGAATAGAAAGACGTTCTTTTGCGGCATAATCTTTTTCCTTGCCGGGATAGGCGACCGCATCGATTCCAGCTTGAGGCAAAAAACGATTCGGATTCGGGCTGAACAGTAATAAGCCTGCAACAGTGGCTGATTTTTTATCTTTCTCTTCAATCAGGAATTCCGTGTTTAGGAGAAGCGTTTGCCAAGCCTCAGCATCATCCATGCCGGGTGTTTTTTGATAAGGGGAATGGATGCGTTGAAAGTAATCGTCCAGGCGTCGATAGTCGAAATCTTTCATGGATGAGCCGGACACGCCGCGCACTTCCAAACGAAATGCACCACGCTGCTGGAACAACCGCTCCAACTCTTCGGCACTGGCTTCACGGCTCTGAGTGCCCACACGAATATAGTAAGTTCTATGGTTGTTATGCCAGACATGATGGACCGCCCATCCGCGGTCAACCTGAACAGCTGCCACATCTTTGCCTGGTTCCACATCCCGGATGACTTCATAGTATGGGATAAGCTCAGGGCGTATCTTATCCCTGCAAGTGGTCATTACCCACTCCTCCAGGCGATCCCTGGTTATCCCAACCACGCTGCCATCATCATCGATACCCAGGAGCACCCGTCCACCCTGTAGATTTGCAAATGCGACCAGTTCTTTAGCTAATTTTTCTGTTTTTTCTGTATCCCGCTTGAACTCAACACCTGAGTTCTCTAGATTTTTTATAAGCTCCAACAGCTCTGTCTTTGTCATATCCTTATCCCTCAAAACCCATATTTTAAACGGCGCATCTCAAAAGCGTCCTTGCCTCCCTCGAGGATTTCTTCAACCATTTCGCGGACCGCCTTTGTGTCGATGGAGCCCATATGCTCTTCCGATAATTTGGCTTTGCCCTGATCGGCCTCACCATAGGCGGTCAACCCCAAAATTAATTCGGCGTCCGCTAAAACAGGAATGTTTGCATTATGGGTGGCAAAAATAAATTGCCGACGGCGTTTTTCTTCGCGCATTTTTGGAACGATGCCATCAGAAATAAACCGGTTGTCAAGGTCATCTTCAGGCTGGTCCACAACCAAAGGTGCATTCGATTCAAGCAATAAAAGAAGGAGAACTGCAGTCGCCTTCTGACCTGTAGAAAGGTTCTCGAGAGACTGCCACATGGGGGACTGATCGTCTGCGGCGACATTCAATTTAATGTCTGTGGTTGGCGGCAATTCCAACTCCTCGATTTGCATGATGACATCAGGTTTTGCCTGGGCAATGCGCTCAGCTTGACTGGCAGGAAGACCGAATTGCCGGGAAAGGGCTTCCTTGCCCGTCCAACATGCCGAAGCGAAAACCGGCAATGAAAAATCTTCGCTTTTCGTCAAAGTCTCAATTGCTTCGGATAATCGTCCGCCAATCTGATCACGCAGGAGTTGAAACAACGGCTCCCGGTTGCCGCCCGCAGTCACATCGACCAAAACACGGCCATCAAGCTTCTTGCTGACTTTTTTCGCGGCACGATCGATATTTCGGAACTCCTCGGCCTTGACATCCTCCCATTCTGAGAGCAGGTTGCGTCGCTCCGCATCATACGCCTGCATATCGCGCATCAACAGGGTCTGCCTTTCCTTCAGCGGGCGCAGCTCTTCAATTTGTCGTCGCAGGCGGATGAATTCTTCCCCATCGATTTTGGATTTCTGCAGGTCACGCAATATGGTCTCGTAAGCTTTCATGACCGCGATTTTCCGATCCTCACAACGCTTACGTATTTCGCCGAAGCCGGTCTGTCCCCTTTCAATAGCTTGGTCCATTTCTCCAGTAATTCGCGTTATATCTGCTGTTAATTGATTCAAAATTCTGGCCGCACCGCTCAAGATATCTTTTCCAGGCAAGTTTTCGAGAGCTTTTTCAGAAAGGAACGCACAATCGATGGGTAGTAAACTGTTGAACTGGCTGAGTAACTCTATGAAGGGGACTATTCGCTCTTCTGCGGTTTTTAGCACTCGTTCTTCCCGTACGAGAAGACTTTGTTCCTTCAACTTTTCCTCGAGCCCGGCATCTTGAAACCGACGCAAAGTTTCTTCAAGAGCCGGCAGAGAAGCCAAACGTTCTTCGATTTGGGTAAGTTCTTTTTGAGTTTCAAGCAAGCGCGAACGCGAACGCTCTAATTGCTGGCGGACGCTGCTTTTTCGTTTTGCAATGTAAAGATCATGCTCAACAAAACGGCCCAGAAGCCTGGTGAGTTTATCCCGGCTTTTCGTTAATTCTGAAATCTCATGCTGCCCGTATATCTCGGTCTGGGGAACTACATCCGCAGGCGTCAGATTGAGCACGTTGCCGGTCTCGTCTTTGACAACCGGCGGATTGGGGATCGTCCGTTCAATGAGGTAATGGCGCTTATCCGGGTGATAAGATCGGATCAGCATGGATACCTTTGTGCCGCTTTTCAGGACCTGGCGGATAATGCCGCTATGTGATTTTTGTGCTTCTTCGCCGATGGGGTCCATGCCGAGAACATAACGGATGCTTTCGACGATGGTGGATTTGCCGGTTCCCCGTCCGCCAATGAGCACATTCAGGTTCTCGTTTAAATGAATGGCCGCACCATCCAGAAAGCCACCCTGCCAGGTCATAGCGATAAACTCGGTATGTTCTTCTGGTGATGGGTCGCTGGCCAGGCGTATCCTTGATACCGGATCGAGAAAGGCTTGTCTCAATCCCTCTATCGTAACGTTCGACATTTTAATCCAGCAGGAAGCACCGGGTTTTTCCAAATCCTCCGGACCCGATACATCCTGAGCGTTGATCACTGCAACTGGCCTATCGCGACGGTAGTCCGGATTTTTATTTTGTAAGATCGGCCGGACGTTGTCGGGCGCATCATCGACCTGCCCTGGCAAGGCGCAAGCTAATAGATGAGGACATGTCCAGGCATTTACCCTTGGCTGCCCGGAAAGCCGATGCAAAAGCCCCCCTTCGCTAGCGACATGGGCCGCGATACAAATACTTCCCCAGCATTCGTGGGATTCCTTCAAAAACTCAATGACATCGTATTTTCCTGCCGGCGAGACGGCTTCATCTTCATGGATGCCACAGTCTCCAAGAATTCTCTCCATAGAATGGATATCCTTGGTGGGGTCAAACAGACAGAGCAGATGTACTCCATCCTTGCTTACTGCTTCGAATCCGGGGAACACAATAATCCCCGCTGCTTGGGCCGCCTGTAAGAGTGACTGTGACGACCGAACGCGATAGTGATCGGTAATTCCGAGGACTTCAATACCCTTTCTCCGGCATGCTTCCACTATTGCTTTATTGTAATCCGCCTCATCGCTGAAAACCGTCGGTTTTTTATTGCGCACCAGATACTCAAATGGATTCACCTGTAGCGCGCAACGATAGAAACGAGCGCCGGAAGGTAAGTTTTGGGCATTTATGATTGCTTCTGTATAACTCATTATATTTACCTACACAACCTTATAGCGCTTTGCTAAAACCAGCTTTGGACGAATCCGATCGGGGAACTTCAACGCCATTAGCGATGAATTGAATCAGACGATCCTCATATCGCAAAACATCCGGACCGGACTTTTCCAGTTTCTTCTGAATAGCCAGCTTATTCAAATCGCGGAAATCATCTATTGAAGGAGCTTCTGGCAATTGAATAACTCTATCCTTCACCTGATATCCCCCTGCGCTTAGGTAAAGACTGAATTAAGGAGTATTTCAATTGTCCTGCGGATCTTACGCACATAACAATATTAATCTTCAAGTAACATAGCGTCCGATTTTGAAACCTTCTGTTTGATAGATAGCTATTAATTGCAATTAAATTATTACGTACTTTATATCATCAGAGAGAACTAAATCAAGAAAATTATAAATCACTAAGTCTTCTATTAGGTTGGGTAAAGTTATTTTTTCGGCCTCACCGATTAATAAAAATCAGTGCATACGTTAAATATAACTAATAAATATAATATCCCATATAATATGTATTCAGATTATGTTAACGCCCAAAGCAGCTACCCTATTATATTTTAAGGATGTTATGCATATATCCTTTTCAATTATGAAGATTTGTGTTAGAAAGCTAATTTATTATGGCACATACAATATGCATAGCGAATCAGAAAGGCGGGGTCGGCAAAACTACAACAGCAGTTAATCTTGCGGCATCACTTGCTATTTCCGAAAAAAAAACGCTTATCGTTGATTGCGATCCTCAAGGTAACGCAACAACAGGTTTGGGTATCGATAAGGCCACTATTAAAAAAAATCTTTACCATGGCATGATCGGAGAATCGGATTTGGGAAGTATCCTTTTTGATACGGAGATTGAATACTTAAAAGCAATTCCCTCAAATATCGAGCTGATAGGGTTCGAGGTTGAGATGATGTCTGACAACGGACGTGAATTGTTTTTGAAAAATCTTCTTTTAAAAGCCTCTGATATGTTTGAATACATTATTATTGATTGTCCGCCATCGTTGAGCCTTTTGACTGTTAATGCGCTTACGGCTTCCAATTATCTTCTTATTCCCCTTCAGTGTGAATTTTATGCTTTAGAAGGTTTAGGGCAGCTTTTAGAGACAGTAAAACACATCAGGAAAAGCTTAAATTCTGACCTTAAAATTGCAGGAATTCTTCTTACTATGTACGATAAGAGGACCAATTTGTCTGTACAGGTTGCTGAAGATGCAGCAAAATACTTTAATAACCTTTTGTTTAAAACAATAGTGCCAAGAAATGTCAGGCTTGGAGAAGCACCAAGTTTCGGAAAACCGATAATGCTCTATGATGCTGCTTCTATTGGTGCAAAAAGCTATATCAGCCTTGCGCAAGAGATAATGAACATGGCAGGTGATGGATTTTCTTCTTCTGCCGATTAATATAATTTAACTGATTACACCCTCATCTTTGGTCGGGGTTTATACGCCCATGGCCAGTTGACGGACTTTTTCTAAAGCCGTCAGATTTGAATATCTGGAGATTATGATGACTAAGGATCCTGGATCGAAACTGAAGAAAAAGATTGCTCTTGGAAAGGGTCTTGGCGCCCTGATACCCGGAATTGATTCTGACTCTGATAAAAAAGAATCGGGAAAGCACATAAATAGCGATATAGGGCTTATAATACCCAGCCAATACCAGCCCAGGGTTCATTTTTCTGAAAACGAGCTTTTAGAGCTTGCTCAATCTATCAAGGAAAAAGGAATTATTCAGCCTCTTCTTGTAAGAAAAAGTTCCGGAGGTTTCGAATTGATAGCCGGTGAAAGAAGGCTCAGGGCGGCAAAAATAGCCGGCTTGGCCCAGGTTCCGGTTATAGTTAAAAATGTTTCTGATACAGAGATGCTTGAAATTTCAATCATTGAAAATATACAGCGTGAAAACCTAAACCCTATAGAAGAAGCTGAAGCTTATCACCGCCTGATGACCGAATTTGATCTGACACAGGAAGAGGCTGCAAAACGTGTTGGAAAAAGCAGACCTGCTGTAGCCAATATCTTACGGCTTCGTCAATTGCCCCATCAGATTAAAGAGAGCTTATTTGAAGGAAAAATCAGCATGGGTCATGCAAGAGCACTGCTTGGAGCCGAAACACCTGCACAACAGAATGCTGCATGGAGAAATGTGATTTCAAAAGGACTTTCTGTAAGGGAAACCGAAAATCTTATAAAGCGCTTGAAAACCGATAAAAGTAAAAAGAAAACAACTGGCAAATCTTCTGACGACATATATTTTTCAAGCCTTGAAAATGATCTTTCCAGCCATTTCGGAACAAAAGTTGCTATAAAACGGCAGGGTAAAAGAGGAAAAGTAGAGATTGAATTTTACAGTAACGAAGACCTTGACAACCTCATAGGCCGCCTTAAACAAAAGCACTGATAAAATTTATATGCAACCATGTCTCTTAATATAATAATTGACGGATACAATTTGATTCGCCAATCGTCTTTTTTGAGTTCTCTTGACCGTAAAGATATCGGGCTTGGGAGAAATGCTTTGATAGACATGCTTGCTGCCTATAAAAAAATAAAACCCCACAGGATAATAGTGGTGTTTGATGGCGCAAATGCACCCATGTTTTCATCAGAAAGAGATAGAATAAAAGGGATAGACATAAGGTACTCTAAATATCCTGATTCTGCTGATACAGTAATAAAAAAGATGGTGACCGTACACAGGGAAAAAGCTTTAATAGTAAGTTCGGATATGGATATTATCAAATATGCCGAATCAAAAGGGGTTGCAACTATAAGCTCTCCTTTATTTGAAACTAAGATTAAGGTGGCCTCAGACTTTAATAATATGGATGATTCCGAAGTTGAAGAAAGGAAATGGCAACCTACCACCAAAAAGAAGGGACCGGGAAGAAAGCTTTCCAAAAAAAAGAGACGTAATATTATTAAATCAAATAAGCTTTAGAATTTAATATTGCCGCGTTGCTTGGGCCGAAAATTTTCAATGTATGGAAGGTAACTTGTATGCTTAATTTTCTTTTTAAAAAAGAACGCCAGGTAGAATTATTGATTTATGAATATCTTGATACTTTCAAATTAATTTATGAGAGTTTTTCACAATCTATGAATTTTTGTTTTTTAGATGAAATAAGCTGTGAAAATTTTGATTTTTATATAAAACAAACTCATAGGTATGAAAATAAAATAACTGATATAAGTGATGAGATAAACAGTACATTGTATGCCAAGGCCCTTATTCCTGATTCCAGAGGAGATATAATGGCTCTTCTTTCCGAATTTGATATTATCTCAAGGCTGTTTAAAGATATTCTTCATATGATGCAAGTCCAAAAACTTGTTGTTCCAAGTTTTATTATTTCCGATACCAAAGAGCTTGTCAAAATTAGTGTTGAGTGTTGTGAACTCCTTAACAGACAGTCCATAGCATTTTTTACAAACACCAATGGAATAAGAGAACTTCTAGGCTTAATTGATACTAATGAAAGCCATTGCGATAACATTGAACAAAGAATAATTTCAATGATCATTGATTCCGATTTAGAGTGGTTTGAAAAGCTTCAGTTAAAAGAGCTTATTGAAAGAATAGGCAATGTATCCGATGGGGCCGAACGGGTGTCCAAACGTATAAATATATTCAGTCTCAAGAGGCGAATATAAAAAATGTTTTCTCTTCTTGGCGGAGTGTTTATGGGATGGGCGCTTGGCGCCAATGATGCCGCAAATGTTTTTGGAACGGCTGTTTCTTCCAAAATGGTCAGATTCCGGACAGCGGCAATTCTTGCTTCTATATTTGTCGTTTTAGGGGCTGTCATATCGGGTCGGGCGGGAATTGAAACAATTCAAGGTCTCACATCTTTTAGTTTGGAGCAGGCCGTAATATCTTCTGTTGCGGCAGCTCTTACGGTATCTATCATGACTGCTTATAGTTTGCCTATTTCCACATCTCAAGCCGTTGTGGGATCAATCATAGGTATAGGAATATTAAACAGGCAGGTTAATTTTGACGGAATGGGCAAGGTAGTTGCCTGCTGGTTCGGAACCCCAATTGGGTGTGCAATTATTGCGATTATTCTCTATAAGTTTTTGGCAATTATTTACAATAAATATAAGCCGAACATGTTTGAATCCGATTCAATAATCAGGGCAGGAATGCTCATTGCCGGCTCATTTGGAGCATATGCTCTTGGGGCTAATAATGTTGCAAATGTAACTGCTGTTTTTGTGGGTGCAGGCAAGCTTACCGTTTTTCAGGCGGCTCTGATAGGAGGTTTGAGCATTGCTTTCGGTATAATTACATACAGCAGAAAACTTATGGAAAATATAGGTAAGAAATTGGTAAAACTTGATCCTTTTTCAGCCCTGATAGTACTTCTTTCTGTAGGATTAACCGTCCAGATTTATTCTTTTGTCGGAGTGCCGGTTTCTTCATCTCAGGCTATTATCGGCGGAGTACTTGGTGTTGGAATTATAAGGGGTGTAAATGCCATAAAGCGTAAAATGCTTTTTAATATATTGATTGGATGGTTTTTAACACCTTTTGTTTCATGCTTTTTTGCGCTGGCTATAAATTTTGTAATCCACCTTCAATATATACCCCACCAATAACAAGAGTGGCAAGCAGTATTAAAAAAGATAGCAAAACGGCAGAGAGGTTTTGCCGCAGGCGTATATGTAATACGCCTATGACAGAACTTTCGATGCCAACGCAGCTATAATTTGAATGCATCCTGGTATCAGGCAACCTGTGCTAACTGAACAATATCATCAGCTTGAAGTATTTTATCAATGTCTAAAAGAATAATAATTCCTTCTTTTGTTTTTGCAATTCCGAGAATATTATTGTTGTTTGTGTTTGAGCCAAATTGCGGGCAGTCTTCCGTTTCGTCTTCCTTGATATCTGAAACTTCCCAAACAGTATCAACAACCAAACCCATGAGAGTTGAGCCGGTAAGCCCTGAAACTTCCACTACTATTATGCAGGTCCGGTCATTATATTCAAGTGGTTCCATGTCGAATTTCAATCGCATATCTATAACTGGAATAACTTTTCCTCTTAGATTAATAACACCTTTTATAAATTCCGGCATCTGCGGAATGGGCCGAATCGGTAGCATGCCTATAATTTCCCTTACATCAAGTATTCCCAAACCGTATTTTTCATCTGATATTCCGAAACTTAAATATTTGCCTTCGCGTGATGCTTTTACTTTAAGGTCTTCAATTGTTTGTATATTGTGTTCTCTTTTTCCAGTTATTGTAGAGGAATTATCCGATTCTTTCATGTGTTTTATGGGAGATGCTAAACGTATGCCGGCAGGAGCATCTTTGTAAGCTTGGTCTGCAAATCTTTTATCAACAAAGGTGTTAAGATCTATGCTACGGCCTATGCCCATGTTGTTTGTCATATAATTTTGGATGGTTTCAAGATCTTCTATTACAGGATAAAGATTATCGGTTTTTATCCCTTTCGGATCAGTCAAAACGCTCTTTAATAGATCTTTTTGTAAGCCCATTTGTCCTTTGGGATCTAGAAAAGATACTGCTATTTCGGATGCTTCATCAGGGTTTTGTCCGATAAACCGGCCTGCTTGGGTAAGTAAATTGCAGAATTCCTGAACAGCATCAGGGTGTTTGTTTATGAACTCATCCCTGAATACAGCAACGCAACAAGGATGGTTTTCCCATACTTCGCTTGAGACAAACTGCTTTTCCGCTATGCCGGCAGAGATTGCTCTGGATCCTATTGGCTCAGCAACCATAAAACCACAGCTTTCAGGATTTTCACCTAAAAATTCCGGCATTTTAACAGGGGGTATAACATCAAACAAAACATTGACGGCTTCTTTGCCCGGAATGCCAGGCTTTAAACCCATCTGTGTAAAATACATATGGGCTAACATATTATGAACGGACATTTTATGGGGAATGAAAAAAGTTTTGTGTTTAAAAAATTGTTGATAGGGTTTGCGGTAATTTTTTGATTTGCTGCGGACAAATATACTGCCGTTTCGATGCGCAAACATCACAAGCTTTATTGGCGTTCCGTAGTTGAACAAATCCATTGCTATCGGGGCCAGAATAAAGGCAGCATCAATTTCATCCTGTTCCAGCGCCGACTGAACAGGATTCCAGCCGGGCATGCATAAAGTCTCAAGATTAAAATGATTAGCCTTGCTTTTTCCCTTTTCAAGCATATGTTTCATAACACCAAGAGTAAGGTGATCTGTGATCTGAATATGTGCGATTCTTAAAAGAACCTTTCCTTCCTTATCAAGCGTTATTGTGCTATCAGTCTTTTTAGGCTTTTTCTTATCTATGCCAAAGGCCTTCTCTATTTGATATTTAAGATCTTCAGGTGTAAAAGGCTTTGCCACTACCCCGTTAGCGCCTGCCTGCATTGCTTTTTCAACATATTCCTTATCGCCTTGTCCGGTTGCCATGATCATGGGCGTATTATTATAGGTCTCATGTGATCTTAACCATGTGAGCAGTTCATAGCCATCCTTGTTGGGCATGGCCCAGTCGCTTATAATCAGTTGAATGTTTTTTTCCGATTCAATTTTTTTAATAGCATCGTCTCCATCTACCGCTTCAATGATATTATCAAAACTTAATTGTTTAAGAATTTTGACTTCCATTTTACGCATAGTAGATGCATCTTCTACGAGCAAAATCTTGGTCTTTGGATCGACTGCCATTTGTTCCTCCTAAAATTAAACTATAAAACAAATATATGAAATAGGGTTTTAATAAGGGTTATCAATGCTTCTTGATCGTATAATAATTGCAAAAAACGAACCATATTAAAATATATGTAAAATTTCTTTAGCCAATAGATTTTATCCAGAAAAGCTGGAATTATATATTATCAATTAATTAGATAGTTAAAATAAGACTTAAAATTTCACTCAAAGCTGATTTTTGTTGTTATTGGTTTTTTATTTAGTAAGATAAAACTCTTAGATCATTATTGGTAATAAATACCATGCTAATAGGTTGTCAGTAATTTATTATAGAAATATCGGCAATAATTTAAAAATATTTACCCATTTCATTATTCAAAATCATTTTTTCTGTTTTTGGGTGTTAAAAAGTGTCATCTTCTTGACATAATATAGGTATAGTTATGACGCTGTGTTATCTGACAAATTATTAAATAAGGAAGAAACTATGGATATCGCAATAATTATAGTGCTAACAATAATCGGGTTCATTACCTTTGTTGTTCTTGTAACTATTCTATCTGTGCGATTGAAATTTCCGGGGCAATTAGCCTCAATAGAACAATTGAAAAACGATATCCAAAGGGTTGGCAACAAGCAGTCCCATGAAGTTATAGCACAAGTAACAAAATGGAACCAAGCCATTGCATCAGCAAAGAAATACAGAACTCTATGGTGGGCAAAAATATTCTTTGCGTCCGGATGGGAACATATTAATGAAATTAAAATCCCCATATGGGAGAATGATTCAAATAAATCATGAGCCACTTTCAAAACGTTTCAGTTTGGTCAAGCTCAAGGCGGACGAAAATTTCAACCACAGGAATACATAGAGTATTTCGAGGATTGAAATTTGAGCCCAACGCTTAAGATCGGCCAAAATGGGGCGTTTTGAAACTGGCTCTCATAATTGCCGATAAGATCTTTATTTTACTAATCCTATGGGAAATGCCTGTCCGCTGATGGAGATCGTCGGATATTGTGCCCGTTTGAATACTTTCTCAGCCAGCACAGGCACTTCATTATCCACATAATCTGCAAGCTCGGTGGTTTTTATGAATCCGGTTTTACCTTTATCCGCCTTGCCTTTTAACCCTTCAACAATAACATAGGTGAAAAGACCGTGTCCGTTATAGCCTTCAAGCGCTTCCTGCACTGATGTGGATGCGGAAAGAATGGTCGAGCCCACCGCCCGGCTCAATATCTTAAGCGCTGTGTCCTCGCTCATTCCACGCGTAAGCATTGCAACCTGGATGGCCTCGCCCAGCGCACCCGCGTTGCAGGTATCTATAATGATAAGTTTCTTGGTTGCAGGAATATTTGCTATAGTTTCTTTGAGCATATTCTGGGAAATGGCGTCGGTCTTCAGCTTTTCTGTCCTTAATGATCCTACATTTGAAGTTATAAGAAAATATTCCCCTTCATCGACAGTGCCGTGGCTGGCTATGTAAAAAACAAATAGATCATCCGGCTGCAAAGACTTGAAGGATTTGATCTCTTTGATAATCTCAAGGTTTGTAGTTGCTTCTTTTGTGGTAAGCTTTCTTATATCGATCTTATCGAAAAGCCCTGTAGACACTTTTTCAAGTGTTTCCGCAAAAAGCTCAGCATCCGCCACAGGATAATTAAGCTTAAGCTTCGGGTTTTTAAATTCATTAATACCGATCACAAGCGCATAAAGCGAAGGTTTTTGCGCAGCAGTAAAAGAAGCTGCCACTTCTATCGTTGCCTCATTGCTTTGCATACTGTTGTCACCGTTGAAGGCAACAGCCTTTATGATATTTCTGCCTGCTGTAAGCTTTAAGGTATATTCTTTGAAAAGCTCTTTCGTATCCTTTTCTATAATACTGACCGCGCGGCTGTCCATGACAACGGCAGTTCCGTTAAGATACAGGCGGATATCGCCTATACCGCCTGCATTATCCGTCAGTCGTAATTTAAGCTTAACATTGTCGGTGTTTACACTTAGTGGCGTATCCACGATATTAACACTTGGCGGCTGTTTTATATCGGCAATGTTTCTAAAGTCTTTAAGAGAACCGCCGGACAGTGCGATCTTGACCAGATCAGGGCGAAAAAATACTTCCCGATAGTTTTCAATGCCATATACATTGTTGCCGACACGCACATTGAGATATTTGTCACCATTAGCAGAAGCATTGTAATAACCTTCCGGTGTGATGACTATCCATTCACCGTCGGTAAAACTGATAAATTTTGCCATTTCCTTGCCGGTAGAAGGATTTAATTGCATTACTGAAACACTGTTATTCAGGACAGCTTTTCTCCCATCAGAGCTTAGCAATACGCTTGAGATGCCCTGGTTAATCTCAATCGCAGCGTTTTTTTTGCCAGATGTTAAATCCCATATATCCAAAGTTTCGTTATCATTTTCTGTGGCAATAAGCATTTTCTTGTCCGGGGATACTTCAAAAGGACGCGCTGTAGAAATAAAGTTAGCAAACCTGCGGACAAGCTTGCCTGTATCCGGGTCGACCACATAGAGCGATCCTTCAGAATCTGTGGCATAGATGGCTTTGCCATCGGAAGAATATACAGATCGTGTTCCATTCAGGCTTTCGAGTGTTTTTATGCGCCGGCCTGAATAAACATCCCAAATCATATTTCTAGAAAGCAAATAATTACCGTCCTGTGTAAAAGCAACCCAGGGACCGGGGCCAAAAGGCGTTTGAAAATCAAGTCTCTTTTTCCCTGAGGTAACTTCCCAAAGCTTGCTGCCGGAAGCAATATAACGGCTGTCGGGCGAAAAAGCCAGAATGCCATTCCCATAATCGATATAATTGCCTGACTGAAAATCGTCGTAGTGGACGGAAACAGGATCCATTTTAAATTCAGAAATTTTATTGCCTTCACTCAAATCCCAGATTTTGACTGTGCCAAAAATTGACGCTGAAGCGGCATATTTATTGTCGGGAGAAAAGGTTACCGCACTGATCGCCGACTTATCGTAAAAAATATCTTTGGTTGGAGTTTCAAATATAGTTTTTATTAATTTGCCGGCAGCAACATCCCAGAACTGGATGGCTCCTGACGTATCGCCTGTGATGGCATAACCGCCTTTGGCCGAAAGCGCCAAAGAGCAGATATCGGTGGCCGCACTGCCGGTAAAAGGGGGCAGGATGCGTCCGGTGATTGTATCAAAGGATTTCAAAGTATTGCCGACCGGGGATATGACCTTATTCCCATCGTGAGAAAGCAATCCGAATTTCACGGGAAAACGGTGTATCTCTTTACCTGTACGGACATCCCAAAGACAAATATCCTTATCATAATAATTCTTTGTCAAAATAAGTTCATTTCTAGAGGATGTGGATACATAAACAAAAGCGCCGCTTTGGCCGAAATGACCCAGAATCTTGCCATCGGAAATATCAACCAGTGTTTTAATATTAAACCTGTCCATGCGGGAATTAGTTGTTTTTTGTTTGGTTTCGGGATCAAAAAGTTTCTGCTCTTTGTCGGTAGGTTCTTTATATCTAGTGGCCAGAAAATATCTTCCATCATTTGTATACCTGCTCAGATATACATCCTCATAATTCTTAATTTCATTTCCGTCTAAAGCCATAACCTTAACTGCATCGCCTGAATTTTTGCAGTAATGCGCGATTATAAAATGCCTGCTATCCGGAGTAAAGCCGATAGATTGAATCGAACCCGGAAATTTAAATGCTTTGATTTCTATACCTGATTTCATATCCCATAGCCGCATATCACCGTCCTGCGCTGAGCTTAAGGCATGTAAACCATCAGCAGAAATTACAGCCTTATAAACCTGGCCGGGATGCCCGGAAAATGTTTTCTGAAGTTTCCCATCGTTTAAATCCCATAATTTTAAAGTTTTATCATAACTTGCAGAAAGAGCGTATTTGCCATCCGGTGTAAAATTAATAGCGGAAACAGCTTCATGATGAGCAGAAATCGTTTTTAGCAATTTTCCCGATGTTAAATTCCAAAGCCCTATCTGCCCTTCACTGGAGCCTGTCAGTACTTGGTTTCCGTCTGCGGATAAAGCAATAGCGTATGTTCTGGCAGCATGGCTTTTAAGAGCTTTTACTTCCCGGCCGGTTTTTATATCCCATACCCGTATAGCGCCATTATCGTCTCCGGAATAAGCGAACAAACCATCCGGGGAAAACCGGACGAAAGTAACGGGGCAATCATGGGTAAAACTCCTGATTTCTTTTTCATCTTCAATGTCCCAAAGCTTCATGGTGTTATCATCGCTTCCGGAAAGAATATATTTCTGGTCAGGAGAAAAGGCTATGGCTTCAATAGGTTTTTGATGTCCGCTGAATTTGGCAACCTCTTTTCCTTTTTTTAAATCCCACAATCTGACGGTATTATCGCGGCTGCCGGATAGAGCGAACCTGTCATCCGGAGACAATATAACAGTGTCAATATAATCCTCATGACCGGAAAGAGTAGAAATAATATTGCCCGATGTGATATCCCAGAAAATCAGTTTTTTATCTTTGGCCGACATCACATTTTCCGACGGATTTTGACGTACCGATGAAATCATCCGTAGGCCATCGGCTGTCATGGCATTGCGGGATCCGAATGCGAAGCTCAAGTGAGCGCTTACCGGCTTTGATTTAGGCGATTCTATTGATTTTTCAATGGTACCGGACAATATATCGGTGACAAAAATTTTAAGACCGACGATTACCCGCAGCGTAGTACCATCATATGAAACAACAGATCTCAAACTGGAATAGCTTATATTGCTTAAAGAATATTCTTTGATTTTATCGCCGGTACTGATATCCCAGATACAGATATTACCTCTATCGTTTAGCGAAAAAAAAGATTTTCCTCCCGGCAGAAAAGAAACAAATTTTATATCTTCTTTGTCATTGAAAGTTCTTATCAGCCTTCCTGTCTCATTTTCCCAAAGTTTTATTCTATTGTCATCGCCGCCTGAAAGGATGTATTTGTTATCAGGTGATATTTCAATCGCGTTTACTGATGATGTATGCCCCAACTGTACAAAAATCTCAGGTTTATCGGCAGCAATAACTAAAGCAAAACTGCCGGACAGAATGGTCATAATCCCAAATAAGACCGCTAAAAAACAAAATAATTTTTTAAAACTGAACATACACTCTCCTGCTATTTCAATTTACCAAACGCCAACTTTAAAGTATTTTTTATTAATCCGCAGAACCTTTTTAATATCTATAATATTCCGGTTATCATGTTTAAAAATGCAGTGTTTCAGGCCATTTCTCTTTTTGGTGCTATCGTTATATATTCGACGCTTTTGATTTTTTTATAAACTTTTTTATTAGCATCTGAAATTAAATCCGGCGACATACTGCTTAAAGTCCGCCTTTTAAAGTAAGGATCATGCCGGCTGTGAATAACAGCAAATAAAAGAAAAAGAAAGAGGATCAACACAAAAAGAACCAGCAAGTTTGCCTTTAATCTTAACAGTGCAGAAAAAAGTCCGGATAAGCCGGTACGTGTTTCCTGCCCGCTTTTCTTCAGGCTGTAAAGCAGCCCCAATATAATCAGAGGCCCGAGCAATGGAATAACAGTCATTGCCAAGATAATATAAAATCGCAGGCTGCTCAAAGGATGGCAGCCTCTGTGTTTCAATTCAACATATGCAGCAACAGCTAAGGCAAAACAGGAGAAAGGAAAGGTTATGCTGAAAAAAAGATCCGCACCGGAGACCGTCATCATCGCTACAAGTAAAGTTGCAAAATGGCTGAGCAGTCCTGTGACAAGAGTATTTCTTCCAAAGCCGGTATAAGCGATTTCCTGCATATTGTTTATCTTATCCCGAAAGGCTGGGAAGCCTTTTCCAGAATCATTTTTACGTCTTTCTTTTTTTCAAAAACCTTCATATGATATTGTCCACTTGCTTTAAAAGGCCCTGACAGTCTTAGCATCACTTCATAAAGCCCGTATGTGATCACTAACTGATTATCGCGCACAAAGGCCTGCTCAAAGCCTATGTCATAAAGCCAGTCTGCGGAATATCCGAGAAAAACGCAGGCCACAGCATATTTTTCAAAATTCATATCAGGCGCTGTTTTATCAAAGGCACGTTTCCAAAGCTCAGTCCATTCCTGTTGAGTTTCCACTATATTGATAAATTCGGATGCCTGGTTGGACATATATCCTTCCCATTCCATGCCTTTATATTCTTTCGCAGTGCCGGCTTTTTCCAGAAGGTTAACCATATCACTGTTTGTGCTTTCAACCGCATAGCTCCAGGCTGACTTCCCCTTTTTATCCTGTATTGATACCTCACTTCCCTTTTCGATCAGTACTTTTATAATTTCCGCATTGCCTCTTTTTGCAGCAAGTATAAGAGCCGTCTCGCCCTTGTTGTTTGCAGCATTGAGGTCAGCTCCGCCTTCAATCAGATACTTTATGGAAGAAATATTGGTTTCATTAAAAGACTGCACCGCCGTCATCAAAGCGGTTTCTCCTTCATCATCTTTTTTGTTGACGTCCGCGCCTCTTGCAACCAGAAATTTCACTATTTCAAAATCTTTATCTACAGCAAGCATTAAAAGACTTTCTCCGGCAAAGCCGCCCATATTAATATCCGTATCTTTTGAAAAAAGAAGTTTTACGATTTCAAGATTGCCTGCAATTACAGCCGAAAGCAGAGCCTCCTGCTTATTGAAATTCCCGCTGTTTTTCACTAATATTTTTACGATATCAACATTATTTGCAGAGATTGCCTTGATTAAAGCCGTATCTCCGTCCTTTGCTTTTTTATTGATGTCGGCCCCTGCTTTTAGAAGTTCTTCAACCATATCCGCATTGCCTTTTTCACAGACAATTAACAATGCCGTCATCTCATCATTATCTGCGGCATTGACATCTGCTTTATAGGCTATAAGCAGTTTTGCGATATCATAACTGCCATCATTAACTGCTATAAACAAAGCCGTTTTTCCATCATCGTATTTATCGTTAACTCTTGCACCGTTTTTCAACAATGCGTTGACGACATTCTCGTTTTTACTAAGCACTGCATAAATCAGAGCATCACCCTTATTTATGTTTTTTACATTAATATCGGCTTTCTTGCTTAAAAGTTCATTAACAATATCAATATATCCCTTTGTGCAGGCATAGATTAATGCCGTGTTATTGGTTCCGTCTTTGGCATTGATATCAGCTCCATTTTCGAGCAAATACTTTACAATCTCCAGTGAATTACTATAGGCTGCAATCATTAATGGCGTACTGCCGCTTTTTGCTCTTATATTCACATCCGCACCTTTTGATATCAAAGCTTTGACCTGATCCGGATGATTTTCCTTAATTGCGGTAAATAAAGGATGAATTGAAAGATCCGGTTGCTGAGATGATGCTTTTTCACCGCTTTTTGCTTTTTCCAGCAATTGCGTAATATATTCCAGCCCATCTTTTTTTGCTAAGGAAAGCGCTGTCTCTCCGTCCTGGTTTTTTAAATCCAGCATTGCGCCTTTCGCCAGAAAAGCTTGCACCGATTGGGCATCTCCTTGCATCACAGCAAACATCAAAGGAGTCCTGCCGGTTTTCAGCCATGATTCATCCTGTACATTAACATCTGCCCCGTTATCTAAAAGGATACTGATAGTTTTTGCTTTATTCCCGGGGGAACCAAACGGAATATGCCATCCGCTGCTTGCTGCAAGTAATGGAGTGAGCCCTTTTACTTTCACATTTACATCAGCACCTTTTTCTATAAGATATTGTACTACTTCAGAATGGCCCTGTTCTGATGCAGCTATCAATGCCGTTCTGTCGCCGGTTTCCTTGCCGGCATCAACTATTGCGCCGTGACCGATCAACAACCTGACAATTTCAAGATTTCCATATTTGGCAGCAACCAATAAAGGTGTATCCCCGTTTATGCCTTTTTGATTGATTTCATATTTACTCAAACTTGAACCTGATTCTTCCAGCATGGACTTTACCTTTTGAGTATCGTCCTTTTTAACAGCATCCAGGAGAGGAAAATCGGAAGGCGGAAGGAGGTCGACTGCAAAACTTGTGGCCGTCAGAAACAATAAAATCAGCAAAAATAGAAAAACTAATAAATTGTATAGCCTGTTTTTCATTCACTTTTCTCCAAGATATTATTTAATCATTTGAGCAAGTTTCAAAACGCCACATTTTGGCCGATCTTAAGCGTTGGGCTCGAAATTTAACCGCAGTGATGAATAGAGTATTTTTAGGGTAGCGATATGTTTTACTAATTGCAAAATATGAGCCTAACACATCTGTCCAAACAGGATGTTATTAAATTGGTTCTTATGTCATTATCTTGTTTTGCCCCAGGTAGCAGGAAAGATCATGGACTAATATTTATCAGGTCGCATCGGAAAGCGAAACAAGTTTCTTAGACATCCCTTTTTTATTTGAAAATAATTCGTTCATTAATATTATAAAATTTATAAACCGTAATTAATTTTTTCTTCTATGGATTATCCCATATCCTGTGTTAAGCGATTTTGTTACTATGAACTTTATCTATGGACAGTTTGCAAAAATTTAATAATGTGTTTTAATATAAAATAAAAAAGGAGTCCCTATGAAAATTTATGATCTTTATACTGATAGCGGAGGCACACTACTTGCCGATGGTAAAAAACTCAGCAAGGATGATATTTGTGTTGAAGCCATTGGAACAATAGATGAAACAAATTCATTTCTTGGACTTATTTATGCACAACTTAAAGATGAAGACCTCAAAATCATAATCGACAATATTCAGCGCAATTTGTGCCGGATTAATTCCGTTTTGGGAAATGCTCATGTTGGATTTGAAAAACCAAGGGTTTACGCTATAGAAGAAATGATAAAAAAACTTGAAGCTGATCTTGGCCCTATAAGTAATTTTATCTTATCCGGTTCAGGGTTGCTTTCAGCGCATATTCAATTTGCCAGAGCTTTGGTGCGAACAGCCGAGCGTCGTGTTGGAGCTTTAAAGGTTGAAAATGAAAATATCATTCCATTTTTAAATAGGCTTTCTGATCTGCTTTTTCAAATGGCTCGTACAGTTGACCAGCGGGAAAAGCGATCTGAAAGGCCTTGGAAGGGTGAATGAAAAGATTTAACCTTTTTTTCATTATGAATTAAGTTGGTTATAAATTCAAGCATCAGGCTTTCACAGAGACAGAGAGACTGATTCGGTATTCACTTCTTAAATGGTCTTAGCTCCTGTGTATTACTTATTTGCCACTACAGAAAATTCCAAGAAATTTATTGACAAAAAGTATGTAAACTTATAATTTGCAAAACTTGATATAAACCTGTACGTGATATTATATTAATAATGCTGCTTATAAGGTTTTTATAGTGAGCGGGAATAACTCAGTGGTAGAGTGCGACCTTGCCAAGGTCGAAGTCGCGGGTTCAAATCCCGTTTCCCGCTCCATTTTTTTTGGCGGCATAGCCAAGTGGTAAGGCAGCGGTCTGCAAAACCGTTATTCTCCAGTTCAAATCTGGATGCCGCCTCCAAAAAAACATTAAGGGCCTGCAAGAATTGCAGGCCCTTTTTTTTATTAATATTTGCGCCTTTCATTAAACATCAATATAGCAAATCAATTGACCTCCGGATCTGGAGCCTCTAAAATCTTTCCAATTTTCATTGTGTATTTTTCGATGGGAACCCATAAGGGGGTGGCGCAACCCTTTACGCCCATTGCACGAACCATCCAGTGAGAAGTCAACAGCTTATGTGTAACGCCTTCGGGCAACTTCCGATTGAATCCGGGATTAATTAAATAAAATTCTGCTTGTGAGGCATCGAAACCGGCGCTTGCTATGGCTGCCCGTGCGAATTCAATTGTGTCCACACCTGTTATGATGGATATTTTTAGAGTTTTTGCGTTGATTACAATCAATATCCGGTCTTCGACAGTGCCGGGAAGTATTCCTGTTTTGGAAAAAGATAACATCCATTCTTTGTCGTAAATATTAAAACGTGCAATATCAAGTGCCTCAGGCCACAAAGATCCGTTTGTCGGTGTTGCCACCGGAAGCGCTAATAAACAATCGTTTACGGCTGAAACAACAGCCTGTTCACTTTTCAGTGCAAGTACAACTGAATTATAGATATCTTCTCGGGAAAGGTACTTGTTAATTTCAACTGCCCCTTTAGCATCATGTATGATTTGATATTTGATCGAAAGGTGGATAGGTCTTTTAATGACGCTGTTATTAGCAGGCAAAATAGACAAACCGACTGTCCCGACCTTTGATCCGTGTGGAAGCCAGCGAATTTCACCGGCTTGAATTTGTCTCACAGGACCGGTGATGCCGAGCGAGTCAGAGCGGTACGCGTTTTGTTTGATCAAGTCAGCGTCAACAAGGTCCCTTATTGCTTTCTCGGATACTCCGCGTTGTTGGGATGCCTGTGACAGTAAATCATTCCCAATATGCACAGGCATCTGGCCAAACGCTGTGGCTTGGTTTATAAAAAACATCGCAATCAACCCTAAAAAGATTGTTTGGATAGAAGTGGCGGAAGTAGTATTGTATTTAAAATTATGCATTTCAAACTCTATCCTCCATGCCCTGCAAATTAAATAAAGATATATCTTTTTCAATGCTTGTTGAGTGTTAAAAATTGGATCTAAACTACTCTTGTTTTAGTTTTAGGTTTTTTAATGTTTCTAAAGTACTTTTCTCGCTAATGCTACTTGATTTTGCGACCGATGTATATTCGTTCCAGCTGTTATTTGTTTTTAGTTCTAATGCATTATTTAACGCTATGAGCCAATCAGGTGGTTTTTTATCAGGCTTCGGATTTTTATTGCCGACATGGAAAGGAATATAAGCATAAATACTTTCCTGTGGTAATTTGTAAGTGATATTAAGAAACTGACTGTCACTATCAGACGGTATTATATTAAGAACATATTCTATATTATTCTCAACTTCGCTTTTTGTTATCCAGCCATCATAGGTGCCCACATTTTTATAAGCAGAAGTCACGCCGGGAGAAGTTATAGTCTTTAAAATTAATGCAATTGCAATTGCTGTTTCTTTAATGCGGTTTTCTTCCTTACAAGTTAACTGGTCAGGTGTGGTTTCATACGCAAGAAGCATAAGATCCGATACTTTTACAGGTTCGCCATACATTGCTTCAGTTTGCCTCATATTTTCTATATTTAGCACCGGAATTTTATCACCTGAATCTTTTGAAAAAATGTCATTTTGAGGTTTATGCTCGGTAATCATAAGCGATATTAATATATTATCAATAGTACGCAGCATAAGTTCATATTGATTTCTTTTATTTACTAAAACATAAACGTCTTTATATTCAGCTTGAGGTATAAGTACTTCTATCCCATGCCAGTATAATACCCAATGCTTTTGTTTATTTTTTATAATCTGTTTTTCAGTAAATACTATATTCAGATTCTGACCTGATAATTCCTTTTTTAATTTTTCACAGTTCGGATTCCAAAGAGGTGAATATTGTTTCTGGCCAGCCGAAACAGATACAGTACTTAAGATAAAAAATATTAAAATACAAATTGGCAGGATGTTAATCTTTTTCATAGCTCATATCCTATTTGATGAACCTTTTTATTCCTCCGGTTAATAATCAAATCCGTATCAAAATGATAGATATTATAGTCAATAGAATTCCTAAAAGTCCAACAGGTTTTATTTTCTCATGAAAAATAACTGCTGAAAGTACAATGGCAATTACAAAATGCATTCCCACAATAGCTGAAATGAGGGATAACGGCCCGCGTTCCAGGGCATACAAATATGCATAAAACCCGGCAAAATTAAACCCGCCCATGACTACACCAAGGCCCAACGCGGCTGATCGCTTGTTTATGGCTTTTTTATAGGACAACGCCCTGGTTATTCCCAGAGAGCCAATCATCCCCATTAGATACGACAGGGCCATAAAAGCAAGTTTGTCCGCATGCATGGCTGCAAATTTGGATGAAATGCTTGCCGTGGCCCCGGCCAGCAAAGCCAGAAAGATAAACACTGCTCCCTGCTTTCGGTGTTCTACTTTTATTGTATCTGCTCCCAACTGTGTTGTAAGAACAATCATGGCAGAAATTGCAACAAGCAATCCCAGACCCTGGAGAAGAGAAATCTGTTCCTTGAAATAGAAAATTGAAAAGACAGCTACCGTCACCACATTTAACCGGATGATGCTGTATGCAATATTTGCCGGGATATATTTTAGTGCTTCAATATGGGATACGGTGGCAACAAGAAAAGCTATGCTATTGATGAGGGATACGGCTATCAGGAAACCAATGTTTTGTTCATGGTGTTGCCGGAAAAAGTATGTTCCGGCGCTCAACAGCGTGACTGTGGCCATGAAGGAAAAGGTTACCCATTCGGTGGGGTATTTTCTTTCTGCTGCAACCTTGTAAAAAAAACGCTGAATTCCCATCAATAGAAGTGCGAGTAATGCGGGAAAATACCAGGAAGTCATGTGTTATCTCTTATATTTTCTTCTGCCCACCCCTTCATGAATTAAATTAATAAATTCCTATTGCTGAATTCCACAAATCAATTTCAATTGTCTTATCGTTTGAACATGTCGATATTCTATCTATCTGAATATTTGCGTCTGTCAAAAAAGCGGTAAGCAAAGTCTGATATGCATTTTTTGTATTAACCGCATTATGGGCAAATTTCCCATCCATTCTTCCTGATTTTACAGTGAACCAACGTGTTTTAGGTATAGAGCTTTCTGTGCATGTAGAATCAGTAAGTTTGAATCTAAACCTGGCACTATAGATCCCGTTATCATTGGCTTCCTGAATTGTACCGACAAATTTAACTTTTCCGTATGCGCTTGCTGTGAATCCCTTGCTGGGTAAACAAATTAACAATAATAGCGCACATGTGAGTATAAGCTTAAACACCTTCATTTTTTTATCCTTATTAAACTAAATAATAAATTGATTTGTTTACATTGCACCAATAATCATGGCTGCATATTTTTTTTTAAACCCTTTACTTATATGAAATTTATGAGACATCCACATTTCTTTTAAACTGCTGTTTTTAAAGCCATCTTCACCTTTACCTCCGTTAAATTCCCTTGAACTCCATGCATGTTCACCTTTATACCACCGATCAAGAGATCCAACAAAATATTTTGGATCATGGGCTTCCGGCTCGCCAACATTATTAAAGACATCGATATAGGCGGGGTCCAGGCAATCCTGATGAACGCAAGCGTAATAATGAGCTCCATTTCCATTAACATCATCATTGCATCCCCAGTCACTATAGATGGAATCATGTTCATCATTCCATGAATTCGTATACAGATGATGTTTGTGCGATGATAAGAAAACATAGGGAAATTCAACTCCCCCATTTTGTGCGTTTGGCCATAATACATCCGGAAAAATACTGATATAAGCCTCGTCGCCGATATTTACATCACCCGAGCTTTTTAGAATCCAGGTTCTGCCTTGATCTTTTGAGTGAATAAATAATGAAATGGAATCATTGTCTCCATTGTGATCATTTTTACAACTGGAAGATTCACCATATCCTCCGTCAAAAGCCCATAAGAAAACATATTTGATCTTTATCTTCCACTCATCCGGACAATCCGGCCCGATACAACCAACAGGTCTTACCTGGATTAGTGTTACAGGTTCCCATGATTTTGTATGGTCTTCTCCGGAATCAAAAACCAAATAAGGCCTGAAGTGTGCGGCAACCTTTCCTTCAAAATGATCTTTTAAGAAATCATTGTCTCTATCCATTTCTCTGTTAAAAGGGTAAGCAAAAATGGTTTCTTTTAACTGCTTGGGTAATCTTAATCTATAGGTTCCATTGGTAGGTGGGCCTGCCTCAAGAGGTGAAAGTATAAGACCAAGAAAAAGAATGCTCAAAAATGACCAGAAGACAATATATCTCATATGGGAAACCCTTGTTAAAGTATGATATCGGTAGTGATCGATAATATAAGTAGTATAGTTTGTCAATTATTATAATTCATCCCATTTTATCCATACAAAAGGCCTTTTTTTCGATTAAAAAAATATTGTTGACTTAAGAGATTTGTAAATATATACAGCATAGAAATTGTGATCACAATTAGTATAAAAATTGTTAATAACATTGATTTGATAAAACTAATGGAGAAGGGCATGTCTGACATTGAAGATGCCAAAGTAAAAAACAATGCTACCTCCGGTTCAGGATCTGTGGATCAATACGAAATAACGCTTTATGAAGAATATGAATTTTTCACGTTGATGACACAGGTTGTGGAAGGCCTGAAAAAACTCAGGGAGAGAGAATTGAAACCGGTTGGGATTTCCATGATCCAATCCGCAGTTTTATATGTTCTGGAAGAGGCAAATCGTCCGCTGCCGCCCATTCAAATCGCGAGGCAAGTTCTTCGTGATCCTGGTAGCATCCATCAATTGCTGGACAGGATGGAAGATAGTGGACTGGTCAAACGTATCAGGAGCGCAAAAGAGAAAAGAGTAGTACATGTGAAGATAACAAAGAAAGGGGAAGAACTACGCCGCATACAGAAAAATGAGGTTCTTCCAAAAATTCTGGGAAAGCTTTCGAAACTTGAGAGAAAACAACTATGGGCAATTCTCAAAAAGTTGCGCGAGGCAACCTATATAGAGCTTTCCCCTCCACCCCTGTTTCCGTAATTCTTACTTTGGAAAAAGCTAATTATGAGGTGGTTTTTGTATAAGTTATTAAAACTATGTAAAAGAAGATGTTTCTTGCATCCCAACGCACTACTTTAGGAGATATTTCTTAAACAAACGTGGACTGTCTCCGTTTCACTTGAGGCTCAAACTTCAAAGTTACACACCTATATCACTATCTAAAACCAAAGGCTATTATGAAAGCAACCCGTGCAAGATTAATTGTTTTTCCTTTTTCGTTTTTTTTAGTTCTATGTTTATCATTCAACGTATATGCACAATCCGGTCTGGATTATTACAACACTTTTGACCGCTGGATTGCCAATTTTAACCCGGCCGGTGATGCCCTAAAACCGCTCAATGAAATTCCACGTTTTAAAATAAACGGTTTTTTGTCTAATTGGTCAACGATCAATGTTCACAATGACAAACAGGTGGGCACTGTAACTAAAGACTGGCGATTTCAGGAAATTCAGTGGATGGCGGAATTAGAACCCCGTTATCAGTTTTCACCCGGAGTGGAATTAGTTAACAAACTCCGATTCCAGTACGATGCAGTATATGACTGGCAAAACTCGAGTCTTTATGCGGATAAAGTCAATAAGGATTCCTATATTTCTCATACAGGTGATGAGATTATTAGAGAACTTCATCTGGATATAGAATCGGACAACTTATATGTGAAAATCGGCAAACAGCAGGTGGTCTGGGGAAAAATGGAAGGCCGGTGGATGGACTTTATTAACAACCTTGATGGAAAGGACTTTCTGGAAATCAGGGCTTCACAATATAACAAACTGCGAATACCGCTATGGATGACAAATATCACTTACACTTTCAGGGAAAGTAGCGTACAGTTTCTGTGGATACCGGATTTTGAGCCGTCAAAAAATCCTTATCCGGGTTCTCCCTGGTGGTCACCCTTAAGATCCGATCCAAAAAGAGATCCTCGCTATCGAGGCTCTGCCGATGAAACGGGCACGGCATTTAAAAATCATCAATTGGCTGCCAGATTCGATACCAAACTTGGGCAAGCCACATGGAGTTTGGGCTATATGTATGGCTTTTCTCCCAATGCAACAAATTTCATCAAGCGGGATAATCTCGGGCAGACGTTTTATGATCCTGAATATACCAGAGCGCATTTTGTAGGTTCAGCCATTGATGTTGGATATGTAATAAAAGGAGTTCCTTTTCTGCAGAGGGTGCCTTGTACTTATCGGGCTGAAATCGTTTATAAGACAGACCAGTATTTCACGGATTTTAACAAGTGGGATCCTTATAACGGAATCCTCAAAGATGGTAAAGGCGTGTCCAATACGGATTTAATCAGCGGTGCAATGAAATTCGATGTTTTTTTGCCGGGCAGGGTGTGGTGTTTTTACCAGCCGATGTTTAGTTACTATTCAGGATGGCGTGAAAGTCTTGGGGTCAACAGATGGTCTCTGGGCCATGTGTTCCTTTTCAATAAGTTTTGGCGGTCAACTGAGGATCGCTTGATTACTTCTTTTTTCGTTTTTTTTAATACAGGGGGGCCTCTTAACGGGTGGCAGGGAATGAAGAACCAGTTCATCATAACATGGAAGTGTTCGGATAATCTGGAAGCCAAAATTCTTTACTCAGATTACCGTGGCGGGAAAAATGACATATATGGTCAGTTTAACCAATGGGACAATGTCGGTGTGGAAATTAATTACGTATTTTAGTTTTATAATCAGTTAACATATAAAGAAACATTTTTTTGTGGAGATGGTCCTATGAAAGAAAAAACCTGTAGTCAATCGATTACAAGAAGAAAGTTCATAAAGAAAAGCATCGGGACAGCTATCGCCTGTGGTCTCGCTCCATCAGTTTTCTTTAAAGCACGTCCGGCATTTGGCTTATCTCTGTGTGATGTGGAAGAGCCTTGCCAGGAAGCTAATGGGAATGCCACCTGGAAAGACGTGTGTCAGCTTTCAAAAAAAGATCTGGAAACATTCAACATGGATTTAACTCCATGGGAGAAGACGCCAAGGCATAGTCAATACACATATGTAGCGGCGAAGTTAGAGCCTCCTTACACGGCCACGGAAATCGCTTATATGATGACCGTCGGTCAACATTTTCCATGGTGGACACATGAAGGGCCTATGGGCGGTATGATGATCACCAACAGGGGTGGATTGAATTATTATACCGGCCAAAGAGAGGTCTGGTCTGCTCTTTCTCCTGATACACTGGAAGATTATCTGTATCGCTGGCCGGAAAATAAAATTTATATGTGGGTCTTGGATAGATATCATAAGCCTGCGCTGTACCGATATACCAAGTTTCTGCAAAATGTTTACAGGTGTGGAAAAACACATGAGAAGTATTCGGATAAGTGGCGTTATTATCCCGGAGTACAAAAACTGGTTACGGAAGGAGAGTCAAGATATTGCGATCAGTACTTTGAAAGAGACTTTACATTTGGGGATACGATGATGATTCCCTGGTATTATACCTGGAAATTTATGGGCACCGATGTCTTATATAATAACGATATTGTAAGATTCCCGAATGGCCGTAAGGATATCAATATCCGGAATTGGGATGGACAGGCAATAAAAAAAGACACCGGAAGTCTTAAAATCATGGGAAATGATTATCCGGCTTACACAAAAAACGGGGGCGTACCCTGTTATGTTATAGAGGCAACTGCAAACAGTGATTTCTTTGCGCCCGAGCACAGCAGATTGATTCTTTGGGTTGATATGTATGCCCATCGGGAATTGAGAAGAGAGCGTTACGATCTCAATAATAATCTTTTGACCATTATGGAAGCAAGAAACCGTCTGGAACTTAAAGATAAAGGAAAATGGGGATATTCCATCTTGATCTATCTTGCGTGGGACCTTAAAAATGACCATTTATCAGCAAATCACTATGATTTCCACAGACACCCCCGTACATTTGAAATAGATCCTGAAAACCCTGAGGCATATTTCAGGCCTAATCCTGTATTTATGGAGAGCGAGATGTTTCCGGTTCCCATGAGTACTATGGTTTTTAACGATCCGGAAGCATTTTATTTAAGGCCAAAGCTTATGCCGGAAAAATTCCCCAGTGCAAGAAAGATCAGCTTATCCGAACAAACGCTTAAACTTGTTAAAGCACAGAATGAGGAAAATAAGTTGGTTTTTATTTGATTGTAAAACGCTTTGGCCGTTAGAAAAAGTTGGTTCATAGATACCGACACTTCCCCAACCGATGGAAATTTGAAACTAATAGCCGAAAAAGACCGAGATATGCCCGCGGAAGTCACCGTCTTTCGTGCTCCCGCCTCCGTCCATTACCCGTGCCAAGTCGAAGCGCAAGTTGAAGTTCCTTTGGATATTCCAGCGAAAACCAGCGCCAATGCTGGCGATCGAGATCTTTTGCCTGACTTCCCCGTCCAATGCATTGTTGGCAGCATTGGCGAAGTCATAGAACAGCAAGCCGCGCAGGTTATCCTCGCCGGGGACCAGTTTGCCTGCAAGGTTGGGCGAATAGAGTTCGAGGTTGGCGAAATAACCGATATCGCGGACAATTTCGCGCTCCTGGTAGCCGCGGACGGTGGTCGTGCCTGCAATGCCGAATTGTTCACCTGTTACGAGGGAATCCGTGGTGTACTGCGCGTTGAAAGCGGCACGGACTTGCCAGTTGCTCTCAAAGGCGTTCACCATGCTGGCGCCAAAGCGAAGGATCGTGTAACGGGAAGATGCCCCGTCCCGGCCATTCGGACTTGGACGCGCCGCATTGAAATCACTTTTTTGCCCATTCGAATCCACAGGGACATTGTGCGATAAGGCAACATAGAAGTCGGAGATCCGCCCGGGCTTTGCCCAATTGCCACTGTATGCCAAGCTGATGGGACTCACGGTGACATCCACTGCGGCCGGCCCGCAGCCTTCTTCGCCGAAATTGCCTAACTTGCAGTCGTTCTCATAGGCACGATAATCGAGGCCGTAAACGATCCGGTGTGAATACTCGCCTCGCCGCTCCAGCAACTGATTATAGCGCAAGCCATAAACAGTGCCCTGGCCGGAGAAATTAAGTGGCCCTGCTACGGTCTGCGTGGTGCCGGCGACGACATCCGAATAAGCGACGATGAAATCCATGGAATCGCCCCACGAATACAGCGGCAGGCGATAGCTCCCGCTATAGAGGCTAACCTGGTCCCACTTCCCCGGCGAGGTGACGTAGTTGAACGTGAAAATGTTGTCGCGGTTGAACAGGTTGGCATGCTGCACGCCAACGCCGAGCCGATAGTCGCCCGTCTGCTGGTTGCCGGTATTGTCAAAGGTCAGGAAGGCCTTGAACGGCCGTACGTCGATGACATCGACGGTGGCGTCCACCACGCCCTGTTTCTCGCCGGGGCGCAACACAACGTCAACCTGCTTGGCCGGATTCTCGTTGCCAAGCTGCGCGTTCGCAGAGATATCCTCTGCTCTGGGCGAAATTTCCTCTCTGAGCGCCGGAAGACTGGAGCGGATATTGGAATCATCAAAAAAGCGGTTGCCTTCAATGGTGATCTTGCCGATCCGCCCTTCTATAATCCGCAGTGTGATGACACCCCGGTCGAGGTCCTGCTCGGGTGCGATTACCCACACCACGCTGAAACCTCTGGTGCGATAGCGCTCTCTGAGAGCTTTAATCGCGCGCTGCAGGTCGCCATACTCTCGTTGTTTGCCAGTGAACGGTTCGAGCACCGTTTTGATTTCATCGGGAATGAGCAGCGTATTGCCTTCGACTTTGAAACGATCAATATCGAAACGTACGGTCTGTGTCTGCGCAAAGGAAAACGTCGATGTCAGCAGTAGCGCTATCACAAGCCCCATAGAGCGAATCATTAACAGCATATCGTTACCTTTCTTGAAACCCGATCCTGCACAATAACTTATTTTTCATCGATTTTCTCGCGTTGCTGCGGGAATGACCATGTTTCACAAAATCCCCCCCCGAAAATAGAATCGCAAGGATTCAAGCTTCGGCGCAAGCGTGAGTTCAAATCGTTGGTTCCCCTCATCACGTCGAATCCAGGGTCAGCGTTGTTTGGATTCAGAGAGATATGCCAGAAGTTACCCGGGCGGTAGTAGAACTCGTTGTTGATTACTCCTGCGAAAACGATCTGCCCCGCGTTGAAACCCAAAACTGGCTCCGCAGCAGCACCAATGATGATGAGATTATTGTGCGTAAAGCCAAGGGCGTAGTTGCTGTTGGCCGCGAGTGTGCCCTGGGTAATTGCGTACGGCCCGCCCAACGCACTCTCCCCGGGGACGCGCGTGAGCGCACCTGAGAGTACGGTATCTGCGGTGTCGACGACGCCAAGTGCCGGGTTGTTTACCAACCCAGTGGCGCTAAAGGTCAAGGTCGGATCACTCGTGCCGTAAACCTTGCTCTTGGCGTCAGCGGTAACCATCAGGGACACCGGGGTCACACCCAGGAGGCCATTGACATAAGTAATGGTATAGTTCGTCGAACTCTGGCCGGACGGGATGATGGAATAGTTGCCCACATTGGAGCTCGGAAAGGCTGGGGTGGCGAACTCCAGCGTACCGGTCAGCGCCGCAGTCGTCTCCCCGTTCTGGAAGCCGGTGAAAGTGGCGCTGAATGCCGGGTTCGCTTCCCCATAAAGACGGGTCGTGCTATTCGCTGCAATGCCCAGCTGCGCTGGGGTAATGTTTGCCAGGGTGGTAGCCGTGTCGTTGACCGTGTAGTTGCCAGCGTTAGTCCCATCGAGGCTCAGGCCGGTGCCCGTCACCGTTTTGCCAGTGCCCGCGTTCTTGTCGCTAAAGAGGGCCGAGCCGCCGATATAGCTTACATCGTCCCCGACAATCGCGCCGGTAAGCGTGCGGGTTGCAATTGTCGCCGTATCGTTCCCGTTGTAAACCTTGTTGGCCGCCGTGATGCTGCCCGTGATCCCCAGCGCTATGATGGTGCCAGCTGCGGTGTTGGTGGTGACGGTGTAGTTGCCGCTCATGTCGGCAGATGCGCCGTCAACAATGGTGTAGCCGGCCTTGATGCCGAGTGTGCTGCCGTTCAGGCCCAACACGTTTTTGGAGGCGTATTCCTCGGCTACCGTAACGGTGTCCCCGGCCACATTGCCAACGACGGTGACGGCTGCCGTTGAGGTAATAAGACCGTCATATTGCTTGCTGTCAGAAACCGGAGTCAGGCTCAGCGCTTTGGCTGTGATCGCGCCGATGTTACCGGTTGCGCTCACACCCGTGACTCCGCTCAGGTCGTAGTTGGTCAGCAAGGTCGCGCCAGTGCCGGTGTAATCGAGTCCCGCCAGGAGCGCGGAGGTCACGCCGCTGTTCGGACCCTGCACATTCTTGCCTGCGTCGTACGTTCCGGAGGTCACCCCGATTGTCGCGCCTTCCCCGGCTATAAACCCTGTGATGCTGTAGTTGCCCGTTGTCAGATTGGCAACAGTGTTAAATCCGTCATACTGCTTAGTCACGCTCCCGATCAGGTCCACCGCTGTCAGCGCCTTCTGATCGATGGTCAACGTACCATCGATAAAGGTGATGAGGTAGTGCTGGTCGGGTTGCAGCCCGCCCGGCGTAATGACATAGCTGTTGGCATTTATTGCGCCCTGTGAGGTGCCGCTGTAGCTCAAGGTGCCGGCGGGCGCAATGCCATTGACCAGCGCGGAATAGGTCACACCGTTTCCGCCGGAATACAATTGTCCATCATAAGTCTTGACGTCGTTATTCGCCGTAACCGTAAGCGGTGTTATGAAATCACTTAGCAGTGGGTAAGTAATACCTTCGTACATCGTCCAGGTATTGACAAAGTCCCATGCTGGATTGTCGGGGCTGTTTGCAGTAGTCGCCGAAGTAAAATTGGCTTGTGCCATCATCTCTGCGGTGGTCATGCCAATGCCGCCGCCCGCTGAACTCTGCTCGATTGATGTCGTTTTGTCCCAGTAGCTATTGGAGACGACGTTGGCGTTGCTGCTTCCGATGAGCGCTCCGCGGCTGGCACCGGTTCCGCTCACACCGCCAGCGGCATAACTGTTCATAATGGTGCCTGATGTATTACTCCCGATCAGGCCGCCGACACCAGCGCCCGTCCCCCCGTTCACGCCGCCCGTGGCGTAGCTATTGTTGATCGCGCCCGAAGTGTTGCTTCCGATCAGTCCGCCTGTGCCGGCAGCGCCGCTCACGCTGCCAGTAGCGTAGCTGGTGCTGATCACACCCGACGTGTTGCTGCCAACCAGCCCGCCCGCGCCGGCAGCGCCACTCACATCTCCAGTGGCATAACTTTTACTAATCGCACCCGATGTATTGCTACCTATCAGTCCACCGGTGCCAGCGTCACCAGTCACGCTACTGGTGGAATAACTGTTACTGATTGAACCTGTCGTGCTGCTTCCAACCAACCCGCCCGTGCCGGCAGCACCACTCACGCTTCCTGAGCTGTAGCTATTGATGATAGAGGTGTCTGGCCCGTTGTTTCCAACAAGTGCGCCGGTCCCTGCAAGGCCAGTTATGTTGCTGCCAACCAGACCCACATTCCGAATGATGGTGCCGCTCCCGGTTACCCCAAACAGTCCGACATCGGGCGTTGCCAGATTAATAGTGAGCATGGATACAGTGTGGCCCAGCCCGTCGAAAATGCCGGTAAAAGGGGTGGCCAAATTTCCAATTGGCGTGAAACCCATGCCAGCATTCCAGCTGGCGGTTTCTGAAGCATTAATGTTGCTGCCCAAGGCGTAGTTGGCGGTCCGGTCGCCGCTCATCCCCTGCAGATCGGCGGCCGTGGTACTACCCGCAGAGCCCAGGTCGTTGATCACGGTATAGCTTGCGCCTGCGATAGCCAGACTCGGACTGGTCCCGGATAATGTTATGGATGCACCGTTAAGATTGAACACGCCCGTTCCACTTGCTGAATCGGCTCCATTCGCGGTATTTGGATTGATGACAAGGCCGGCTGTGTTACCGGTTGCTGTAATGTTGGCGTTGATATTGACGTTGTTGGAAGCGGTGAGCGTCAGGATATTGTTCGCGCTCCAGGCCACCGCGTCATTAATGTTCACGTTACCGCTTCCCGGCGTCCCCCCGCCGCTGCTTTGCACTTCAACATCAGTCGTCCCTATATTGGAGGAGAGCGCAGTCCCCGTGATGTCCCCGCCGCTCGCTGCTACGGTGAAGTCCTGCGGATCGATCAGCCATGTGCCAGTCTTCCCTTGAGAAGCCAGTGTGTTAACACGAGTGCTTTCTGCAATCGACAGGTTGTGACCGGAGGTTTCGATGAAACCACCATCGCCGGAATTCGTTCCGCCGTGCGCAGTCAGCATGCCGGCCACAGAGGTGTCGCCGTCCGACCAGATAGCTATCCTGCCACCGTTGCCGGAATTGATCGCATCGGCGTTGATGCTGGAGTTGGCGCTAATTGTGGCGGCAAAGGCGGTTTGCTCCGGCCCGGTACCGTGGAAATTGCCACCGACCAGCACCGTCCCGCCACCGGCGTTGCCGGACACATTAATATGAGCGTGATCGAGCAGGTCGACCTTGTCACCCAGCACCCGTACTGTGCCGCCGGTCTGTCCCGTGCCAGTGCCTTTGGCTTCGATTGTGCCGTACACCAGCGTGGTGCCAGATTCAGACTGGACCATGACCTCGCCGGCCAGCTCGCCGTTGGCGCAGATACGGCTGCCGGCTTCGAGGGTCACGCTCTGCTTTGCACGCAGGACGAGTTTGCCGCTTGCGTCCCGCACCACCTGGTCGGCATTGATGATGCCAGCGTTCCGCAGCGCAGCGCCGTAAATGCCGATTTCCCCGCTTTGTGCAAGGATCTCGCCGAGGTTGACGGCGGCGTTATCGCTCGCTGTGAGTTCGACCTTCACCCCCGGTGTACTGGAGTCGAAAATCTTTGCCGACTGGCCGGCGGCAAGGATCACGTCGCCCTGCGGGCTGCTTATGATGCCGCTGTTGGTGACGTTTGATCCGACCAGATAGACGCTGCCACCCGAAGGCGTGGTGATACTACCCTGGTTTTCCACTGTGCCGGCAAGCGGATTGGAGGCGAAATTGAGCCGACCCGCGAGAAAGTCCTGGTTGCTCAGGTTGAGAGTTGAGGCTACCAGCCCGGCTACATCGATGTGTGCGCCCTGCCCGACCAGGATGCCGCTGGGATTGATCAGGAAGACCCGGCCGTTTGATGTGAGAGTCCCGAGGATAACCGAAGGATCGGAACCGATGACGCGATTGAGGACGCTCGAAGCGGCGCTTTGCTGGATGAAGCGTGTGGTTTCGTTCGCATCGATTGAGAACCCCTGCCAGTGGATAATTGCCCCCGGGCTGTTGGTGATGCTTAGCGTACTACCCTGAGTGGAAAAGCCGGCCTGACCCTCAACCACGGTTGGATTCGTGCCATTCCCCTGAACTTGGCCAGCGACAAAGACACACACAATCGCTGCGATAAGAGCTATCTGTCGCCACAATGTCGAAACATGGTTGCCCCTCGCTGTCATTAGCGATGTCACACGCGCCGGACGCTCAAACTGTCGCATGCAGACGGCGATCTGAAAACCTGTCAGCCGGATTATAAATCTTATAAACGTCGTAACGGTATTCCGTTCAGGAGTCATGAGTTTCTCCTTTCAGACTTGATTTCAAAAATTAGCTGGGTGGTTAAGGAATTTCCGGTTTTGAATGATTCTGATCAGAACCAATACAATTGCGATTACAAGCAAAACGTGGATAAACCCATCCATCGTATGACTGCTCGCCAACCCCGGCAGTCTATTTGGTTTTGGACTTGGTTCTCTCGATAGTCATGTTATTAATCATGCTCTTCACACCGTGAACATAACTCGTATGTTTGGTGGCCAAATTCTTTTCAGCCTTCCCGCCTTCTTTGGTTTCGACAGTGGTTTTAAGGGCGCTGGTCGAGCGATGATACAGCAACGTTGTCTTGATCATGGCGTTGATGGACGCATCATCAATCGATTCTACCACGGCATCCATCTTTTCACCCACCGTTTTATTTTCTGGACTCATTCTGGCACTTAAAACCGCCAGCTCATTTTAACGTTATTAACATCTTCTACATCCTGGGCGTATTCAGTCGTCAGGTTCTTTGAGGCCCCGCTGGAGACCGCGCCCTGCAATGTGACGGTCCAATCTTTTGCGAAAACCTCAGTTTTGGCGGCGCTCACGTTCCGATGGAACAAAAGTGTTGTGTTTACATTGGTAACGGGTCACACCTCCGAGAACTCAGCAGGGACTTCGCTTTTTGCTAACAGTTTTCGCAACGCTTTTAACTCCTGGCATGTTATCCATGATCTCCCGGGCCAATTGTATGTGGGCTTCTTCGGGAACAGTCTCGGTCAATGTGACAACGCAAGCCTTGGCCTGGATGTCAATATCATCACCCTTGAGGTAGGTCTTGAACACATAAAACTGTTTTGCGGTTGATTCAGCGGTCATCCATATCGGACGCGAACAGACTGGCATTGATTAAAAACAAAGAGGGAACCGTTGTGATCAGCGCTAAGCAATACATTGCTTTTTACATGACACTTTTTCCTTTTAATTGATGATGCTTTTTGGAGTTCCAGGAATGCTTTTTGTGGCTGTTCATGTATTCGCTGCTTATTATATAAACAATTTCTGTGCCAGATTCCATCGCTCAGCGTTCCGCTACTTGTACGTTTGATTTATAAAGCGAATTTGGCTAAAAGGCTCATTCGGGGCACCCATTCACAACCATATAATTTATTTTAGCTCTCATAGCTAATTGTGTCAAATAAAATGTTAACCAATAAAATGCTATATAGAGCAGAAATTTTGGTGAATGTAATATTTGGTCATCAGATTTGGGGACATAAAGAGATTTGCTAACAACCATAAGATTTGCAATAAATCATATTGGGAATTGGGGTTAAACCTTGATCTGTGTGATTACTGCCTTGCCCTTTATTATCTTAAATCACAAATCAAGGTTTGATAACCCTTTACTGGGTGACACCAATCTCTTCTGAGCATAAATATTAACCGAAGGCAAGGGCTCGTGAGGAGTTGTCTGAAGGAACCCTAAGTGCAAAGCTATGAGCCTACGAACAGAAACAGCATATATGGCTCAGTCTCCGGGTAAGTTAGCACAAAATAACGAAGCCCAGGATTCAGGAGATAGGGTACAGCGGTTGTGTAGCGAAAGTTCACGTTCTTATCCGGGGAGACCTGTCTGAAATAGCGATTGTTTGTGGCTATGGAAGTCGGACCGAGGCCCATCCTGAAAAGGATGGAACTGCCACCGAATCCTAAGGCTGAAGCGAAAGCGCATCGGGCGGCAACGACCGATGTTATCAGGCAGAAGATCAATAGTTTGTAAGCCTAAGTTTTCAGAGATTAACTATAAAACTAAAGGGCCCCAAACTGCCCCCAAGGAGGGCACACTCAGTTCGGGCAGAATCGAAGATCTTACGCTTTCTCTGAAAGGGATGAATTCAGGTTTTGATAAATAGTTCAAGCTGATTAAATAATGCCAATAATACACCTTTGTAAATATCAATAGCGGGTTTTGGGCGCGTCTTGCAACTTGACAAAAGGCAAAACAGCATTAACCTATCCTTCTCAATGGGCAGCTTCCGGTCGCACTAAGTCGCGCTCTTGATGATCATCTCAGTTTTTATAAAAAGGAAATAATTAATGCGTGTAAAAAGCCACCTCATAAGTTTAGTTTGTTTTGTTTTGCTTCTGAGCATGCCCGCCTTTGGGCAGAGTAATTTGTCAGTGGAAGAGCTCAAAGCGCAGTACAAAATGTATAATGATATAGCCAATAATCCTGATGTTTTTTGGTTCATAGGGTTTGATGATGTGCCGGGGAAGTTTGTCAGTCGTGAGCGGTTCGAAAAAATGATGACAGAGAAAATAATGCTTATGGGTAACATAACATTAGAACAAAAAGTTGCGGCAATGACGCATAATATTAATGTTTCCCAAAAAGTCAAAGCAGACCTTCGTATAAGGGTGCTTCCTGAGCTTGAAGTTCTAATTAAAGAGCGTGAAAACTCTCCTAACCCGCATATAAACTTAAATAACAATACGAACCATCAGACTAGCGACGCGTCATATAGTGGCTCTTCCTTTAATGATCTTGTAGGGGGAATGGCATCTGAGGAGCATTTAAATCCAATGTCATATGAAAGCTTTGTAGCATCTTCCAATGGAACCGACATAAAAGATTCTCAAAGAGAGTCTTATGACGGCAATTGGAATAATGCGAGCAATGACAACTATTCCAGTTGCCCTAAAATGAAACCAGATAACCGATCTTCGTTTAGGGCATATCCAAATGGTCAAACTTCTGGCAACACATATAGAAATTGCGCTTATTTTGGGAATGGTTATCTTAAGCTTGAAGAAGCGTATGTGAATGGAAAACGCGAGGGTCTCGTAACAAATTATGCTTGGAGTAATGAGCATAATTTTTCTTATGCAAATCAGAGAACAAATTATTCCAATGGTAAGCGTAACGGGATACAAGATATTTATTCGGTATCGAAATCTGGCGCTGTTTATCGTATGAGATTCACAACTTATTCAGACGGCATACAACATGGGGATAGTGCGCAGTGGTACGACAATGGACAGACATCGAAAGAAACTAATTTCTTCAAAGGGGAACCAACCCTTCAATATAATTATAACAGAGATGGTTCATTAAGTTACTGCACAAAATGGGGAAGTGATCGTAAGCCTAGAAACTGTAAAACCGGGGAGATCCGTCGCTATTGAAGAAAGGCGGTCTAGTGGAGATCGTGTATATAAAAACCATCACTATCTGCCTGCCAATCTTCTGAAACACCCAATAGGTGCTCCTTTTTGCTGCAGTATTGCTTACCATTCCAGCTCATAGCATACTTTTGGCCAGGCCTTTGGAAACGTTGATCGCTATTAATATAGCGTACACAAAAGGATGTTTTATCTGTACCGTAGGAAATCACGCCTGATTTCAGATAATCAATTAAGAGTATATCGGGAGAAGGGTAGAGTTCTGCGATTTGAGGGTATTGCTTGTGTTGTTTATAGTACTCCTCAGCATCAACCTTTAAAGAAATGGCAAGATTAGAACGGCGAAGGTTTTCTGCATAATCGCCTCCATTGGTCTGGTGCCCTTTTTCATTTACTCCGGTTAATAGCCACAAAACAAAACAGACGAAAATTACAAAAGCAACTAAAAGGCCCGCTATAGTTTTCTTTTTCATATTTCACCTATTCTCAGACACCTTGGTTCTATTTCTGTACTTGGAGAAATTCTTCTGCACATTGTGTTATTATCTTATCAGGATCAGTCACGCTTTTCTGAAGCATCTTGATTGCTCGCTCATCCCCACTATTACCTAATAGGCGGCATAAAGCGAGCCGTTTTGATGTTTCTGGATGTTCCGATGAGAAATAGGCAAACGCCTCAATCATTTCGGGAACTGCGATTGATCCCAGAAGGTGAAGGCCTTTGATAGCTGCTTCACGAGTTTGCTCCTCTTCCTCTGGATCTAAGGCTGATAAAAATATATTTACTGCACGTTTATCCTGGAAATTAACTAAAGCTTTTATGGCTGAATCACGAGTATCTGCCCGTGAGGCAGCACTAAGTAAGGGTTGAATAGCTGATGGGTCACCGATGTTACCCAAGGCTTTGGCTGACATTTCTCTTCCAAGCCAATAATCATCGTTTATGGTTAATGTTTGTATTAGCACTGAGGTGGCCGCCGGATCTCCTAAAGAACCAAGTGCTGGAATTATCCATGCCCATAAGCCTGTTCTTTCTTCTAAATCCTTTTTCAGAGCTATTATAAGAGGAATCACCGCCCTGTTATCGTTCATCTCAGTTAAGGCTTTTACTCCTCTTGCATAATCTTCTTTGTTAGAGGATTCCAATAGAGCAAGAGTACTCTCAAAATTGCACTCTGATCGACATTGTTCCTGAATTATAGCAAACCCTACAGAAGCCATTTGATTGCGCCTTATGCACGCCTCTAAGCATATTGAAGTATCAGGTTGCATCTCTATAATTGGAAAACTGTTTTTCTCGATCTCACCGTTTAATGCTTCTTTTCCTTTTACAGGGGGATTTCCCCGCTGGTTACTTCCGGCAACAACAAAATTACTACTGATGCACAACAGAATTAAGGTTATATAAAGAGACAACTTTAAAATATGCATTAATCATTTCCTTTTTCTAAGGTTGAGCGGTCGAGGAAGATAGGTGGAAGATAGGTTACGTATTACACTTATAAACTTATTTATCAAAAAGCAAATATTTATTTGCCTTTGCTCGTTAGCAGCTTTAAGAACACTTTAAACAAATTCGCCATCTCCCAAAATCCTTTCGTCCCCCTTCTCAAAAACCTTCTCATTGTCGTTGAGATGGAAATGTTGCCGGTTCTTAGCAGTAAATGAAAATGGTTGGGGATAAGAGCCCATGCATAGCAATCTGTTTTCGTTTCTGTCAGAATAATACGCAGACGGCTTAGAAAATGATTCCGGTCTTCATCATTTTTAAATATTTTCTGCCTGTCAATTCCCCTGACAATTATATGATGCATCTTTCCCACGTTTTCTTTGTTAATCATCAAAAGTTTGCAAGTTGAGTTCTTCTGACAGTTTTGTAAATACCCTGACAAAGCTTTGTGTCGTTTTCTGGTCGTTTATGAGGCTAAAATACTTTGAACAACTTCTATAACTGATCTGGGTAGAAAAACGAGATTTACCTGCCATATCCTCAAAGGTAAATGTAAAGAAAAGGCTTGGTATGGGACAGCCACTCTGAGATCCTTTGTGCCAGTTGGCCAATTTCTGCTCAATAGACATTCTGGCAATCAGGTCAAACTTTTCCTTATTGATTTCAGTCATATCATTGAAAAGTTCTACAGATTCAAAATTGAACGTTAATAACTCGAAGAACATATCTGCTGGAGAACGAATTATATATTTTTCATTTCCAACCCAAGTGTGCGCAGTAAAAATCTCATAGGAGAAATATTCTTTATCTATTACTAGTGCAAGCCTTTGAGGATGTTTTGTTGTTGCCGTAAATGTGTCTGGAAGCGTTTTTAGATTTCTGACAATATTCGTTGTGCCGCATCCGGAGACTACGAATAGGATTAACAGGCTCATAGCAACCTGTCTCATGATATTTAAATCACAATATCTCATTAGTGGTCTCCTCTTTTTTAGAATTATAACCAACTATAGCGATATAAAATATTGCCACGCCAGAGTATTCGTACTTATTACTTATAATATTGTGCCGCGCTATTAGCTTCCGATTGAACCTTATTGCTCTGCAAACAGACTCTCCAGAATTGCTGATGTGGCTTTAGTCAGGTTCTCTTTCCCAGGCTCTTTTTCATCAAAATCGAATAACCCTTTTTCCTGTTTGTTTCCTACTTCGTTGAATTGGTCATCAAATACGACTAGTTGCAAATTATAATTCAAAGCGGTCCGAGCGTATGTATCTGTTTTCCATTCCAGCATCTTGACATAATAGACATATGCCCCTTTTTGTTGCCCCAGCAGGTTTTTTTTGACAGTCGAAAATGACCAGGAGAATGGTATTTTTTGCTGCTCGGCAGAGACATTTCTAAACTTCATGGTCCTTACAATCATTGATCCGAAATCTTCTGCCAAGGGGTTTCCTGACTTTGAATAAACACTAGACGGGATTCCATACTTATTTCTCTCTATCCCAGTAAAATCAGGGGATTTATTTGAATTCTGCACGTAGGGCCTCAGGTCGTGAACAGCCAATATTATTTTCTTGTTTGTGTGTATTCTGAAATTTAATCGACCCTCATGGTCGAAGCTAGGACTCGTCGCGCAACCCGACAACAAAATGGTCAGAATTGAAAGAGTTAACAATCTCATAGTGATGCTCCTTTTGTTTCATATTGTATAGTTTAACAGCCGTTCAGCAGAATTATATTATTAATGAGAATTCTCACTTTGCGCAGGATAATGTCATTTTTTCTCAGCCATTTCAACAAGAACTCGCAAAAACCCCGTCTTTTTTAAATACTTGACTCAATTATGAGATTTGAGAATTGAGAAGATTGAGAAGTGAGAAGGGGTCGGACCAAGGCAAGCCGTTTAACGACGGATTTAGATTAGCATCAAACAGCTTAAAATTTAATTACATCAAAGCAAATATTGTTTTGAGCATTTTCGGCGAGAAAGCCCGTTTTAGTACGTTGGAGTGGAACAACTCCGGGAGGGACAATTTAAGGGCTTCTCTCTGAATTTTTTAATCTGGATAAGGAATGATGTGGTGGTCAGCAAATAGCTGGGATGCCGGATAAACGTAACGATCAGATAAAGAGTTCGCAGCATGAGAGAACCGCCGGAAGCAAAGTGCACATTACCAAAAGTGCAGCAATAGAACTGTTCTCTCAATTTGGCTAAGAGTATATTTTGCTGATTATATTTGAATTATACTTCGCACATTTTTGCTTGACATAAGGAGTATAGAATGTCTAATACTACCCCAATTATGCGACATCGTGTCACACCATAGAATTCACCGGACGGCTTTGCCGATCCGCTGAAATGACATGTTTGACCAGCTATTCGGCATGTAAAGCATCAAGGACAGCACTGGGATTTCTTGATGCGATTCGCAACAATGCTTTCGCTGGCCCTTCAGGCTTTCTTCTTCCTTGCTCCCAATTCTGCAATGTTCGAATACTGACTCCAATCATAAGTGCGAATTCACTTTGAGAGACATTGAGTTTTTCTCGTACTATCTTTATCTCAGGTGGCCCTATTTCATATGTTCGGCTTGCGGTGCTTCGTCCGGCTTTGATTTCTCCGGCTTCTTTGATGCTTGCGACAAGTTTTTCAAAATGATCTTTTTTCATGATAAAAACTCCTTAACAAATTTACGGAGCAGCTTGAGCTGTTCCGTCGTAAGATCTTCCTGTTCGTTCTTTCTGTATGGAAAAAGCATAAAAATAGTGTCAGGAAGATTCAAGTAGTAAATTACCCGCAATGCTCCTCTTTTTCAAAGTCCCGGAAGATTCCAACGGATTTTTCGTAAGCCTCCACTCCCTTTGATCAGACTTCCGGCGTCCGGCCGGAGCATTAAAGCAGTCTGGAGCATCCGATAATTATCATCGGTCGTTAGTCGATGAATTTCCTTCGTAAATATAGTTGTTTCTATAAAAAGCATAATACATTATACGCCATTGGCGTATCTTGTCAAGGTCAATTTCTAAAATTTAGGTAATGCGGAAATAACCTACGCCGCCGCCGTTAATGGATTTAGAATCTTACTTACTCGGCATCAGGTTAATTTGCTTTGTGTACGCCCGGCATGGTGGAAGATAGGGAACGCATTACACTTATAAACTTACTTATCGAAAAGCAAATAGTTATTTGCCTTTGCGAGTTTCTCGCCACGTATTACAGATTTGCTAACAGCTGTTACTGTTATATTCAATCGACGGGAAAGCGATGTCATTGTTACTCCCAACTTTCTGACTGCCCAATAGCACAATAGGCTGCGCGCCTGAACAGTTTCCCGCTGTCTCCCGGCAGCCCAGACTTTATCCGGTTCAACTGCAAGAACTTCGGCAACTCTGCTTGCTACCCCGTTTAAGTTAAAGCCGCGAACCAGAAGAGCATATTTATTTTCCATTTGCTCGTTAGCAGCTTTAAGCACACTTTCAACAAATTCGCCATCTCCCAAAATCCTCTCGTCACCCTTCTCAAAAACCTTTGCCGCTCGAAGCGCCTTTACCGCAGCCCATCCACCCATGCTACGAATAAGACCGCCGCCTGTTAGATCTGTTCGTTTCCCTTGATCAACCCCTTTGTTAAAAAATTGTCGGTAGGTTCTCCTTGCCTTACCGGCTTTTTCGCCAAAAAGCCCTAAAACCTTATCCGTATTCTGCCAATCACAGTTTGTCTTTGCCATCAAAACACTATGGCCGCAGTATGGATAATTGTCCAACGTTGTTAAATCAGGAACAAGCCCGGCCCTTAGAGGGTTTAGATGGATGTAGCGCACCAGTTCCAATAAGTAAGAGCCTTCCTGGCATAAAATAGATTTGTAGCGGTTTTGAAACAGATGTCCAGATCTGCGGTGTCTGCGGTTGTACCATAGTGCGTATCCGGTCAAGAGCCGTCTCATTGTCGTTGAGATGGAAACGTTACCGGTTCTTAGCAGTAAATGAAAATGGTTGGGGATAAGAGCCCATGCTTAGCAATCTGTTTTCGTTTCTGTCAGGATAATACCCAGACGGCTTAGAAAATGATCCCGGTCTTCATCATTTTTAAATATTTTCTGCCTGTCAATTCCCCTGACAATTATATGATGCATCGCTCCCGGAGCATCTATTCGTGATTTTCTTGGCATAAAACTCAATTAACATATCAGCCAGCATTAATCAAGTTTAATAGTTTAGAATGTCCCCAAGTTATTCTCGGCCGCACTCAAGGTTTGACCACGCTTGCCCCCTTTTATCTGTCATCCTTATCCGCTGGAACGCATGCGCGTCAAAACTTGAAGCAGGAGCTCAGTGCATTAGCAGTGCATGCTGGGATCTGTGCGGGGGGTGCCGAGTAATCGGCATTCCTACCGCGAACTTTTATTAATAGATTAAGAGCTAAAAGCGGACTTGACCCCTACTTTCTACTTTACTTGACCCCTACTTTACTACCGGAAGCTGCATTCACATCAGCTCCTGCCGCAAGCAGCAGTTTCACAACTTCAGTGTGACCAAGCAGGGACGCCGCAAACAGCGGAGTTTGGAAATTTTTGTTGACCAAATTAACATCAGCCCCGGCCGCAAGCAACAGTTTTATAACTCCTGTATGGCCACCAATTAACGCCACAAACAGTGAAGTACTGCCATCTTTGACAGCTGCATTCACATCAGCTCCTGCCGCAAGCAGCAGTTTCACAACTTCAGTGTGACCATTGGCCGATACAAACAGTGGAGTAGCGCCGTTTCTGTCAACTGCATTAACGTCAGCCCCAGCCGCCAATAGCAGCTTTACAATTTCAGCTTGGCCTTTTAACGACGCTGAATTTAGTGGAGTATTGCCGTAAGAATTTCTCACATTAACATCGGCTCCAGCCTGTATTACTTCCTGAATTTTGGTTAAATCTTCCATGGTCATTGATTCAGAAAGAATCTTCAGCTTTATTGTTGCTGTCTTGTTTATCGGCTTTTCAGCAGATGAAGAGCTGCTGCAAATGCATAGAATAAGTAAAGTCAGTAAGGCCACGCCAATTCCTTTGATCATTTTCATAGTACCTCCTCATTAAATTATATGATGCCAGTCTGTTATGCGCCAGTTGATCACCAGTTCCGGTGTTCTTGTAATTTCGTATGATCACCAGAAAGGTGTAGAAATAAAATTATAATTTCAAACAAAAGTTTAACGATTATGACTTGTTCGGTAACTTATATCTTTAAGTATACTATACTTTTTAACTGCTGATAATAATTTGAATTTAAGTTACTTGTGCATATCCTATTGGCAAGGCTTTTGCAATAATATATGTTTTCAACATTCCAGATATCATGTTATTTATCAAAATGCACGGCAAGAGAAGATTATATGCTTTCCGTTCCTTCACGACTAGTGGAACAATTTAAAGAAATTTCAGAAATAGTAAAATCTCAAATCACACCGGGTGGAGTTTCAGGACATATTCTATATAAAATTATCCGGTGTTACCGGCTCCACACAAGAAGGGTTGTTGTTCTTAGCAAAGTTTACTTGTTTTGAAACCGGGTAGTATTTCATTTCGCTTGTCATACCATCATGGAATATAGCATCCAAATCTTTTGGAGATTGTATTTCGGGATTTAACCACAGTTCATGGTATTTTGATGAAAGGATAACAGGCATTCTATCATGAAGCTCACTAATTGATTTGCTTGCTTTTGTCGTTATAATAGTACATGACTTGTAAGCAGGTCCTGCATCGTCTTTATTTTTGTTCCATTTATTCCATAACCCGGCAAATGCGAATGGTTCACCTGAAGCAGTAGTTATATAATATGGCTGTTTCCGGCCTTTTTCTCCTTTCCATTCATAAAAACCGTCTGCAATAATCAGGCACCTGTGTTTTTTTAACGCATCTTTGAAAGCGGGTTTGGTTGCAATGGTTTCAATTCTTGCATTTATCATGTGAAAACCGGTTGAAATGTCCTTTGCCCAAATTGGTACCAATCCCCAATGTAGCTTTTCCAGATTATATTTATTATCCTGTTTTACGATCGCAAGTACTTCCTGAGAGGGGGCTACATTGTAATTAGGCGCAAATTCACATGTAACAGAATCAATTTGAAATTTCTGCTTAAGTATTTTTAAAGGACTGAATTGGGTGAATCTTCCACACATATAATTTTATATTACCAAACTTTCGGGATCTGATTCCAGTTTGTCGTATAAAAAGGAGAACGTTTTTCAAAAACAGTATGCCAGGGTTTGGCTGTTGCAAGACCTGTTGCCGCATAAACCAGGGTGTCTGAGCCCATTTTAAGGTTCACGGTATCAAGAGCTTTCATCAGTTTTTCCGAGCGATTCCGGTCTCTGACATCAAAAAGACCCATTTGAATACGGGTATCGTGCAACAAATCTTTGAACATAATCCCAGCCTTTTTATACATACGGCCTTTTTTATATATCTCTTCGAGAGCCTTGCTTGCATATCCTATAAGCTCTCCCGTATCATTGGTTGCAACAGGGAGCTCTATTGTTTTAAGGTCATAATAAAAGTCTTTAACCTTAAACCTGTTTGTCATCAAAAAAACTGAAAGCGAAGAGGTAAGCGACTTTTCCATGCGCAGTTTTTCAGCACCAATGGAGATATAAGTTGCAATTGCTTCTTTAAGTGCCGAAAGGTTTTCAATCGGATGCTTGAAGGTTCTTGAAGCGGTAATTCCCTTCTTGGGCGGAGGGCAGGTTTCAATCGAATAACAGGGAATCCCTTGCAGTTCCTGTATTATCCTTGTGCCCCAGACTCCCAATTTGCGCTTTATCCGATTTATGAGGAGACTATTTGCATCTCGTAGCTGAAGGGCGTTTTTTATACCTGTTCTTTCAAGAAATTCAGAGTAGCTGCTTCCTATACCCCAGATGTCCGATACTTTTGTTGTGGCAAGTGCACTTTCTAGGCGGGAGGAGACAGTAAGATCTATGACTGCCTTTGTTCCCGGTGTTTTTTTAGCAGTTTTATTTGCAATTTTAGCAAGAGTTTTTGTTTTGGCTATACCTATGGATACGGGAATTCCTGTCCATTGTTTTACAGCAGAACAGATCTTTTGCCCGTACTCGGTTAGGTTTTCATAACTGAATCCGGATAAATCAAGAAAAGCTTCATCAATGGAATAGATTTCGATGTCTTCTGCAAACCCGGAAAGGGTTTCCATAACCCGCTGCGACATGTCGCCGTAGAGTGCATAATTGGACGAAAAGACCTTTACTTCGTGCCTTTTAATCATGCCGGACAGCTCAAATACGGGAGCGGCCATTTTTATGCCGAGCGTTTTTGCTTCATTTGACCTTGAAACTATACAACCATCGTTGTTGGAAAGCACAACAACAGGTTTTCCCTCAAGCTTCGGGTTGAAAACACGTTCGCAGGAAACATAAAAGTTGTTGCAGTCAGCCAATGCAAAAATTGAAGACATAAATATCCGTTACTTTTTTTCTGGCAATAATAAAAAACCTGATATCAAAGAGGATGTATAACATTTGTCACAACACCCCAGATATCAAAATTCATCTCTTTTTCTATCTCTATAGGTTTGTATTTTTCATTTTCCGGTATCAGATAAATCCTACCCTTGTTTATTCTGATTCTTTTGACTGTAAGTTCTCCATCAATAATCGCTATTACCACCTTCTTATCGGCCGGTTCAAGAGAGCGGTCCACAATAAGAATATCCCCAGGATGTATTCCGGCATCAATCATGGAATCGCCCGCAACCCTTACAAAGAATGTTGCGGCAGGATGTTTTATAAGATGCTTATTTAAATCAAGTTTTCCCTCGATATAATCTTCGGCAGGTGACGGGAAACCTGCTGTAACCGGCACCATGAACAGTGGTCTCTCGCATTTTGTTGTACTATCCGGATAATATATGGCTTCTACTTTTGTAACCATTTTAATTTTCTACTATTATGAAATTTGGATAATTTAAGATCTTATCAGCTATAGCTTAAAAAGTATAACTTATGTCATGATATGTCAAATGCCAGCAAATCTCGTGTTTCAAGTTTATTGCCATATGTAGTTTGTTTATGCTATTATGGCAAAAATTATTTTTGTATGTTCAAATTTAACTATAAGGAGGATTAATATGTTTCAAATCAGGCGGTTTGGCAATATTAAGGTATTTGCCATGATATGTGCGGCTCTTATGATTTTAATTTCCGGATGCGCATCTTTAAGCAAGGATGAAAACAGCGCCAAGTCAAGCTCTTATGTTCAGAAAAAAAATGGAGATTTGCCCAGTTACTTGGATTTTGGTGATGTTCTTATTCCAAAAGAGCTTAAAATAAACACAGAAAAATCTTTTATTTATAAAACAGTAGGCCTTCCCGCAGGTGTTCTTGCATTAAGTGGGAGAGTTGAGCTTAACTCTCTTTGCACTTTTTTTGAAAATAATATGGCTAAAGATAATTGGAAACTTGTCAGTTTATTTAAATCCCCACGCACACTAATGTTATTCCAGAAGGAAAACAGATGGTGTGTCGTAAATGTTATTGACGGTACTGTGTTTACGGATGTTGAGATTTGGGTTGCACCCTCGGTTGCTGATAACAATTCGGGCTTAATCAAATAAATTTTATTTTTGCGGGTATGTAAACTATGGCACAAATGAAGAATAAGAATATTGTTATCGGAATAAGCGGTGGGATTGCTGCATATAAAAGTGCTGAACTTTTAAGGCTTATTCAAAAGCAGGAAGCAAACGTGCGTGTTGCCATGACACATAATGCTACTTACTTTGTAGGCCCTCTCACATTTGAAGCTCTTTCGGGAAAACCCGTATATATGAATTCTTTTGAGAAGGGCTCAAATGCTGAAATAAGACATATTGAATGGGCCAAAGATGTTGATGCTGTTGTTGTTGCGCCTGCCACTGCCAATATTATAGGTAAAATTGCAAACGGAATAGCAGATGATGCTTTAAGTACATTTCTACTTGCAGTTACTTGTCCTGTGTTAATTTGTCCTTCAATGAATACAAATATGTATCAAAAAATTTCCGTTCAAAGAAATATTGAAATTTTAAAAAAAGACGGGTTTTTTATTGTAGAGCCGGCTTCAGGCGAACTTGCCTGCGGTACCAGCGGGCAGGGACGTCTCCCGGAACCTGAAGAAATATTGGACAGACTTATTTACAGCCTTTGCCCCAAAGATTTTAAAGGCAAGAAAATACTGGTGACTGCCGGCCCTACAAGAGAACATTTAGATCCGGTAAGGTTTATAAGTAATCCGTCTTCAGGCAAAATGGGTTATGCTATAGCAAGAGCTGCCGAGCACAGGGGCGCTGATGTTACGCTTGTTTCAGGTCCTGTAAACCTTAGCCCGCCTGTTAATGTTGATACAGTTAAGGTTGTTTCTGCAAATGATATGGCGAAAGCGGTTTTTGATAAGGCTAAAGATTATGACATAATAATCAAAACAGCAGCAGTTTCGGATTACAGGCCAAAAGAGGCCGCTTACGAAAAGATTAAAAAAAGCCATGATGAAATATCGCTTGTTCTTAGCAAAAATGAAGATATTTTGCTTAAACTTGGAAAAAATAAAAAAAATTGTGTCTTAGTCGGATTTGCTGCGGAAACGCAAAAGCTGGAAGAAAATGCAAGGGATAAACTTGCCAGAAAAAACCTTGATATTATTGTCGGAAATCTTGTGGGTGAAAGAAGCGATGAAAACAATAACGAAAGATCCCCGGTTTTCGGCATGGATACAAATGAGGTAGTGTTTTTTTTCAGAAACGGAGAAAAAGAACATTTGCCGCTCATGGAAAAAGACATGGTTGCCCATGCTCTTCTCGACCGTATTAAGAACTTGGATAAGAAAAAGTAATTCGTAAATTGATAAAGTAAAAGTTGGCTTTATAAGAAAGCAAAAAACATGGAAGATGTTTATGATGTTTTAAAAGAAATCAACGCAACGCTAAATTTCATGGCAAAAACAGGTTGTGCCGGGTTTGATTGCTCAGAAAAAACCATCGATATGCTAAATAAACTTGATAAAATATCATCTGCAACCACTGAATCTCTTGATACAATACAAAGCGAACTAAAAGAATGCAAAAGATGCAAGCTTTGCAGCGGACGAACAAATATTGTATTTGGTACGGGAAATCACAATGCAAAGCTTGTTTTTGTTGGAGAAGGCCCTGGTTCTGATGAAGATAAAAAGGGAGAGCCTTTTGTAGGAAGGGCAGGGCAGCTTTTAACCAAGATAATTGAAGCTATTAATCTTAAAAGAGATGAGGTATATATCTGCAATATTATAAAGTGCCGCCCGCCTTCAAACCGGAATCCTGAGACTGATGAAATAAAGGCATGTTTTCCGTTTTTAAAACGCCAGCTTGATGCAATCGGCCCTGACTATATTTGTGCACTAGGTACTTTTGCGGCACAGACCCTGCTTGAAACGAATGAGCCGATTTCAAAATTAAGAGGACGTTTATTTGACTATCGGGGCATGCAAGTCATGCCTACATATCATCCTGCGTATCTTTTGCGAAATCCTGAAAAAAAACGCGATGTATGGGAAGATATGAAAAAGCTTATTGGCTTAATGAAAGGCAATAAAAATATATGAAAACCGTAGTATACGGAATATTATTTTTCCTGTCTTTTTTTATACTTATCCCCGCAAATTATGTTTTTGCCGGCGGGCAGGATATATGTCTGATCAATATTTCAGCAGATATAAATCCGGGTATTGCCGATTATTTAAAAAGCGGAATAAAGTATGCCGAGAAAAACGGTTTTGGCTGCATCATAATAAAACTTAATACTCCGGGAGGGCTTGCTGAATCTATGCGGGGAATGGTTGTTGATATTCTTGCATCAAAGATTCCGGTTGTGGTTTATGTTGCGCCTGACGGAGCAAGGGCGGCTTCTGCCGGAGTTATAATCACTATGGCTGCGGATATAGCAGCAATGGCTCCTGGTACAAATATCGGAGCTGCGCATCCTGTGGGAGCAGGAGGAAAAGATATAGGCGGAACAATGTCTGATAAAATTACAAACGACATGGCCGCATACGCCAGAAGCATTGCAGCAACACGATTCAGGAATGTTGAGTGGGCGGAAAATGCAGTTCGAAAAAGTGTATCTATTACTGAAGCAGAAGCGCTTAAAGAAAATGTAATTGATCTTACGGCAAAAAATCTTGATGATTTGATAAAAAAAATAAATGGACGAAAAATTAAGGGCAAAGGTATATTAAAGCTTGATGAATATAAGATAACCAAATACAAAGAGACTCTTAGAACAAAGATTCTAAAAACTATCGGGAATCCGAATATTTCTTATATTCTTATGATGATAGGGCTTGCTGGCCTTTATTTTGAGATGGCGCATCCGGGTGCGGTTTTCCCGGGAGTAGTAGGTGGGATCTCGCTTATACTGGCATTTTTTTCTTTTCAGGTACTTCCAATAAACTATGCAGGTATGCTTCTTATAGCGCTTGCTGTTATATTTTTTATTTTGGAGATGAAGATTGCCAGTTACGGAATGTTAAGTGTGGCAGGCGTTATATCATTCTTATTAGGCTCTCTTATGCTTTTTGAAGGATCGGTTCCAGGCATGAGGGTTTCGCTTGATGTTCTTCTTCCAACAGTGATTTTTATTTCGCTTTTTTTTGTAACTGTTTCCGCACTTATTTTTAAAGCTCAGGTTTCGAAATCAAGATCGGGTTCTGAAGGTTTGATTGGAGAAACAGGAATAGTAAAAAAAGATATCATGCCGGAAGGAAAGGTTTTTGTGCATGGTGAGTTGTGGAAAGCAAGATCAAAAATTCCTTTGTCTGAAGGAACTAAAGTTAAGATTGTTGAAATAGATAACCTGATTTTGGAAGTCGAGCAGATTGATAAATAAAAGCGTTTTGCAATTCCAACTTAACTTTAACATAAAAAGGAGAATAAAATGTATTCATTTATTGGCATATTGTTTATTGTAATATTTTTTCTTGCTACATCCATTAGAATATTAAATGAATATGAACGGGGAGTTATATTCAGGCTTGGACGCGTTATCAAGGCAAAGGGGCCTGGCATAATACTCCTGATTCCTTTTGTTGACCAGATGGTAAAAGTCAGCCTTCGACTTATTGTAATAGATGTTGATCCTCAGGATGTAATTACAAAGGATAATGTCTCTGTTAAGGTTAATGCGGTTATTTATTTCAGGGTAATAGATACTGTAAAGGCTGTTATTGAAGTTGAAAATTATCAGTATGCGATGACTCAGCTTGCACAAACTACTATAAGAAGCATTTGCGGTCAGGGTGAGCTTGATGATCTTTTATCGGAAAGAGAAAAAATAAATTCCCAGATACAGGAGATACTTGATACGCATACGGATCCATGGGGAATAAAGGTTGCAACTGTAGAGCTTAAACATATTGATCTTCCCCAGGAAATGCAAAGGGCAATGGCCAAGCAGGCTGAGGCTGAGAGAGAGCGGAGAGCTAAAATAATCAATGCGGAAGGCGAACAGCAGGCTGCGACTAAACTTGCCGAAGCTGCACAGATCATAGGGGATTATCCTATGGCCTTACAGCTTAGGTATCTTCAGACCATGAGGGAAATGTCTTCCGAACAGAATACAACGACTATTTTTCCTGTTCCGATAGATATGTTTAAGCCATTTATAGATTTAGCATCTGCTATGACATCACAGAAAAAGACAGATTAATAGAAAGGCATCTATTTTATTGACATTATAGAAATAAATAGTTTAAGGTAGGATGTATTTTATAAGATATTACCGCTATCATACTAATTAGTTTTAATTTTATAGCGGAGGCGTAGCTGCTTCCGCTTATGCTTTTTACAAGGACAGAGAAAGGAGATTGAAATTCAGATGGGCAGCAAGAAAAAAGCAGTAAAAGAAAAACCTCTTGATAAAATGACCGCTAAAGATTTGAGAGAACTTGCAATAAATACTCCCGGAGTTACAGGAGCTCATGGCATGAATAAAGATGAGCTTATAGGTACGATCAAAGAGGCCAGGGGCATAGTGGACGCTCCCTCTAAAAAGACCAATGCAAACGTTCGGGAATTAAAGGTTAAAATTAAGGAATTAAAGTCAAAGCATGAAGCTGCTATTGGTGATGATAATTCTAAAATGTCTAAGATATATCGCAGCAGGATAATAAAGCTTAAGAAAAAGACAAGAGTTTAATTATTATCATTTATCTTTTTGGATTAGAGTATATGTGTCAAGGTGTCTTATGATAGACTCATCTTCTCTGGCCTTTGATATTGACGGCGTTGTTGCCGATATAATGACTTTATTTATTGATATTGCAAGGGATGATTATAAGTTAGATCTGAATTATAATGATATTACATCCTATTATATCGAAGAATGTATCAAAATCGACCCGGAGATAATAAGTGATATAATAAATAAAATACTTGATGGCCAGCATAGTGCTCCCTTAAAACCGATTGAAGGATCAGCAAGGGTGCTAAGCAGGTTAAGCAAAGAAGGGCCGCTGCTGTTTGTAACCGCAAGACCGTATATCGGGCCGATACACGATTGGATATCAGAAACGTTATCGGTTAACCCTTCCCTGGTGGAGGTAGTAGCTACAGGTTCCTTTGAAGCAAAGGCTGGCGTTCTTTTAGAAAAAAAAATATCATTTTTTGTGGAAGACAGGCTTGAAACATGTTTTGCTTTAAATGAACAAGGTGTTACGCCTGTTGTTTTCAAACAACCGTGGAATAGAGAAAAACACCCGTTTATTGAGGTAGAAAGCTGGGATGAACTCGAATCATTTATCAATTTCAACGGTTTGGCCAATGGTTCTGCAAAATGAACAAACATCCTATTGATAGTATAATAAGTTCATTTATTGAAACTCTTGCTTCTGAAAAAGGATATTCTCATAATACCTGTCGTGCTTATGCAAATGATCTTGATGAGTTTGCATCCTTTGCTGCTAAAAAATCAGGGCTAAACAGCGATGAAGAGTCTGAGAAAAAACCATTTATGGTAGAAGATGCTGATCACTTGTTGATAAGGGCATTTCTTGGTTATTTGCACAAGAAGGACAAAAAAAATTCTATAGTCAGAAAGCTTTCCGCTCTCAGATCATTTTTCAAACATCTTGTAAGGCATAACATTATATCAAATAATCCTGTTGAATTGATATCAACGCCTAAACAGGATAAAAATATTCCGGCTTATCTTACTGTCGACGAAATGTTTCGTCTGCTTGATTCAATAAAAACCGATACGGTTTCCGGCTTAAGAAACCGTGCCATTTTTGAGACTATGTATTCTTCCGGTATAAGAGTATCAGAGCTTGCAGGTCTTAATGTTTCAAGTATTGAATTTGGGGCCGGTTTAATAAAGGTATTTGGAAAGGGTGACAAAGAAAGGATTGTACCTATAGGCAGTAAGGCTATGGATGCAATAAAGTTATACAGGGAGAAGCTGGGAAAAGACAATAAAATATCAGATGAGAACAATCCGCTTTTTTTAAATAAGAATAAAGGGCGTCTTACTACAAGATCTATTGCCAGAATACTTGAAAAATTTGTAAAAGAATTTAGTATTTCAGTGCCTGTTTCGCCTCATGCGTTAAGGCATTCTTTTGCCACACACATGCTGGATGCCGGTGCAGACTTAAGGGTTGTTCAGGAATTATTAGGGCATAAAAGCCTTTCAACTACGCAAAGATATACGCATGTTGGCATAGGCAGGCTTATGGAGACATATGACAAGGCTCATCCAAGAAAATAATAAGAATAAAAAAATTGGGAAAATATAATCATGAATTTCCACGGAACGACAATTCTTGCTGTCAGGCATAAAGGGAAAATAGCAGTTGCAGGTGACGGTCAGGTGACTCTAAATAATACTGTTGTTAAACACACGGCTAAAAAAGTAAGAAGGATATACAATGATACCATTATAGTAGGATTTGCAGGAGCTACTGCCGATGCCCTGAACCTTTCGGAACGTCTTGAAGAAAAACTTGAAAGATATAACGGCAATCTTACAAGAAGCGCTGTTGAACTTGCGAAAGATTGGCGAACTGATAAGTATTTAAGACGTCTTGAGGCGCTCATGATAGCAGTTGATAACACCAGAATTTTTCTTATTTCAGGAAACGGGGATGTTATAGAACCTGATGAAGGTGTAATCGGCATAGGGTCAGGAGGGATTGGAGCGCAGGCTGCAGCTACTGCTTTAGTCAAAAACTCCGGTCTTAATGCAAGGGAAATTGTTGAAGAATCGATGAAAATAGCTTCATCTCTTTGCGTGTTTACAAACGAAAAAATAACTATAGAAGAACTTTGAAAATATGGAAAATTTAAAACCATCGGAAATAGTAAAAGAACTTGATAAATATATAATCGGCCAGCACAAGGCTAAAAAATCGGTAGCAATAGCATTAAGAAACCGCTGGCGCAGACAGCAGGTGCCTGATGAGCTTCGCGATGAGATTGCGCCTAAAAATATCATACTTATAGGTCCTACAGGTGTTGGAAAAACAGAAATAGCAAGAAGACTGTCAAAGCTTACGGATTCACCTTTTAACAAAGTTGAAGCATCCAAGTTTACCGAAGTCGGATATGTAGGGCGAGATGTTGAATCTATGGTAAGGGATCTTCTTGAATTAACCGTAACCATGGTAAAATCAAAGGAACAGGAAGATGTAAAAGAGAAAGCTATGGTTCTTGCAGAAGAAAGAATGCTTGATGTCCTGCTTCCAAAATCAAACCGCCAGGAAGTTGATAAAACTAATGAATCAACTGAAGTCGGATTGGAACCTGTTAATACTGAAAGCACAGACGCATCTGCAACAAGAAATAAACTCCGTGACATGCTCCGCAAGGGAAAGCTTGATGACCGCATTATAGATCTTGATATTTCAGAAAGACAAATGCCTGTGGTAGAGGTGTTCTCCAATTTAGGCATGGAAGAGATGGGTATCAATTTTAAGGATATGCTTGGCGGCATGATGCCTAAATCAACAAAGAAACGTAAAATAAAAGTATCCGAAGCTATGGAAGTATTGACATTGGAAGAATCCCAGCGGCTTGTGGATATGGATAAAGTTATAAAAAATGCGATTTTAAAGGTTGAGCAGTCAGGAATTATATTTATTGATGAAATTGATAAAATAGCCGGGAAAAACGGCGGATCAGGGCCTGATGTCTCCAGGGAAGGGGTACAGAGAGATCTTCTTCCGATAGTTGAAGGTAGTGTAGTTATGACAAAATATGGTGCTGTCAAGACCGATCATATTCTTTTCATCGCATCCGGCGCATTTCATGCGGTTAAGCCTTCAGATCTTATACCCGAACTTCAGGGGCGTTTTCCTATACGTGTTGAGCTTGATGCGCTTGGCCAGAAAGAGTTCGTCAGGATTTTAAAAGAGCCCAAAAATGCTTTACTTATCCAATATATTGCTATGCTTAAAACAGAAGGGGTTAATATCATTTTTGAATCTGAAGCAATTGAGGAAATTGCAAGAATTGCCGAAGAGGTTAACAATCATACTGAAAATATAGGAGCAAGAAGGCTTCATACTATTATGGAATGCTTGCTTGAAGATATTCTTTTTGATGCTCCGGATATGCCTGGTGGAGATATTACAATTGATGCAAAAGCTGTTTTAAGTAAATTAAAAGATATTAAAGATGATGAGGATCTGAGCAGGTATATTCTGTAGGGTTTAGGGTTCAGGTTCAGGGTTAAGGTTCAGGGTTCAAGGTTCACAGTTCACAGTTCAGGGTTCAGGGTTAAAGGTTTTAAGGTTTAAGCTTCACGGTTTCCTCTTCATTCCCCCTTAGCAAAGGGGGACAAAGGGGGTTGTAAAAGAAGATTATAGTGTAAGGGCTATTAGGGAAAATGAATCCAAATGTTGCGGATATATTAATAGAGGCACTGCCTTATATCAGGCGTTTTTACGGCATGACTATAGTAATAAAGTATGGTGGTCATGCAATGGTTGATGAACAATTAAAAGAAGATTTTGCCCGCGATATCGTATTGATGAAATTTGTCGGGCTTAATCCTGTAATTGTTCATGGGGGTGGCCCGCAAATAAACCAGGTGCTTTCCCAGATGGGGATAAAATCGACTTTTGTAAGAGGTATGCGTCTTACAGATCAACCCACAATGGATGTTGTTGAGATGGTTCTTGGCGGAAAAGTCAATAAAGCCATTGTTGCGCAGATAAATCAACATGGTGGAAAGGCAGTTGGCTTAAGCGGAAAAGATGGCGGATTGATATTAGCTAAAAAACTTCATATAGTATTTAAGAAAGATGACTATACGCCTCCGGAAATAATTGATACCGGGCTTGTAGGCGAGGTAACAAATATCAAGCCGGATATAATCACTACTCTTACCGACAAAGGATTTATACCGGTTATTGCTCCTGTGGGTGCCGGTATGTCAGGTGAGACTTATAATATAAATGCCGATCTTGTAGCAGCAAGTATAGCAATGGCACTTTCTGCTGGACGTCTTATATTGCTTACCGATGTAGATGGAGTCCTTAATGCTTCGGGGGATCTTATTTCCTCGATTGATTCTGCTGCTGCCAAGACTATGATGGATAATGAAAGTATTTCAGGGGGCATGATTCCAAAAATAGAATGCTCGTTAGAAGCGGTAAAAAACGGAGTTGAGAAAGTTCATATTATAAACGGGAAAAAACGGCATTCTTTACTGCTTGAATTGTTTACGGATAAAGGAATAGGTACGGAAGTAAGAAAGTGAAGTTAATTATGAAAAACGATATTATTAAAAAAGCCGAGAAGGTTATTGCAAATACTTATAAAAGACCTTCTATTGTAATTGAGAAGGGTAAGGGTTGCAAAGTTTGGGATACCGATGGAAAATCTTATATCGATTTTGTGGCAGGTGTTGCTGTATGCAGTTTAGGCCATACTCATCCAAGGGTAGTAAAAGCGTTATGCAAACAGGCTGATATACTTTTCCACGTATCAAACCTTTACTATACTGTTCCACAGGTGGAACTTGCCGCATGGCTTGTAGAAAACAGTTTTGCAGACAAGGTTTTTTTCTGTAACAGCGGAGCTGAAGCAAATGAGGCAGCAATAAAACTGGCACGAAAATATTTCAGTGACACATGCAAAAAAGAAAGATTTAAAATAATTTCTATGGAGAGATCTTTTCATGGCCGGACAATGGCGACTTTATCTGCTACCGGGCAGCTTAAGGTAAAAAAAGGATATGATCCTATTCTCGATGGGTTTGATTTCGTACCTTTCAATGATATAGATGCCCTGGCCAATAAAATAGATGATTCAACATGTGCTGTGCTTCTTGAGCCTATTCAGGGAGAAGGTGGAGTGCGTTGCCCTGCGCCGGATTATTTAAAGAAGGTAAGAGATCTTTGTGATAAAACAGGCTCTCTTCTTATTTATGATGAAATACAAACAGGAATAGGGCGAACCGGAAAACTTTTTGCTTATCAGCATTTCGGGGTTGAGCCGGATATAATGACCTTGGCCAAAGCTCTTGGAAACGGCCTTCCTATAGGAGCAATGCTTGCAAAAGACCATGTTGCTTCAGCCTTTGTGCATGGTTCCCACGCTTCTACTTTTGGAGGTACTCCTGTTGTGACATCTGCTGCACTTGAAGTATTAAAAGTTATTTTTGAAGAAAAAATATTAGAGCATTGTGAAAGAATTGGTGCTTATTTTATGGAAAGGCTTAAGTGGCTTAAAGGCAGGCATAATTCTATTAAAGAGTTGAGGGGGATGGGACTTATGCTTGCTGTTGAACTTGATGCCGAAGGTGAGAAGGTGGTTAACGAATGCCGGGAAAGAGGGTTTCTTGTAAACTGCATACAGGATAAAATCATCCGTTTTATTCCGCCTCTTGTTATAAGCAAAGAAGAAATTGATGCTCTCATTTTATGTCTTGATGATATATTGTAAATTAATAAATTGGCCTGTAGAGACGCAAAATTTTGCGTCTTTATGGTGTGCCGTAATAATATATTGCAGAGGATGCCTTGAAAAAAGATATAATATCCATATTGGATTTAACAAAAAGAGATATCGATTATTTATTAAATCGCGCAATTGAACTGAAAGAAAAGCAGGAAAAAGGGGAGTCGTACAGTCCTTTCGCAGGCAAGACTCTTGGTTTGATATTTGATAAGCCATCAACGCGAACAAGGATATCTTTTGAAGCTGCAATGATTCAGCTTGGTGGAACCCCGCTTTTTATAAGCTCCAAGGATACGCAGATTTCAAGAGATGAACCGGTAAGAGATACGGCAAGAGTGCTTTCAAGATATATTGATTGCCTTGCAATAAGAACATATTCCCAGAGTCTGCTTGAAGAGTTTGCGCAATTTTCTTCGATACCGGTTATAAATGCTTTAACTGATTTATATCATCCTTGCCAGGTATTAAGCGACATAATGACTGTAATGGAGAAAAAAGGGAAATATAAAAAAATTAAAATAGCATGGATTGGTGACGGAAATAATGTTGCACATTCATGGATTAATGCAGCTGCAACATTAGGGCTTAACCTTGTTCTTGCATGTCCTAAAGGATATTTACCTGACGAAAAAATATTAAAACGAGCGCTTGACAGAGGACGTGGAGAAATTTACTTAACATCAGATCCTGTTGAAGCCGCAAAAAATGCGGATGTTTTATATACCGATGTCTGGGCGAGCATGGGACAGGAAGAAGAACAGAAAGCAAGAAAGCTTGCCTTTAAACCATATAAGATAAGCAGCAAACTTCTTCAGCATGCGGCAGAAGATGCTATTGTTATGCATTGTCTTCCCGCACACAGAGAAGAAGAGATCACGGAAGAAGTTCTTGAAGGCCCTAAATCAGTTGTCTGGGATCAGTCGGAAAATAAGCTGCATATGACAAAAGCTATTCTTGAAGTATTAATAAGTGGCAAAGCGACTTCTTGATAGATATTATTTATAAAATTATTAGGGTTTAGGAGAGATATAGAGTGTCGGATAAAGTTAAAAAGGTTGTTCTGGCCTATTCGGGCGGATTGGATACCTCAGTTATTTTAAAATGGCTTATTGAAACATATCAATGTGAGGTAATAACTTTTTCCGCTGATTTGGGACAGGAAGAAGAACTCGACTATATTGATGAAAAAGCAAAAAATACCGGTGCGACTAAAGTATATATTGATGATCTTAAAGAAACATTTGCAAAAGACTATGTTTTTCCGGCGTTTCGTGCAAATGCAATTTATGAAGGCATGTATCTTTTGGGAACATCGCTTGCAAGACCCCTTATTGCAAAACGTCAGATGGAGATTGCGAAAATTGAAGGAGCCGATGCGGTAAGTCATGGATCTACAGGAAAGGGTAATGATCAGGTTAGGTTTGAGTTAGGCTATCTTGCACATGATCCGGGCATTAAAATTATTGCCCCCTGGCGTGAATGGAATCTGGGCTCTCGAACTCTTCTTATGGAATATGCAAAAAAGCATGGTATACCGGTTCCGACCACACAGGCAAAACCTTACAGCTCTGACAGGAATCTTCTTCATATAAGCTATGAGGGAGGAGTGCTTGAAGATCCATGGAATGCTCCGCCGGAAGATATGTTTACCCTTTCAGTATCACCAAAAAATGCTCCTGACAAACCGGAAATTATAGAGATAACTTTTGATAAAGGAAACCCTGTTGCTATTAATGGAGAAAAATATTCTCCTGCAAAGCTTTTGAAAGAGCTTAACAGGCTTGGAGGAAAACACGGCATAGGAAGAATGGATCTGGTTGAAAACAGATTTGTGGGCATGAAATCGCGGGGAGTTTATGAAACACCCGGAGGCACAATACTAAGAGCAGCGCATATGGCTATTGAATCAATAACCATGGATAGAGAAGTAATGCATCTTCGGGATTCTCTGATTCCCAAGTATGCAGAACTTGTTTATAATGGTTTCTGGTTTTCACCTGAAATGAAAATTCTACAGAGCATGATAGATGAAACCCAGGAATATGTTTCCGGCACGGTTCGTATCGAGCTTTACAAAGGAAACTGTACTATTCTTGGCAGAAAATCGGATGAGTCATTATACAGCCATGATTTTGCTACTTTTGAACAAGATAGTGTTTATAGTCAGAAAGATGCTGAAGGTTTTATAAGACTTAATGCTTTGCGTTTAAGAATCCAGAGCCTGAAAAAAAGGGTTATTACATAAAAGGGGGATGAAAGAGGCCTTTGTATGTCAGATAAACCATGGGATGGCAGATTCTCTCAGAAAACAGATAAGATTGTGGAAGCATTTACATCTTCTATAGATGTCGATAAAAGGCTTTATGCACATGATATAAAAGGTAGTATTGCCCATTGCCGTATGCTTGTAAAAGCCTCTATAATAACGGATAAGGAAGCTTTAAGTATAATTAAAGGCCTGGAAAAAATAAAAAAAGAGATTGAAAGCGGCAAGTTCAAGTATGATGATACTCTTGAAGATATTCATATGCATATTGAAACAAGGCTTGCAAAAGATATAGGAAAAGTTGCCTTAAAACTTCATACCGCAAGAAGCAGAAATGATCAGGTTGCTCTGGATGTAAGGATGTATCTAAGGGATGAAGTCCGAAAGATTATAAGCAGCCTTATTGAGTTGAGAAAAGTTATTGTTGAGCTTTGCGAAAAAAACCCAGGTGTGATTATGCCGGGATACACGCATCTGCAAAAGGCTCAGCCGGTACTTTTTTCCCACCACCTTATGGCATACTATGAGATGTTTTTAAGAGATACCGAAAGAATGAAAGACTGTTTGAAGCGAATAAACGTTATGCCCTTGGGAAGTGCCGCTCTTGCAGGAACAACCTATCCGATTGACAGGAAATACACAGCAAAGCTTCTTGATTTTCCAAAAGTAACTGCAAACAGCATGGATTCTGTTTCAGACAGGGATTTTATAATTGAATTTATATCATCGGCTGCAATTTGCATGGTTCATTTTAGCAGGATGTCCGAAGACTTTATAATCTGGTCCTCATATGAATTCGGTTTTATTGAACTCCCGGATGCTTTTGCGACAGGAAGCTCAATAATGCCGCAAAAGAAAAATCCTGATATTTGTGAACTGGCAAGGGGTAAATCAGGACGTGTATTCGGAGATCTTATTGCCATGCTCACCATCATGAAATCTTTGCCTCTATCTTATAACAGGGATATGCAGGAAGATAAGATCGCAATGTTTGATGCAGTTGATACTTTAAAGGCATGTATAGAAGTTTATACGAGGATGCTTCCTAATCTGAAAATAAATAAAGATATTATGCTTAATGCTTGTGCTTTGGGTTATTTAAATGCAACTGATATGGCCGATTACCTTGTTATAAAGGGAATGCCATTTAGGCAAGCTCATTCCTGTGCAGGAAAGGCGGTTGCTTTTGCTTTAAAAAATGGGAAAGAACTTAATGAGCTTTCTCTTAATGAAATAAAAACTTTTTCACATCTTTTTGCTAAAGATGTTTATGATGTATTAACACCTGCCAGCATGATAAACCGCAGAACTTCATATGGTGGGACAGCGCCCCGCAATGTTGTTGCCGCAATTAAGAAAGCAAAAAAAGATATTGCGAAAGAAAAAGATATATTAACGAAAAATGACTAATTTATATAAAGTTTTTAAATACGATTTTATTATTCGGGTTCTTATTGCCATGACAATTATTTTATCTGTGTATGGTTGTGGCAGAAAGGGACCTCCTGCCGCACCGCGGCAATTGGCTGTGCCTGCCGTAAATGAGCTCAAATCCCTTGTTGAAGGAGATAATGTCATACTTGAATGGACTGTTCCTAAAACAAAAGAGAAAAAAGCGCCCCGGATAACCGGATTTGTCATCTATCAGGCAAAGTATCCGGTTGCAGAAGACATATGTGAAAATTGTCCGATTAATTATAAACCTGTTGCTGAAGTTTCTGCCGATTCTGCCGGGAAGGACGGAAACATAAGGTATGTTCGGCAACTTGAAAAAGGGTTTAAATATTTTTTTAAAGTGACTGCTTTTAGTAAAAATGTAACACCGGAGAGTAGAGATTCGAATATAATAAAAATTGAATATTAATTTTATAAAAAACTATTAAAGAAAATAGCAAGCAAATGCCGTATAACGCACACCGTTGCTATTCGGCGTTTGTGGGGAGTATTATGGATCATTTTATTTATCATGGCAATGAATTGTATTGTGAGAAAGTGCCTGTAAAAAAGATTGTGCAAAAGATAGGGACACCTTTATATATTTACAGCTATGCAACATTAAAACGCCATTTTACGGCTTTTAACGATGCGTTTAAGGGTGTAAATCGTCTAGTATGTTTTTCCGCAAAGGCTAATACCAATCTTGCGATATTGAAATTGTTTTCAAAGCTTGGCGGAGGCCTTGATATCGTTTCAGGAGGAGAACTTTACAAAGGATTAAAGGCCGGGTTTTCTTCAAACAAGATAGTATATTCGGGTGTGGGAAAAAGAATTGACGAAATTGACTATGCTCTTAAAACGGGCATACTTATGTTTAATGTTGAATCCCTTGAAGAGCTTGAAATTATTAACCAGAGAGCAGAATTACTTAAGAAAAAAGCGCCTGTTGCAATAAGGGTTAATCCTGATGTTGATCCAAAGACTCATCCGTATATTTCAACAGGTATGAAGAAGAATAAGTTTGGGATAAATATCGAATCGGCTATGGAAGCATATAAGATTGCAGCCAAACTTAAAAATGTTAAGGTAATAGGTCTTGACTGTCATATAGGTTCACAGATTACGGAAACAGGCCCTTTTAAGGATGCCTTGCGTAGTTTGAAGGTTATGATAAAAGACCTTGCGGATTTGGGTATTAATATAAAGCATCTGGATTTGGGAGGGGGGCTTGGAATAACATATAATGATGAAGAACCTCCAAATCCGGTAGAATATGCAAATGCTATAAAGGAAGTTATCGGTGATACTAAAATCAAACTGATTTTTGAGCCCGGAAGAGTAATTGTAGGAAATGCCGGAGTACTTGTAACAAAAGTACTTTACAGAAAATCAACGGGTGTTAAGGAATTTGTCATTGTTGATGCCGGAATGAATGATCTGCTCAGGCCATCTTTATATGAAGCATTCCATGCTATTAAGCCTGTGGAAAAATCAGATAATGAAGATGTTAAAGCTGATGTTGTAGGGCCTATTTGTGAAAGCGGTGATTTTCTGGCTCTTGACCGCAGCATACAAAAAGTTGAGCAGGGAGATTTGCTGGCTGTTATGAGTTCAGGGGCATATGGATATGTTATGTCATCAAATTATTGTTCAAGGCTTAAGATTCCGGAAGTCATGGTAAATGGCGATCAATTCCAGGTTACAAGAAAACGGCAGAAATACGAAGATCTTACTAGGGGCGAAGTCATCCCCTCTTTTTTATAAAGACTTCCAGATAAAATTTTTGGACTGCGTTATCAGTCGCCTCCCTTCGACAACGTACCAACTGTACGTTTTACTCAGGGAGGCTCCTTCTGGCCTTGCCAAAAACATTATCTGAAAGTCTTAATAGCTGAAATACTATTTGAGCAAGATATGGAAAATATTACTTTCTTTAAGATGAGCGGAAGCGGCAACGATTTTATTATAATTGACAACAGAAACAATGTGGTTGAGGTAAAAGATCTGAAGTCATTTATAACAAAGGTTTGTGCGCGAAGAATGTCTGTGGGTGCCGATGGTTTTATACTGATTGAAAATGATGATTCGGCTGATTTTAAATGGCAATTTTTTAATTCGGATGGCAGCAGAGCGGAGATGTGCGGAAACGGTGCAAGATGTGCGGCACGGTTTGCTTACATGAATAAGATTGCAGGCCCTGATATGTCTTTTGTAACCGATGCCGGTATTGTTCATGCCAGGGTACTTGACGGCAGGGTAAAAGTAAACATGATGGAGCCTTCCGTTTGTAAATATGATTATCAGATTCAGCTTAAAGACGGCCCGATTACGGTTTCAAGCTTAAATACAGGTGTTCCTCATGTAGTTATAATAGCAGATGATCTGGAAAATATTGATGTTGTCAATATCGGCAGGGAGATAAGGTTTCATGAAAACTATGCTCCTGCCGGAACAAATGTGAATTTTATATCCGGGATAAAAGACAAGACAATATATATAAGAACGTATGAAAGAGGCGTTGAAGATGAAACTCTTGCCTGCGGCACAGGTTCAATTGCATCAGCACTTGTTGTTGCGTATAAAAATAAGATTGAATCTCCGGTGAATGTAATAACAAGAAGTAAAGGGGTTCTTACTATTCATTACAAACAGGATAATGGAAGATTTTATGATATTTATCTTGAAGGTGATGCCAGGGTCATATACAAAGGAGAGCTGGGAAAAGATGCCTGGCAATACTAACTTTTTTATTTAAGGGATGAATTAAAATATAATGATTACAATCGAAAAATCTGAAAGATTAAAAAGCCTTCCTCCTTATTTGTTTAAGGAAATTGACAGACAAAAAGATGAAGTCAAAAAACGTGGTGTGGATATAATAAGCCTTGGTGTCGGAGATCCGGACATGCCCACACCTCCTCATATAATTGAAGCTTTACACAAAGCTGCTTTGGATCCAAAAAATCATCAGTATCCCTCATATACAGGAATGTACGAATTTAATAATGCCGTTTCCAGATGGTATAAAAAAAGATTTAATGTATCTCTTGATCCTGCCAAAGAAGTAGTGACTCTCATTGGATCTAAAGAAGGGATTGCGCATATTCCTTTAGCCTTTATTAATCATGGAGATGTAGCGCTCGTAGCTAGTCCGGGTTATCCTGTGCCCAATATAGCTGTGCAATTCGCAGGAGGTCATCCTTATCTTATGGATTTAAAGAAAGAAAACGATTTTCTTCCCGATCTTGATGCCATTCCTGACGATATAGCAAAAAAAGCAAAACTCATGTTTATAAATTACCCTAATAATCCGACTTCAGCAGTTGCAACAGATGAATTTTTCAAACGAGTTGTGCAGTATGCTGAGAAAAACAACATAATAGTATGCCATGATGCGGCTTATACCGAAATGGCGTTTGACGGTTATAAACCACCCAGTTTTCTTGAAACAGATGGTGCTAAAGAAGTTGGTATTGAATTTCATTCGCTTTCCAAAACTTATAATATGACAGGATGGCGTTTGGGTTGTGCTGTGGGTAGAGCGGAAGTCATCGACGGGCTGGGGCAGATAAAAAGCAATATCGATTCGGGTGCATTTCAGGCCGTCCAGCTTGCAGGTATTGCCGCTCTTGACGGGGATCAGTCCTGTGTCGAAGAAATGAACATTGAATATACAAAACGCCGTGATATTTTAGTTGATGGCCTAACTGGCCTTGGGCTTTCGGTTAAAAAGCCGCAAGCTACTTTTTATGTGTGGGTTGATGTTCCGAAAGGTTATACATCAGCACAGTTTACAAGCCTTCTTTTATCAAAAACAGGTATAGTAGTAACTCCGGGCAATGGGTTCGGGTCTGCCGGAGAAGGTTATATCCGCATGGCTCTTACCGTTGGACAAGAGAGAATGAAAGAAGTAGTTGAAAGAATCAGATCTCTTGAGTTTTAATTCGCAGGTTAGCCGGTATTATTAATGTGAAAAAACATACTGCGTATATTTCTGTAGGGTCCAACATCGGAGACAAGCTTTTAAATTGTAAACAAGGTGTAGAAGCGCTGGCTGATTCGGGATATGTCACTATTTCCGCATGGTCACATTTTTATAAAACTTCTCCTGTTGATTATAAGGATCAGGACTGGTTTATAAATGCAGTAGTAAAGATTGAAACTGATCTTAAGCCTTCTGAACTTTTAAAAAAGATGCTTTCTGTTCAGAAAAAAGCAGGGCGTGGAAAAGACAAAGTGCGCTTTGGTCCGCGTATTCTTGATCTTGATATTATATTGTATGATGATTTGGTTTTTAATTTACCGGACATTACAATACCGCATCCCAGGATGCATAACAGGCTGTTTGTTTTAAAACCTCTTTGTGATATAGATTCATCCATTATTCATCCTGTTTTTAAAAAAGATATTAAACATCTGCTGGACAGTCTTGATGATAGTGAGCAGAAGATAATTAAATTGTAATTTTTTCTATCTGACTGGTTAAATATATGAGTAAATTAATAATATATATTTTACTGTTTTTTTGTGGCTATAAGTTTTTTAAGTATTTGATGACTCCTTCTGCATCTTCAGACAGGAAAACTGACAGTAAATCTGATGCAGCGGATAAGCTTTCGGATAATTTAATGATAAAAGACCCGGTATGTGAAGTATATTTTCCTAAAAAAGAAGGTATTTATTTAAATTATAGCGGCAAGGAAATGTACTTTTGCAGTACTGAGTGCAGAGATAAATTTATTAAGCAAAATTCAAATAAATGACATATCAAGCGTTGCCTAAGGAGGATTTATTATGAAATTTTTCATTGATACAGCAAATATTAATGAAATAAAAGAAGCAAACAGTATGGGTATGGTTGATGGAGTTACAACCAATCCGTCTCTCATTGCCAAAGAGGGACGTGTTTTAGAAGATGTTATAAAAGATATCTGCAAGATCATTGACGGGCCGATAAGTGCTGAGGTTATAAGCCTTGATGCAAAAGGAATGGTAAAAGAAGCTAAAGAGCTATCTTTAATTCATAGCAATGTGGTTGTAAAGATTCCGATGACGGTTGACGGCCTTAAGGCTACAAGGACGCTTACGAACAAAGGAATAAAAACAAACGTTACTTTGATATTTTCACCTCTCCAGGCTCTAATGGCTGCAAAAGCCGGTGCGACTTATGTGAGCCCTTTTGTAGGACGCCTTGATGATATTTCACATGACGGTCTTCTTTTGGTGGAGCAGATTGTAGATATATACGATAATTATGCCTATGAAACGGAAATTATTGTGGCTAGCGTTCGTGATCCGCTTCATGTTCTTGAATCTGCTTTGCTTGGAGCTGACATTGCTACTATTCCTTTTAACGTTCTGGCAAAGCTTGCTTCCCATCCCCTTACAGATAAGGGTATAAAGGCTTTTATGGATGACTGGAAGAAATCGAAAAAAACAAAAAAATAATACTTTAGGATAATAGCATGACAAACAGCAGACTTTTATATATATTGAAGCATCCGAACAGCTTGACAATATATAGAATGGCTGCAATTCCTGCAATTGTCATGTTTCTGTTTTTTCCAAATAAATATTTTACTTTAACTGCGGCATTGATATTCAGTGCCGCAGCTATTACCGACTATTTAGACGGCTATCTGGCCAGGCGGTGGGGGCTTGTTTCAAATATAGGTAAATTCATGGACCCTCTTGCCGATAAGCTCCTTGTGTCATGCTCCTGTATTATGATGACTTCTTTAGGCTGGATACCTGCCTGGATTGTCTGTATTATCATTGGGCGCGAGCTGGCAGTAACCGGTTTAAGAAGTATTATTGCCGAAAACGGTCAGGATGTAGCTGCCTCAAACCTGGGAAAATATAAAACCGGCTTTCAGATTGCAGCAATTATTCCTCTTTTAATGCACTACCCATATCTGGGGATCAATTTTCATGCAATTGGAATGGTCTTTCTTTGGGGAGCGCTTGTTATGACTGTATGGTCGGGTTTAGATTATTTTATTCACTTCTGGAGGCTTTTTAAAGTATAGGCTTAAGGATCATTAAGTACTTTAATACGCACTCCTGACTCTCAATAATTTAACCTTGTTTCTTTTGAGACAGTTTTATTATTTAGTTTTTATCACCTTTAATGCTTCTTCAAATATAGCATTTAATTTCAAGGTCATATCTGCTGCTTCATTAAGTAACAGGTCAACTTTATCCATATCATTTTCTTTTACTTTTTTAGCCCAATCCTTGTATGTTTTACTGTGATCGGTGTTATGTTTAATCCAGTGTTCCAATAATTTTACCATTTTTTCATCAAAAGATAATTCCGAAGATGAATCATGGCTATGATGGTGGTGGTTATCGTGATTATGGCTATGGTCATGAGACATTTTTTTGCTCCTTAATTTTAAATTACATAAGATATTTTCATTCTTAATATAAAAAAGAGTTTCTGTCACTTTAATTATTTTGTAATTTCATTACAGAACATCTCATACATCTCATACTTGAATATTGACATACAATAATTATCTATATAGATTTTTTTCTACAATTTTATAAACTGTCTGGTTCATACGTGTAGTATATCTTTGCCGAGTGTACAAATAACAGGGGAACAATTATGATAAAAACAAGAATAACCGAATTGTTTGGTATTAAACGACCAATTGTCCAGGGCGGAATGATGTGGATAGCAGGTGCAGAACTTGCATCTGCTGTTGCTAATGCCGGAGGAATCGGATTTATGGCGGCTCTTGCTTTTCCTGATGCCGAAAGCTTAAGAGAAGAAATTAAAAGATGCTGTAAAATGACAGAAAAACCCTTTGGAATTAATTTAACTTTTTTGCCAACATTGCGCCCGCCGGACTATCCTGCATATATTAAAGTATGTATTGAAGAAGGTGTAAAGTTTATAGAAACCGCCGGGCAAAATCCGGAAAAATATATGGATCAGATAAAGTCAGGTGGCATCAAAGTTGTTCATAAGTGTACTTCCGTAAGACATGCTGTAAAGGCGGAAAAAATCGGTTGTGATGTTATAAGTATAGACGGCTTTGAGGCGGCCGGACATCCCGGAGAAGATGATGTTACTTCATTGATTCTTATACCGCTTACAAGAGATGCTATAAGCATTCCAATCATTGCATCCGGTGGCTTTGCAGATGGCCGCGGTCTTATAGCAGCACTTGCGCTTGGCGCTGACGGTATCAACATGGGTACGCGCTTTGTTGCAACAAAAGAAGCTCCGGTACATGAAAATATAAAACAGGCTTTGATAAATCACAGCGAGCTTGATACACGCCTTATCATGCGTTCTATGCGAAATACCGAAAGGGTTATTCATAATATTGCGGCAGATAAGGTTCTTGAAATAGAAAACCGGGGCAATATGCGTATTGAAGATATTGTTCCATATGTTTCAGGCCTTGTAGGAAAAGAAATGCAAAAATGCGGTGATATTGAAAAAGGAACTCTTGCGGCAGGTCAAAGCATGGGATTTATACGTGATATTCCGACATGCAAAGAACTGTTGGATCGTATCATGAAGCAGGCAGAAGAAATAGTTAAAGATATTGGGAATAAATTTATATAGTACATCTGAAACCCGATTTTAATTTTATTTTAGGTAAAAGGATTCAAGGATTCAAGGGTTCAAGAGATAGATGAAAATATCATTTCACTTGAACCCTTGACCCCTGGAATCCTTGAACCCTTAAAGCAATGAGAGGAAGCAATGACTAAGCTTTTTGAAGAAACGCAAATTAATGGAATGACTTTGGCAAACAGGTTTGTACGTTCCGCCACCTGGGAAGGTATGGCAAATGATGATGGCAGTGTTACACCTATGCTTATAGATTGCATGGTTGATCTTGCAAAAGGAGGTGTCGGACTGATTATCTCCGGTCATGCATATGTTCAAAGGGTAGGGCAGGCAAGCTTGTTTCAGCTTGGCGCATATAGTGACGATTTACTACCCGGCCTTACTGATATGGCTGATGCGGTGCATAAAAACGGTGGTAAAATTGTGTTACAGATTGCTCATGCGGGATTTTTTGCCAGAACGGATTTAACCAAAGTTTCTGCTCTCGCTGCTTCAGATATGGGGAATTCTTCTAAAGTTCCTCATAGGGTTGTTTCCGTATCGGACATAAAACAAATTATAACAGATTTTGCCGAAGCTGCTAATAGAGCAAAGAAAGCAGGTTTTGACGGTGTTCAGATTCATGCTGCTCACGGATATCTGTTAAGTCAGTTTTTATCGCCTGCTTTTAATAGTCGAATCGATGAATACGGAGGCAGTATTGAAAACAGATCAAGAATTTTAATAGATGTGCTCAAATCTGTAAGAAGTGTTGTAGGGCCGGATTATCCTGTAATGGTGAAAATCAATGTGGCTGATTTTATAGAAAATGGCCTTGAGCTTAAAGATTCACTTAAAATTGGAAAAATGCTGGAATCCGAAGGTATAGATGCAATAGAGCTTAGCGGAGGAGTTTTGACCGGCGATAAGCTTAGCCCAAGTCGCAAAGGAATAAATTCTGAAGAAAAGGAAGCATATTTTTTGAATGAGGCAAAAGCTTTCAGAGAAAAAATATCAGTTCCCCTTATTCTTGTGGGAGGAAACCGTTCTTATCAGATGGCTGATAAAATAATTACTGAAGGTGCTGTGGATTATATATCGATGTGTCGTCCTTTAATCAGAGAACCTGATCTTATTAACCGGTGGAAATCCGGAGATATTGCAAAATCCGCTTGTATTTCGGATAATAAGTGCTTCCGCCCGGCTCTGATAGGAAAAGGTTTATATTGTGTTACCGATAAAAAACGGGAATAATTATGAGCCAGTTTCAAAACGCCCCATTTTGGCCGATCTCTGCGTTGGGCTCAAATTTCAATCCTCGAAATACTCAATGTATTCCTGTGGTTGAAATTTTCTCCCGCCTTGAGCTTGACCAAACTGAAACGTTTTGAAAGGGGCTCTTATGTCTGAAGAAAAAATTGAATTTAATACCGAAGATAAAATTAATATAGAAGGAATGTTTGATCCCGGAATAAAAAAGCATGGCGTTGTTATCACACATCCGCACCCGCTTTATGGCGGTAATATGTATAATAATGTTGTTGAAGCAATACAATCCGTATATCAAAAAAAAGGATACGCAACATTAAGATTTAATTTCAGGGGAGTAGGTGATAGTAGCGGTGCCTATGAAGATGGCATCGGAGAACAAAAAGATGTTGTTGCTGCATATAAGTTCTTTAAAAAAATGGGTGTGGAACAAATTGATCTTTGTGGCTATTCTTTTGGAACATGGGTTAATGCTCAAATTAAAGATAAAATTGCAGTGAATACATCCATTATGGTATCACCGCCTGTGGCTATGATGAAATTTGAAACTGGTTTAAAAATTAATCATTTAATGCTTGCAGTAACGGGAAGCGAAGATGGATTTGCGCCACCGGAACTGGTTGAAAAGTTTGTATCAATTTTAAACGGCACGGCTGATATAAAGGTTATTGATGGAGCGGATCATTTTTTCTTAGGATATGAAGACAAACTGGCAGAAATTGTTGATAGTTATATAGCAGACAGGCGGCTTGGGAAATAATATATCTGCAAGAAAAGAATATTTTTAACTACATTATTTATCTTGACACACAAAATCGATCTTTCTATAATCTAAAACTAATAGAAAATATTTACCATAGAATTCAAATCGTTATTGCAAATATAAACATACATACGAAAAATAAACGGTAGTTTTTTTGAATTATTAAATTTGGGGTATAATATTTTTTCTTGTAATAATTTCATAACAGGCCGCGAGAAAAACGCGGTTTTTTTATGCAAATTAAATGTCAGTCTTTAATTAGGATCAGGCAAATACAATAAACAATATTACCTAAAGAGCAGGAATTGCCTTATGGCAATAATCACTAATGCCAAAAAATACGAAACCCAAACAAATGTCTGAAAATAATTCAGTCAAAACGGAATATATTTATCCCACAACTTCACAAAAAGATATAATTCATTCTATCCGAAGGCTTATGCAGGGAGCGGAACTTTACAATAAAGAGATTAATAAAAAATATAATATAAGTGCTGCACAAGTAAACTGCCTTTTGGCTCTTTATGAGAATGGCCCTCTACCGCCATCACAAATTGCAAAAATAATCATGGTTAATTCAAGCACCGTAACAAGTATTATCGACCGCTTGGAACAAAAAAACTTGGTGGAAAGGCAAAGGATATCCCAAGACAGAAGAATTATAACGGTTCAGCTTACAGAAAGTGGAAAAACATTGGCTAAAAACGCTCCTTCCCCGATTCAGCAAAAAATAATCGACGGGGTAAAAAGACTCACACCCCAGGAAGTTGAACATATTGTCAATGGCTTGAATATGCTTACAAATATGCTTGATGTTCAAGATCTTGAAGTTGATTAATAAAGCTACATATCTCATTTATTCTTACCATACTTTATAACCTTACTATCCTTTTTTTAAGATAAAAACCTTGACTTATCCAATCCATTACTTTAGTGTTATTGTTTCAATACAAAATATATTGAATCAAATAATATTGATATAAAATATATCAAATGAATAGATCATATAACCTACATATCTAATAATAGATCGGAGTAAGTAGATAAATGAATTCGATAAATTTAAAAAAAGATCAGGTTGATAAATCTACCAAACTTTTGGGTGCAGAGACTGTCGAAATGCTTCTTAAGTCCCATGATGACGCTCTTTGGATACTGGAAAATATGGGAGTCGGATGTAAACAACCTGATATGCAGGAAGCATTCCGGCAATATGAAGCCGAAGGCTTGGCTTATCAGCATGAAGACCGTATATATGTTACCAGGGAGTTGGTAGAAAAATGTCTGTCGACAACTCCGGGCGTTGATGAGTTTTTCGTTCCTTTAAACAGTTTTTTCATTGGTGGCACAGCCCCATACATTTATGATGATGAAAAAGGAATAGGCGGTATTTTCCCTACGCCGGAACATGTGGCCCAAATCGCACAAATTGCTGAAGAGCATGATGTTGTGGCCGGTATGGGCAGGGCTATAAAACTGAAAAATGAAGTAGAACAGATGAACATCATGGATAAATACTGCTCAAAACCTCTCTATTTTGCAGTGACATGCGATGCATCACTTGAACGCGCCAAACAATTATGGGAAGAGAGAAAGAACATCATGATTGTTTTTTGTCTCACCCGTCCACCTCTTGAAGTTAATGAAAATTTTTCTGAAAACTTTGTGAAGGTAGTAAAGGCCGGTCTGCCGGTTTTTATATCAGCAATGCCCATGGGAGGCATCAGTACTTCTTATTCCTATAATGGGGCACTGGCTATGACTCATGCTGAAGTGCTTTTTGGCATCTGTGCGGCTCAATTACTCAATCCCGGCGTAACGTGTATACATGCAGGTTTTCCGACCATTGCTGATCCCCGAATAGATTATAATCCCAATTACGGTTTGGTCAGTCATAATCTGTTAAACATTTTAATGACTCATCTTAACCTGATGCTGGATTTGCCGACATTTCAGAGTGCCGGAACTACCCATGAAGAGCATTTGACTCCAAAGGCTTTTGATGACGCCCGCATGGGACAGGCAATGTGTAAAAAATACGGGGTGCATATGATAAGACATCCCTTTTCTTTTTTAAGATATTTGATTGATTTTTCCATAGCTAAACTTGAAAAAGGCATTGAAATTGCCCAAGAGGTAACAGCTGATGACGCACCGGAAGTCAGGATGCCTGTTTATGATGAAAGAGGCATGGAATCCATTAAGACTATCGGGCTTGGTATGTATATGGATGATCCTCTTACTACGGCAAATTTCGGAAAAATATTTGTAAATTAATAAAGGAGAAAAACAATGTGTGGCATAGCAGGATGTATAGGAACACGTGACGTAGATACAATTAATCGTATGTTGGACGCACTTCCTCACAGGGGGCCCAATGATCGCGGACTTCATGTAAACGGAAACATCGTCTTTGGGCATACCAGACTTTCAATAGTTGATGTAGCCCAGGGTCATCAACCTATCATTAGCAGGGACGGAAACTCAGGTATTGTTTGTAATGGTGAGATTTATAATTTCAGAAAACTTAGAAGAAAAATTGATTCAAAATACAGCTTTCAAACTCAGTCTGACACCGAGACCGTCTTGCATCTCTATCGCGAAAAAGGACCTGATTGCCTTAAGGATCTTGACGGAATGTTTGCCTTTGCCGCTTATAATGGTGATGATTTTATGCTGGCAAGAGATCCTATCGGGATTAAACCTCTTTATTACGGCATACAGAAAGGAAAAATGTATTTTTCTTCGGAATTAGGGGCAATGAGTCATGCCGGTTTGGATGAGGTTCATGAATTTCCGGCAGGACATTATTATACTCCAAAAGAAGGGTTTGTAAAATTCTATCGGATACCGGAAATTGAAGACCATATTCTTACGGATATTGAGGAGTCATGCGAAATTATAAGAAAGACTTTCATTGATGCAGTAAAAAAACGTTTATTGGCAGATCCTGAAGTGCCGGTAGGCTCTTTTTGCAGTGGTGGTCTCGACAGCAGTCTGGTGGCAGCTATAGCTGCTGATGAAATACCCAACCTGCATACATTTGTCGTAGGCATGCAAGATGAGAATGGTGATTTTAGTGATGATGTAAAAGCTGCACGTATCGCAGCCAAACATATCGGTTCAAATCATCATGAATACATCTTCACTGAAGATGAGTACTATGAAGCGCTTCCTACCGTGATCAATAAACTGGAAAGTTATGATCCATCTCTTGTCCGCTGTGCTTTGCCCTGTTACTTTACCTGTAAATGTGCTGCGGACTATGTAACGGTAGTACTTACCGGAGAAGGGGCTGATGAGCTTTTTGCCGGATATCATTATATGAAAAATTTTCCAATTGACAAACTAAACGAAGAAGGCAGACGCTGCATCGGTAACCTTCATAATATTAATCTTCAAAGAGCTGACCGTATGGGTATGCTTTTTAGTCTTGAACTCAGAGTTCCGTTTCTGGACACTGCTATGGTTGATCTTTCCATGAAGATACCTCCTGAATTGAAAATTCGTGAACATAATGGAGCAAAAATAGAAAAATGGATTTTAAGAAAGGCTTTTGAGGATACTAACTATCTGCCCGATGAAATACTGTGGCGCTACAAGGTTCAGTACACACAGGGTGCAGGTTGTGAGAGTCTTGGCGAATCTTTAGCTGAGAAAATGATTACTGAAGATGAATATATACAAATAAAAGAAGAAAATCCAACTGCTGTTATCAATAGCAGGGAAGCCGCCTATTATTATAAGATTTTTCGCAAGTTTCATCCCCAGGATTCAATTCTTGGATCTATCGGAATATGGACCGGGTTTGATTTTGCAGAAGAAAGAGAAAAGGTTACAGGAACGGTTGACGGTGATCGCAAACATGAACGGGAAGAAAACGATAAAGAGACCATGGTGGCCTAGCTTTTTTTTAAGATAGTCTTTTATTACGGCAAAGTAAAATCCCACGAAAGAGTTGCGCTTTAGCTATAGCTTCGGCTGTAGCTAAAGCTATCTTGGCTTACGGACAGTTATATTTTAATCCCTCATTATTTACTTGTCTCTTATATGATTCTTTTTCTTTGCCGACTAAATTCGTAATTTTTTATATAGATAATAAACCTTAAGGAGGTAAATTTTATGGCGTTTCCTACGCATTCAAAATACGTTATTATAGGAGCGGGGATTCACGGGCTTAGCACTGCTTTTCATCTAGCCGGTGAATTAAAGAAAAGAGGCTCAGGGTCAGGCAAAGATATAATTGTTCTTGACAAGACTGCTATTGGCGCCGGAGCATCCGGAATCGCCTGTGGAGTTATAAGAAATAATTATTTCCAGGCAGCCATGCAGGAAATTATGATGCACAGTGTAAATGTATGGGATGAAGATGTTGAAGGTTACGGTTATTGGCCTGTTGGATATATGCAGATTTCGCCGGAAAGTATGCATGAAGGTGTATCCCAAATATATGAGCGGCAGAAAAAGCTTTCTTATGATTCAGTATTTATCGAAGGTGAGAAAGATTGCCTTGAATACATGAAAAAAAACGTATTTGATGACTGGCAGGCTAAGGGCATAACTTCGATCCTTCACGAAAAAAGAGGAGGATACGCCCACAATTCCCGTGCTTTATACAGACTTGCGGACAAAGCTGAAGCACTAGGTGTAAGGATATTAACCGGAGTTAAAGTTGAAGGTTTTGACTATAATGATTGTATTACAGCGGTTGAAACCGATAAGGGTAAGATTTCTTGTGATTATGTGATTGCCGGACCGGGCCCTTGGGGCAATAAGCTCTGGGAAATGATAGGCATGCCTGACAAAATAAATATTAAAGGTACAGACGGAAAGATTCATACGGATGTGAAAATGTGGACTTATCTGTCACTTCAGGAAGGAACACTTGGAGTAGATCCGGAATACGGTTATGACAAGTGGGGCAAGATGCCCCCGGTTATTCATGTGGACAGCAATTCTCCACTGTATTCCAGTGAAGACGGTTCGCTGGTCACGGACAAAATGTGGGGTATCTATTATAAACCCGATTGTAATTTCAATGGCATTCAGGGAGGTGCCATGCCGAATCTTGTAGAAAAAGATGAAATAAACGTTGATCCCTATGGAATCGATTCGCCGGATTTCATCGTAGGCCCTGAATTCGCCCATATGTGGACTTCTGCTTTGGCACATTGCCAAAAACGATATGAAAATAAATATCAATTATACAAAAATGAACCTTCGGGCGGATTAGGAATCTTTACACCGGATAATTTCCCTGTATTTGATGTGTTTAAGCAAAATTGCTATATGATATTAGATTCCAGTCACGGTTATAAGATGATAGGCATTGGCAAGCTGGTGGCCCAGGAAATTTTGGGAGAAAAACAGGAGTTGTTAAAACCCTTCCGCTTTGATCGGTATGAAAAGGGAGAACTTCTTCCGGTATCCAGTAGTCCTTTTCCGTGGAGCTGATAAATAAGTAGGATGGATATCACAATACTTGGTTCCGGCGGATGCATGATAATCCCAAAGCCTTTATGCAAATGCCGGGTTTGCAGTGAAGCAAGAGTAAAAGGGGGGCCTTATAGAAGAACAGGCCCCTCTGTTTTTATACATGATGAGAACATCCTTATTGATACGCCTGCAGAAATTGCTTATCAATTAAACCGTTCAGGCATAGAGCAGATTAATTATCTTCTCTTTACACACCTTGACCCGGATCATGTAGAAGGCTTCAGAGTTGTTGAACAGATAACTCTGGATTTTCGCACATGGCGGGCCTACGACGGTAAGGATGTGAAACTGGTTTTGCCGGAAGAATTGTTTGGCCGCCTCGGGAATATTCAGTCGTGTTATGGTTCAATAATAGACTTTTACCGTTCCAGTGGTTTTGTGCATTGCATTTCCTATAGCAAAAGCATAAAATTGGGCGCTGTTCGGGTAACTGCCATTCCTGTTGACCGTGGGAATCAGATAGCTTTTATATATGTAATTCAAAAAAACTCTAAAAAGATAATTTATGCTCCATGTGATATAAAACCATTTCCGGAAAACAGAAAGGAAGTATTGGATGCCGATCTGCTTATAATTCAGCCCGGTATATTTGAAAACGGCCTTAAGCATGACTTTAAATATCCGGATGATCATATCTCAAGAACTACGCTTTATACTTTTGACGAAACACTAAAACTGGCAAAAAGAATAAATTCAAAAACGGTTTTGCTCACTCATATTGAAGAATACTGGAACAGAAGCTATGATGATTACAAGGAATTGGAAAAGCAATTCGATAACATCAAGTTTGCATATGACGGGTTAAGAATCAATATATAATAAACAGCAGGATATCATAATAAAATGGAATTAATTCAGCAAACATATCTGGAAAGAATACATAATGACGCTCTTCGGGTATTGGAAGAAGTTGGCGTTAAATGTGAATCTATTAAAATAAGGCAGCTATTTGAGGAAACCGGCCTTGCTGCCTATGATGAATCTTCCGGGACAATCCATATCCTCTCGCCTCTGGTAGAACAGGCTTTAAATACTGCTCCTAAACGGGATCAGTACTGGATTCCGGAAAATTCTTTCGGTGTTGGAGGAACAGCCCCTTTTGTTTATGATGATAACAGTGGAGAGTTGATTGAGCCAAAAATTGAACATCTGGTAAAAATAGCCCAGCTTGTTGATAAAGCTGATGTGGTTGATTTTATGGCAAGAGGTGTGCTTATCGTTAAGCAGGAAGTAAAAGTTATGGATACAATAATCGAGCATTGCCGCAAACCCATATATGTGGCTGCCTTAACCGATGAAGGTATAGCCCGTGCCAAAGAAATCCATGATACAAGAGGATTGATCACAGTGCAGTTTTCCATTATAAACAGCCCATTAAATATTATTGAGAGCATGGTAGATCCTTTTCTTTCATGTGTTAAAAGCGGTATTCCGATTTATGTATCGACCATGCCTATGGCGGGCTTGTCCGGTCCTTATTCCATGTCGGGACTTCTGACACTTACACATGCCGAGGCGCTGTTTGGAATTACATTAACCCAGCTGGCAAACCCAGGCCTGATGGTTGTTCATGCAGGCCTGCCATCCATAGCCAATATCCGGAAAAATTACGCTGTTGATCTTGGTCTTATATCACATAATGTAGCAAATCTGCTGATAGAAAAAGTAAACAAGATGCTTAATATTCCATCTATCCAGACTGCCTGCACTACCAATGAGGATAAACCGGGCAAAAGGGCGGAGGAAGATGCAATTAACGGTTTTGCAATGATGAAAAAATACGGCTTTCATCAGATGCGGCATTCCTTTGGATTTTTAAAGGAATTGATCTCATTTTCAATACCTAAGTTAGAAAGACATATTGATTTATGTCGCGAAACAACTGCAAAGCAGTCCCCTGATTATGAACTGGAACCTTATGATGAAGAAGGCCTTAATACAATTATTAGAAACGGAATCAATGCCAATTATATGAGAGATGAAAATACCCTTACAAATACAGGAAGATGCTTTTTAAACTAAAAAAGGGATAAAACAAATGAATGTAACTGTTTATCAGACAAATCCTGTACTTCTGGATCTAAAGTCTAACCTGAAAGACATTATCGGTAAAATTCATCAGGGCAAAGAACAAGGAGCCCAGCTTATGGTATTTCCGGAACTTGCGTTAACAGGATATTTTGTTGGTAAACGACATCATAAAGTAGCGCTTAGGCTTGATTCCAAAGAAATCATGAAATTAGCCTCTGCCACAAAAGGTACAGCTGCAGTTATTGGTTTTATTGAAGAATCGCCTTCTATGAATTTTTATAATTCAGCTCTGGTGGCTATAGACGGAGAAATAGCTTTTGCCTCAAGAAAGCTGAACCTTCCAAATTATGGCGTTTTTGAAGAAAGAAAATTTTTTGCATCTGGAAAGCATATTCCGGTTTTTAAACTACATGATTTTACTATTGCTGTTTTTATATGCAATGACCTCTGGCATCCTTCCCTTCCATATCTTGGTGTTACGCAAAAAGCTGATATTTTTATTACAATATTCAATTCTTCTCAGGGTTCAATGGGAACCGCTTTTAGCAATATTGAAACTTGGTCGATTATCAACAGGTTTTATTCCAGAGTTTTCGGTATTTATAATATATGTGCAAACCGGGTCGGAGAAGAAGGCCTTATAGAAAAAAGAGATATTAATTATCCTTATGCACTTCTTGACGATGATCCTGAGCCATACAGATTCTGGGGAGGAAGTGAAATACTTAATCCGTTTGGACAGGTTATAGCTCAGGCTAAAATGTATGAACCGGATATAATTTCTGCCGAGTTATCAAGAGATTTGCTTCGACAAAAAAAAATTCTCCTGCCTTATTTAAGAAACGATGATCCTTATTTTACTCACCGTGAGCTTGGCCGTATTTTATTTGGAAAAGAAAAAGGGCGTTATGTTTAGAGGTAAAAAATATTAGCGCTTTCATAATTTCTGGGTGTTCGGCTTTAAAATATAACTTATAAAATATATCTGTTTCATTTATATTATTATTATCAAGCGTTTCAAACGCACCATATGCAAATTAGATAGTATTGCAAAATTGTAGTTGTTAAGTCTGTGGTTAATGATATATTTGTAAAAAATTATATTTTTTAATCGTTAACTTGAATTTCTAACGAAGTTTATCGATTCTAACGATTTATTAAGTTTTTCAGATAATATGAAGCATTGGTTTTTAAGACAATTATGGAATCAATTGACAGAAAAAAATTAATAGAAAATATTCTGCATTTCATTGAAGAAAACAATGAGCAATTGCTTAAAGAGCTTGTTGAAAACACGCATCCTGCTGACTTGGCTGAAATTTTACAGGCGCTGGAAAATGATAAACGTGATTATCTCTTCAGCCTGATGAATGCTGATACTGCATCATATGTTATGACCGAACTCGATGAGGTAACACGTCTTGACATAGTTAGTGATCTGAAAACTGATAGATTGTCGGAAATTGTCGATGAAATGGATTCCGATGATGCCGCAGATATTGTAGCTGAACTTCCCGAAAAGGTTCAAGAACAAGTACTTGCCAATATTGAACCGCAAGATAGGGCTGAAGTCGAAAAACTGTTGGTACATGATGAAGACAGCGCCGGTGGTATCATGGCGCTTGAGTATATTGCCGTTTATGAAGATCAGATAGTTGATGATGCCATTCGCGAGATCAGGACCCGTGCTGAAGAGGTTGATGAAATATTTTACATCTATGCTGTGGACAGAGCAAACCGCTTAGTTGGTGTGGTTCCTATGAAGAGTTTGTTCCTCAGGAATCCAAAGCGCGTTATCAAGGACATAATGCACACCGACGTTATTTCCGTAGGTGTTGATATGGATCAGCAAGAAGTTGCAAATGTAGTAAGAAAATATAATTTATCTGCTGTTCCGGTTATAGACAAGCATAAGAGGCTTATTGGTCGTATTACAGTTGATGATATTGTAGATGTACTTCATGAAGAAGCAGATGAAGATATCCACCATATGGCCGGTATTACATACCAGGAATTTTCGCAGGAAACATCAACTTTTCGTATTACAAAAAACAGATTGCCATGGCTCATTGTTGCTTTTGTCGGAGAATTAATGGCTGCTATGGTTCTTAGCCGTTTTGAGGTTTCACTTATGGAAATTGCCGCACTTACCTTTTTTATTCCCGTAATTATGGCAATGGGCGGTAACGCCGGAATTCAATCAAGTACTACAGTAGTGCGTAGCATGGCTTTAGGTGAAAGCGGCACCAGTTTGCGATCTAACTTTTTTCGGGAATTTCGTGTTGCATTATTAAATGGTTTATCTATCGGAACCTTACTGGTGCTTGTGATTCAGGTATGGCCTAATATAGAAAAGCCTCTATTTCTTGGAGCTATTATAGGCATTTCCATGCTGTTTGTAATTGTAAATTCTACTTTATTTGGTGCAGTTATACCTTATGCACTTAACAAATTAAAAATTGATCCGGCTATTGCAACCGGTCCTTTTATAACAACATCAAATGATGTTTTTGGCCTTCTCATATATCTAAGCATGGCAACTTATTATCTGAAACATTTGCGTTAATATATTTACATTTCAATTTACATGCTTTTGCTTTCAATTAATGCTTTTAATTTATCCCACTGTACTTCCCGGTTGATGAAAGGCGCATTGTTTTTTTTATAAGCATAAAGATTTTCTTCAAAACTTGGTTTTGTCTTACTTTTATAAATAATTCCAAGTGGCCATGGAGATGATTCACATGCTTTAGCAAAAGCGAAATCCCTGTTTGTCGGATCGTAGTTATCATCTATAACATATGTGTTTTCTTCATACCATTTCCATGTATTAATCTTATTAAAGGATACACAAGGCGTGAAGGTGTCAACAAGTGCAAACCCTTTATGCTGTATTGCCTGTTTAAAAATATTTTTGCTTAAATCCTGATTGTGAATAGATGTCCTGGCAACAAAAGAAGCGTTTAAGGATACAGCAACAGCCAATGGATTGAAAGGTTCCTCAAATACACCGTCAACCTGGATAGAAGTCACAAACCCGAGTTGGCTGGTAGGTGAAGCCTGGCCTTTTGTAAGGCCGTAAACCATATTGTTGTGTACGATTACTGTAATATCAGGATTTCTTCGTATAGCATGTATAAAATGATTACCGCCCTCACCGTACATATCACCATCGCCACTTGTAATAATGACGTGCAGGTCGGGATTTGCCGCTTTAATCATCGTTGCCGGTGGTAAAGCCCTTCCATGAAGACCGTTAAAGAAGTTTGTTCGAAGATAATGTGGGGTTTTTGCTGCTTGCCCAATGCCTGATACCAGAACCAGGTTTTGAGGATTTATATCCAATTCGTTAAGAGTGCTTTTTAAGGCATTAAGTATCCCAAAATTACCGCAGCCGGGGCACCATGCTATATTTGTTTCTTCTATATCAAAGTTCATTTCTTATCCTTTCTCAAGAAATTATTTCGGATATTTTATCTGTGAGTTCTTCAACAGTAAACGGCAACCCGTTATATTTTAAAATCTTATGATTTATCTTAACTCCGGTTTCACGTAAAATCAGTTTTCCAAGTTGTGATGTGGCATTGTTTTCAACAATAATCGTATTTTTGGCGGTTAAAAGAACTTGATGCAGATTTTCAGGCAATGGATAAACTTGTTGGAGTGCGATATGGGCAATATCTTTTTTGCCAAGGCATACCATGGCTTCTCTTACTATGCGGTTTGTAGAACCCCAGCTGATAATAAATTTTCGGGAATTTGAAGGCCCGTATATTTGAGCAGGAATTGCAGATTCCTTGATAAGCGAGAGTTTTGCAAGACGTTTATCTACCATTTTTATCCTTAATTCCAGATCTTCGGTTATGTGCCCGGCCTCGTCATGTTCATCGCTGTCTACCCCTATAAGTCCTTTGCCTTTACCCGGTATGCCGCGTGGTGAAATGCCGTTATCTGTAATCTTATATCGAAGATAATTTTCATCTGTTTCTATAATATGGTTTTCTATTTTAAGCTGATTTAAATCAAAGGGTGGTATGTTGTAATAAGTATCTACAAGATATTGATCAGTTAGGATAATAACAGGAACCTGAAATTTGTCGGCAAGGTTAAATGCTTTTTGGGTAATATAAAAAGCATTTTTTAAAGATCCCGGAGCAAGAATAATTCTTGGAAATTCTCCATGTCCGGCATAAAGCGCAAGCTCAAGATCTCCTTGTTCGGTACGTGTAGGCAGTCCTGTAGCTGGACCTGGCCGCTGGGCAAGGTGAATAACAACCGGGATTTCAAGCATACCTGCTAAACTCAACCCTTCAGTCATTAATGCAAAACCGCCTCCGGATGTTGTAACCATGGTCCTTGCACCGGCATACCATGCTCCGATTGCCATATTAATGGCTGCAATTTCATCTTCGGCTTGTTCAACTATTAATTCAAAATCATGGGCAACTTTAGCCATGAAAGTGATTACCCCTGTTCCTGGAGTCATTGGATAAGAGGTAATACAGCGGCATCCGCCCGCGATTGCTCCCATGGCGATTGCCTCGGAACCGTTTATCATTATATCGGTTTGAATATCCGATATTGATAATTCCGGAAGCAAAACCGTACCGTTTTCCCGCAGCTTTCTGCCATGCTCAAAACCAAGATTGGCAGCCCGGATATTAAGCTCAACGACTTTATCGCCTTTTTTTTCAAAATACTTTCTTAAGTAGTTTTCCAAAATTTGATAGTCTGTTTTCAGCAAAGAAAGTATAATGCCAAGTATGATGCTGTTTGAATAAATTTCGCTGCCAAGTTCTTTTGAGAGTTTGCTTAAAGGTATATCAAGGATTTTCAAATTACTTTTCAGCACCTCATTGTCTCCGACAATAATTGTATTTTCCGTGATACGTTTTTGGACTCTATGAAGCACTTGTTTGTCTAAAGGTATAATAAGATCGATCCTGTCAATAGGAGCTTGTAGAGGATGTGAGCCAACACGAATACTGGTAGTATTTGTTCCACCCCGGACTCTTGACATGTATTCTTTTGTTGCAAAAACATAAAGATTATTTTGTTTGAGAATTTTTGTTAAAAGCTGCTCAATTGTCTGAATACCCTGGCCGGCTTCTCCACCGAGGACTATGGAGATGTCATTTGATGGTAGCGTTTGGGACATTAGTGTGCGCCCTCCTATTGTTTTAAGTTAGAAAAATTATAAAACATTAAATATTCAATAGGTTATGCTGGTAGTTTTTACGATTGAACTATAGAAATTTACACGTTTCCCAATGCTTTCAATAAAAAATCAACTTTAGGTTAAGTTGAGAATACTTAATTATTAACGTTAACATTTATTTTAAATATCGCAAGAAAAAGATTTTGGAAAATAATTATATTTATTGCTAAATTTAACTGGTTACAGTAAATTAATATCCAAAATATGTAGGCTAACAATCACTTGATGCTTATACAAAGGAGCTATTTTGGAAGGAAAAAAGATAAAAGACAGCCAGGTTACAACTATTCAGCAAATGACACATCTTGATGCTAACTTTGCCGGAAATGTGCATGGTGGGGTGGTAATGAAGCATATTGATTCCACCGCAGGAATTGTTGCCACCAGGCATGCGCAATGCAATGTTGTTACAGCTTCAATTGACCGTCTGGATTTTATCAGCCCGGTATATATAGGAGATTTATTAATCTTGAAAGCCAGTGTTAATATGGTAGGCAAAACTTCTATGGAAATAGGTGTAAAGGTGGAAGCCCAAAATTATATTACTGGTGAAACCAGGACAACGGCACTGGCTTATCTAACATATGTTGCTTTAGATCAGAAAGGAAATCCTGCCCACGTTCCCCCGCTTATTCTTGAAAACGAAGAAGAAACCCGGAGAAACAGGGAGGCTGTGTCCAGAAGAGAAATGCGGCTTGCAGAAAGAAAAAGAGAAAAAAACAAATAAAGTATGATTCTCATGTGTTTTTCAACCAAACGGCAATTAATTTATGAAAAGTACTATGTAAATTAATTGCCAAGAAGTTCTTTTTCTAACCATTCTTTTACATCGCCTTCAATTGAATAAACACCTTTATTATTTCCTATGGAGTCTAAGAAGAGTTCTTTAACTTTATCCGGCAATTTTATTTCGGCAAGTTCTGTTGCTTCATCCGAATTTCTGCGTATAAGATACACTATCGGCTCTTTTCCCCAGGTATTTACTACAAAATAGAATGAAACATCCTCTTTGCCCCGGATTACATAATTACCCCGTGTCCAGTTATTGCCCCATTCCAGATAAAGCCTTACGGCTTCTTCAGGAGTCATTTCCCAGTTGATGTTGTCCAACAATTCCTGATCATTTCTAATCTCTTCGATACTTAACATATATACCCACTTAAATTTCTTTTGAAAGTATTTTTTGTAATACCGGATTGCCTATCAGTTTATTAAGATATTTAGTTTGTTCATTCAGGTCCGTGGTTTTTTTAAACTCCATGTTTATATGAAAAGAACTGCCTTCGAAATTAGGAGGTGGTATCAGCTTGATTCCTTCAATAAGATTAAGTTTTTTTAAATTGTTTTCAAATTCAGTTTCAAACTGTATAAGAGTTGGGAAACGTCTTTTTTTAAGGTAATTTCTAATTAAACGTGTTTTTTGATTTCTATCAATATTTTTATCGTATAAAATATTACTTAAATCATCTTCTTTTAACAAATCTGCAATAGTGATATTTTCATTTACGGCGATTTCATAACAAAGCGCAAGAAACTCTCTTTGCTTATTAAGGCTAAGCTTTAATTGATCGAAAATAATGGCAATATCGGTTCCTGTTTGATTATATTCCGGATTTGTAAGTTCAAGAGCCATTGCCAGAGAAAGTGTATCAGAAAGAATATATTTCTGTATTATAACCGGTAAATCGCAAAGCTTTATAATTTTATTAATCAAAACAGGATTGTCAGGAAGGCCAAGTGAAAAAGCAGCTTCAGGCAAAGCTTTTTCTTCAAAATAGCTTGAAAGCATTTTATAGCATTTCGATATTTCAATTAAATTTAATTGCCTTTGAAATGAATTATCACTTATAGCGATCTTGACATATTCAAGAGAAGTATTGTTTTTGCAAAGCACTCTCGCAACTAAATCTGACTTTCCAAGACTTTGTATTGCCTTAATTCGCCTGAAACCGCTTATAATGGAATGTCTGGAATTATTTATAAGCAGTATTGGCGGGTTGATAAGCCCGTCGTTATTAATTGAACGGGCAAGGGCATCTATGTTTTCTTCTGTTGTTATTTTAAAAGTGTCATCTTCTAATAAAATAGAAGATAAAAAGACAAGTTCTTCTTTCCATATCATAATTCAGTGCCGCTAAGACGTTTCAATGCTTCCATGTATTTGCTGCGGGTGTCATCAATAACATTTTTTGGAAGAGAAGGCGCAGGTGGATTCTTATCCCACTTGATTGAAGAGAGATAATCTCTTAAATATTGTTTATCAAAACTTGATTGAGGACCTCCCGGTTTATAAGAATTTTCCGGCCAGAATCTTGATGAATCCGGAGTAAGAATTTCATCTATTATAATAATTTCATTTTCAAGAAGTCCGAATTCAAATTTTGTATCAGCAATTATAATACCTTTTTGGAGTGCGAATTGTGCCCCTTTATTATATATTTCAATACTTAATTTTTTTATAGTTTCAGCCAGATCTTTTCCTATTCTTTTGACAGTTTCATCAAAATCTATATTTATATCATGAAAGCCTACTTCTTCTTTTGTTGAAGGAGTAAAAATTGGTTCAGGCAGCTTATCAGATTCTTTCAAACCTTTTGGAAGTTTTATCCCGCAAATTTCTCCATTTTCTTTATAAGAATTCCATCCTGATCCTGATAAATATCCTCTTACAACACATTCAATAGGAAGTGGGTCTGTTTTTTTTACAAGCATGCTTCTTTGGTTTAAGATGTCAGCATATTGCCTGCATTTTGAAGGATAATCATTAACATTTCCTGAAATAACATGATTTTTAACTACGGATTTCATCATATCAAACCAGAACAAGGATATTTTCGAAAGAATTTTTCCTTTATCAGGTATAGGGTCGGGCATTACTACATCAAAAGCAGAAATTCTGTCTGTAGCAACCATTAAAAGTTTATCATCAAGATCATAAATATCTCTTACTTTTCCTCTTTTAATAAGTTTAATATCTTCAAAATCAGTTTCACATATTGCTTGCGTCATTTAAATTTCCTTTTCATTCTTTTCTGCTGTAAAATTATCAATATATCCTTTTAAAATTTTAAGGTCAGGTTTAGTAATTGGATTAAATTTAATACCTAGTTTATATATGTCTTTGCTGTCTTGTATTGTATGAATTACTTTGCCTTTAATTTCCACCAAAGATTCTTTCAGAGCAATAGACACCAAAACAGTGCTTTCGGTTTTAACCAAAAAATGTGTTTCAAGAAGAATCCCTGATTCCGAAACATTAATAGTCCTGCCTGTCCCTTGTTTTACTAGTAAATCATTTTCATAAACTTCTATATGCAATAAGTTAAGCGAATTAAATCTTGAGTGTTTTCTCTTGTTTTCTGTCATGGTATTTGCCTTTGGGATATAATGCACTGCGATTTATGAATATAACATATTATGATGATGATGATGCTGCTGATGATTTTCTGTGCAGTTCACTTGCAACCATTGTTGTAGCAGAGATACATGATCCGATATTTTCCAGGATATTTTTAAAGGTTAATGAAAGTTTATCGTATTCTTTTTGAATATTTCCTGTTTCAATGGCGGTAGCTTTGATGTTTTTTGAGCCTAAAACCGATGCTGAATGCGGTTCCTGACCAATATTAATGAAGGGAATTTGCCCTATATAATCACCGGCACTAAGATTTACTATTGGAAGATAGCCGTTTTTTGTGTTGCGGACTATCAAAACCTCTCCTTCTGTTATTTTATAACATTTATTATTGGATGAGCCCTGTTCAATCAGTATTTTTTTATTTTGCAAAATATCTTTTACATTTACTTTATTTAAATAGGTATCAATCATCATTGTTGTTTGTGTTTGCAATCTATTGTCAAGACTTTTCATTATCTCTTTCATTTCGGAAGATAATTTGGTAAACTCACCGTAAAGTCTTTGCGAATCCAACAGGCCGAGTTGCACTGTTCCAACAGCTATTGCTGAAGCATTTCTTACCCTATCCCCAGGCATAACCGCTGAAATGCTACCGATAAATGATCCATCGCTAAGTCTTAAAATCTTTACGGTACCTTTATCAGTTTCTTTAATTATTTCAACCGTTCCTTCTAATACTGTCCATATCCAGTTGCCGTATTTGCCTTCTTCAACTATTTTGTTGCCATCAAAATGTTCTTCTTCGTCAACAACATAGGCATAATCAACGAGTGGGCCTCTGATAACAGGAATGGCAGATTGTTTATCAGAGCTTCCTGGAGGTTTTTTTTCGAAAGAAACAGGACCGAGTTTTTCTATCTGGCCGTCATCAAGCAGTCTTAAAGCATCTAAGGTTATTTCCATTCTGCTTTTTTTAACGACATTTTTTACATTTACTTCTTCCTGGTAAAATTCATAGTCACCGTCAACCCATCCAAAAAGAGCATATGCGGCATCAACACCACGTTTTGTTCCTGCAGAAGCATCAACAACATTTCCTTTTACAAAATACATTAATCCCGGGTCGGAAGAATATTTACTCTTAATCTTTAAAACACCTGTGCTTGAGTTGGTTCCAAAAATCTGGAATAATTCTCCAAGATTAAGAAAATTTAAATTTCCGGAAAGTGATATATTACTCATTTATCTATTGAGCCCAGTTAAATTCCTTTTGCAGATGAACTAAAGTCAGTTTTAAACACTCTTTTAATGTTGCTCCTACACCCTGACCCGATAAAGCACTTGCCGGGAAGTGCGGAACTTTGAGTTGTTTGTTAAGATCATTTTGCAATTGTTCTATAGACATTATCGGTATAGTGTTACCGGGAATATCGGCTATATCTCTTTTATTGTATTGAAGTATGAGAGGGATTTTAAAAATATTGAGCCCGCATTCTTTCAGGTTCTGATCAAGATCTTTAAGCGAAAGCATATTTTTTTCGCGTCTGATAGCAAAAGAATCGGCTACAAAGACAATCCCGTCCGCACCTTTTAAAACCAGTTTTCTCGTAGAACTGTATTGAACCTGTCCTGGAACTGTATATAGTTGTACTTTAACATCGCACCCTTTGATTTTACCAAGCCCCATGGGAAGGAAATCAAAAAAGAGGGTTCTGTCCCCCTCGGTATCGATTGTGACCATTTGGTCGGAAACCTGTTTTTTATAAGTTTTAAAAATATATTCGAGATTGGTGGTCTTACCGGATCTTCCCGGGCCGTAAAATACAATTTTACATTCAATCTCGCGACTTTTTAGATTAAAAACCGCCATCTAACATAACTCCGAACATAGTGATAAGTAAAATGCTAGTCAGTAAACATTTTTAGATCAAGGCTGTAATTTCCCATTTTAGGGCCAGAGTCGATCTTTGAAAAAGCAAGTATAACACCCGAGCCGTTCAAGATGGCAATTGGTGAATAAAATTGAATATTATTAAATTTTAACCCTGTTTTAAATTTATCTATCAATGGTTTTTCCCTGCCAGGAACAATCAGGCTAACTACATCCTTAGATTGGAAAGCAACATCAAGAAGAATTTCCGGGCCTTTATCCAATATAATTCCAACAGAATTTATATCTAAAAATTCTTCATTATCATCGTTTAACTCTGGAATATCCAACAAAGGTTTTGTTGAAGGTTTTTTCTCATCAGCTTTTTCATCGATTATATTTTGTACATCTACATTTTCCTTAACTTCTTCCGCAAGAGTTTTATTTTCAATTCCTTTTTCTTTTAAAAGGTTTTCTAAAAAAAACTTTATTTTTTCTTCTTGCCCTGCGGAAAAAATGCCGAGCTTCAACCATTCTCTGTATTGAGAAATAGCATTATCTGCTCCGGAAGATGCAAAATAGCATCTTAAAATATTTTTTGCGGCCACAAGTCGTAAAGAGTCTGTTTTTAATAATTCATTAAATTCTTTTATAGCTCTCTCGAATTGGCCGAATTTAGTCAGTATTATTGCTCCTTCAAGGATTGCTGATTCATTATCGTTTGAAAAAGCAAATTTGTCCTTGATCAAATTTTGTGTATCATCAGAAAGTTCAGGTATTTTAGAATCATTATATTTAGCTATAATCTGCTTTAACGACTCCATTTTATTATTAATACCTTCAAGCAATTGTCGGCTGTTTTCAGGCTTTATATTATTTTTAATAAGTTCTGTAGCATTTTTATAGGTCACCATTGCTTCGTTCAATAAACCCTGACTCTTGTATATTTCCGCTTCCTGCAAAACAGATTTGATTTGTTCCTTGATACCCATAAATGATTAACTCTCTAAATTATCAATCAGTATATATATTTATTATTGGCCATAATAAAATTTAAATTAAAATGCTCTTTGTTAATTTTTAATTTAATACCTTATTTTAATACAAAATGTCAACACTTCAGAAAATATTAGAAAGAATATGATCATTATAACAAATTTGCTTCTTAAGAATTGACTTTATTGTTTCAGTAATATTTTTTTCAACATAAAACATATTGACAATAATTGAAATTGTTATTACCTGAAATTCATCGTATCAGATTTTTCAAACTTCACCCGAGGACCGAGGTTATCTTTCCCCGGCCTTTTTAAAAAACTTATTACGATCCATCATAAAATATAAATATTAATTGGTTTAAGGAGTCATTATGGATAAAAAAGTAACAGTAATCGGAGCCGGAAATGTTGGAGCCACTGCTGCTCAACGTCTTGCAGAAAAAGAATTATGTGATGTTGTATTGATTGATATTATTGAGGGTGTACCTCAGGGTAAATCACTTGATCTAATGGAGGCAGCTCCTATAGAAAAGCACGATTCACATATAACAGGAGCTAACACTTATGAGGCTTCAGCCGGATCGGATATCATTATAATTACCGCAGGGATACCCAGAAAACCCGGTATGAGTCGAGATGATCTTATCAGTACAAACGCAGGTATAGTTAAAAATGTAGTTAAAGAGGTCGTGAAATATTCGCCTGATACGATAATTATTATTGTAAGCAATCCTCTTGATGCAATGTGCCATGTTGCTTATGAAGCAAGCGGCTTTCCTAAAAACAGAATAATAGGTATGGCCGGTGTGCTTGATTCGGCACGTTTCAGAGCATTTATAGCAATGGAGCTTAATGTTTCGGTTGAAAATACTCATGCTTTTGTTCTTGGAGGACATGGGGATACTATGGTTCCTCTTCCAAGATATTCAACTGTAGCCGGTATTCCTATAACTGAATTGATTTCTAAAGAACGTATAGATGAATTGGTTAAGAGAACTGCAAACGGAGGAGCTGAAATAGTTTCTCTATTAAAAACCGGAAGCGCCTATTATGCTCCTGCCTCTGCCGCTGTAGAGATGGCCGAATCCATTTTGAAAGACAAGAAAAAAATACTTCCTTGTGCAGCATACCTTGAAGGTGAGTACGGGATAAATGGCTTATTTATAGGTGTTCCTGTAAAATTAGGTTCAAAAGGTATAGAAGAAATCATACAAATCAATATGACTGATGAAGAAACAGCAGCACTTAAAAAATCAGCGGATGCTGTTGCAGAGCTTAAAGAAATTTTAAAAAAGATCGCTGGTTAAATACTGTTTAATTTGATGGTATGGCAGAATAAAAATGGTGAGGAATAAAAATGGGACTTACCGATATAGCGCCTATTGAAAAATGGATTGAACTGGAAAAGGAAATAAACAGAAAATCAGGTCTTTGTGCTAATGTGTTTGATATTAAAGGCATACGTATAAGTGATTTTCAAAAATGGCCGAACAAACTTTGCCCTGAAATTAAGGCAACTGATAAGGGGCAAAGTTTCATATGTGCTGTGGCTCATATGAACCTTGCAGCTTTGGCAAAGCAAACAAAAAAAGAAGTTATCGAAGAATGTGATGCAGGACTTGTCAAGATTATTTATCCTATATTTATAAATGATGAATTTGTTGGCGCAGTCGGAGCCTGTGGTTTGTTGCTTGATGATGGGGAAGCTGACACATTTCTAATAAACAAAATAACTGAAATCGAGGAAGAAAAGCTTGATAATCTTTCAAGCGATATTCCAAGTATAAGTACGAAAGAGGCTGAAAAATTAGCACAATTTATAAAAGAAGAAATTGATAAAATAACAAGATAGATCCGGGAGATAAAAAGAACATATGAAATCTTCAAATGTACTTGTTATCGGGGGTGGGATAGCGGGTCTCACAGCAGCATATGAACTTGCAAAGATTGATATAAATGTAGAGCTTGTTGAGAAAAATGCGTTTCTTGGAGGCCATGCCGTCCGGTTTACCTGTAAAGCAACAGAAAACTGTGAAAAATGTGGTGCCTGCATTGTTGAAGAAAAGATTGAAAAAGTTAATGAAAATAAGAATATCACAATTCACACAAATGCAATTATTAATAAAATATCAAGTAATAACAACTTCCAATTTAATATCCATATAAACGGGCAAAATAAAGAAACGGACAGCCCAGTTTCTAAAGAAAAAGATATTAATATTTTGGCGGATGCTGTTATTGTGGCAACCGGATTTACGCCGTTTTATCCTGTAAACAAGCCATACGGTTACAAAGTGTTTGATAATGTTATAACAAATCTGGAGCTTGAGGAAATGTTAAGAAATAACAACATTGCCTTAAGGCCATCGGATAAACTTGCCCCTGAAAACATCGCTTTTATCCAGTGCGTAGGAAGCAGAGATTCAAAGCTTAATCATTTATGGTGTTCAAAAATATGCTGTGTATCCGCTCTTCGTATGGCTCGTTTAATAAAAATGAGACAACCCAACACATCTATAACAATTTTTTATATAGACATTCAGGGCTTTGGAAATGATTTCGAAAATTTCTACAAAAAGGCTAAAAAAGATATCAAACTTGTAAGAGCAATTCCTGGAGATATATATAAAACAGAAGATGATCATCTTAAAATCGAATATTTTGATAATCTGTCCAACCGGGGTGTAGAAGAAATTTATGATATGCTTGTTCTTTCCGTTGCTATTACTCCTAATAGCGAATCAAAAGAACTTGCTACTGCACTTGGAATAGAAACTTATGATACCGGCTTTATCAGATCATGTGATACGGATGGAATTACTTCATCAAACGGTGTTTTTGTTGCAGGAACAGCAGGAGGGCCTTTATCAATAGAAGAAAGTGCTGCTCATGGCGTAAAAGCAGCGTGGGATGTGAAAAAATATTTGAATAAAAATCATTTGGAGTCTTAAAGTTGAATCTTTTGAATAAACCAATTATGATAATCGGAAGCAGTATTTGTGCCCTAAATATTGCCAAAGAACTTCTTTTGGAAGGTAAAGATATAATCATTGTATCAAAGGAAAAAGAAAGTTCTTCCTCAGTCGAAGCATTTAAAGATTTAGATATCGAAGTTGATCATATAATATCCGGTACCAAAATTACTTCCTGCAATGGTACTTTCGGAAATTTTAAAATTATCATGGAAAAAACCGGAGAATCTTTTTCAAAAGAGGTTTCCGGCATAATTATAGCCGAAGATTATGAAAGAAAGACTAATTATTTAGATTACAATATAAAAGCATCTGATAATATTTTATCCTTATCAAGTCTTGCCGAATCTGATGGTAACTTAAAAAGTACTATCAAAACACTTCCGCCAGGCGGCAAAATCGTATTTTTAACAGGCATAGGATATGAAAATAATCCTGTAATAACCAAAGAGATTATGCTCGCAGCACTTAAACTGCAAACGGAATTTAATCGCCAAACTTATATTTTTACAAACAATCTTAAGGTTGCAGAAAACGGACTTGAAAAATTATACCGAGAAACAAAAGAATCCGGAGCCATATATTTTAAATTTACGGATTCTATTCCTACAGTAAAACAAGATAACAAAGGGCAAATTACGATTGAATTTATCGATGAAATTACCCACCATAATTTTAGGATTTCACCGGCTCTTACTATTATAGATGAAACAATATCTCCTTCAAAATATTTAATAAAACTTGCAGCAATTTTTAAACTTCATACAGGAGCAGATGGTTTTCTGCAGACAGGAAATGTTCACCGTAAAATTGTTTATACTAACAGGAAAGGTATTCTTGCCGCAGGTCCGTCCCGGACAGTATTAAATGCTGCTGGAAATAAAATCGATTCTGTAAATGCAATAAGTTTTATGGTTGGTAGCGAAGCCGGAATTGATAATATTCAATCAGCAACCGCTGAAATTAACAAAAGCGCATGCATTCGCTGTCTTACATGTTATCGTAGCTGTCCTTACCGGGCAATTGATCTTGATACAAGACCTGTTGTCATGCCCTATTCATGTGAAGGTTGCGGAATTTGTTTGGCTGAATGCCCGAGGGGAGCTATTTCAATAAAATTTCCGGATAACAGGAATATACAAGATCAAATCAAGCAATACTCAGATACACAATATGAAAAATTATCATCTCCATTAATAATTGCTTTTTGTTGCAGCCGTTCGGCAAGCCGGGCAAAGGAACATGCTTTGAACATGGGCTTTAACCTTCCTCAAAATTTGAAAGTCGTTGAGTTTCCATGTTCAGGGCTTATTTCAACTGAATATATACTTTCTGCTTTCCTGAGTAATGCCGAAGGTGTGTTGGTGCTCACATGCCATAAAGGAAACTGCCATTCCGAGAAGGGAAATGTTTTTGCTGCAAACAGGGTAGAACAGCTAAAGGCAATGTTTGAAAGCATGAATATAAATAAAGAGTGTCTTGAAATAAATACACTTGCATCCAACATGGGATATGAATTTGCACAGATTGTAAATAAATTTGAAGACAAAATCATAACCTTAAGGCAATCATCATAAAATACAGGGTACAAAAATGGATAGTTCACAAAAATTTATTGATTTAGATGAATTAAATCATAGCATATTCAGATCGCAGCCTTTTTCCCATGATTATTGTGTAACATGCGGCCTGTGTTCCAGTTCTTGTCCTGCTTCGGGTCTTGATGATTTTGATCCGAGAAAACTTGTAAGAATGGTCGGATTGGGCTTAAAAGATGAAATTGTGAATGCAAAATGGCCATGGGTTTGTACTATGTGCGGAAAATGTGAGCATGTGTGCCCCATGGGTGTTCATATCCCTGATCTGGTAAGAAGCATAAGAGGTTTGCGTGAAAGAGATATGGTGCCTGGAATACTTCATAAGGGTGTTGAAGCTGCCATAAAAACTGGTAATAATCTTGGGGTTCCTAAAGAAGATTTTATTTTTATAGTAGAAGATGTTGCAGACGAAATAGCCGAAGAACCTGGTTTTGAAGGTTTTAAAGTCCCCATAGACAAAAAAGGAGCTAATCTTTTAACTACAATTCATAATAAACTAGTAAATACACATACGGAAGACTTAAAGCACTGGTGGAAAATTTTTTATGCTGCAAAAGAAGACTGGACGATAACTTCTGATAATTGGGAAGGAACAAGCTGGGGCCTTTTTACCGGAGACGATGAAGCAGTAAAAATAATGGCCGGAAGAATTGTGGAACAAATGAGTCGGCTGGAAATAAAAAACCTTATGTGGCCGGAATGAGGGCATGCCTATCTTGCGACCAGGTCTGGTCTGGAAAAATGGTACCCCGAAGAACTTAAAAAATTCGGAACATATACTGTATTTGATCTTTTAATAAAATATATCAAAGAAGAAAGAATAAAGCTGGACAAGTCAAGATTTGCCGGTCTTGCGACATACCATGATCCTTGCAATTACTGTAGAAAAGCAGAAAGGCTGTTTGGTCACGGGTTTTATGATGAGCCGCGATGGATTCTGGATCAATGCCTTGATAACTGGGTGGATCTTTACCCTACAAGAGAAAATCAGTTATGCTGCGGAGGAGGGGGGGGCGCTCTTACCACAGGTTACAACGAGGAACGAATTGCCTACGGAAAAAAGAAAATGGATCAGATCAAGTCAACAGGTGCCGCAATAATTGTTGTTCCATGCCATAGCTGCCATGGTCAGCTAAACAATATAAAGAAAGAGTATGGCATGGAAGGGCTTACAGTAAAATATCTGTGGGAGCTTGTTGCTGATTGCATGATATTATAGAAAGGTTGGTATGATTTTCAATCAGAGCTATTTTACACAAAAAGATTTTGCAAAGCAATGGGCTGAAAGCTTAAGAATCAAACACTTAGCGCCATTAGGGGAAGATGAAATTATCAGGCTTTTGAAACAAAAAGAAAAATGATTACCGGTAAAGCAAAGCGAAAAAGGAGCAGAAGAAATTCAATAAAATTTTTTAAATGATTTTATTATCATTACCTTATTGACATGCTCCGATATGCATATCCTATAATAGCTTTGTAAATAAAACTGTTTAAAATTGTTTGGTTATGATTCGCATAAGCACTCATAACCAAACGGAACTTAATTTATGACAATTGCCATAGCTATTCATATTTCAATAGCTTCTTCTTTTAAATGATTTTTTCTGTTGTTTTTTACCGCCCGGATCGGCCGGATTCACTTTGATATTGTTGCCATCTATGCGTTTTCCGTTTAGTGCCTTGATAGCTTGATCCGCTTCTGAATTACTTGGCATTTCAATAAACGCGAATCCTTTTGCTTTTCCTGTAAATTTGTCTTTTATCAACTTGATGGTTTCGACCTCTCCGAATTCGACAAATAATGTTTTCAAGGCTTCTTCTGTGGTTGCAGGAGCTAAATTCCCGATATAAATATTCATTTGATTATCCTTTCTCAATGAATTCAGTAAAAAGGGTCTAAACAAGACCAGCTCATCCCTTTGGGTATAACTTTTTGTTGTAAGTTAATTATTGAGATCTTATTTGAGACCTTTGCATAAACACTCTAAAATTAACACCAAAGGCATGGCAAATACGAGCCATAAAAAACTCTTGAGCCAGTTTCAAAACGCCCCATTTTGGCCGATCTTAAGCGTTGGGATTAAATTTCGCACGAAGTGACACGTAGTGAAGCATAAGCGCTAACCTTTAGCGCTATCCTCGAAATACTCAATGTATTCCTGTGGTTGAAATTCTCGCCCGCCTTGAGCTTGACCAAACTGAAACGTTTTGAAAGTGGCTCTCTTAGTTTGTCTGTATATGAAACCCTGAAAAATAAAGGGCATCCCATAGTTTGAAATGGAATGCCCTTATTATAGAAAAATTTATCTCACAGTAACGTTTACTGCTGATGGTCCTTTTTGGCCCTGTTCTATTTCAAAAGAAACCTTGTCACCTTCTCTAAGGCTTTTAAAACCGGTTGCGTTGATTGCTGAATGGTGAACAAAAACATCGGGTCCATCTTCCTGTTCAATAAAGCCGAAACCCTTTTTGTCGTTAAACCACTTAACGGTTCCATTTACCATAATAACATCCTCCCTTTTTTCTTTGTTAAATTAAGATTTTCAAAATTTTAAACTGGAGGATGTAACACGTGGAAATAACATGTTCCTTCAGTAAAAAACGCTTTGCCAGACCATCAGAACCTTGTTGAATTTTGAGATATTAGCAGTTTTTTTGCTAAAAGCAAGATATATTTATTTGTATAAAGCTCTTTTTAAAGCCTGAATATAAACGTTTGATATGCGCTGACTAATCTTGGCCCAAAGTACAAAATAAATTTTCGTCAAATTCCTTTACTTCAATATCCGAAACTTCTTAGCAGTAATCCAAGTTGTAAATTAAGCTGTCACTATCAAAATTAAAGCAGTTTTAATCATCTTTTTATTGTATTAAATATGTTGATAAGACTGATAATTATTTAGCTTGAAGGTTATAGTAGTGTATGATATTAAAACGTAACATAGCATTATAAAACAATTTTTTGTTAGGGATATAATCTGATAATAAAAAGGAGTAGAATATGCTGCTGCAAGGTAAAGTGGTTTCCTGCCCTGAAAGAAAAAAACAGATTTCAAACAATCATGACCAAATTTGATCCCTTCGGATGGTTCGAGCACATTATACCTATGCTGTGGTTGCATCGGATCATCCGTATGTTTGGGGTAATAATTGTTTCGGTTTTTCTTGTTCTGCGTGTCGGGCAATACCACAATTACTTCTGGAAACCTCTCTGGGCAGCAGAGACACTTCTTTTTATTGTTTTGATAATAGCCTTTATTGTGCGTCATAATCCTGTTGAGCGTTCTTATGGTATAAAAGAAATTATTGTTCCATTAATCGGCAGCGTGCTTCCTTTTGGCTTGCTTGGTACTATTCCTAATATATGGATCACGGGCAACACTACCTTATTAACTGTAATTTTTTTGTGGATGACCCTTGCAACAGTCATAACGATTTGGGGTATGTGGGTTCTGCGCCATTCTTTCAGCATTACTGTGGAAGTACGTGCTTTGGTGACTTGCAGGCCATATTGCTGGGTGAGACATCCTGTTTATATGGGGGAAATCCTGGCCGCAGCTGCTGTTTTGGTGTGGCGCTGGTCATGGTTAAATAGCGCTATTTTTCTACTGTTTGTGATTATTCAGTTGCTGCGCTCCCGTTGGGAGGAGTCCAAGCTCAAAAAAGCATTTCCCGCTTACAATGAGCTTTTAGCCAAAAGCAGGTGGCTTTGGAATATATAAGCCTGCTCGGAAAAGAGAACGCTAAGGCTTGGAACCCATGCAGTAGTCTTGAACCTTGGCTGCATTCCGCTTGTTGAGAGTGATCGGCAACCGCTGCCAGTTCTGGGAGGTTCCAACGCCGTCGTCCCAGCTCATGACTGTCTTGCCATTGGAATCGAAGAGTTCGTAATGGCAGTCCAAGGAACATGCTCCAGCCCCGAACCCCACAAGTATGCGGGCGGCAGTACTGCCAGGATTGTAGCTGGTGATGGTCATTTTCAACAGGTAAGATCCAGGTCGGCGTTGGAAGTCGGAATTTTTCTGAATCAGGGCAGAGCTGAACCCAAAATCACGCAAGCGGCGCACCATGTTAGGTTCCATGAACGAACCCACCTCGTTCCGATATTGCCACTGGCGAGACTCCATGGTAGACGGGTTGCCGCGGTCGGACAGGATATCAATGTGAATCTTTTCTCCGCTCGATGCCACAGGCATGGCCCGTTGTGTTGCACATCCGCTTGCCACAACCAGTCCCAACAACAGCATCAAAGAACCTATTGCTTTCATATAATAAACTCCTTTCCGATATTTTAGAATTAGTTGCCAACCGTAAGGTCAACCTGTGTCTACTTCATGTAATATAGGTAATGGTGATAAGAACTTACTTTTTTATGCCAAGAGTATAGGAAGACATGCCTTGCGTGTCAAGATAAAATGGCAACTAATATAGATGGCCGAAAACATGACTAAAAAACGATATAAGTTGGGCTTAGGGACCCTTCATATTTATAGTTTAGAGGCTCTATAAAACAAAAATTGGTAATCAAATGATTACCAATTTTACTTTTTTCAATTTTTAAAATCTTTTATAACTATTTGATTTTCTTTGGTCGGGACGACTGGATTTGAACCAGCGACCCCAGCGTCCCGAACGCTGTGCTCTACCAGGCTGAGCCACGTCCCGACATTTAGGATTTTTCTTTCTTTATTTCAGTATAAATTTATTGTCAACAATAAGTGATAGATTTGCAAAAAGCTTTTATTATATTTTAAACCTTACGTTTTTTAAGCGGATTTTTAATAACTATTGTTTCATCTCTTCCCGGGCCAACTGAAACAAGACTTATCGGCGTTTCAATAAGTTCTTCTATTCTTTTTAAATATTGTTTTGTTGTTTTCGGAAGATCTTTATATTTTCGTATGCCTGAGATATCTTCATCCCAGCCCGGCATTTCCTCGTATACCGGTTTGCATTCCGATAATAATTTAATGGAGGCAGGCATATCTTTTATAATCTTTCTTTTATATTTATACCCTGTGCAAATTTTGAGCGTTTTTAAGCCGCCAAGAACATCAAGTTTTGTAATAGCAAGGCCTGTTAAGCTGTTTAATCTGACTGCATTTCGCAAAATAACTACATCAAGCCACCCACATCTTCTCTTTCTGCCTGTAGTAGCGCCGAATTCGGCCCCTTTTTTCTGCATGTAATCGCCGGTTTCATCAAACAGTTCGGTAGTAAATGGACCTGCTCCGACTCTTGTGGTATAAGCTTTTACGATTCCGAGCACATAGGTAATTGCTTTTGGGCCGATACCGGAGCCACATGCCGCATTGCCTGAAACTGTATTTGATGAAGTAACGAAAGGATAAGTTCCATGATCAATATCAAGATGTGTTCCCTGGGCCCCTTCAAAAAGAACCTGTTTGCCCTCTTTTAATGCATTGTCAATTATAACCGAAACATTTTTTGTAAAAGGTGCGAGACGTTTTGCATAAATAGAGTATTCTTTTATTATGCTGTTTGCATTAAGCGCTTTGTCTGAAAGATATTTTTCTAAGATGAAATTTTTTTCGGGAAGAACGGAGCTAAGTTTTTCTTTGAAAACTTCAGGATCAATAAAATCCACAAAACGTATTCCCTTTCTGGATGCCTTATCTTCATAGCATGGGCCGATTCCGCGCCCGGTGGTTCCTATCTTGTTTTTCCCTTTTGTGGTTTCTGAGGCAAGATCGATATTTTTATGATAAGGCATGATAACATGAGCAGTTTCCGATATCATAAGACTCTTTGGCCCTATTGATATTCCCTTGCTTTTTAAGGATTCTATTTCTTCAATAAGCACTTTTGGATCAATTACTACTCCGTTGCCAATAATACAGGTTTTCTTTTGCAAGATGCCGGAGGGCACGATATGTCCTATGAATTGCTTTCCGTTTACAACCATTGTGTGGCCTGCATTATTTCCACCCTGAAAACGAACGACTATATCGGCATATTCGGAAAGAAGATCAACTATCTTTCCTTTGCCCTCATCGCCCCATTGAGTTCCTATGATTACTATATTTGCCACGGACTTTGCTCCTTTCAAGTATCTTTGCTTTTAGCAAGTTCAAGATTTGCGCACAGATATTTTACTATAGTTTATTTATATCTTATCATTATAGCAATATCAGTTATCCTTTATCGGGTTCGTTTTTCTTTAAAAAAATCCTGCATAAGAGCTTTACATTCTTTTTCGTATATTCCGGGTATTATTTCAGTTTTGTGATTCAGTCTTTTATCTTCAGCAAAATTATAAAGAGATCCTGCTGCTCCCCATTTAGGGTCGTATGCTCCAAACACCAGTTTTTTTAATCTTGCATGTATAATTGCGCCCATACACATAATACAAGGCTCTACCGTTACATAGATGATCATATCCAAAAGCCTGTAGTTCCCGATTTTAGAGCATGCGTTCCTAAGCACAAGTATTTCGGCGTGAGCGCAAGGATCACAAAGGGATATAGTGCTGTTATGAGCTGTCGAAAGAACTTTCCCTTTTTCATCAACTATTATCGCACCTATAGGAACTTCACAATTTTGTCCAGCCTTTTTTGCTTCATTGATGGCAAGTTCCATGTATGTTTCATGCTCGTTCATTTTAGCCACAGCTTTGCTATTTAAATCTTTATGCATTGAGTTATTAAGAAATTTTTCCGTTGACTTTACTTAAACTATATCCTATGAGTTTGCTAAATTCAAATCAATTCACAATGCGCCTGTAGCTCAGCTGGATAGAGTGCCGGACTACGAATCCGTAGGTCGCAGGTTCGAATCCTGCCAGGCGCGCCACTATTTTAATAAATCGGGCTGTTAATTCAGCCCTTTTTTGTAAGTTTCCGGGTTGTGATAATAGTTTTTCTACTAAGGATAATATATGAAAACAGCGTTAATTACCGGGATAACAGGTCAGGACGGAGCATATCTTGCAGAGTTTCTTCTGAAAAAAGGATACAATGTTCATGGGATAAAACGAAGAGCCTCTTCGTTTAACACCCAGAGAGTTGACCATTTGTATAAAGATCCTCATGAAGAGGATGTAAGGTTTGCCATGCATTATGGTGATCTGACGGATGCGACAAATTTAATCCGGATCATTCAGGAGGTTCAGCCGGATGAAATTTACAATCTTGCTGCTCAGAGTCATGTTCAGGTTTCTTTTGAAACACCTGAATACACAGCAAATACAGATGCACTTGGAGCTTTGAGAATACTTGAAGCTATAAGAATCTTAGGGCTTGAGAAAAAAACCCGTTTTTACCAGGCATCAACTAGTGAGCTATACGGGAAAGTCCAGGAAGTTCCTCAATCCGAGCAAACTCCGTTTTATCCCCGTTCGCCTTATGCCTGTGCAAAGCTTTATGCATATTGGTGTACTATAAACTACAGAGAGGCTTACGGTATGTTTGCCTGTAATGGCATACTTTTTAATCATGAGTCTCCGCTTCGTGGAGAAACTTTTGTTTCACGTAAAATTACAAGAGCTGCTGCGCGGATTGCGCTTGGCCTTGAAAAAAAACTATTTCTTGGAAATCTCAATGCATTAAGAGACTGGGGAGATGCCAGAGATTTTGTACGAGCACAGTGGCTCATTTTGCAACAGAAAAAGCCTGATGATTTTGTTATAGCAACAGGAGTGCAGCATTCAGTTCGCGAGCTTTGTGAATATGCTTTTAAAGAAGCCGGTATAGACATAGAATGGAAGGGAAGCGGATTAAAAGAAAAAGGAGTTGTTGCTTCTTTTAATCCTGAAATTGCAACAAAGATTGGTATAGACTTTACTGCCAAAAGATTAAAAAAAGGTCAGACTATTATTTCAGTTGATCCACGGTATTTCAGGCCAACCGAAGTTGAAACACTATTGGGAGATCCTGCAAAGGCGAAAAAAATGTTAAAATGGGTTCCGCAAATTTCTTTTACGAAGATGGTCAGGGAAATGGTAGCATATGATATTGAGCAATGTGTGCGTGAAGTGGTATGCTTAAGAAACGGCCTTGATACTCCTGTGTGTTTTGAAGCAAATATGTAAATTTTATAATTTTAATTTTAAAGAGCCACTTTAAAAACGTTTCAGTTTGGTCAAGCTCAAGGCGGGAGAAAATTTCAACCACAGGAATACATTTAGTATTTCGAGGATTGAAATTTTCGCCCAACGCTTAAGATCGGCCAAAATGGGGCGTTTTGAAACTGGCTCTAAAGACTTTATAGCAAATGGAAAAAGACGCCAGAATATATATTGCCGGACACACCGGACTTGTGGGCTCTGCTATTTTAAGAAAGCTTCAAAAAGATGGATTCTCAAACCTGATTCTACGCAGTCATGCAGAGCTTAACATTGAAAGACAAAGTGATGTTGAATGCTTTTTTGAAACAGAACGTCCGGAATATGTTTTTCTTGCGGCTGCAAAAGTAGGCGGTATTTATGCCAACAACACTTATCCGGCAGAATTTATTTATAATAATCTTGCCATTCAAAATAATATAATCCATTCAGCATTCAAAGCAAATGTTAAACGTCTTCTTTTTCTGGGATCATCCTGCATATATCCCAGAGATTGTCCCCAGCCGATGAAGGAAGAATATCTTTTAAGCGGCCCGCTTGAAGCTACAAACGAGCCTTATGCAATTGCTAAAATTGCCGGTATAAAGATGTGCCAGTCATATAACCGTCAATATAAGACAAATTATCTGGCAGCAATGCCCACAAATCTTTACGGGCCTTATGATAATTTTGATCTTGAAAACAGCCATGTCCTTCCTGCTCTTATCCGTAAATACCATATTGCCAAACTGGCTTTGGAAAAAAAGTGGGAAGAGATTCAAAAAGACGAAAAGACATATGGCATCATACCTGAAAATTTTAAGAAATTGCTAAAACAAGAGCAAATCTCTGTAAGTATTTGGGGAACGGGAAAACCATATCGTGAATTTTTACATGTGGATGATCTTGCTGATGCCAGTGCATTTTTAATGAATCTGGAAGATAAGAAATTTGATCTGCTTTTAAGAACAAATAAGGTGCCTCTTATTAATATAGGTTCAGGCAAAGAAATTACTATAAAAGATTTATCTATACTTATTAAAGAGATAGTAGGATTTAAAGGTGACGTTATTTTCGATTCATCAAAACCTGACGGAACACCAAGGAAGTTGTTGGAAGTTTCCAGGCTACGGGCTCTTGGATGGGCGCCAAAAATATCTCTTTATGAAGGGATACAAAACACATACGATTTGTATGCCTCGGGCAGTGAAATTGTTAAATAATATAGACTATTAACCCTTGAAAAATCAAAACTGGATTGTTTTATGAAAGGAATTATTCTTGCCGGGGGTTCAGGCACAAGACTTTATCCCCTAACTAGTGTTGTAAGCAAGCAGCTTCTGCCTATATATGACAAACCGATGATCTATTATCCTTTGTCTGTGCTCATGCTTGCCGGTATCCGCGAAATTTTAATTATTTCTACTCCTGAAGATTTGCCGAATTTCCAAAAACTGCTAAAAGACGGTTCTCAGGTAGGCTTGTCTTTTTCCTATGCTGTTCAGCCAAGACCGGAGGGTCTTGCCCAGGCCTTTATTATCGGGGAATCTTTTATTGCAAATGAACCTGTATGTCTTATTCTCGGAGATAATATTTTTTATGGTGACAGTTTTTCAGAAAAGTTGGATAAGGCAGCAGCGCTTGAAAACGGCGGCCTGATTTTCGGATATATTGTTAAAGATCCGGAAAGGTATGGTGTGGTTGAATTCGATAAACATGGTAATGTTCTTGGTATAGAAGAAAAACCTCAAAACCCCAAATCAAATTATGCAGTTCCGGGTTTATATATATATGATGGTGATGTTGTACAAATTGCAAAAAACTTAAAGCCATCCAAAAGGGGAGAGCTTGAAATTACCGATATTAACCTTGAATATTTAAAGAGGGGAAAGCTTAAGGTAGAGCTTTTGGGAAGAGGTGTTGCATGGCTTGATACAGGAACATTTGAATCTTTGCAACAGGCTGCAAGCTATGTTCAGGCTATACAGGAACGGCAGGGGCTCATAATTTCGTGTATTGAAGAAATAGCATATAGACTTGGTTATATTAATAAAGAACAGCTAAAAGAACTTGCCTCCGTACTTTTAAAAAACGAATATGGACAATATCTGATGGAATTGATCGAACAAGATACTAAGAGATAAACGTGAATACAACCTGGCTCAATTTTAAAGATATTTTGGATCCTGCCACAGGATTAGGAGCATTAGCTATTGGCTTTGTTATAATTCTTGCAGCTCTTTGGGCCTGTGCTATCACAACCCGTCTGGCGGAAAGGTCACACTGGGTTATAGGAAAACTAAAATTCAAGATAGATGAAACAGTAATTAAATATGGTTTGCGTATAAAAAATCTTCTGATCTGGATGTTGTTTTTTATAGTGTATGCGAGTCTTGTCCCTGGTCTTAGGGCCTTGTTTAGCACGATTGTTGCGGGTGCAGGCATTACAGCTCTTGTTGTAGGTTTTGCGGCAAAATCATCACTTGCGAATATAATTTCAGGCCTTAGTATTGCAATATACAGGCCTATCCGTATCGGAGATAAATTGTCAATAGAGGGCGAATATAGTGTTGTGGAAGATATTACGCTGCGCCATACTATTGTGAGATCCTGGGATTATAAACGGCTTGTCATACCAAATTCAAAGCTGGATGAAATGACATTGATAAATTATAGTATAATAGATCAGCGCATGAAATGTATAGTAGAACTAGGAGTAAGCTATGATACTGATATTGATCTTGCCAGAGAAGTGATTTTGGATGAAGCAAATAAATGTCCCTATCGTGACAAAAAAGGAGAGGATGCGCCTTATCTTCGGGTCAGATCTCATGGAGATTTTTCAATCGGTCTGAGATTATATGTATGGGTTTTAGATATTGATGATGCATGGGTTGCAAAATTCTGGCTGCTCGAAAATATAAAAAAGCGTTTTGACCGTGAAGGTATTGAAATTCCTTTTCCATATCGAACAGTGGTTTACAAGAATGATTTACCACTTCCCAGATATAAAAATGAAACTCTTACTCCTTCTTGATTAGGGCCTTATGCTAAAATAATATGATGAATTATCTGCTTGAAATAAAAAATCTTGTAAAAAAATATAAGGAACTAGTTGCGGTTGACGGCATAAGCTTTTTGGTTCGTGAGGGTACCTGCTTTGGTCTTATCGGCCCGAATGGCGCTGGTAAAACGACTACTATTGAAGTCATTGAAGACATTATTCCTCCGACTTCCGGTGAAATTCTGTATAAAGGCAAATTGCGATCATCATCTTTTAAACAGGAAGTCGGTATTCAGTTTCAGGAAACTGCTTTGCTTTCTGGACTGACTTTGCGTGAAACCTTGAAAGTATTTAAAAACCTTTACAGCAAATCTGCAGATATTGAAGAAATAATTGATATCTGCAATCTGCGTGAAATACAAAAAAGAATAAACGATAAGATCTCAGGAGGTCAGAGGCAACGACTCATGCTTGCTCTTGCAATGATTAACAAGCCCGAGCTTATGTTTTTAGATGAGCCTTCTACAGGGCTTGATCCTCAGGCAAGAAGAAATCTATGGGCTATTATTCAAAAAATAAAAGAAAAAGGGAAAACGATTATTCTAACAACTCATTATATGGAAGAGGCGCAGCGTCTTTGTGATGAAATTGCTATAATGGATAATGGAAAGATAATCGCGCAAGGAACTCCTGCTCAACTTATCAAAAAACATTGTGATGAGATAACCGTAATTTTGCCTAAACACAGCATTGGTTTTGCCTTGTCAAAGATTCCATTTAAATATCGTGAGATAAACGGCAATATTGAAATCAGAACAAATAATATTAATTCCTGCCTGAATATGTTGATAGCAGAAAGTACTGATTTAACAGAACTGGATATACGTTCCCCGAATCTTGAGAATGTATTTTTAAATTTAACGGGAAGACAGTTAAGAGATTAAATATGAGTTTCAAAAGACTGTGGGCAATGTTTCATGCGCGGAACCTCGAATTTTTCAGAGACTGGTCGGCTCTTGGCTGGAATTTTATTTTCCCTTTTTTAATAGTGGCCGGGTTTGGATTGATTTTTGGCGGTAATGATTATACTGAATATAAAGTCGGGGTTTTCCCGTCTCGCCACGATATAATAAATATTAAAACTATTGATCTTCCTTCGCGATTTACAGAAACACGCTACATCAAATTTATAGGATTTAATACTTTTGAAAGTGGGATAGCAAAACTGAAGCATCATAAAATAGACTTTCTGGTTAAAGCCGGTTCCCCGTCACATGAATACTGGGTAAGTGGTAGCTCCCCGAAAGGTTATATAGTTGAAAAAATCTTTAATAGCGCTTTGTTGCCTGATGTAAAAAATATTTCTGAAAAAAAAGAGATAAAAGGAAATGAGGTAAGATATATAGACTGGCTCTTTCCCGGAATTCTTGCTATGAACATGATGTTCAGCGCTCTTTGGGGTGTTGGATATATAGTGGTTCGTTACCGTAAAATGGGTGTGTTAAAGCGCTTGCATGCAACACCACTTACTGCTTTTGAATATCTTGCCTCACAAGTATTATCAAGAATATTTATTCTTGTATTCACCCTTGTTGTCGTATGGATTGGATGCGATCTTGTTTTTCATTTCAAGGTTGCAGGCTCTTATTTTGACCTTTTTGTAATTTACTTTACAGGAGGTATATGCCTTAGTGCATACGGGCTGGTAATTGCTGCAAGAGGCTTCAGCGAAGAATTTACTAGTGGAGTTATAAATTTTATAAGCTGGCCTATGATGTTTTTATCCGAAGTATGGTTTTCTCTTGAAGGATCACCACACTGGATAAAAATAATCGCCAAGCTGTTTCCATTAACACATATCCTCTCAGCAGCAAGGAAAGTAATGAATGATGGTGCGACACTTGCTAATGTTGCCCCGGAACTTGCAGTTCTGGTTTTTATGACGATAATTTCAATTGCAGTTGGGGCTGCTCTCTTTTCATGGAATAAATAAACAACTTTGCTTATATTGACATTTAGTGTTTGCTGGCCTATAAAATTGTTTAAATAATACAATGTTGTACTGGACTTTTTCTCAAGCCATGCTTATTTATTAGGCATAATAAGTTCGTATTATGAAATATTTTTGTAATAAGCGAGGTGAGTGCCATAAAGAAAATCTATAAAATTAATGATATGCAACAATATTCGGACCGTATTCGTGAAAATGCCGAATGTCTGGCTTTTGTACCTACTATGGGCTTTTTGCATGAAGGCCACCTTGCACTTTTGAAAAAAGCTCGTAAATTGGCCGATGTTGTTGTTGCAAGTATATTTGTAAACCCATCCCAGTTTGGCCCAGGTGAAGATCTGGAATCATATCCAAGAAATATTGAAAGAGATCTGGAGCTGATGGAAAAAGAACATGTGGATGCAGTATTTATCCCGGACGCAAAAGATATCTACCCGGATAGATTCCAAACCTATGTGGAGTTGCAAAGCCTTCCGGAGCATCTTTGCGGGTTGTCAAGACCCGTGTTATTTAAGGGAGTTGCTACTATAGTTTCCAAATTGTTTAATATTGTAAAACCTCATATAGCAGTTTTCGGGCAAAAAGATTTTCAGCAGCTTCTTGTGATAAAACAAATGGTTTGTGATCTTAATTACGATATAGAAATAGTAGGGGTTCCTACCGTAAGAGAAAAAGACGGCCTTGCCATGAGTTCAAGAAATAGTTATCTTAGCCAGGAAGAAAGGATTCATGCATTATCCTTGTATAAATCTTTGAATAAAGCCCTGGAAATGGCAAAAGCAGGTGAAAGGGATACATCCAAAATAATTAAGGAAGCAACAGATATAATAATTTCATACCCTGATTCTACGATAGATTATATAATGATCTGTGATTCAGAAACACTTGAAAACTTAGATACGATAGATAGACCGGCTTTAATGGCTCTTGCAGTAAAAATCGGAACAACAAGGCTTATAGACAATATAATGTTACAGGTTTAGTAATCCGGATTCATATTAAAGAAACCGTTAACATTCGCGCTGAAATATTGAAAAATAAAGGAGATGATTAATGGACAATGAACAATACTTTTTTACATCAGAATCAGTAACCGAGGGACATCCCGATAAAGTTGCGGATGCCATATCCGATTCTATCCTTGACGCTATTATGGAAAAAGACAAAAATTGCAGAGTGGCCTGTGAAACTCTTGTTACAACAGGTCTTGCATTTATTGCCGGAGAAATAACAACTGAATGTTATGTTGATATGCCTCAGATAGTAAGAGATACCATTCGTGAAATCGGATACAGTTCTTCACAAATAGGGTTTGACTGGAAAACCTGCTCGGTTATAACAAGTATTGATCATCAATCACCGGATATTGCACAAGGTGTAAATACAGGTCAGGGTTTGTATCTGGAACAAGGCGCAGGTGATCAGGGCCTTATGTTCGGTTATGCCTCTGATGAAACTCCGGAATTAATGCCCATGCCTATAGTATATGCGCACAAGCTTTGTCATCGTCTTGCGGTTGTAAGAAAAAACGGAGCGCTGGATTTTTTAAGGCCTGACGGTAAAGCCCAGGTTACAATAGAATATGAAAACAACTGTCCCAAAAGAGTTGATACTATAGTGATTGCGGCACAGCATAAACCTGATGTGACTCATGATGAACTCAGGGAAGCTATCACCGATGAAGTTATAAAAAAGGTTATTCCAAAAGATATGATTGATGGTGATACAAAATTTTATATAAACGCCACCGGAAAGTTTGTCTTAGGCGGTCCGATGGCAGACTGCGGGCTCACCGGCCGTAAAATTATAGTTGATACATACGGAGGGCAGGGAAGTCATGGCGGCGGATGCTTTTCAGGAAAAGACCCTTCCAAGGTGGATAGAAGTGCTTCTTACATGGGCAGACATATTGCAAAAAATATAGTAGCAGCAGGCATTGCAAAAAAATGCGAAATACAGGTTGCATATGCAATCGGTGTTGCAAATCCCATATCAATAATGCTTGATTTTAAAGGGACTGGAGTTGTTCCCAGAAAACGAGTAAAAGAGATAGTAAATGAGGTTTTCGATTTACGGCCTGCTGCAATTATTGAATATCTTGACCTGTTGCGGCCTATATACAAAAAAACCGCAGCCTATGGACATTTTGGCAGAAATGAACCTGAATTTACCTGGGAAAAAACCAACATGGCTGATGTGCTGAAAGAAAAGGCAGGATTATAAAACATTACAGACAGGAGTATAAAATGCTTGTTCCGGTTAAAAAGAAAAAAAATATGAACTCACCAAAGCTTGATCTTTCACTTCCCTTTAAAGTAGCCGATATTTCTCTTGCCGGGTTAGGCATTAAAGAAATGGAATTATCTGAAAGGGAAATGCCGGGGCTTATGGCGGTACGTGAGAAATACGGTCCCAAAAAACCTCTTAAAGGTATGAAAGTAATGGGAAGTCTTCACATGACTATTCAGACAGCCATGCTGATTGATACCTTAAAAGCTCTTGGTGCAAATATTCGCTGGGCTACTTGTAATATATTTTCTACTCAGGATCATGCAGCCGCTGCTATAGCTAAAAATAAATCAGCAGCAGTATTTGCATGGAAGGGCGAAACGCTTGAAGATTTTTGGTGGTGTACAGAACAAGCCCTTATCTGGCCGGATGGTTCAGGGCCGGACTTGATAGTAGATGATGGTGGTGATGCTACTCTATATATTCATCACGGTGTTATGGTTGAAAACGATCCTACGCTGCTTGACAAAAAGTATGACAGTCCTGATATGCAATGTCTTATCGCAAGGCTTAAAGACAGCTACAAAAGAGATCCCAAATTCTGGACAAAAATTGCATCCGGCATAAGAGGTGTTTCTGAGGAAACTACTACAGGTGTCCACAGACTTTATAGCCTTGCAAAAAACAACCAGCTTCTTTTTCCTGCTTTTAATGTGAATGATTCCGTTACAAAATCCAAATTCGATAACCTGTATGGATGCAGGGAGTCACTTGCAGACGGATTAAAACGCGCAACCGATATTATGATTGCAGGTAAAATGGTAGTAATCTGCGGATATGGTGATGTGGGAAAAGGATGTGCCCAGTCAATGCGCGGTTTTGGCGCTCGGGTAGTAATTACGGAAATCGATCCGATATGTGCTCTGCAGGCAGCAATGGAAGGCTATGAAGTCTCGACAATGAAGGATATTGTGTCTGTAGCCGATATATTTGTTACTGCCACTGGCTGTTGTGATGTCATAACCGGTGAGCATATGGAAAAGATGAAAGATGAAGCCATAATTTGTAATATTGGCCATTTCGACAGTGAAATTCAGACCAGTTATCTTATAAACACACCGAAGTGTAAAAAGATTACTATTAAACCTCAGGTGGACAGGTGGATATTAAAATCCGGCCGTTCAATAATTTTGCTTGCAGAAGGAAGGCTTGTAAATCTTGGTTGTGCAACCGGCCATCCAAGCTTTGTTATGAGCAACAGCTTTACAAACCAGTGTCTTGCACAAATTGCTCTTGCAACCGAAGAATATGAAAAGAAAGTATATACTCTTCCAAAAACACTTGATGAAGAAGTGGCCCGTCTGCATCTTTCGCGGCTTGGAGCAAAACTTACAAAACTTAACAAAGCTCAGGCGGATTATCTTGGGGTTCCGGTAAAAGGACCTTTCAAACCTGACTATTACCGTTATTAAGTATAATGATCCCGTTTCTTAATTTTGGCATGGTGGCATATAAAATGCCGCCCTACTACAGGTGTTGAGACGTAGGGCGGGGTTTTATACCCCGCCGAAAAAACTATGCAAAAAATATTAGTAAGTGCTTGTCTTCTTGGAGAACAAACCCGCTATGACGGGCTTGTTCTTCCTTTACCAAACGAAATTATCGATGAGCTTAAATCAATAGCGGATATAATTCCTTTTTGCCCCGAAGTTGTTGGAGGCCTGCCTGTGTCCAGGCCAGCATCTGAGATAACCTGCAAAGACGGTTTTTGTGTTCTTGACGGAAAAGCAAGTGTGAAAACCGTAAAAGGTGATGATGTTACGGCTTTTTTTATAAAAGGAGCGCAAAAAGCGCTTGAAGAAGTGCTAAGCAATAATATCAGGGTAGCAGTATTAAAAGAAAAAAGCCCTTCATGCGGCAGCACGTTTATCTATGACGGTACATTTACAAAGACACTTAAGAGCGGCAAAGGAGTTACTGCCGCTCTTTTTGAAAGAAATGGAATCTGTGTTTTTGGAGAAAAAAAGATAAAAGACGCTTTACTGTTTATCCGGAATCTCACTTGTTGTTAACTTTTCTATTTTATCACCCTGGCGTATCTTATCCACAACATCCTGTCCTGATGTTACCTTGCCGAATACCGTATGTCTTCCGTTTAAATGCGGCTGAGGGCAATGGGTTATAAAAAACTGGCTTCCGTTTGTGTTCGGTCCGGCATTTGCCATGGATAATACTTTAGATTCATGCTTTAAGGGATTATTCTTAAATTCATCTTCAAAATTGTATCCCGGACCGCCCATTCCTGTGCCGGTAGGATCTCCACCCTGGATCATAAAAGAGTCTATCACTCTGTGAAATACTATACCGTCATAATAGCTCTGCCCGGCCAAAAATACGAAGTTGTTTACCGTTTTAGGAGCGTGTTGCGGATAAAGTTCAATCTCGATAACGCCTTTGGATGTTTCCATAATCGCCTTATAAGTTTTTGACGGATCAATTTGCATTTCAGGGGGGCTGTTCCATTGAAGTTTTGTCATAATTCACCTTTATTTGTTTAGTTGGTTTGTTGATACGAATTATTATATCAATAAGCTCTTTGGTTTTATATTTCAAGGTTTTTATGAAAACTGGATTTGAAAACGGTTTCCGGTTGACAGTTGACAATTATCGGTTTGCAGTTGACAGTTTACGGTTGAGGAAAAAATCTGAGATTTAATAACGAAAACAAAAGAGGCAGAGCCGGTTTCGACTCTGCCTCTATGTTATTGTATTATTTTTTTTAACTTTCTTTTACTGTCAACCGTGAACTGTCAACCGTAAACCGCTTTTAATCTATTTTTTAAATTTGCTGCCTACACCTGCCAGACCAACAAGGCCAAAGCCGAGAAGGAGAAGGGTGGCTGGTTCTGGGACGCTTGGGACGCTTGTGCCATAAATAGATATATGAGAAATGGAGCCACCATCTGGATAGAAACCTGATAATATGATCGTATCCTGACCATTCCAACTATAAGTTGAATCATCTATAGTAATTGCTGATAAGTTGAATAGATAGTGGCCATGTTTTCCATCTTTTACTAAAAGATAAATTGGATTTCCATTAATATAAGGATCAGGATCGCCATCATAGATTATTGTAGCACCTTTGGGATCAGTTGTTGGAGTGAAAAAAGTTTGGTAAGAGTCTGCGAAATCGCCTACCTCTGCCCCCCCAACTTCTTGTTTGTATAATTCAGTCCAAGGACCGGCGTATCCTGATGCCGTCGTTAATTGTGCATCAGTAGGGTTAGTAGCAAAACCTAAAAAAAACATCATTTCGGTATCCGGCGTTATCGTTATTGTGTCTGCGCTTGCGATGGAAATCATGCCAAACACTATAAAAGCCATACTCAATAAAGTTACTAAAAATTTTATCTTTTTCATATTCAAATCTCCATATTTATTATAAAACGAAAACCTTATTTATATATTAATTTTAATTAAATTAAGCAA
>JBDRRF010000082.1:0-13859 GCA_043825875.1 Pseudomonadota bacterium | reverse complement strand
TACCACTTTCAAAACGTTTCAGTTTGGTCAAGCTCAAGGCGGGAGAAAATTTCAACCGCAGGAATACATTGAGTATTTCGAGGATTGAAATTTGAGCCCAACGCAGAGATCGGCCAAAATGGGGCGTTTTGAAACTGGCTCTAATAATTTAGCGTATGGCGGGGTTTTACACCCCGCCATAAATCTGAAATCTTTTTATTGAAGTTTATATCTTAATAATATTTTGCCTCAACCCAAGTTCATCATATCCAAAACCCATGGCCATCCCTAACGCTTGAGTTATGGTCAATGAAGGCAGAGTACTGCTAATTTGATCTTTTACTTTTAATCCCATCTGATTTACATCATAGGTCATCTGGCAATTTCCGCAGGCTGTTAAAATCATACTTACATCTTTGGCAAAACAGGTTTCTAAATTTTGTTTCAAGATATTAATGCATGCATCCTGGTTTGTAGCGATCAAAGTTTCCCCGCAGCAAGCATTCACATCAAAGATTTCAGATATAAAGCAAGAGGCAAAATCGTTAACGGCATCTTTTCCAAAATTCATTATTTCAGCTGGCCGGTAGATCTGACAAGGGTGTTGCATGGCAACCTTTAAATCCAGATTGTTTTTAATATGTTTTTTTACTTTCCCAATTCCAATTTCTTCAGCCAGTAGTTTTAAAATATGTATGACTCTTGTCTTGTTATTGAATTCAATCCCTATTTTTTTTAGGATCTGCTTCACATGCTGAGCTTTGTCCATATCACTTTCCATCAGATTCTTTGCTCTGGATAAAGTATTGGTACAGCTTCCGCACAGGGTCAGTATGTCTACATTTTCTCTTTCCGCTATCGCAAGGTTTCTTGCAGCTACCGCAAGCCATAAATCCTCGTTTCTTGATTCAAGCATTTGTGAACCGCAGCAACCAAAATCAAGATCAACCAGTTCAATCCCTAATTTTGTCAAAACTTTTCTGGCGGAAATTTCATAATATGAAAGCCTGTAAGGTATTATACAACCCCGAAAAAAAGCGTATTTCATTTATCTATAGTGCCCCATTTCATAATTCCGGTGTCATATCGACCGAAGGGAGATATCTTTTACCGGCTTCGATATCAATTAAGATTTCTCACTTTGTTCGAAATGACAATACGCAACCTAATTTATAAACCTTTGTAACAGTCTTCTCATTCAGGCGGACATATCTTGAACAATTGCAAATAATCATTGTTTTCTTTTTCTTTCATGGAAAAAGCATTACCGGAATTTTTTATCCCGGCTACCAATCTTTTATAAGCTTTCGGGTAATTTTCGGATCTTCTCCGAAGACTAATCATAAGCTCTCTGGGCTTAAAGTCTGTGGGGCAGGCATCATCGCAGGCAAAGCACATAGTGCAATGCCATATCTCTTTTGTATCAATTAGATCTTCTTCTTTTCCGGCAAGATGCTTTCTGATTATATTGCCGATTCCAAAACCGAAAGAAGTGAGGGGGCATACCTTTTCGCAATCCATACAACCAGTACAGTCAGACACAAGCCCCTCCTGTAACACTACAACAAGTCTTATGAAACCCGATCTCTAAGCCGTATTCCTTTGCTCTTTTTATCGCTGCATCAGACCAGATAGCGACCCGGTTTACTCCTGAATCTATAGCCAGTACTTCCAATTCTTCGCTTACCTTTCCTCGCGGGCGGGCACAACCCAAACTGATAAGAGTATCCGGCATCTGTATTCTTGCCATAGCTATGAGCCTTGCCACCTCAGAAGGATCAGGCGGTAATACATTTTGCATCGGTGTTCCGGTTAAAGGCATTAATACTACGATGACTAAAATCGGGGGTTCAAATTCGGCTATCATCTTTAATGCATCCCATTCGCCCTTAATCTCTCCATAGTTTAAACCTGCAACAATATGAGGGGCGATAGGAATACCCGCCTGCCTTAGGGCTTTCAATGAATTTCTTATTGATTCAATACCCGCATTTGTGTGGCAAACGGTCTTAAAGGTTTCATCGTCTCCGATTACATCAATTAATACTTGATCTACTCCTGCATCCTTGAATCTTTTAGCTGTTTCAAGATCTATCAGACCGGAATGGATAGATATGTTTAAGGTAGTAAGCTTTTTGACTTCAGAGATGGCCTCAATGAAAGGCTCCCACGGTATTCTCCCATTTTTGAGACAACCGCCGCTGATCAAACAACCCTGAGTGCCGGACTCATTTATCTTTATGCATCTTTCAATCAATTTTTCCGGGGTGGTAGCAGGAATCATGGATTTTAAAAGTTTACCGCCACAATGGCCGCAGTTTAATTCGCAGCTTTCTCCGGTAATTGAAATGGCAGGATATTTTCCCTTCTCTTTATTTAAGGTGATCATCCCCGGAAGATAGAAATCTATTTTTTTCCCCCATTTTTCCCAGGAAAGTTCTCTGGCTTCTGACAGCAGCCCGGATAGCTCTTTATTCTCTCCAATACCCATCAAAGGCCACCCATGTTTTTCTTAAGATTTTATCTAATTGATCGTCCTTCCAGTGATTATCCAATAACTTTCTTTTTTGTTGAGCATTATCAAGTGATCTTTGAAACAGACCCTTCCATCTTTTTTCATATTCACCAAGAATCATAAGATCATTTTCTTTAATGGCTTTGGTGGCAACCTCTCCGGCGATCTTTCCGCAGGAAATGGCCTGGGGAATGCCTGCGCCTGTTATGGGATCTGTCTGTCCTGCGGCATCTCCAATTATCAATATGTTTTCATATGGGCTGGTATCAAGATACCCGCCGACCGGAATCAGCCCTGCGGTATAAGCAACTGCACTATTGTCCCTGATCTTTCCTTCCTTTTGTAATCTATCCAATAAATGTTTTAAACATGTTGATAGTTTTTGGCGTCCGATCTTATTATTTATTCCAACACCGACATTTGCCGTTCTGCCTTTAGGAAACAACCAGCCATATCCGCCCATATATTCCATGCAGAAATAGATGCATGTTGCTTCTATCGGTTGATTGAGAAGTACTTCGCATTGTGCGGCAGAAACAAATTCACTGTTTTTCCGATTTATCCATCCGCCTACTGTGGAGTTAGGGCCATCGGCCCCGATAATCACTTTGGCCTCAATACTTACTTCTTTACTTCCAGTTTTTGCTATAATACCTTTCTCATAGCTGGAATGGGCCGCCGTTTTGATCATTAGATCGGCACCTTTGCTGATTGCATCCAGGGCCAATCCTTTATCAAACAGCGACCTGTCAATTATATACCCAGGCGCCTTTGTCTCTACTATATCCCCATCCGGCATGTACGTTATCATCATGCCGACTTCCTGAGTGATACAACGGCTATGAAAATTAACCTGTTGCATCAATAGCTTGGGAATGTGTTCAGCGCATTGAACCGGCGAGCCTATGCAAGCCTTCTTCTCTATTATTAAGGTACGAATTCCCTTCTCGGATGCAACTCTGGCTGCCGTAGTGCCCGCAGGTCCTGCTCCTACTATTACTAAATCATAGCGATTTCGGCGGGGTGTAAAACCCCGCCCTACTACCATCTTCCGTAGGGCGGGGTTTTATACCCCGCCACTGATATAAGGTTAATAAAATTTGCTTTCATATAATTCACATTGATTAATTAAGCATCATTGGCGGCATATAAAATGCCACCCTACGGCGGACTGTATTCCCCCTTTACAAGGGGGACAAAGGGGGTTGTTACACCCCGCCGCAATGCCCTTTACCAAAGGCACTAAGTTAATTTATGAAGTTTATCTATAAAAACGAATATCCAATATCGAACAAAGAATATCGAATTATGAAATAGTTGGCGGGGTATAAAATGTCGCCCTATATCATCTGCCGTAGGGCGGCATTTTATATCGCCACTAATGCTTCCTCTATTTGTCTTTGGTAACGATCTTCTATATCAAAATTTTTCTTTTTCTTCGATATTCATTATTCCTTGTTCGAAATTCGATATTCAAATTACTTTCATATAGGTCTTAAGCTTTATCTTAAGGTCTATAACTATTCAATATCTTACCGATCAATCCTGCATCCAGTTCGGTCTGACCTTTAAAGACACCATTATAGGCATCATTCTCTTTCCCCAGATCATAACAGGTAGTATTCTCAATATCTATCAATATGCCGGAAAGCCCGGCCATCTCAAAATCATTTCGGTGTTTGACATAAAAATGTCTGCAACAACTTCCGATATAAGACTTTATCCCTTTAGATTCCATATCGGCAAAGGTTTCCATCAAGTCCTCAAAACTGGTAATAGTAACAGGATGTAATCCCTTTTCATTTGCCAGACGATAAACATCACCAACACCGCATTCCCCGCAGTCCACACACTCCCTTTTGTGTCTATGTTCACAATCTACAAGCTTGGCGCAATAAGGAAGCAATAAGTAAGATGGTTTCTTTTTGATTATCTGATCAAAACTACCATTTACAGTAAAGATCCTGTTAGCTTCAGGCGAAGAGATTCCATGTTTTAAGCATTCAACTTTTTTTACCGCCTCATATATTGCATCAACAAAATCCGAAGGAGATATATCCGGAAATAAACCTTTTTCCTTTTCAAAAAAATCAAAAACTACTTCCTGTATTCTTTCTCTTTCCGCCCGTGTAAATTTTAAGGTCGCTTCCAGATCAAATAAGGCGCTTTTCGGATGAGCAAAGAAATCACCCGTAATTAAAACACTCTGAATGATATTGGTCTCAACATTAATAGTTAAAGAAACCTGAATTGATCCACCTTTTGTTCTGTAACTTGAGGTTAAGATCGGAAGTTTTTCAACAGATCCTTTTCTTTGGTAAATCCACTCATTCGATTTAAATCTATCTATCTTATTTTTAAACAGCCCTTGTTCATATTCTGTAAGGCCCTCTTCTGCAAATTTGATTTTTAATGTTTCTTCAAAACCTTCTTTTATCGCATTTTTTACTTCGCTCAACTTCGGCAAATACCCCAGTTCCCACTTAAGGCATGTAGTGCGTTCTCTGGCGGATTCTATCCCTTTATCCATTAACTTTTCTGTAGGGATTCTAAGGGATTTTAACATGGTATCCACGTCAAAATCCATAAGTAAGGTTCCCTGAAACAAAAATGCGTTTTTTTCTTCAGTTCCTCCTGTCCCGGAAATCTTTTTACCTGCTACTTCTATATCGTTTTTAGGACGATATTTAGCATCAATACCAAACCTCTTTAACCCAAGGATAACAGCCTGACATATCTTCTTAAATAATATCTCAGGATTTGCAGCTCCTAATTCCTTTTTGGAAGCATATATTCCCCACCCAAGCTGGGAACGATCAAAAAATATAGCTCCGCCCCCGGTCATTCGTCTGTTAATATCAATGCTTTGTTCTCTGCAATAACTTGTTCTGATTTCCTGCTCTACACTTTGATAGTAGCCAACAAGGACTGCCGGTGGGCTAAATTGTAAAAAACGAAGAGTATTGGGAATTAAATTTTTACTTCTCGCCTCTAAGATTAAGTCATCTAAGGCCATGTTTTCTGCTGCGCTCAGGACTCCTGTATCCAATAATCTCCAAATATTCATTATCATGTCCCTATTTCAAAGGTCAGAGGAAACAGTTTGATATTTTCAGCCACAGTATCAAGTTGAGTGCTATTTCCTGACATCAAAACCAGGATACCCTTGTGCACATGTAATGCAAAAAAAAGGCCCTGTGAGTTTTCATTAAAAAGCTTATATATTTGCGCAACCCGGCTGTTCATTGTAAGAAACTTTATGGTATCATGATCATCAGGAATCAGATCCTCCAGAAATCTGTTTTCCCAGATTTTCATATTTGATTTCAGACTCTCTTTGCCTGGATTAAGATAAGTTGTAACAATTCCCTCGCCTTCCAAACCCATAAGTTTAGCGCCAAAATCATTAATAAAAAAAACATTGGATGCATTGTCAGGGATTTGGTGTTGATGGAATTGATCAAGATTTCCATTATGAAAAAGCACTTCCACATCTTTATTTTTCCTTACAGGCAATACTACTTTTTCTATCCGATCAAATTTATCAGACAGTTCTTTTGAAAATGATGGGCCTTCAATAATCCTGTGCAATGGATACCCGGCATTATACAGTGTTTTATATTTACTGCCATAAGTAAAATTTATCCCGGAAAAGGTTGAGGACAACTCAAATATTGAAGAACCAAGAGTTTTATTATGCAAAGAATTGTAACCTATCCCACCTTCTTTAATAAAGCTGCTGATTGTTTTTTTATCGCTTAACGGCTCAACAGGAAGACAATATTCTCCCAGTTCGGTATTAACCTCGCTAATAGTAGCGTCGCCGTTTAACTCAACAATTTCTGTATCTATCCATGTAAGTATTTTATTCATTTTTCACCGAATTAACTTTGGCAGCATCAATGTGATATCCTGAACTTCTACTTCACTACCTATTCTTCTTGCCCCTTCTCTTAAATTAACCATACAGGTTGGGCAAGCTGTGGCAATGATTTGCGCACCCTGTTCTTCTGCTTCTTTTACTCTGTCTTCGGCTATTTTTGCCGCCAGATCAGGGTCACTTGCAGCAAATGGACCTCCGCAACACATGGCTTCATCTCTGTTATAGTCAAACTCAAGCAATTCAACTCCCGGAATTGCTTTTAACAAAGCCCTGGGTTCTTCATAAGTTTTGCAATGTCTTCCGATATCGCAACCGTCAAAGTAAATAATTTTGTTTGGAAATTCTTTTTTGAATACAAGTTTGCCCTGTTCAACCAACTGATGGAGGAGTTGGGTTATATGTAAAACATTATATTTTTGAGGATATTTGTTTTTTAAAGTTTTATAACATCCGGCACATGAAGCAAAAACAGTTTCAACTTCAAGCTTATCAAATACTTCAATATTTTGCTGCATAAACTCATTTGCCTTCTCTTCTTCACCCATTCGAAATAAAGGATCGCCGCAGCAACTTTCCGAATTTCCCATCACATTAAATTCAAACCCTGCACTCTCCAAAACCTTTATAATCGATTTGGCAATCCTATTGGAAGAATATGAAGATGAACAACCAACAAAATACATATTTTTACTTTTTTTGTGCTCACGATATTGGGGAGGAAGCCATGCCCCTCTTTCTTCTTTATCTTTAGCAAAAGGGTTTCCACATTTTACCAGATTATCTCTTAACATTTTTTGGGATTCGGGAAGTTTCCCCGATTCCACAAACTGTTTTCTTAATTGTGAGACAATTTCAAGATAATCAACACCTGTGGGACAAATCTCATTGCAGTTTCCACATAAAGCACATGTATAAAATGATTCAATAAGATCCTTGTCATATTCCAGTCCGCCTTCCATATATTTTTTCAGAAGATACATCCTGCCCCTTACCGTTTGGCTTTCAAAACCCACATTCTTTGATACGGGACAGCCAAAACGACAGAAGCCGCAACTGGCGCAGGTATAAACATTTTTGGAAATTAAATCTTTTATATCTTCTTTCACTTTCTACCCTTTAGAAGCTTTAAAGAATTATTTATAAAACTATCCGGAAGGCGATTTGCACTTTTTGCAAGAAAAGCAAAAAGGGGAGTCGCATGTTTCATCAATGTAAAAACAAGAGACAAAAAGATATCAGGAATTCTGCTTTCAACTGTTTTTCCCGGATTAAGTATGTTCTTTTGATCCAAAATCCTTTTTATCTCTTTCATTACATCAAGCGATTTGCCATGAATATCTGCCATCTGGTTTGAGTTAAAAAGCCCTATACCATAAACAGAGCCATGATATTTTTTCCCTATTTCGGCTATTTCACGGGTATAAGAAAGGGTCTTCATAAACTCATATTTTTCTCTTTCATCTGTCAGTACTACCGGAAAAACACTTATGGCCCCATTATCACTACAGACACCTTTGAAAGCGAATCTTTTTCCCTTTAAAACGGTTTTCCACTCACTAAGCGCCTGTCCCAGAAACCTGACAGGAAGTCTGATCTCCTGAGTCAAAAGCGTCGGCCCCAGGCTTTTAATGCTAAGAGCTGTTTTATATCTGTTTTCCCATTCTTCTTCTGCCATTTCATCGGATAATCTTGTGCCACGGCAAATAGAGTTTATTGCTTTTTCTTTTTCCTGCAACTTACCGTTTATTTCATTTAAAGTAACTGCCAATATCATTTTACTTTCAGGTAACAGGCTTCCTTTTTCTCTTAACAACCTGACAAAGCCTTCATCCATGATGTTATAATAATAAGGACTTATTTCATTTAACTTGATAACAGCCTCCAATCCTGCATCAAAACTGTCAAAGCTAAACAACATATGTTTCATTTTATTCTTTTTAAATATTTTAATAGTTGCTTCACAAACTATTCCCAAAGTCCCTTCCGAACCAACAAAAATCCATGAATCCCAAGGATTGGTTTGTATAACTGTTCCATCCGGAAGTACTGCTTTAAGAGATATTATTTGGTCACCAAGTGGCCCGTGCTGGGAAACACCTATTCCTGAAGAACCTCCTGTTGCTATATAACCGCCGATTGTTGCAACAGGGGCGCTTGTAGGACAAGCACCCACATAAAATCCATGTTTTTTGATAGTATTTGTTAAACGTTTCCACTCTACCCCGGTTTCAACTGTCACATACTCATCTTCAGTGTTTACTTCTATAATACGATTCATACCGCTTAAATCTAAAACAATGCCTCCGCCAATTGGCAGAACTCCTCCAAGTCCCCATGAACCTCCACCCCTTGGCGTAACCGGAATATTTTTTTGGGAAGCATATTTCATGATGTCTGCAATGTGTGATAAATTGGCGGGCCTTACAACAACATCAGGCTTAGCTACACCAAATCCCTTAAGCAAATCATCCGGCAGCGGGGCCAGATCATGACTATAGCAAATACGATCAAGATTGCTTTCGCTTATCTTTTCCTTACCGACAATTGCCGCTATATCTTCATATACAGACATCAGGTATTTCTTACGCCCCTTCCGTTTGAGCTTTAACTCTCTCTATTTCTCCATTTAACCAATCCGCCAAACCGGTCTCATGCGTCATCAGCGTTTTAAGCTCTTCTTCAAGATTGCTTGGCCTGATAACAATTACCCATCCGGACTCATACGGGCTTTGGTTTATCAATGTCGGTTTTCCTTCCAGTATCTCATTGACCGAAATAATTTCACCGCTGATCGGCGCATATAGCTCTCCGATCCATTTGGCTGATTGCATCTTGCCGAAGGATTCACCCTGTTTTACTTCATCTCCCTCAAACGGCAAATCGACATAAACTATATCACCAGCCGATTTCTGCGCAAAATCAGTTACTCCAACTCTAACTTTTTTGAATTCAACCCTGGCCCAGATGTGTTCCTTATGATAGTGCAAATCATCGGGCATATCATATCCGTTAATTTCTGCCATTTTTCCTTTTTTTCACCCCCACCCCAGCCCTCCCCCATCAAGAGGAAGGGGAATATTAAATATATTATGAGACCTTTGAAAAATGCTCAATTTTGCTCAAGTTCAAGGAAGGCAAAAATTTCAACCGCAGGAATACATTTAGTATTTCGAGGATTGAAATTTGAGCCTGACGCAGAAATCGGGCAAAAGGGGGCGTTTTTCAGAGGTCTCGTTACAGCCCCATGGCCTCAGCTACCAACGCCGGAAGATTTATATATTCCAATTTAGCCTTCGCTGCTCTTCCTGCCAGCGTAAGTTGTTCTACACACATAGGACAGGCCGATGTAAGGACTTCGGCGCCGGTTGCTACAGCCTCTTTAATTCTGTCATTAGTAATAGCCAATGCCAAATCAGGTTCCAATGCCCTAACAGCTCCTATGCCACTACCACAACAACCGGAAGCCTCTCTGTTTCTTTCCATTTCCTTAAGGGTGATGCCTGGAATGCTTTCGATCACTTTCCTGGGCGCATCAAATATTCTTGCATGCCTTCCCAAATGGCATGGGTCATGGTAGGTCACAGTTTTATTTATTTCTTTGGTAAATTTCAACTCCCCTTTTTTAACCAGATCCGCAAGATATTCACTTATGTGAATAACCTTGAAGGGAAGCTTGTCTTCTATAATCTCAGGATATATATCCTTGATGGTATCCAAACAACCTGAACATGCGGTTACTAATGTCTTAACACCTGCCGCATCCAAGGCTTCCATGTTATGCAATGCCATATCTCTTGCCACTTTGGTATTGCCGCCCCAATACTCCATTACTCCGCAGCACCACTCCTTATCAGCAAGATATGCGGGCGCAGCTCCTGTAGCCTTGAGAATTTTTATTGTAGCCTCTGCTTCTTTACGATCACGATAGACGCCATAGCACCCTGAAAAGAAGATAGTATCTCCTTTATCAGGAAGTTCAAATTTTTTAGCCAGTTTATTCTTCTCCTCCAGGCTTCCCCCAAAGGTATTCTTGTTCTTGGATACGGTAGCATGAAGTTCCTGCATTATTTTAGGTTCCAACCCCAGTGCAATCGCATCTTCTCTCATTTCCCGGACTATTTTTGCCGTATCAACCAGAGATTTGCCGTTTCTCATATCTACTGACCCGCATTGCTCCACACAACTTTTACAGCCAAGACAGGTATAAAGCACTTCAACAAGCTCGGGAGAATAGTCAATGGCGCCTTCCAGAATTCCCGCGGCAACAGCAACTCTTCCCCTGCTGAAATAATGTTCAAATCCTCCGGTATGCTCCCTGACGGGGCAAACATAGTGAACTTTTTCGCTGTATTTTGCCCGACAGATACCACACCTTGCACATCTGGCAACATTATATCGATATTTTTCTAGCATATCTTTTCCTCCTCTCTACAAACCCCAATGTCCGGGATTAATTATATTGTTGGGGTCCATTGCTTTCTTTAAGGTGCGCATAAATTCATAATAAGAAGGTGACCAGTTGGCGCCTGTTACTCCGGCGGGTATACGCTGGGCGGTTGTTGCAAACAGCCCGTCATTTATCGTGACATTAACGAACTCGTCAGCTATTTCCATAACTTTCTTTCTTGCTTCCGGAACATTAACCTGCCAGTAAACATTTGTCGAAAGATAGCACTCGCCGTGCCCTACAGGCAACATAACATCCATTCTGACACCGCCATATTCCTTTATGCCTTTTTCTTCGAATCTTTGATCAATCAGCTCAGCATACTTGTTAAAGAGTCTCGGAAGATCTTCTTTGGGAACATGCGTCTCAAGAAATACCCACATACCTATCGAAGCAAGCTTGCCCATTTCACGATACATTTCTCCGGTTCCGGCTGCACTGGCCTGCATATGAATCGCTTCCGAACCCATTTCACCTCCTGCCGCCAAGCAAACCTCATCTACTACCTTAATCTTGGTTGTTACCTCCTCTTCCTCATATCCTCTGGTATAGCATAATAATACCCAACAAGGATCTTTCATAAACAGCGCCGTGGCATTCGGTGCAAGTCCGACAAGATTCGTATAAGGAAAGGGCTCTATTGCCATCAACCTGGACATGGCGCTCCAGATGTCATCAAAACTCTTGAAGAGAAAGCCTCTTGGTTTGGCAACCGTTTCGAGGGGGTAAATTGAAAGCGTTATTTCGGTTTTAATGCCGAATGTTCCTCCATCACCGATGAATAAACCGGTTGTATCGGGTCCGCCCCCATCACGCATGAAGGTGGTTTTACGATGCACATTAGTCCCCGGACCTCCCCCGGTTTGGATCACGCCTCCGGTGGGCGTAACTACTTTCATGCCCAGTATATGATTCGCATTGGGTCCCACTACTTGCGTTCGCGTCGACCATCCTCCACCCATAACGCCGCCAATCAGGCCACCGAGCGTATCCGCATAATAGGGCGCCCAGACAAGATTTGCATAATATCCCTTTTCGGTCAGCTTGGTTCCCAGCTCGCAAACACCGATGCCTGCCTCAGCAGTTACCGTCATGTTTTCTTCATTGATCTCAATTAATTTGTCCAGCCGTGTAGTATCCATTACTATACTTCTTCCGGGAATACCTGCCGGAAAACCAAAAATAGAAGCGCCCCCACCACGTGGGATTACCGGGGTATGAGTCAGATTTGCAAGTTTGATGATCTCCGATACTTCCTCGGTGCTGCCGGGCCTTACGATTATCCCCGGAACCTTTCCCGGAACAGGACTTGAGTCGCGGGAATATGCCCACAAAGCAAAGTCGCTGTCTGTTGTAAATTTGGAACCAACAATCATCGCCAATTCACCATACAATGGATGATGTTCTTTGACTCGCATTACATTCATTTTTTACTCCTTTCTATGCATAAATGGTTAAATCGTTTCATAATATTTAAATTGTAACATAAGACTCAACGGACTAAGACGGGTGCAGTCACCGATGCCTCTGCTGCTATCTCCGCATCCAATGTAGCCCATGGCAATCTCCATCTTGTCTTGGAAGTTGTCGTGACCATGCTATTCAGAGTGACTACAATGAGGATGCTAAGTCCTAGCGAAACAAACCACAGCACCCACTTGCCCCAGGCGGGCATTCCGGCAAAATTCAGTGCGATTACGATCGGGACATCTATTATACCCCATCCTGTGGCAAACGCAAAGAACGGTAAAAGTGAAATGAGAGGTCGTTTCCAGCCCGTCAGAATCGGTACAAAAAAGTACATCAGAACACCACCCAGAAGCCATGAAGTTCCGTTTATCCACATATTATATATCGGAAAACCCAGAAATGTCAGCATTTGTGGCGGCTGGTATACATACGCCCCCATGGCGACACCTGGGACTTCGGCTACAAAGTCAAATAGGCAAAACAAAACCCATAAAATGATAAAGCCTTTGGTTTCCAATCCCTTTTTTAAATAACTGTAGGCAATATAAGACAAGAGCGGAAATACAGCGGTATAACCAATGAGCATCCAAAAGGGCATGATTATTCCATAGGCCTGGTATACAGGCATTATAGAGTTAACCGGCATTGTGACATGAACAAGCACTTCAAGGTTTCCCTCATTAAAAAAAGCTATAATCCCGGAACCCATCGTAAAGAGTAGTATCGGGTCTTTATGGCGTATGGTTCTATATACTCCATAAGCGATTATGCCCGCTAGTATTGCAGACATCCAGACAATCTGATAAATCATTATGGAATCGGACGCTAATTGATCCACTTGCATTGGAAATATGTTCCCGTAATCAGCTATTTCTTCAGCCTGCAAGATTCCGCTACAAAAAAACAGAAAAGATAAGCCCAGTAACAATCCTAAAATGCGATAATTTCTTGATTGTTTCATCTTAATTTTGTCTCCTTGTATAGCGTTTTTCAGATTTATATACCGATTGCGCCAAAGTACTATCTAATTTAACATGTTCTCGTTCATCATTTTATCTAATATGTTAAGCTTAAACCATGCCAAAATATTATTATTTGTAAATACAATTGTTTAAACAACTACATCAGTCATAAATATGGTATACAACACTTTTATATGTTTCTATTCGCACTTAATGCAGCAAAGTGTGAAATAAGATATGCTTTATCAAATAAACACATGAAATGCTTATGCACATTAATGAAAATAATTTTTTTCGGGAAACCACGTTACGTATATGCGGAAGCCTGGAGATTAAAAGAGCGTGGATGATGTTCTTTGACTCGCATTGCACTCATTTTTAACTCCTTTCTATTTTGAAGGTTCAATTTAAATGTAAGTAATATTTAAATTGAACCCTTGGCCTCTTGAATACTGCCCTTGTTTTTAGCCTAACTTGCCTATCTTTTCCAGTTCAGGCGCCAGATCTTCAATTCCCATATCTTTCAGATGTTCCAAGGTAGGATAGCCGGTTTCTCTGTTCCAGCCCAGCGCTTCATACCAATTTCCTACAGTGATCTTGAAT
>JBDRRF010000081.1:0-3589 GCA_043825875.1 Pseudomonadota bacterium | reverse complement strand
ATACAGCCAACATTTAAACAGGTGCCGCCCAGCTCTTCTTTTTCTATTAGTGCCGTTGATGCGCCAAGTTGCGCAGCTCTGATAGCTGCTACATATCCTCCGGGACCTCCACCTATTACAACGACATCTTTATTAGTTTCCATGAGTCCTCTCAAAAATATTTTGAAACTTATATTTACCTCCTTTTGAGATTTGGCCACAGAAACAACACTGTTTTCTTATCTCAAAAGGAGGTATAAATACTACAGTATAACTTTTTTAGTTCTTCCTTGCAAAGCAGGAGCTATAGCACAGGATTTAGTATTTCCCGTGTTTCTTCGCTGCGTTTATTGTAAAATCAAGATGTTCTGGAGATGTATAATAATCGACAGCACCTATTGAAAGAGTACACTTATTTGTACGTGATTTCTTTATACAATCACAGCGTCCTTTAACTTCGGCCTCAACTTCTGACAACGGACCGCTTACCATTAATCTGTCAGATGGGGCAGCAGACCCATACATGTCGTGTTCCTGGCAGAAATCATATATTTTTTGATAACTCGTGATATCACCGGTTACCATAATGCCGTCAAAACTTCCGGGACCTGCTACGTTTTTCTCCCATACGGTCGGCAACCATTCAACACATCCTTCCATTGCCCAGGCGTATACGATCGGATTGTCTGCGGGAATTGCTGCTTTTATTGCATTTCCGATTTCTCTGTATTCATCTGCAATCCATAAATTCTTCTCTATGTGAGGAACAAAGCCCATACTGCCGCACTGATAACTGTAATCGACCTTACCAAGATTTGTTACAGCTATACCAAGCTTTATCTGCCATTCGGTGGCTAATTTAATTGTTTTCTGAACAAGTTCAGGATTTTTGCGCAAGGCTTTCATCATCTGATTATAACCCAATAAATGCCCGGCAGTAAAACCGTCCGGACCGTGACAATGGGAGCCTTCAATCGGGATAAGATCGCTTAGACCGTATTTATCAAATATCCTTCTTGATTCTCTCAGCCACCATAAATATTGAGGGTACATAGCATGTTTGTCCGGATCGGGAACATCCAAACCTTCGAGATCTTCAACGGTTTTTATAGGCGGATCTCCGATATGCACCGGGTTGCCGTAATCTATAATTTTTGAATCACAGCCAAACAAATTTTCGCCATAAGAGAGCGGACCACAGAAAAGAGTGTCAGTCTTGAACCTGGCTGTTGTTGCCAAATGGGATTTAACCAATAATTTGGGTAATTGGTAAGCATCAAGAGGCTTTAATGCACCGGCAAAACAGTCAAGAATTCTTACTGCATATGTGGCAAAATAATCCACCTCTATCATTGCACGGTCTCTTTCCTTACCGGCAAAAGTAGCCTTGTAGCGCTCCATGGGTGTCATTTCTTCTTCCTGGCAGTTTGCGTGAATTTGCTCACAATAGCGCTCAATTTCTCTTTCTTCTTCCGGACTCCACCCCAGATCAGCTTTTTCTAATTCCTCGAGTGTTTTCCCGTAATACGGGCCGGCATTTTCCATCTTTCCAAGTTTAATCATATCATTGTCTCCTCTTTTTTGATTTTGGTTATATTGGATTTATATTATTGCTCAAAAATTCTTTAGCGTGATACGAACTGCGAACAAAGGGCGCCGAAGCTACTGCACTAAATCCCATTTGTTTTGCTGTTTGAGCAAATTCATCAAACTCATCAGGTGTTATAAATCTTTTCACCGGAAGATGATCTTCGGAAGGGCTCAAGTATTGCCCCAGGGTAAGAAAATCACAATTTATCTTACGAAGATCCTGCATTACGGCGATCACTTCCTCTTTTGTTTCTCCCAGGCCCAGCATCATGCCCGATTTTGTATGAATACTTTTGTTAATAGTTTTTGCCATCTCCAATACGGCAAGCGAGCGCTGGTAATTTGCCTTTGGCCGGACTTTCTTATAAAGACCTGGCACAGTTTCAAGATTATGAGCAAAGATTTCAGGTTTTGCTTTCACAACTGTTTCAACCGAAGCATAAGAGCCTTTAAAATCCGGTACAAGTACTTCTACCGTAGTATCAGGATTTATCTTTCGTATGGTGTAAATTGTTTCGGCAAAATGCAGAGCCCCTCCATCAGATAAATCATCTCTGGTTACAGAAGTTACTACAATGTGACTAAGACCCAAATCTTTTACAGCATAAGCTATTCTGTCCGGTTCATCCGCTTCCAAAGAACCTGGATTGCCACCGTTAACAGCGCAAAACATGCAATTTCGGGTACAGATACTGCCCATAATCATAAAGGTTGCCGTCCCCTGTGAAAAACATTCGCATAAGTTGGGACATTGGGCACTCCTGCACACTGTATTTAATCGCCAATGTGATAAAATCTTGGAAACCCCAAACGTTTGCTTTACTTTAGGAAAGGGTTTTACCAACCATGAAGGCATACTCTGTAAGGCGATTTTATCTTTTTCCATCATTATACATTCCAAAATCGTTCCAATCGTCAGTACTGTATTTTTCTTTTGCCAGCTTCCGGCCAAGTTTTATCTCAGCAGATGTTAATTTATCTTTGTAAAGTTTAATCCCCATTGATTTTTGAAATCCTTCAAAAATGGCATCCGCCAATTCCTGCCAGTCAATTTGTTTCCCTAAAGCTGTTTTAATATCCGTTGCTTTTGTACGTAAAGTGCTTAATGCTCTGCTGCGTACTTCCGGGCTCGAAAATTTGTGAACGGCAATGCTTAACTCTGTATCAAGTACAATAGGCAAAGAACCGTGCTGCAATAAGGCTTCCCCCCTTCTAAACTGAGCACCCCCGGCAATTTTTTTCCCCCGGCAAGTCAAATCTGCTGTTGCAGTACCGGCAAAACAGGCAGCAGATGGAAGTACTTTATCATTGGATACCAGGTTTACTTCCAATCCTAAAATACGGTAAGCAGCAATCAAGCCTTCGTTTAGAATCCGGTAAGATTCCAATATAGTGCCGGGCAGTCCGTATTTTCCCGAAGCAATCACCGTATAAGTCAATTCATTATTATGCAGAACACCGCGGCCTCCGGTAAGTCTGCGAACTACATCTATTCCCAGTTCCAAACATTTATTACGATCGACATCATCTTCCATGCGCTGAGAGCAACCTATAGATAAAGCAGGAGGACTCCATCTATAGATGCGCAAGGTAGGAGGAATCTGTTCCTGAAGGTGCATCTCCAGCATGGCTTCATCAATTGCCATATTCATAAAGCCATTATTAATACCGGTATCTATAAACCGCCAGGATTTTTCCTTGTCCGCCTTTATCATCTTTTATTTAAAAGATGTGGTACAGCGGGTGATCTTTTTTAATATTTATTCCCTTTGCTTGCTCGCCATAGGCAATCATGGCATCCATAGTTGCACAGGCAGGATAAACCCAGGAAGCATTTGCTATCGGGCCGTAAAGAATAAAATTTCCACCCCAGCTTATTGGCAATAAATAACTTGAAGTTCCGCATACCTCAAATTCAGGACTGGCTTTTGCCTTTTTCTTCTTCCACTGGTACAATGCATTGGCAGGTGCACAACCGCCCGGATAGCCCAGCTTGTTCTTGATTTCCCAAATAGCCTGG
>JBDRRF010000080.1:0-9856 GCA_043825875.1 Pseudomonadota bacterium | reverse complement strand
CGCATTTCATTCGCTTGATCTTGGTCATGCCAGAGATGAACTTTATCTTGCCATCACATACAGCAAATGGGACAAAACAAGAGCACCGGAAGGAAAGCATACTCTTTATCTTTATGGTTTCTGTCCTTACGATCTTGCTAACGGCGGAGCACAGGCATGGAAAGAAAAAGGCCAGGAAGTAGCAGACGGTATTCTTGGACATTATCGTGAGAGAACAACCAACATGGGCGATGATAATATTCTTGGAAGAACACATTGGACACCGCTTGATTTTGAGACACACAATCCTTCATATGTTCGTGCCGATATCGGTCATATTGGTCAGTTCAACTGGCAGTCTGCCGGCAATCGTCCGCTTCCCGGATGGAATTACAGAATGCCGGTAAAGAATCTTTATCTGAGCAGCGCCAGCGGACATCCCGGAACCGGAGTTATAGGTGGAGGCCGCGCAGCGGTTCAGGCAGTAATGGAAGATCTTGGAATTGATTTTGAGAAAGTAGCATCAAAGAAATCATAAGATTATACCCCTCACCCTGACCCTCTCCCCCAAGGGGCGAGGGAAAACTATGGATGCAAATATATATTTCCCCCTCCCTTGACGGGAGGGGATCAAGGGGAGGGTGAATTATACCGATTTATTGATAGCAGGAGCAGCCTTTCCGGTTGCTCCTGCTATAGATATCTTATAGAGGGAGAATAGCAGTCATGAAGATGTACAGTAAAGAAGGAGTCGAGATGATGGATATGTTATCCATGTCTCGCGAAGGTGAGAACCTGGTAGTTAAAGGAAAAATGATGGGCGCAATGCTTGCTACCATATATGTAAAACCTAAAGATATCTGGCAGTCTTTAGGCCTGTTGTCTTTTTCAATTATTGTTTATATGCCTGTTATGCTGGTAAAAGGGTTCTTGGCAAACAGAAAAGACAAAAAGTAGAGACGCAAAATCTTGCGTCCCTACTATATTCAACCGAAAAGCATGTCTTCAAGTTCTTCCAGGCGCGTGATGTAGTAATTAGCAGAAAGCTTATCATTACGGTATGAAACAAAAGGAATATTTGCAGCTTTTGCTGCCGTCTCATCTACAACCGAATCTCCTACATAAAGAACCTGAGCAGGTTCAACATCAAAATATTCAATAATTTTCAGCAAAGATTCCGGATGGGGCTTTGAGTGCTTTACATCAAGGGCACATACAACAAAATCAAAAAAGCTTTGAAGGTTAAATTCTGATAAAATTCCCTGCATGGTATCTGTTCTATTGGTAGCGATAGCGGTTTTATATTTCAGTTTGATTTTTTTCAGCAGGCTTATCAAATCCGGTTCAATTTTCATGCTCTTAAAAAACGGCTTGTATGACATTTTTTTTCGAAATAACTGTGCAGCTTCAAGACTTTCAGGATCTCTGAAAAGATGGGAAAGTGCTTCATCTGCTGTATGCATATGAACAAAAGCAAATTGATCGGGTGTCATCTGCGGTTTGCCGAAATGTTTAAGGATACTGTTATAATAATCCATATTGGCTTGCCCGGAATCAAACATAACTCCGTCACAGTCAAAAGCAACTACTTTAATGTTGTTCATATTTTCCTATGTCTACCCTCGATTTTGCTTTTTATTCAGGGCAATGCGTTTAATATATATTCCCAATCACAGGGATTGTAATCATGTCATTAATCGGACTGTCAGTATAAATATAAACCCAATCGTAGTATTTTCTTTTTAATTTTGCAGTGTTTTTAACAATTACTGTATATTGGCCCTGATTTTCTCCGTTATCATTTTCAAGCCAAACACTTATGTTATAGCCGTTTTTAGCTTTAACTTCTTTTATTTTAAAAGGGTATTTTTCTTCCGGCGTAATAATTACGGAAACAGATAATTCCTTATCCGGCGGTCCGCTTAAGACCGCTTTTTTAGGGCTGATATCAACAATTTTATTAACAGATCCTCGTATTGCAAGATAAAGCTTCGGCTTTTTTGTGTCATTCGTAAATACAGTTATGCTTTTATTAAGAGATTCTCCGCCCTTTCCTGCTGTTTTCAAGCTTATTGTTATTATTCCCTCGCCTCCGGCAGGGATCTGTTTCGGATAAGAAACAGCGGTGCACCCTCAGTCAGTTTTTACCTTCTGAATTTGAAGAGGTGCTTCTCCGGTGTTCTTTATCACAAAATCATGTACTACTTTAGTTCCTTCAGGGATTTGGTCAAATTTATAACTGCTGTCAGGGATCACAACATTTGGCTGATTTTGCCCGTTGTCACCATGTGAAAGTGAATATGACGCAACTAACAAAATAACAAAAAGGCTGGCAACAATTAATTTGTGTTTCATAAAAACTCCTTCCTTTTGAATATTCGCCGTTATATCTACCTAAATTTAATTTAAAAGATAGAATTTTAAATTAAAATGTCAAGCTAATTATGATGAACTATTAAAAGTATTAATACTATAATTATTACTTTTTTTCCACTGTGAATGCCAAATTATAATATATATACACTCCTGTATATCTTCCTTGACACTAACCTGTTGTTTCTTTAATATATTATTTGCGCTTTTTTATTTATTAACAATTTATAGTATAAGAAAAATATATGACAAAAACAAATAGTTATTCCAATTTTATTAATATCGATAAAATATTTCTAATTATTCTGCTGTTTATAGTGTGTTTATGCTTTTGTTCATGCACTGAGGATAAAGGTTCTTTCATGAACTATACGGGCATAATGGATACTGATATCACGCGTGTCAGCTCACAGGCACAGGGTATAATAACCGGGCTTAAATTTGACGAGGGCATGCTAGTAAAAAATGACCAGGTGCTTGTAAATGTGGAAACCGAAAAACTCGGATACCAGCTTGATCAGAATAAGGCCCTTCTTGAAGAACTAAAGAATCAATATAATGCTTTGCTTGCACAGCTTGAAAAAGCAAAATTTGAAAGAGATAATATAAAAATTAAATATGACCGCTTTTTAGACCTTCTTAAGATAAATGCCGCCGTGCAGCAGGATGTTGATGATCTTAAAACCCAATATGGCGCTGCAAACGCGCAGGTTAATTATATCCGGTCTTCAATTGATGCAATTGACAGCAAGAAAAAACAGGTGAAATCCGCGTCAGATATCATTAATAAACAGCTTAAAGATGCAACAATTACATCTCCTGTTACAGGTACGGTATTGGTAAGGTATGTTGAAAACGGAGAACTGCTTACTACTGGAAGCCCTGTATGTGACATCGCTGATATAACTTTGCTTTGGACCAAGATATATGTAGAAGAAAAAGATCTGCCATTTATAAAAATCAGTCAGAAAGTACAGGTCAAAATTGACGGGATTGACAATAAAACAATGGAAGGCCGAATCTCATGGATTTCCGACCAATCAGAATTCACTCCCAAAACCATTCTTACCGAAGAGACAAAAGCATCTTTGGTATATGCCGCAAAAGTTACTGTGTCTAATGTTGACGGAATTTTAAAAATCGGTATGCCTGTTACAGTTATTGTAAACAGGGAATCATAATGTCGCCTATAATAAGCATCAAAAACTTTTCAAAATCCTACGGTAAAACAAAGGCGGTTGCAAACTTAAACATAGATATCGAAAAAGGCGAATTGTTTGGGCTCATTGGGCCGGACGGAGCCGGAAAAACCACAACCATAAGAGCTCTTGTAACCTTGATTGCACCGGATACAGGAGAAATTTATGTCAACAATCTTGATGTTTCAAAAGATATAAGAAAAATCAGAAGCATAACCGGCTACATGCCTCAAAGGTTTTCCTTATATCCCGATCTTTCCGTAAACCAGAACCTGAATTTCTTTGCAAAACTGTTTGAAGTTCCAAAAAAAGAAATATCTGAAAGGAAAAAAAGGCTTTTTCAGTTCAGCAATCTTGAACCCTTTGCGAAAAGGCTTGCAGGACAGCTTTCCGGAGGTATGAAGCAAAAACTTGCTCTTTCATGTACTCTTATTCATGATCCTGTCGTGCTTATACTTGATGAGCCTACAACCGGCGTCGATCCTGTTTCAAGAAACGAATTCTGGATAATTTTGAAGGAATTAAAAAACGAAGGCGTTACAATCCTTGTATCTACACCATACATGGATGAAGCGCTCAAATGCGATCGCATAGCAATTATGCACGAAGGAGTTATTCTTGCCTGCGGAAATCCCGAAACGCTTACCAGTCGTATAGATAATAATATCTACAAGCTTTCAGGAACGGATCTTATCAGTAATATAGACCCGATTGCAAAGATCACGGGTATAATTTCCGTTCAGTCTTTCGGTGACAGCCTTCACCTTACTTTCCCCCAAAATATATCTGCTGAAAAAATCAATGAAGAAATTAAAGAAATTTTAAAACAAAACTTTGATTTAACGCAGATAGAACCCTCGGTTGAAGATTTATTTATCGCGCTTGTTGAAGGTAAGAATGGGAATGAAAAATAAGAGACCTTTGAATAATGCTACCTCTGATTTTGCAGTAAGCGTATCAAAGCTTAGCCGCCATTTCGGAAAATTTGTGGCTGTAGATGAAATTTCTTTTGAAGTAAAAAAAGGTGAGATATTCGGCTTTTTGGGAGCAAACGGAGCCGGAAAAACAACGGCTATTAAAATACTCTGCGGATTGTTAAAACCAACATCAGGCGAAGCTAATGTTGCAGGTTTTAATATCAAAACAGATAGTACTAACATAAAAAAACATATAGGCTACATGAGCCAGAAATTTTCTCTTTATGAAGATCTTACAGTCAAAGAGAATATTGAATTTTACGGAGGAATATACGGCTTATCCAGAAAAGAGATACTGAACAAAACAAAGCTTCTTGTATCCGAGCTTCATCTGGAAAATGTGCAAAATTCTTTAACCAAAACCCTGCCTATGGGATGGAAACAGAGACTTGCATTAAGTACTTCTTTACTTCATGATCCTCCCATTATATTTTTAGATGAGCCTACAGGCGGAGTTGATCCTGTTTCGCGCCGCAACTTCTGGAGAATAATCTATGAAATCGCAAATAGCGGGAAAACCGTATTTGTTACAACACATTATATGGATGAAGCCGAATACTGCAACAGGCTGTCTATAATGCATAAAGGCAAAATAATAGAAATGGGAACACCTGCTGACCTCAAAATGAAATATGGCAAAGATTCCATTCAGGATGTTTTTGTTGAACTAGTCGGGTAAGATTAAAAATGAAACTGCGAAGAATTACAAATTTTATTATTAAAGAATATATACATATTTTCAGAGATAAGGTTTCTCTTATTATAATAATTCTTATGCCGATCGTCATGGTGATTCTATATGGTTATGCCATTACGTTTGATATGAAAAATATAAGTTTTGCTACAATCGATGACAGTAAAACACCGGAGAGCCGGGAGCTAATCCGCAGCTTTACCGGAAATAAATTTTTTGTATTAAAATTTATGGATATAAAACGCAGCGAAACAGATTCTTTATTTAAAGAAAGAAAAATCCAGATGGTTCTGGTAATTCCCAAAGATTTTTCCGAAAGCCTTGTTTCAAAGCAAACAACAAAAGTACAGCTTTTGATAGATGCTGCGGATTCAAATGTTGCGACATTTATAAATAACTACAGCAACAAGGTAATGCAGATATATAATGAAAAAATCAACATCGAAACTCCCGGAATAATAAATCTTGAACCACGGATATTTTTCAATCCCGACTTAAAAAGCTCCAGGTTTTTCGTACCCGGACTTGTGGCATTTATACTTCTTCTTATAAGCGCATTATTAACATCCATTGCTATTGCACGTGAAAAGGAAACCGGTACTTTAGAACAAATTCTGGTTTCACCGGTTTATCCTGTAGAAATAGTAATAGGAAAAGTGATCCCATATGTAACATTAGGTTTTTTAAACGGAACCATAATCATTCTTTTTGCAAAATTTTTGTTTAAAGTGCCCATTAACGGCAGCCTGATATTAATGAGTGCTTTTGCGCTTTTGTATATATTTGTAGCAATGAGTTTTGGGCTTATGATTTCCGCATCCGCACAATCACAGCAATCCGCTATGCTTGCGGTTATTATGGCAACCGTTCTTCCGACCATAATGTTAAGCGGATTTATTTTTCCTATTGCAAGTATGCCTCTTCCCCTTCGACTAATATCAAATCTGATACCTGCCACACATTTTTTAATCATCATACGTGGCATTATGCTTAAAGGAACCGGGTTTATGATGCTTTGGAAACAGGTGGCGGCTTTGTCCGCTATCGGCCTTTTTATGATATCTATTGCAATCAAACGTTTTAAAATGACTTTGGAATAATAAAATGCGTCAGATATTTTATCTTGTTCAAAAAGAATTCAGGCAGGTTTTTCGCGATAAGGCTATGCTTAGAATTATTTTTATAGTGCCTCTGGTTCAAATTGTTATTCTTGGAAACGCTATTACAACAGATGTTAAAAATATAAAGCTTGTCATTCAGGATCAGGACAAGACACCATACAGCAGGGAATTGGTTCTTCAGTTTGTCCACTGCGGATATTTTAAAACCATAGGCTTTGAAGAAAGCTACAGCAAACTTTCAGATTATCTTAGTTCAGGAAAAGCAAATCTTGCAATAGTAATCCCAAAACATTTCCAGCGGCATATAGTGCTTAATAAAAAACCGGATGTTCAGGTTCTTGTTGATGGAGTGGATGGAAACTACGCCGGAGTGGCTCTCGGTTACATTTCGGATATAATGCAGAATTATCAGAAAAGGCTGATAGAGTCTTTTCCGGATTTAGCTTTTCATGTTAAAAATATTCACAGAGTGGAAACGGAACCAAGGTTCTGGTATAATCCAAATCTGGAAAGCAAACCATATATTGTACCGGGAATTATCGCCATTATGCTTCTTATAATTACGATGTTTCTTACAAGTATGGGAATAGTGCGCGAAAAGGAAATCGGAACACTGGAACAGCTTATGGTAACACCGATAAGATCATATCAACTTGTTCTCGGTAAAATTATACCTTTTTCCATTCTCGGCATTGTTGTGATAAATATTGCAATGGGTTTCATTTATCTTATTTTCGGGATAGCAGTTAAAGGCAGCCTTCTTCTTATGGTATTTGAATCTATGATTTTTATAATTTCAACGATAGGGCTTGGTGTTTTTATATCTACAATAGCGGATACCCAGCAGCAGGCTCTGTTTCTGGCCTGGTTTACAATGATTTGTTTCATACTGCTTTCAGGTTTTTTTATCCCTATTGCAAACATGCCCCATGTAATACAAAAGATCACGCTTTTTAACCCGCTTCGCTATTTTATAATAATATTGCGGGAAATATATCTCAAAGGAACTACAATAAAAGATCTTATACCTGAAACTCTTTCACTGGTTACTTTCGGTTCCTGTTTGTTTCTTGCGGCAATAATAAGGTTTAAGAGAAAACTGGGGTAATATTGATTTTATGATAAAAAGATTAAACAGGATAAAACCTGCGGCAGATAAACGGGCTTTAATTTTTATAGCCGGTTTAATATGGATTTGCAGCGGAATAATGCTTATAAGCTTCTCATATAACTGGCTACAGGAAACACAAAATATAAATTATTGGTTGATAGCAGTGATTAGTTTTGCATTATCTTTGTTAATACACCATTTTGGATTTTTGAAAATTGTAGATATAAACTTAAGACGATTACTTCCTGCTAAAGAAAAAAAGTGCATATTTTCTTTCATGGACTGGAAGAGTTATATAAATGTAGTAGTAATGGCAGTAACAGGAATTTTTATCCGGAATTCATCTATCCCCAAGATATATTTGTCAATAGGATATGCGGCAATAGGATTGGCGCTTATACTTTCAAGTTTGAGATACTTTAGGATATTATTTTTCCATCTGGGGAAAAATGCTTAACATGAAATCAGCAAATAAGGCTCTTCGCTGTTTTGTGTGGGTAAACAGTTGCCTTAAGTGTTATTGCCGCAACGCATATATTAACCAAGGTTTTTAGACAGGATTAACAGGATGGGCAGGATGTTGCCTGACCGGCCGGAAGCCAGTCAGGCAATAAACCATCGCCTGTGGCGTGGAGGGTAATCCGGTGTAGAAAGATGACGTAACGCACAAAGTAATCGGCTGCGTGTTTCGGGCCGCTCTACCGGAGCGGTCAATCATCCTGTTAATCATTTAAATCCTGTCAGATAAGGAAATGTAAAATGATATTTTATGACGGACATGTTCATTTTTTCTGGACAGGATCTTTTGAGCCTGTGAGGCCCAAATGGCAGCCGCTGATAGACCGGGGTTTAAAAGGTGTTGCTGTTATCATTGTAGCTTATCACCCAGATGAAATTAATAATCTTTTGAAATTAATTCCTGCCTCTTATCATGACAGAACCGGTGACCCGGTTTTTTTCAAGGACGGTTCAGGATTTGACATTTTGACTGCAAAGAAATTAAACGAAGACGGATTTAATGTTTTTCCATATCTTGATACCCGGTTTATAGAAGGTCAGTCTGTTGATCTTTTGCCATATCGCAAAAGCGGATTCAAAGGTTTAAAAATTTTATATGTCCCCGAAGAAGACAATGAGCTTGGTATTATAGGTTGGGAGAATTTTTTCAATCGTTCTGTAAAAGAATCGGAAAAGCTTATTGTAAATATGATTGAGCAGACTATTACTTTCGGCTGGCCGGTAATTTTTCATGCTGATCTTAGAAAGTACAATGATTTTGTAAAAGAAGTTCTTCAGGCATATCCCGAGCATCCCATGGTAATTCCGCATTTTGGTTCTTCAAGAAAACTTATAGCTTTGTTAATGGATCAATACGGAAATTGTTATACCGATTTTTCTTCCCTGCTGCCCTTTATGAAAAAAGACAGCAAAAAGTATGTGGATTTTATTACAACATACAGCGACCGTGTTTTGTTCGGTTCGGATACAGTATTCGATGAACCGGGTCTTCCCGCCGAATATTATGATTTCATAGTAAAGTATGTTGATGATGATAATGTTCGCACAAAGGTTTTATCCGGCAATTACATGCGTATTCATGGGTTTTAGGGGAGAAATATATGCCGAAAAAAATATCTGAAGACGACAAAAAATGCAGAATAGATGCCGGTTCCGTTTTAAAAACAAGAAACCGTCTTCCGGGGATTGCAGAAAAGATAATAAAAAGTTGCTACGATACAAAATGCTATACGCATATTGATTATGATCCGATTCCTTCAAGAGAGTCTGTTGTTGAAATTATAAATAAATCGAAAGAAATTCTGTTTCCGGGTTTTTTTGCAAAAGAAAAGATTGATCCTGCAAACCTGAAATACTGCATGGGTCAAAATGTGTCTGTTTTGTTTGACGTTGTTTCGGAGCAAATTTCAAACTGTATAAGACACGATTGCTTCAGGTACAGCCAGGAATGCAGTGATTGCAGTAAACGTGGAAATAAAACTGCTATTGACTTTCTTGAAGCAATTCCGTCTATACGCAAAATACTTGCAACCGATGTAAAGGCTGCTTTTGACGGAGATCCTGCCGCTTCAAGCCATGATGAGATTATATTCAGCTACCCAGGTCTTTATGCAATAATGGTTTACAGGCTGGCGAACAAACTTTTTACAAGCGGAGTTCCTATCCTTCCGCGTATGATGACTGAATATGCTCACAGTCTTACAGGTATTGATATTCATCCCGGAGCAAAAATCGGAGAAAGCTTTACAATTGATCACGGCACAGGGGTAGTAATAGGTGAAACATCGATTATCGGCAAAAATGTTCGTATATACCAGGGTGTAACACTGGGAGCTCTTTCACTTCCAAAAGACGCCGGTATACTTCTTAAAGGGAAAAAACGG
>JBDRRF010000079.1:0-288352 GCA_043825875.1 Pseudomonadota bacterium | reverse complement strand
ACCTGTAGTTTTCGCTTTACGGTTTTTCGCTTTCTGTTTTGAAGCTTCTCTTCTTGCGACTATTTCTTTTATTTCCTTGTCTGCCTTTTTTTCGCTGGACGGGTTGTTGGGACGATAGAGAACATAATCCGGAACATCGCTATCCTCTGTATAGCCGTTTACTTTTTCCACCTGGATTTTCTTCTTCAGCAATTTTTCAATGGCCTGAAGATGAGGCTTTTCATCGTGACTGACCAGAGATACGGCAATTCCGCTTACACCCGCGCGTCCGGTTCGACCGATGCGATGAATATAATCCTCGGGGATGCCGGGCAAATCGTAATTGACCACATAGGGCAAATTACTGATGTCCAGGCCCCTTGCTGCCACATCAGTTGCCACGAGGATGCGAATCTCACCGTTTTTGAACTCTTCGAGGGTACGTGTACGGAAAGACTGGCTCTTGTTGCCGTGCAGGGCAGCTACGCTGATTCCTTGTGCAGCAAGTTTTTCCGTGAGTTTATTTGCCCCGTGTATTGTGCGTGTAAAAACCAGTATCCGGCTCAAGCTGCCCTTAGTGATCAGGTGGATGAGAAGATCCCGTTTATTTGATCGGTCCACCAGGTGAACCTTTTGGGCAACCGATTCTGCCGCTGTATTGCTGGGCGTCACCTCGATATATTCCGGCTCAAGCAGCATTCTTCCGGCAAGATTCCGGATCTCCTGTGTGTAGGTGGCGGAAAACAGCATGGTTCTGCGTTTAGCCGGAACAAGATCAAGGATCGCAGAAATCTCCTCACTGAATCCCAAATCCAGCATTCTGTCCGCCTCGTCAAAAACCAGAAACTCTATCCGGGAAAGATTCAAATGCCTCTGACCGGCAAGATCCAACAGGCGGCCCGGTGTGGCTACAAGAATATCGATGCCGCGCCTCAGCCGCCCTATCTGTGGACTGATGTTAACCCCGCCGTAAACCACGGTGCTACGCAAGGAAACTCTTCTTGCATAGGCCTTGATGCTCTCTCCCACCTGAAGCGCCAGTTCGCGAGTGGGTGTCAAAACAAGTGCGCGGGGATGTCGCCCATTGACGCTCTTTTGACTCAGAATTTCGACCAATGGTAGTGCAAATGCATCTGTTTTTCCAGTTCCGGTCTGAGCCCGGGCAAGAATATCCCGGCCATCAATAATAACGGGGATGGCCTTGGTCTGAATCAGGGTTGGGGCTATGTAACCCTTGTCTTTAATAGCTTTAAGCAGTTCGACCCGAAGGCCAAGTTGATCAAATGACATATAATAATCCTACAATGGTTTATCAAATTTTGTTATATTGCTTTCAAATCAATTTATTAAATTCTACATTTTCTAACAATAAATAGCTACAATTTTATTATTATGAAGGTATTTTAAGTCAACAACCGAATTTAGCTCCAATTCTTCTTACCTGAAAAAAAGGTTTCCATTCACTTCGAACAATGATATAGATCAAACCTCTTTTAAACCACAGGTTTAATTCCTGTGGTTTTTTTTATTTAATGAAAAGGAAACAAAACAATAATGATTTGCGCAACCAACGTCACCCTCGCCTACGGCAAGAGAATTCTGTTCAAAGATGTTAATATGAAGTTTACACCGGGCAACTGTTACGGTCTCATCGGAGCCAATGGCGCAGGAAAGTCCACATTTTTAAAAATTCTATCCGGAGATATCGAATCGGACTCTGGAACCGTTTCCGTGGGATCCAGAGAGCGGATCGCGGTTTTAAGGCAGGACCATTTTGCCTTTGACGAAGAGACGGTTTTAAACACTGTGATTATGGGCCATAAAAAGCTGTACGATATTTTGACGGAAAGAGATTCTCTTTATGCAAAGCCAGACTTCTCCGAAGAGGATGGAGTCAGGTCAAGTGAGCTTGAGTGCGAATTAGAGGAGATGAATGGCTATGAAGCAGAGTCTGAAGCGGCTGTTCTTCTAAAAAGTTTGGCAATCTCCGAAGAGATGCATCAAAAAAAGATGAAGGAACTCGAGGGCGGGGAAAAGGTGCGGGTGCTCCTTGCCCAGGCTTTGTTCGGAAACCCGGATATCCTGCTTTTAGATGAGCCTACCAACAACCTTGACATCAAGTCTATTGCCTGGCTTGAGGAATTTCTCTACAGGTTTCAGAACACCGTAATCGTGGTATCACACGACCGTTATTTCATGAACCAGGTGTGTACCCACATTGCTGATATCGATTTTGGCAAGATCTCGGTATACGTGGGAAACTATGATTTCTGGTATCAGGCCAGCCAGCTGAACCTGAAGCAGAAATATGCGGAAAACAAGAAGAGTACTGACCGGGCCAATGAACTGAAGGCTTTTATCCAGCGGTTCAGTTCAAATGCATCCAAATCGAAGCAGGCCACTTCCCGAAAGAAACTCCTGGAGAAACTAACCATTGAAGACATGCCGGTGTCATCAAGAAAATACCCGTTTATTTGCTTCAAGCCTGAACGACCCTGTGGCAACGTGATTCTTGAAGTGGAAGGACTCACAAAGACCATCGATGGTGAAAAAGTACTGAACAACGTGAGTTTTACTGTAAACAGCGGGGATAAGATCGCCTTTATGGGTGGAAACAGTTTGGCCAAGACCACCCTTTTCCAAATTCTGGCCGGGGAGATGGAAGCGGACAGTGGTACTTTCTGTTGGGGACTTACCATTACCCACTCTTATTTTCCAAAGGAACACAGTACCTATTTCAACGGCGACCGGAACCTTATAGAGTGGCTCCTGCAGTACGCTCCCCCCACAGAGGGCGAGAGCTTTGCCCGGACATTTTTGGGACGGATGCTCTTTTCCGGAGAAGAGGCTGTTAAAAAAATCAGCGTTCTTTCCGGTGGTGAAAAGGTTCGTTGCATGCTCTCACGGATGATGCTTTCCGAATCAAATGTTCTTATGCTGGATGAACCTACCAACCACCTTGATCTGGAATCGATCACGTCCTTAAATAACAGCCTGCTCAATTTCCAGGAGGTGATTCTTTTTACTTCCCATGACCACGAGTTCTTGAATACAGTAGTAAACCGGATTATCGAGATTACCCCCGGCGGTGTTATCGATCGGCTCATGACTTTTGACGAGTATATTGAAAGCACGGAAGTTGCACAAACCCGTGAAGCCATGATTCTAAAGGCCGCTTAGCAAACGGTTTCAAATGCTGGAGTTGTAAAACAGGGGAGAGATGGGACACGATAATAAATGACATTTACAAACAGGAAAATATATAGTTAAGCAGAGTTCTTACTCTTAATAATATTAGATATTTAGACCATAAACTACATATATAAAGTGCGTCCCAGATACTCCAATTCAATATGGATTATAAGCTTCAAGTACGACATTGAATTTTTTTGTCCAGGCCCCGCGTTTTACTTTTACGACTACCGTATCCCCAATCTTATATTTGTTTTCAGCTTTTACAATCTCGCGAGTGCTTAAAATATCAGTATCTCCTACCTTGATAATAGTATCACCGGGTTTTAAGCCGGCTTTATCGCCCGGGCCATCATCTACAAGGGAATTTATTGTCGCTGTCTTTGTCGAACCGGACCACGAATTTATACCAAGGCAAGCTGGCGCCTGCTGCTTGTAATACAAAAAACCATTTACACCAAAGGTATATCCATTTTCCTTAAATAGTGGCAGATATTTGCTTTTTCCCATATGTGCGCGGTTTCGCATGTCAAAATGGATTGTCTTGGACATAGTTGCAATATCCAATTGCCATCCATTATTATTTCTTTCCAGATAAATAGGAGGACAATTTTTGTGTTTTGGTTCAAAAACAATAATGGCTAATTCACCCCTGGTGAAAACCTTAAATGTCTTTCCTTGGGTATCTTTTACTTCATTGTCCATCTGTGCATTTGTGAACATCAACTTTTTGCTTATTGCACGAGTTTCATCTGTGTACAAATCAAAGTCATATCCTCTGATACGCCGTTTGCATTTTTCAATATCTAACAGATAAGCTTCTTCGGGTGTGGGCTGGGGAACAAAAAGAGATTTAATATCGTCAGGGTAATTGGCTTTGTCGGGGATCGTAATTTCTTTTATCTGAATTTTTTGGTTGGCTCCCCCACCGCCGGAATAGTAATTGGCAGGTAAATTATTTTTATTCACATTAGGATCATATGACTGTTCATCGATTTTTTCATTTGCCCTGGCAATGATCATTTCCAGCGTTGCTGCAATTCCATCCTGAACCCGGCCTGCTTTAAAAAAGGGTGCCATTTGTTCTCTTTCTATATAACCTACAAAACTATCCGGAAAGATCCATTCAAGATCATAGCCAATCTCAAATCTAACTAGTTCTTCTTCTACGCTGAGAATAAATAATATACCCTTTAATCCTTTTGTATTTTCTCCGATTTTCCAGTTTGTAAGCAACTTGGCAGTTATATCGGAGATATCGTTACCCTGAAGTTTTGGTAGTGTAACAACCACCATGTCAATATCTGCAAGCCTGTATAAAGTATTTAAATGAGAATCCAGGCTGTTTTTGTATTTAATCAGATTGGCATTATCAAAGATTCTTGTTTCGTGAGAAGGGCGCGGAGAATTGATATAAGAAAAAAATGGTAAATTTTTAGTATCGTTACTGCATGAAATAAGACAGATTACTAAAATACAGATCAGAGTATTAAATTGTATTTTTCGCATGGGAAATTTCATTACACATAAATTCCAATTTGTATCAACATGATGTTAGTCAATTTTAAAATCTTATCAATATATAAATACCCGGATACTACCAAAGCAGACCCTAATGTCTCTTGTCTCTAATGTCTTCTTCCTCATGTCTTCTTGATAAATTGTCCTATGTCAAGGGCTGATCCCACTGCCGTTCGAGGGATTAAGTGCACCGGTTATCCTGATGTACGGCACACGACGGACAGGGCTTTTTGATCGACTTCGACAATGTAGCCAGCTTTGATACATATTTTATATGCAGGATCGAGTCTTGCTTTTTCCACGGGTAATCCCCAGACACATCGTCTCAATAGATCTTGTTCGCCCTGGCTGATGATATGCCGGGGTGTCAACGCACAGTCCCTTGTATCGGTCAATTCCCACTCTTTATTCGGCAACTGGCGGAGGATCAGCTCCGGGAATTTTTCATGGGTCCACCGCGTCTGCCATTTTCGAATACATTCCACAAAAGTTCGCATTTTTTCGGGGCATTCACGCGCTTCGGACGGAAAATCCGCAGTAAAAAAATAAGCTATGGAAAAAAAATCCGTTTTGGCGGGAAAGGCGTGCCGGTATGCCCGAAGCGCAGTAAGGTTGCAGACATCGTATTTATGCCCCTCTTTGAAATACGGGCTGTTTCTTGGAATCCGCACCGGTTCGATGCCCGGGGGCGAGAGGTGTTGAAGGAAGGGGATGAGGGATACCTGGGCCTCATAATCTTCGAGTTTGTCTCCGGGAATCCCCATCAACAAGAGCCAGGCCACATCCATATCCAATTCTCTGCAATGCCTCAACAGGCGAATATTGATAATGGTTGTGCTTCCCTTATTGAGTAATTTTAAAAGACGGGTGGAGAGCGATTCGATGCCGGGCATGATGCGAATCACGCCTGCCCGGCAAAGCAGCTCAACCTGGGACCGGCGCAGGTTAGCCTTGGTTTCGTAGATCAATTTTCCCGTGAACCGGCTCTCGATCAATTGGGGCAAAAAAGTTTTAAAATAGCTGTAGGGGAAAATTGAATCGGAGGCCATGTAAGTTTTCACACCAGGGTAGTATTCCTGAAACTTTTCCAACTCAGAGATGACCCGTTCGGGGGCGCGCACCCGGTAGGGCAGGTCAAGGGCGCTTTCCCCACAAAATTTGCATTGGTGCTTGTGGCCCCACCAGCAACCTCTGGAGCTTTCGAATGTGAGAAATATGTGCTCGTGGGGGAGAGTCCATTGATGGAAAAAATCCTGGTAATCGGGCGATGGAAGGGTGTTCAGGTCCAATATAGGAGGGCAGGCTATGATTTTATCCTGAGGAAGTTTTTCTTTATCGAGGTAATCGCGGCAAAAACTGGCAAAGGCGAAATCCGCCTCTCCCTGGAAAATATAATCTATATCCTTGGAGAGCTTTCCCAATTCAATGCCCATTTCGCCTTCGCAATTATTGCCGCCCACTACACAAAGAGCATCGGGGAGGTGCATTTTGACATATCGGACCATGGCGAGAATGGAATTGGTGGTATGGAACGTCGAGGAGAATCCTACGATTATAGGGCTCTGTGCAACAATTTTTTCCGTCATTCTTTGAAGAAACAACGTTGCCATCCGATTCGCTTCCCGTGCCAGCGCCCGGGATACCGGCGTGCGTTCTCCCATCAGAACATCGTAAAATATTTCAGGGGAATCGCTAATGCCATGTCCCGTCAGGGAAGTTAAATCATATGGCATGAGATCGCCGTGGGCCATGGGTGCAAAAAGGCGTTCAAGGAATAGAAGGCTGATTCCGGTCAGACTGTTGTTATTGAAAAAATCGTTACCGAAAATATCATAAAACACAAGATTGGCGTATATCGCCCGGCAGCCAATACCACGGGTTTCCAGGGAGGCTTTCAAAAGGCTAACGGCAATGGAGGGCATGCCGTAGTGATCTCCCACGGGTCCCACCAGCACAACGGGTGTTTTGCCTGATTTATCGCTCATACAATAATTCCTTAAAGGTCAAATGTAGACCTGACCCCATTTTTCCACAAATTCATTCGCAAGATGGGCGAAGTCATCGGACGGGACTTCCGTCATAAATCGACCATCACCTAATTCTATCTCTTTTGGTTTTACAAACTTGTCTTTCTTTAGAAGCCGACCAATCAGACCACGCTTCACCGGCCTTGTTTGCAATAGCCGATTTGCAACTTTTCCTTTAATAATTGCAGCTGCTCCTCCCATCTTATTGACCTCCTGATGCCCCAACAAGTTATTGTACTGACCAGTATATCTCCAAATTAAGGTTTAGTTAATAAACACCGAAGGAGATGTCAGTCCAATTGTTTTCATTACATTCTTGAATAGCTTTATTATAATCAAGAGTTATTGTAATATTATAATAACCAAAAGTATATTTACCTTTTGGGAGACCGTTATTAAAGGCCCAGCTAACTTTATACGGCTGTTTAGCCTTTAGCGTGGGAATGGTTATGATTTTTGATTTCAATTCTTTTCCTCCACCGGTTAATATAACCTTTGCTTTAGAGGCTGGCGCTAATGCATTACCTATGTTTATCAAGGTGGAATAGAATGTAAATTTTTGACCCGGAGACGGGTTGTTGGTTGGTTCAAGCCAAACAGAACCAAGAAAAAAAAGATCGGGTTTATTGCATACCGGCGGCTTTTTAGGCTCTGATGGTTTTGTTGGAGAAGGTGGCTGTGATACTATCTCAAAGCAATCTCTACAATCTGCATATGAACAAGCATCTAACCAAAGGCCTCTCTTGCCGAGTTGCGCACTATTAGAAACATCTAATTCAGTTACTACAACTGAGGAGGATGTTTTCAATACTTTTTCTGTCACTTCTTTGTCCGGATATAAAGCTCCTGGTTGCATATGCGCAATAGTAACATTGGTCAAACCCTTTGGCGTTGTAAGATCCTTCCCATTAATGGTTATATTATTCTTTTGCCCCCGCAATGCATAATCAGGAGAAATAGAATTGATTTTGGGTTGGGGCCAATCCCATACATCAATTACTTTTGCAGGTGAGCTTGATTGTATAAGTTGGCCACCCACCTTTGCATGTGTCTCTAAGGTACCGTTGTATATTTTCAGCTCTTTATTATCGGCAAAACCTACATCAAAAGTATTTTCCTTAAAGTATGCTTTGCTTTCACCTGGAGGTAAGTCTTTTTCACTTTTCAACTTACCGTTATAGAAAAGCTTTAATACTACATCTCCTTTCCAATATCCACCTGAACGGTCCAGCCATACCTTAAATCCGTTTTTACATGAGGAAGTATATTCAATCTTATCAATTTTAACATAATAAGTTTCCTTTAAAGAAAAGCCCTTGCTGGTTTTTGTATTATTGCCCTTATCTTTTTCATTATAAACGAAATCCGGGTCAGGGAAATCTGCCATAACCCAAGCTTGGTAATTTCCGGGATAGGACAAAAGAACTTTTTGTTCGAGATCGATTGATGCTCCAGCCTTCAATGGTAGCTTATTCTTAGGGAATGTAAATGAAGTTGCCTGAGTCTTGCCTTGCAACACTTTGCCTGGAAAGACACCTATTTTAAAAGGTTTGGTAATATTTCCGGGACCATTGTTTTTTATTTGAAACGAAATCGTTACAGGCTCATGGATAGCGGATTTATTTGTTTTCACAATAACATTACCCACTTCTAAGTCCACGTATGATGTAGTAAACGGGATTACTTTCTTGTTATTAGCCTCATTTGTTTCGGGTATAACACCGCCAACATCAACGGTGCCTGTTATAGACTCTGTACCGGCTACGCTGGAGGACTGTTTTGTCTCAAAGGTTTTCAAAGCGCCTGCGGCAAGAGAGTTTAGCCAAAATGATCCAAACTGTACGCCACCTGTATCCAAAGTAGTTAAGAAAGGAGAATCAACATCCGTTTTCCCGTTGTTCATAATTGTGATTTTCCATTTAGTGTCTTGCCCAACAATCAGCTCATCAGCATGAGTGATATCTTTGACGATCAAATCCGGGAGATCAGATGGGGCAACCCAAATTGCTGTCGCTTCCAACTCATTGCTTTTTTTACTTTCATCGCTTTCAGAAATATTGTTTTTCGTGTCTACTTTCCAATGGAAGGTATGTTTTCCCGCTGAAAACTTTTTGGCAAATTCATATACCTGTGTTTCGCCGGGCATCATCAGGTTCTTTTTATGATAGTCATCCTCCATTTCTAAGATAGGTGACCATGTCCAGGTCTTTTCTAGTTTTTTATCTACATAAAGTTCAATGTTAAATTTTTTATCAACAGGCTCTAAGCCGATATTCTTAACAATTATAGAAATGATTGCAGGTTGATCCGGTGTAGGAGGATAAGGAGAAATCCATTTTTTATGGCTTAATTTCTTCTGACTTTCAGGTACAGTCCATAATTCGACTTTTAAATCCGGATATGTCATACTGGCAAGTTCCCATTGTATTTTTTTAAGCAACTTCAAAAACTCTTTTGTGCTTATATTTCTATCACTTGCTTGTATATGTAACTGTCTTGATTTTTCAAGATTATCAAGAGTAATATTTGTATTGCCCTCCTTTAAGTTCTTTTCCGTTATCTCTAACAGTCCCTGCCGCAACCCTATTATGATTGCCTCGCGATAGATAGCTTCAGCCTCCTTTACAAGGTGTTCAGCTTCATCTACTGCCCCTTTTTCTATCTGTAAAATAGCTTTATGATAAACATCCTCGGCAGATGAAAATAACTCTTGGGCCTGCTCACCAACAGCAAGCTTCAAACCTTCTATCCACAGCTCTCCTATGTTTATCAAATCCAAATTAATTGCACCATCTGTTTCGGAAATGACGGTAGAAATACTAGCGCTTTCAACATTATCTACCTGGGCATAAGATTCTTCGAGAGTTTCAAAAGCGATACTGCCCTGTGTGATAGGAGCATTGTCAGTAAAGTCTATTTCCAGCTTACCATCTAAATAGACTTGAAGATGCCCACCCTTGCCCCGGATCTCGATGTCATGCCAAGTGTTAATGCCAATGCGCGCATCGCTTCTGGATAGTTCAAAGAATTTCCCCCATGGCGTTTCCTTGTTCAGATAGAGTCCCTCCTCACTGAAACCAATGAAATATCTTCCCTTCTCGCTAACGCGATAATTTAGATGAATTCCTCCTCTGATAACCTTAAGGCGAGATCGGAAGGCATAATCGGCCCAGTCCTGACCTCTTTGCAGCCTTGCCCAATTATGCCCTTCTCCGTTTAGGATAAAATTACCTTCCTTTTGTTCCACTCTCCAGCCTGGCTCTAATTCCCAACCTTCGACCACTCCAGCTTTAAAATCTTCGGTGTAAAGAACTTCCTGTGCGAATGCAGGGGTAGGACAAGTTAAAAGCAGAATCCCAATAAAGAAGACTAGTATTTGCTTGTACATTGTATTGCCCTCCTGTCTTTAAAATAATTGAATAAAAAGCTAATTCATTACATATTGCATCTGGCCAACGCGGATGTAACCCGTTTAACGGGTTGACGGACTGGTTGGAAAGTTGGGCTCATTTGACTGACCAAGATCTCGAAAGTGTAGCTTGTCTTCTTTTCCCTACAGTCTTTTCTACGCTTTTCTATAAAAGTGGAAAGGACTGTGGTCCGTCTTCTTTAAGTTGTTTCACCACAGTGCGGTTTCTCCCGGTTGACTTGGCCGCATAAAGCGCCTGGTCCGCTGACAGAAGCAGCGATTGCGCAGATAAATGGGAAGTATGCATACAGCAGGCCACACCCAGGCTTAACGTAATCCATGGGCTGACCTGCGAATTGGCATGGGGGATGCCCAGCTTTTCGATCGAGTGCCGAATGTTTTCTGCCAGTTGGAAAGCCCCCTCTTCCGGCGTATCCGGCAGCAAAAGCACGAACTCTTCACCTCCGTAGCGCGCAACCAAATCACCGGGCCGCTTGCAATTGGAGGAAAGATCTGTAGCCACCTTACGCAAACAATCATCACCCGCTTGATGGCCGTAAGTGTCGTTATACAGCTTGAAATCATCCACATCACACATAATAACTGACAGAGGTTGCCGTTCCCGCTCCATGCGCTTCCATTCCTGCTCAATACACTGATCGAACCTGCGGCGGTTTGCTATGCCGGTTAGTCCGTCTATTTCAGAAAGGTCTTTGATCTCCTGGTAGTATCTGGCGTTCTCTAAGGCCATCCCACAGACATCCATCAAGCCTGAAGATAGGATCAGGTATCTGTCCATGTATTCCGGAAATTGCAGGCCATCCAGTTCAAACCTGCCCATCAATCTTCCGTTTGCAGAAATCGGCAAAACAAAGCCCTTTTCGCTGCGGATGACCGCATCTGTGGCAGGAGAAATATCTGGCTCCTCTTTTTTATATGTAATAGTGCGGGGCGCAAAAAGCATATTGAACATATCGGTAATCTGACTGACCACCTCATCTTCATTTTTGACTTTGGTGATTGTCCTTAAAAGGTCAAATGCCATGGCATAATAAGACAGCTCTTTCTGTTTCTCATCAAGCAGGCTCAGATGTTCGTTACACGATAGTTCAACCTGTCTTTGCATGACGACATTGGCAACAAAAAGGTCAATAAAGCCAAGTCCTACCGTTAGGGCTTCAAACGGTCTATTGATAAAATCCGAAAATTCCTGAAGGTTGAGGTATGCCGCATCATCCACCCCCGTATCGAGCATCAGGATTTCCTTGGCTGACTCGGCAAAGTAGCTTTGTGCCGTAGGCCGGTCAAATCCCCATGCATTGACAAACTGCCTCCATGATGACAACCACCCCGGAGTTACCAGGTGCCGGCCTTCGCTGACATACTTATCCACCAGGTCCGGATTGGCAATCATGTGAAAACAATTGCGCATGCCATGGATGTGAAATGGTTTTAATTTATAGTCCGGAAGTTCAGGCTCGGTGACGCAGAGGCTTCCAAGAACATCTAACGCAGCATAGTCCATCGACCCCAACAGAATGTTTTTCATCTTGTCCAGTTCTACCGGCGGTCTTCCGCATGTTCCGGGAAAAAATGCAATTTGAACATGAGGGTATTTCTCGGACACCTTAAGTTTCTCGATCTCCTGCCGAAAAATGCTGCAACACAGAATAGCATGCTTGCCGCTCATGCCATTTCTCCTGGGACAATCGGATAGCGGCCATAGGTTTCAACAGCCTCTGACAGGGCCATCAGCACATCTTCATGTACTTGCCACGGTATCTCGCCATGATTGTCCGACAGGATAAAACCCCCTCCTGGGCCTGCCTTTGTAATGGCTTGCTTTACAGCTGACACTGCCTGTCCTGTATCCCAGCGCGCCATTTCTATGCCATTTAGATTTCCTATAACGGCCAGCTTTCCCCTGTATTTGTTTTTGATGTCTTCCAGGTCCTCCAGTTCGCTGACTCCTATGGCAGCCGTCCCGGTGAGGGCAAGGTCTTCGGCAATAGGCAGGCATCGGCCTGAAGCCATATGGGTGGCTGTCGGTCCTTTGATGCGCGAGAGTGTGCTCTTTGCGATGGCAAATCCGGTTTTCAGGTAAAGCTCCCGGGGAACAATGGTTGGGGAGGACACCGGATCGAAATAACAAATGGCCGTCGCACCTGCCCCAAGTTGTGCATTTGCCCATTCGACGCAGAATTCCTGGTTGATTTTCATTAGCTGCTCGAACAGTTGGGGTTGTTCATAGATCAGATCGATATAGGAGGAAAACCCCATTTGCATTACAGGCAGGGAAAAAGGAGACATTACAACCCCGATGATCGGGGCCTCCTCACCGATATCTTCTTTTATCATTTGGGTGGCCTTGAGCACCTTTATCAGGCAGGGGATGTCTTTAACGCGAGGCAGTGTCAATCGTGTAATGTCATCGGGTTTCCTTATAAAAGGTGCGCCTGCATTCGGAGGGCCATCATCTACATAAATAACATTTCCACCCCAGGCCTCGAATTCCACTGCGGCATAAAAAAAGCTGTAGAGACAATCATGCCGGTATTTCTTCCTCATCAGAAGCTGTCCCAAGGCAACAGATTCGGCGTTTGAGAAATACTCTTGAATCGACACGCCAAGTTCCCTTGCCCCGTGCATGGTCAGCAGGAGGAAAAAAGGGACACGATCAGGTTCCTTGTGCCCCAAAGTGGTAAGAACCCGCTGCAATGAGGTCATCGAGGGGGTAGCCATCATGCGATTTCTCCATATATAGATTGAACGATCTTTATTGCGTCAGATGCAGTATATCCGACAGCGTCGGCCCCAACCTGGTGCCAAAGGTGAGGGTCAAGCCTGAACGGAGCGCCGCCGACCACTATCTTCACCGTGTATCCATTTTTATCGAGCTGTTCTCTGATATCCTTTACATGCAGCGCCGAGGGAAACATTAATACGGAAATAAGGATAACATCAAGGCCGTCATCCATTATCTTTTTAACAAGACCTTCAACGCCGAGCCTTCCATAGTCCCGCAGATCAAACCCGCCTGCACGAAGCGCTGAATAAACAATACGCTTGCCGAGGGCATGATAGTCGTTGAGCGTGGTTATTGCCATTTTGGTTGCAATATTTTTCTTCCTGTCTTCTTTTGGCAGCAGAGTATCAACCAGTTCTTCACAAATCCTTCCGCTCATATAAACCTGCGCGAGCGCATAATGCCCTGCTTCCCAGCCCTTTCCAATATTTTCAAGCGCGCTTACAATTACCGTTTCGAAAAGCTGATCTGCAGTCGTATTGGTCATTGCTTCAGCCAGTAGCCGTCTGGCCTTAATAATATCTACCGACAATAAAGCCGCCTGAAAATCACTCAATATTTCTGTCATTGCCTCTCCATGGAAAATATACCTTTAGCCTCTCATGGGTACTATGAAAATTTGATAGTTTGTGATATTTAAAAAAAACAAAAGCCCCGTGCTTCAACCATTTGAAGAATGGGGCTTTTTTGTATCCGGTCATGTTATCGTATGGGTACCTTTAACTGAAGAGTATTTCGTTATTTAAAGCGCTCCGAGAACATTATATATAGATCCTTCACCTTCCATGCCTTTTATAATTAATCCATCAATCAATTCAAACTTAAAAAAATCTTTAACAGCCTTATATGTTTCATGGCAGATAAGAATTTGATCTTCTTTGGCAATCTGTTCAAGATGCGCAGCAAAATTTACTGCTTGACCAAGTGCGGTATATTCTTTCCTGATGGCTGATCCAAATATTCCTACCATAGTTTCTCCGGTACTGATTCCATACCCAACAGGTATTCTTAAATTTTTATTTTTAATTTCACGATTTATTTCAGCGACTTTTTCCCGCATCTTAATTGCACAGGAAACAGCTCTGAAAGGGTCATCTTCGCGAACTATCGGCGCTCCGAATATTCCCATAATGCTGTCTCCTATATGTTTATCAAGTGTGCCGTTGAATTCGAAAATGATATTATCAAGAGGATAAAAATAATGCAGGTTTAAGAGTTCAGCTAACTCAAGAGTACTTATTCTCTTAGATATTCCGGAAAAATCACGAATATCGGTAAAAAGAATGGATACTTTCTGATTTTTTGGAGTTAAGCCGTTACCGTACTTCTGAAGCTCTTCAAGGATCTGGAATGGAACAAATTGTTTTAATCTTTTTTTTACATGGAATTCCTTGATTTTAAGTTTGATTATATTATTGTCAAAAGGTTTTGTCAGAAATCCGTCTATATCTGAATTGACACTTTCAATGGCTCGTTCAAGAGTTGCATATCCGGTTAAAATAATTTTTATAATTTCCGGGTTAATTCTGCCGATTTGCTGGAGAGTTTCCAGACCGTCTAGCCCGGGCATTTTAAAATCAGAGATTACTGTTTCTATTTCATTGATGTGCTTTTTTACAATATCTATAGCTTCGGTCCCGCTTTCAGCTAAAAAAACTTCATAACCATCTTTTTTCAGGACTTTTTTCAAAGCGATCCTTATGCCTTCTTCATCATCAACGACCAAAATGTTATTCATCTTCTTTTTCTCCTCTGGCCGGAAGCGCTACTAAAAAGGTTGTGCCCTTATCTTTATTGCTGCTAACAGTGATAAGGCCCCCATGTTTTTTTATAATTTCATGAGATATATATAATCCTAAGCCTGATCCTTTCCCAACTTCTTTTGTTGTATAAAATGGCTTGAATATATCTTTGATATCTTCGCTTGGGATTCCTTCTCCCGTATCACGGCACTCTATTTCAATACAATTTGTATTGTTATTATATCTTGTAGTTAAATATATAAATCCTTTGTTGTCCGGCAATGCCTGTAGAGCATTTTGTATTATATTGATAAACACCTGCCCAAGATTTGCAAAATTACCGTTAATGTCCTGCAAATTATTATCAAAATCTTTTACAATTGTTATATCGGAAGAACTATACTGATTGTGAAGTATTCTTAAGGTATCTTCGAGTATTTTATTAAGATTCACATTTTCGGCATATGTCTGCGTCTGGCGGGACAGGCCCAAAACGCTTTTAACTATTGTTTCGGCCCTGTTTAATTCCTTTAATGAAAATTCAAGATCAGCCAGTATTTCATGATCAATCTCTCTTTTATCTTCCTGTTCATTAATCAATTCGATATCGCTTTGGATAAAGCTTGCAGTACTGGAGAGGGGATTGTTTAATTCATGTGCAATTCCTGCCACAAGTTGCCCGATTGCAGCAAGGCTTTCGGACTGTATCAACTGCTGTTGTGTTTTTTCTTTGTCGTCAAGAGCTGCTTTGCGGGAATTGATCAAAGTCTGGGTAAAAATCCCATATATAATGACAAAAGTTACGATAAGAGTGCGTGGGAATAAAAGGCCGGATGCCAGAGAATCAATAACCCAGTAAATTGCTACCATTGCAAATGCGATTAAAATCAATCCGTTTTTTTCTATTTGCGGGGCTATGGCTCTTTTAACATTCATTGTATTTACCTGCAATTAGATTCATAAGTATTTATAAGGTAAAGAACTATAGTATTAAATAGAATGTAAGGCGCCAAAGTTGTACTTTAAATATTCAATTCTGTTATATAAACCTTGCAAACTATCTTGTTGGCAATATACTATACTTACGAAATAGAAATACCATTTGTTTTTGATTTTGTCAACTAATCTAATTGTCCGATTATACAGCAAAGATTCTCTAATATATAAGGCTAAACAGCCAGTATTGCAGTAAATATAATGTAAATACCCGATATTTTTCATGTAATGGAATTTATAGTAGATAAGGGTATAGGCATTAATGCCAATAGATAAAAACCGGAAACAAATCTGTTGGGTAAACTCATAGTCAGAAGTCTTAAAGCTATGGATTATTCTAAGGCATAATTTTTAAACAAAGTTTTTTTTTCTTTTTCCTTCAGATATCTCCATGCGCCTTCCTTAAGATTGCCCAGTTTTATATCTGAGATTCTTATCCTTTTTAACTTCAAAACCTTGTTTCCTACTTTTACGACCATGCGGCGTATTTGCCTGTTACGGCCTTCTTTAAGTGTGATATTAAAATGCTCAGGAGAAATTCTTATTATTTCGGCAGGTCTTGTTTTGCTTCCCATAAGAAAAAGCCCTTCTTTCATTTTATCAAGGGCCTTGTCGGTAATCGGCCATTTGACGGTAACTTCATACTCTTTCTCGTGATCAAAAGATGGGTGTGAAAGAATATTATGCAAACTGCCGTCATTGGTTAAAAGAAGAAGTCCGCTTGAATCTTTATCCAGACGGCCTACAGGATAAATGCGCTGGGGAATATCAACAAGATCTAAAACAATTTTATTACTTTCCCTTCTGCATGTTGTAACATATCCTTTTGGTTTATTAAGAGCTATATAAATTAAATCATCTTTTGATTCTATCTTGTTTCCATCGACTTCAACCACATCATTTTCAGGATCTATTTTTGTTCCAAGTGCAGTTATTGCAACGCCGTTAACTTTCACAAGCCCGGATAGAATAAGCTGTTCACCCTTTCTTCTCGAACAGAATCCTGCGGCAGATAAGTATTTTTGAAGTCTCATTTTAAAGTCAAAGCCATCGGATAAAGCTGATTGTCAGGGTTCAAGGATTCAAGGGACCAAGGGGTCAAGTGTTTATTGCCTCCTGCATACTTCTGCAATAAACTTTCTTCAATCAATTGATTCTTTAATTTATTTTCCATTTCACTCGAACCCTCGAATCCTTGAACCCTTTTGTATAAATAATATTGAATTGAAGTATTCGTCTGAAGGCGTGAGTTTTTCTATCAGCTCCAGAGTTGAACGGCAAAAATCACGACCTGTAATCGGCATTTATCTTGACATAATCAATCGAAAAATCACATGTTAAAATCGAAGCATTTGCGTTTCCCGATTTCAAATCAAGCATTATGGTAAATTCAGACTTTTTTAAAACCTTTGTTGCTTTTGCTTCAGCATCAATTCCGCAGCCGCAGCCGTTTTTTACCATAAGCACATTATCAAAATAAATATCCACAGATTCAGGTTTAATTTCTGCTCCGGCTCTTCCGGCTGCAGCCAGAATTCTTCCCCAGTTTGCATCTTCTCCGAATAAAGCCGTTTTAACAAGGTTTGAATTTGCTATAACGCCTGCAATTTTTCTGGCATCACTCTCGCTTGCAGCTCCGTTAACTGTGATATCTACCAGTTTTGTTGCACCTTCACCATCTTTTACAACCATTTTGGCAAGCTTGATCATAACTTCATCAAGCAGTTTTTGAAAATATTCTTTTTCGGAAAGGCTATCTGTATTTATACCTGACATTCCGTTTGCCATGATAAGAACCGTATCGTTTGTACTTGTGTCGCCGTCAATAGTTATCCTGTTAAAAGATTTGTTGGTAGAAGATATAAGTGCTTCTTTAAGATAATCTGATTCTGCTTTGATATCAGTAATAATAAAGCAGAGCATTGTGGCCATATCAGGGCAGATCATCCCGGCACCTTTTGCAACACCGGTTATATAAAAATTACACCCTCCGACTTCACCTTTTACTGATGCTATCTTTGGAACAGTGTCTGTGGTCATTATTGCCTGGGCAAAATCATTTATGCCGTCAGCGGAGAGTGATTTTACAAGATTTGGAACAGCACTTTTTATTTTATCAAGCTCAAGTGGCTTTCCTATAACACCGGTTGAGGCTACAAGCACCATTTCTTCGGCTATATTAAGACCGGATGCCGCAAGTTTGGCTTCGGACAGGGCATCCTCCATGCCTTTGTCTCCTGTGCAGCAATTTGCGCTTCCGCTGTTTGCAATAATTGCCTGGCAAAGTCCTGCTTTGATTCTCTGCCTGTCAAGAACCACCGGGGCAGCCTGGACTTTATTTCTGGTAAATACTCCGGCAACATTTGCAGGAACTTCGGAATATATCAGGCCAAGATCTTTGCGCCCGTTTTTTTTAAGACCGGAGATTACTCCGGAAGCTGTAAATCCTTTACAAGTTGTATTTTCCATATGTTTAAATCCCGTTACGTTTGTATTATTAACACAATAAAAAAGCAGCTAAAATTACTATATAATTGTCAGAACTGTGACACATTGTCAATCTGAGTATAGTAACAATTTATGGGATTGCAATAATTTACAATCGGCTTTTATTGGAGCCAGTTTCAAAACGTCCCATTTTGGCCGATCTCTGCGTTGGGTGAAAATTATAATCCTCGAAATACTTAATGTATTCCTGCGGTTAAAATTTTCACCCGCCTTGACCTTGACCAAACTGAAACGTTTTGAAAGTGGCTCATTGGCTTTTTTTTGAAAAAATCAACCTTCAAATCTTTTTTTACTGTTCTTTGAAATAGTTACGTTTTAATTATAATAATACCATATATTGAATAAAATAGTTGACAAGCGACTATATATTGTGTACTAAGACATATCATCTAATTAAATTTTAATTAGATAAACCCTTATACCTATTATCATAAAAATCATAACTTCTATAAAGCTGTATTGAAATGTTTTTTTTAAAGCTATTTAAAAAACTGATCTTATCCTTTGTATTTTATTAATTCACTTAACTATTATATATATTTTGTATTTTCTGTTTTTCTTGGAAGCGGGCGGGTATTTTTTGTCTCTTTTTTATAGGCAGAAACAATTTTCTTTAAATCGACAAAACTAAGAGAGGTGGTGCAAGTGTTTGAAAAAATCAGAAAACGTGACAACAGAATTGTTGATTTTGATTCATCTAAAATTACGGCTGCATTGGTTATAGCAGGAAAAGCAACTGGTGAATTTGAAGAAAGAGATGCAAGAAAACTTACACTCAGGGTTCTAACACTTGCCCATGAAATCCGCCTCGGGCCAATTCCGGATGTTGAAGGAATACAAGATATTGTTGAACGTGTGCTCCTGGATTCTACGTTCTACAAAACGGCAAAAGCCTATATTATTTACAGGGAGCAGCATGCACAGATACGAAGTATTGCAACCGATGCCAATATTGATCTTGTGGAGCATTACATCCAAAAGCTTGATTGGAAAATCAAGGAAAACAGCAATATGTGTTATTCTTTGCAGGGACTGAATAATTACATATCATCTGATGTAACCTCAGAATACTGGCTTAACAAGATTTATCCTCCTGAAATAAGAGATGCTCATAAAAAAGGTGACATACATATACACGATCTAAGCCTTTTGTCGGTTTACTGTGTAGGATGGGATTTAAAAGATATTCTTGTAAAAGGATTCAGGGGTGTGGAGGGAAAAGTGGAAAGTGCTCCACCCAACCACTTACGATCCGCACTTGGGCAAGTTGTCAATTTTTTCTATACACTTCAGGGTGAAGCAGCCGGCGCCCAGGCTATTTCAAATTTCGATACTCTTCTTGCTCCTTTTATACGATTTGACGGACTTAAATACAATGAAGTAAAGCAGGCAATGCAGGAATTTGTATTTAACATAAATATTCCTACACGAGTTGGCTTTCAGACGCCTTTTACCAATATTACATTGGATCTTTTTGTTCCATCAATATTAAAAGATCATCCTGTAATAGTAGGAGGGAAAGAGCGCGAGGAAACATATTCCGATTTTCAACCTGAAATGGATATGCTAAACAGAGCTTTTGCCGAAGTAATGATGGAAGGGGATGCAAAGGGAAGGGTATTCACATTTCCTATTCCAACTTATAGTATTACCGCCGATTTTGACTGGAACAATCCAAACCTTGATACGGTTTGGAAAATGACCGGCAAATATGGGATACCCTATTTTTCAAATTTTGTTAATTCCGATCTTTCTCCTGAAGACACAAGATCTATGTGCTGCAGGCTGCGCCTTGACAACAGAGAGCTATTAAAAAGAGGTGGCGGCCTGTTCGGAGCAAGCCCGCTTACCGGCTCTATAGGAGTTGTTACAATAAATCTTCCGAGGATAGGCTATATTGCTGAAACTGAAGATGAATTTTTCGGGCATCTTAAAGAAAAAATCAATGTCGCAACACAAAGCCTTTCTATAAAAAGAAAGATCTTAGAAAAGTTTACTGAAAAGAATCTCTATCCTTACTCAAAATTCTATCTAAGAGATGTTAAAAACGGAACAGGTCTTTACTGGAAAAATCACTTTTCTACAATCGGAATAATCGGCATGAACGAAGCTTGCCTTAATTTTATAGGGGTAGATATAGCAAGTAAAAAAGGTCTGGAATTTTCCTTAAGGGTTATGGATTTTATACGCAATATGCTTTCTGAATCACAGGAAGAAACAGGAGATCTTTACAATCTTGAAGCTACTCCGGCAGAAGGTACATCTTATCGTTTGTGCATGAAAGACAAGCATGATATGCCCGATATTATATGTGCCAATGAAGAGGATTATAAAAACGGGGCAGCACCGTTTTATACAAATTCAACACAACTACCTGTTAATTATACGGACGATATATATGAAACATTACAATTACAGGATAGCCTTCAGTCAAAATATACCGGTGGCACAGTACTGCATCTGTTTTTAGGAGAACTCATATCAGATATTACAATAATAAAAGGACTTATCAGAAAAATATCAACCAATTTTCATCTTCCCTATTTTACTCTTACCCCAACATTTAGCGTGTGTCCTTCACACGGGTATCTGAATGGGGAGCAGGAACAATGTCCGACCTGTGATGCCCAAACGGAAGTCTATTCAAGGGTTGTAGGATATCTGCGACCGGTAAAGCAATGGAACAACGGGAAGCAAGCTGAATATAAAATGAGAAAAATCTATGTACTGCCATCTGAAGATGAAGAAGCTAAAATTATTGCCGGGATGGAGTCAAAAGCTGATGATAACGACCTTGATTGCTGCTATGAGGAACCTATTCTAAGGTCACAGGTCTCAATATAATTACAAACAATCGATTTAACAAAAAGGATTTTTGTCATGAAAATAGGCGGCATTCAAAAAAATTCATTAATCGATTATCCTGGAAAAATAAGCTGCGTCCTTTTTTCTTCGGGTTGTAATTTTGCTTGTCCTTATTGCCATAATCCGCAACTCGCAAATAATAAACCAACTGCTTGCTTAAAAGAAACGGAAATCTTTGATTTTTTGGAAAGCCACAAGAATTTCTTAGATGGTGTTGTTGTTTCCGGCGGAGAGCCCACCCTGCACAGTGATATAAATTTTATCTGTAAAAAGATTAAGGCGATGGGTTACTGTGTTAAACTTGATACAAACGGAAGTAATCCTGAGGTTATAAAAAGTCTGATAGATGAAGAGCTTATAGATTATATTGCAATGGATATAAAAACAGACCCTTCCAGGTATTCTTATTTTACTGCGTCCGGTTTTGACTATGTAAAAATATTATCCAGTATTCAAATCATAATGAATTCAAAAATTAAATATGAATTCAGGACTACATCGGTTAGGCCGTTTGTCGATGTATCTGTTATCGAAAAAATATCTCATTTAATTTCAGGCGCAAACCGGTATGTACTTCAGCATTTTCATAACAACAATGTGCTTATGCCGGAGTTTTTCAACACCAAAGATTGCGAATTGACTGAAGAAGAGTTTTTTAAGATGGAATTGGCGGCAAAACCTTTTGTTAATGAGTGTATTATAAGATGATTATAAAATTATGGTTCCAAAGACAAAAAACCACTCCGGTATAAAAATATTTCCCAAACAATTCGTATTTTGCATGCCTTTTATCTTTTTTACTTGACACTTATACCTATAATTTTTTATTTGATAATGATTTGTGTGCTTACATTATCAAATTAAGGAGAACTGCGATGACTAACCCTTACCAACAAGCTTATGAACAATCTATAAATGATCCGGAAGGTTTCTGGGGTGAAGTGGCACAAAATTGTCACTGGTATAAAAAATGGGATAAAGTCTTAGATGATTCCCGCAAGCCTTATTTCTATAGATGGTTTTCCGGTGGAATGGTAAATACCTGTTATAATGCGCTTGATATTCATGTTGAAAATGGAAGAGGGAATCAGGATGCAATTATTTTTGACAGCCCGGTTACCGATACTATCAAGAAGTATACTTATTCCGAACTAAGAGATTTGGTTGCAAAACTTGCCGGTGTGTATGCAGCCCATGGGGTTCAAAAAGGCGACCGGGTGCTGATTTATATGCCCATGATTCCGGAGGCTGTTGTGGCTATGCTGGCATGTGCACGTCTCGGAGCGGTTCATTCGGTTGTATTTGGGGGGTTTGCTCCTAATGAGCTTGCAACAAGGATAAATGATGCAAAGCCAAAGATAATTGTATCTGCCTCTTGCGGTATAGAAACCAAGCGTGTGATCCCATATAAGCCTCTTCTTGACAGTGCTATTGAAATAGCAACATCAAAACCCGATCATTGTATTATTGTCCAGAGGCCTATGGTATCTGCTGATTTAATTGCCGGAAGAGATCTTGACTGGAATGAAGAAATATCAAAAGCCAAACCGCACGATTGTGTTCCGGTTGCAGCAACAGATCCTTTATATATACTCTACACTTCAGGAACAACAGGCGTTCCTAAGGGTGTTGTAAGGGATAACGGCGGTCATATGGTTGCACTAAAATGGAGTATGAAAGCAATTTATGATGTTGATCCTGGAGATGTTTACTGGGCGGCATCAGATGTTGGATGGGTAGTAGGGCACTCTTATATTGTATATGGCCCGCTGCTACAGGGCTGTACAACTATTGTGTATGAAGGAAAGCCGGTAGGTACTCCTGATGCTGGCGCTTTCTGGCGTGTTATATCTCAGCACAAGGTAAAAGTTTTATTTACGGCTCCCACAGCCTTTCGTGCGATTAAAAGAGAAGATCCTAATGCCGAGCTTATGAAAAATTATGATCTTTCATGTTTCAAGGCTTTGTTTCTGGCAGGTGAAAGGCTTGATCCCGATACTTTGCACTGGGCCGAAAAAAGCCTTGGTATTCCTGTAATAGATCACTGGTGGCAAACTGAAACCGGATGGGCCATAGTAGCAAATTGTATGGGCATCCATCAATTTCCGGTTAAACAGGGTTCTCCGACTAAACCGGCTCCAGGATGGAATTTAACGGTTCTTGATCCAAATAATGAAGTAGCCAAAGCAGGTGAGATAGGTGCCCTTGTAGTCAAATTGCCTCTTCCTCCCGGAACGCTTCCGACACTATGGAATAATGATGATGGATTTATCAATGCATATCTGAAGGAATTTCCCGGATATTATAAAACAGCGGATGCCGGTTTTATTGATGAAGAAGGGTATGCATATGTTATGACCAGAACAGATGATGTGATTAATGTAGCGGGTCACCGTCTTTCAACCGGAGGCATGGAAGAAGTGCTGTCCGATCATCCCGATGTTGCGGAATGTGCGGTTCTTGGTGTTGAAGACCAGCTTAAAGGCCAGATTCCTTTAGGCTTTATCGTTCTTAAAGCAGGTGTCACCCACAGTGATGATGAAATAATAAAAGAAATAGTGCAAATGGTAAGAGAAAGGATAGGGGCTGTTGCATCATTTAAAATAGCAACTGTTGTAAAGCGTCTTCCCAAAACACGTTCCGGTAAAATATTAAGAGGAACCATACAGAAGATTGCAGATAACAAAGAATACAAGATGCCTGCAACTATAGATGATCCGATTATTTTAGATGAAATAAAAGAGGCTCTGATCAAGATTGGTTACTCAGATGCCAAAAAATAATTGATCTTGGTTAATTTTCATATCCTCCTTGATATTAAAAAGCCACTTTGCGTTTAATTTTGTGTGCTCTTTCCAAGGAGGATTTTTTTTGGTTTATTGGAGCAATAATTCCTGTTCGGTGTATTATGGAGAATGTTTACGCTAAAATACAAAATCTGGCGCGACGTATAGTTTCCGGATATCCTCTTCCTGATTTCTATAAGGATTATGCGCCTGCTTTAGCATATTCAAAAAAAAATCTTGAAACAAATCCTCTCCTTTCAAAACTACGTACATTTGTGACCAATAATCTGGATAATGATTTTGGCCATGGCCTCAATCATGCCGTTAAAGTAACTTTGGATGCCGGGGCATTGATACTTATAGAAAGCGAGATGGCCGGATATTCCGAGAGTTTTTACAATCGAAGAGTAATTATTGCCCAATGCGCCGGACTGTTACACGATACAAAAAGAAAAGAAAAAGATCATTCCTCAGCAGGTGCAGTTTTTGCCCGTGAAGTTTTAAAAGACTACCCTTTTATTCCTGAAGAACTGGATGATATCTGTATCGCAATAAAAAATCACGAAGCTTTTACAACTGGTATAGAAACAAAAAGTCCGGAAGGAAAACTTTTATCGGATTGTCTTTATGATGCTGATAAGTTTCGTTGGGGGCCTGATAATTTTACCGATACATTCTGGGAAATGATATCATATATAAATCCTCCCTTTTCCGAATTTATAGCCCTTTATCCTAAAGGAATGGAAAGTCTTCACAAAATCAAACTAACATTTCGTTCGGAAACCGGAAAGAAATACGGGCCTGGGTTTATAGATATCGGTATTGCAATAGGAGAAGAACTCTTTGCAGTAATAAAGAAAGACTTTGCATATCTTATATAATTAATGGATAAAAACAAAATCTTAACCTGGCCTCCTGCGGTAATGCTCATAGCATTTGTTTGTGCCATGCTCTGGGGAAGCGCTTTCCCGCTTTTAAAAATTGGCTTTTCAATCCTTAATATTGAGAACAATACAGGCGGAAAACTTTTTTTTGCGGCATATCGGTTTCTGTTGGCTGGCGTAATACTCTTTCTGGTATTGCTGTTTTGCAAAAAACCACTGAAACTGCCCGCCGGTAAAGATTATCTTACTCTTCTTTTATTAGGACTCCTTCAGACTACAATTCAATATTTTTTTTTCTACATTGGTATTTCAAATACCACAAGTATGAAGGCTTCTATTATAACAGGATCAGGTTCACTTTTTTTAGCGGGTTTTTCCCATTTCCTTCTTAAAGACGATAAATTGACCCCGGTAAAAATAACAGGGCTTTTACTTGGCTTTATAGGTATTATTGTAGTTAATTTCAATGTTGAGCTATTTACCCTTGATTTCCGGCTAACAGGTGAAGGCTTTATAATTTTAACATCTCTTTCTTCCATATCAGCTCTTTTTATAGTAAAAAAAACATCTTCCAGAATTTATCCTCCTGTATTATCTGCGTATCAGCTTACCTTTGGCGGCATTGTTCTTTTTGCTGTTGCAAGCCTGTTCGAAAAACCTTCTGTGATAGAGTTTTCAGCAGAACTGGTATTTCTTCTTTTATATCTGTCTGTGGCAACAGCAACGGCTTTTTCCCTTTGGTACATGCTGATTAAACATAACAAGTTGACAAGTATTGCGGTATATAGATTTCTTATACCGGTTTGCGGGGCATTCCTTTCGGTAGCGATACTGGATTCGGAGTCCTTTACATGGTTATCATTGTTGTCCCTGATTTTTGTGTCCTATGGGATGATTGTAACTTCAACAGATAAGACGAAATAAGGGCTAAAGGAATCGGATAATTATGCCGAATTAATTATAGACAATTATGATATCCTGTAATAAATTGGTATCATTTGAGCCACTTTCAAAACGTTTCAGTTTGGTCAAGCTCAAGGCGGGAGAAAATTTCAACCACAGGAATACATTAAGTATTTCGAGGATAGCGCTAAAGCTTCACTTCGTGCGAAATTTGAGCCCAACGCAGAGATCGGCCAAAATGGGGCGTTTTGAAACTGGCTCATTTGTGATATGCTTATTTATAGAAATGCAGATCAACTTGTTTTGTACAATAATATCATTTTATAGAATAAAAACGGCATATGCTTTGAGCGAATATATACTGGCAAAAAAATCTCAATTAAATTTTTATATTGGTATTCCACTTTATCACAAAACCAAAAATGATACATATGTTTTGTATAAACCATCCGGAATTACACTTGGTGAAATGCGTATTACAGAGGGCATGCATCCCAAAGATTTATTTATTAAGCAAACCGATAAACTAACAGGACTTCAGGAAGCACAAAAAGGATTTAACAAACAGCTTGAAAATTATGTCAATTCCAGTGACCCCGCCAAAGTTAAAGAAACTCTTATTGCGGTTGTCGGTGAAACACTTGCTGAACCAAGAAGCGGGAGTCTTGAAGGAGTATCAGATACGGTAGGCGTCTTTGTAAGCGATTACTCCAGAGAATCCGGTGTTATTAACAGCTTGATTGATCTTTCTTCTAAAGACTATTCTTCTATTATGCATTCCATAAATGTTATGGCCCTTGCTTTAAAGTATGCGTTTCATATGAATTTTTCTTCCATTGAGGCCAAGTTGCTTGGTTTATGCGGGCTCTTGCATGATGTAGGCAAAACCAAAATCAACAACGAAATTTTAACCGCGCCAAGAAAACTTACCGATGAAGAATTTGCAGAAATGAAGAGTCATACCATTTTAGGCTATAAAATATTAATTGCTTGTAAGTTCAATAACAAAGAAATTGCAGCTTGCGCTTTAGATCATCATGAAAAGATTGATGGAAGCGGATATCCCAATGGAAAAACCAGAATATCTCAAATATCTCAAATAATCAGCATTATCGATTGTTATGAGGCGCTGACAAATGATACCCGTCCTTACAGAAGTGCAATGGATGCATATAATGCCTTAAGTCAAATTATCATGAAAGATGTTGTTAGTGGTAAATTTGATAAAAACCTGTATGCCAACTTAATAAAAAGCCTTGGAAATTTGCAGGTAGATTCTATCAATATTGCTTGATGCTCAACTTCCCCCCAAAAAAAGCAAAACCAAACATTTTGTTACGCTTTCGTAAAACATGCATTCGTCATTTTTTGTCGGAAGATAAATTCATAGCACGTTCATAAGTTTTCAAGGCGCACATATCGCCGCACATTGTACATACATCCCTGTCCCTGTCTTCAGTGCTGTTTCGTATCCTGCACGCCTTAACAGGATCTATAGCCAGTTCAAACATTGTCTTCCAGTCAAACCGTTTGCGGGCTTCCGACATTTTCTTATTGCGATCCCATGCCCCTTTTACACCTTTTTCTATGTCTCCAATATGTGCTGCAATTTTGGAAGCGATTACTCCTTCTCTTACATCTTCAATTGTCGGAAGGCTTAAATGTTCGGCGGATGTTACATAACACAAAAAATCGGCACCGCTTGCTGCCGCAATTGCTCCTCCTATGGCAGATACTATATGATCATAACCTGGTGCTATATCAGTAGGCAATGGGCCCAGAACATAGTATGGGGCATTGCCGCATAAACTTTTCTGGAGTTTCATATCGGCGGCAATCCGGTTAAGAGGTACATGACCTGGGCCTTCAATCATTACCTGTACTCCGGCTTTTCTTGCTTTTTGTGCAAGTTCTCCAAGAACCACAAGTTCTGAGATCTGGGCTCTGTCTTCGGCATCACAAATTGTTCCAGGACGCAAACCATCTCCTAAAGAAAGCGTGACATCATATTTTCTTGAGATATCGAGCAGTCGGTCATAATACTCATAAAGTGGGTTTTCTTTCTCATTTTTTAGTATCCATTCGGTCATAAGGCTACCGCCCCTGGATACTATACCCATCAATCTGTTAGAATTTTTGAGCACATCAACAGTGTGGCGGGTGATGCCGCAGTGAACCGTAACAAAATCCACTCCTATTTTTGCCTGGTTTTCAATTTCATCAAAGATTTCATCGGAAGTCAGTTCAATACTGCTTTTGCCTTCAGAAATTAATTTTGAAACGGATTTATAAATTGGAACGGTTCCGATCATAACTTTTGAGTGCTCAAGAATTTTTCTTAAAATCAGAGAAATATCTCCGCCGGTTGATAGATCCATAACGGCATCAGCACCAGCCTCAACTGCCACATCAAGTTTTTTTAACTCTTCATCAAGATCAAAATGGCTGGGTGATGTTCCTATATTGGCATTTATCTTGGTTTTAAGTCCCTTGCCAACTCCACGCGCCACAAAATTATGGTTGATGTTTTTTGGAATTACGATCTCTCCTTTTGCAACTCCCGCGCGAATTTCTTCACCACTTATTCCTTCATATTCTGCTGCCTGTTTCATGGCATCAGTTATTTTGCCTTTTAAAGCATCTTCAAGTTGTGTCATATGTATTTCTTCTTTTTTTGTTGTTTGTATACTGAAGGTATTGGCGGGGTCTAACAACCCCCTTTATCCCCCTTTGATAAGGGGGAACCCCGCCCTACGGTATATTTCTTTACGTAGGGCGGCATTTTATATGCCGCCACTTAGGCTACCAAAAGGGGTTGATACACAAAAATGTGACCATGAGAAACGGTGGATTTTTAAAGTATAAAAACCAAAAACTCGTTTCCCTTCGCAGGCATTACCCTGATCAGGTAGTTAAGAGTCGATTCTCAGCCATTAATGGCTCCCCTAACGAGATTATTTTGTATCTTAGAAATAAAATACAGGTATGTCAATATTCTTAATTTTTTGGTAGTGTATCACTTTGAAATAATAGCGGAAGAACATCCACCGCCCGTTTTATAGCAGTCTGAATATATTTATTAACACCTCCGGCTTCACGGATAATAGTTATTGCAATTTCCCAGTATAAATCATGCTCTTTGCGAGTTTTCTCCAATTCGGCTTCTGTTTCCCCTGATAAGGCAAGTAATTGAATATAGGAATCGGGTGTGCTGCCATATATGATATGAGATCGGATAATTTCCCACATTTTTAGTAAAGAATCATGCGAGATATTTACGAGAACATCAGGAATGGAAACTTGATTTAAAGCCTGGGTTACGGAGTCAAAGTCTGTAAATTCTTTTTTACACAGCATATCATAAGCAGTAAGCATGACCGTGCCGGTTACAGGAAATTCCGGCAGGGCTGACATCTTAAGAGTTCTTACCTGTTGCCATCCGAATTCTTTCCAGATTTCATCTGCTGCCAGATGGCACAGATATCCGGCTATAAAAACCTGTTCTTCTTTTGATAAAGTTTCCCAGGGTCGCAGCAACTCTTTGTCGAGCTGACTTAAGAAATTTTCACAACTGTAACTAGAGTATTTTTTACTGTTTTCTTTTTTGCGCTTTACAAAATGAGTTTGAGATTTGTCGATAATACTAAAACGGTTTACATCGACTAACAAACAGCCAAGTAAAAAAGCGCTGTAATTTTTGGCGCTGTGTTCAATATTGTGTATGTGCTGAAATACATGTTTTCCTACAAGCAAATGTGTAATTAATGAAGCCATTTTAATTTATATCTTTTGCGCAATTATTCCGGCAACAGCTTTTTGGTTTTCCACAATTCCCTCATGATACCTAAGGCACCTGAAATCACGAAACATGTCAAGTAATTCATTGTGTTTTAAAAGAAAGTCGGGATTATGTGGTTTTCCGAACTGAATCTGGTCTATTATAAAAGTTTCATATACGATAACCCCACCTTTGTGCAATCCAGCCTTTATGTGCGGTATGAGAGGTCTTTGAAGATAGTTAAAGCAGATAATAACATCATAACTGTCTTTGGTGATATGTGCATCTTTTTCAAGATCAACAACATGAGTGCTGATATCCACCCCCGATTGCCTGGCAGTTTTTTCGGCAATTTTTATAGCTTCTTCTGATATGTCTATTCCTTGAACCTTAAAACCCAGACTCGCAAGATAAATAGAATTTCGTCCTTCACCCATTGCTATGTCAAGGACACGGCCTTTTGGCAAAAGGTTTATGTTTTCAACAAGAAAGCAGGATGCGTTTTTTTCTGATGATTTTTTATCCAAGGCTATCTCCTGTTTTAAGGAAATTTTCTGCAAGTATTTTAATATCTCCAACCTGATCCGGTTTCATCCATATTATGTCAGGATCGGCGTTAAACCATGTCAACTGGCGTTTTGCAAATCTTCTGGTGTCTTGCTTCAGCGTGCGTATTGCTTCATCTAAAGTAATGCTTCCTGAAATATAATCTATCATATGCCGGTATCCTATAGATTGCATTGATTTAAGATTTGGCGAATAATTCATATCAAGAAGCCTTCTTACTTCATCTTCAAAACCGGCCTCAATCATTAAGTCCACTCTTTGTTCTATTCGCCTGTAAAGAGCTTCTCTTTCCATGTTAAGGCCGATCTTTAAAACATTAAACCTGTTTTCTGAAAAGCCATGCTTTTTTTGATGTTCTAAAATACTTATACCTGTTGACTCAAAAACTTCCAGTGCCCTTATTATCCTGAATGTATCATTCGGGTGAATTTTATCTGCTGCTTTAGGATCAAGTTTTTTAAGTTGATTATATAAAAATTGAGTTCCGTTTTCTTTGGCCTGCTTTTTAAGATGAATCTTAAAATCGCTGTCTGCCGCAGGTTTGACGTCAAAAAGACCGTGAACCAGAGCTTTTATGTAAAGCCCGGTTCCACCAACTATAAACGCAACCTTGTTTTCTTCTTCGAGTTTGTTGATTATTTCGATTCCCATTGAAGCGAATTTCGCCGCACTGAAATCTTCATCAGGATCTATAATATCTATCATATGGTGAAACACACGCAGGGTTTCATCTTTTGTTGGTTTTGCTGTTCCAATGTCTAAATATCGATAAACCTGCATTGAATCGGCGCTTATGATTTCGCCGCCGAAAATTTCTGCTGTTTTGATGCCTGCTGATGTTTTCCCTATGCCTGTTGGGCCGCAGATTACGATAATTGAAATTTTATTATCTGTCATATCATTTATCATACCATTTATTATATCAGTCGCTCGATTTCTTTAAGCTTTTTATCCAGTCTTTTAGAAGAGATTGGAATCGGTGTTTTTAACTCCTGGGCAAAAAGAGATACCTTATATTCTTCAATCAGCCAGAAGTATTCTTCCATGGCTTTTCTCTTTTCCTCCGATATAAAAGGGGAGATGTTTTTAAGAAGTTTATCCAGAGAAAAGGTATGTGTTTCAAGTTCCCTGGTTTTTAAATTGTCTTTTTCAGGATCAATCATCGCTCTTTGTGCTCTGATTGATGTGGCTTTAAGATACCTGGGTAGATGCAAAAGCCGCTTTGGCTCATATAATTGGATGAAATTATTCGGCACCAGCCGGACAACTTCATTTTCAAGTCTGTCTATCATTAAAAAAGCTTCCTTATTATTAAGACGGCATTTTTTGCATAGATCCTGTAAAATTGATCTGGTCTCATGAAATGCTTCTATCACCGGGGAAATTTGTTTAATTTTTTCCTGGCCATAAGAAAATATATTCTTAAGAACATACTGTGAATGGGTGTTGAAAATATCTCCGGTTCGTATTTCTTTATCAAAAAGATCATTTATTATGCCATTAAAAAGCATTTTATCAAAACTTTTTACTCCCCCGAAAAAAACTGTAAATTTATGAAGTTCAGTAGGAATAGAGATCTGTTTTTTTACATGCTTTATATCTTTGTCAAAAGTTATTAAAAAAAGAGCGATTGAACCTTGTTTATGTGATAACTGAGCCGTTTTTTCAGATTCAAAAATTCTAAGATTAACGCAACCTTCATCTTTTTCAAGAGCTGGAAAATAAATCCTGCTGGTGTTTTCATCTTCCTTTATTACAAGCTGCTTTGCAATGTCTCCAAAATCCCATTTTAAAATACCTGCCTTTTCATACTTTCTTTTAACTGATGCAAGCATTCTGTTATCAAGCGGCTTTGAAAAATCTTTTAATAAAATATTTTTATCTTTTCCGGCAAAGATCTCTTTTCCCTTGGCATCAGTTATTGAAAAGCGCATTTTAAGATGCTCAGGCAAAGAATCGTATGACCAGGCGCTTGCTGGAATATCAATTCCGAAATTACGGAAAATAAAGTTTGAAAGCTCGGTTGCAAGCGCAGCTTTTCCCCTTGGCATTTTTTCTATGATGATATCAACTATTTTAGAAAGAGGGAGTAATTTTTTTCTGTATTCTTTTGGAAGTCCTTTTATAAGGGCAGTTATTTTTTCCTGCAATAGTCCGGGTACAACCCAGTCTGTTTTTTCCGGCAAAACGGATGATGATGATGAAACCGGGATCTTGACGGTTATGCCGTCATCCGGTTTTCCCGGATCAAAATTATAAAGACATATAAAGGGTTTTTTGCCTAAGTTTATACTATCCGGATAAAGAGACAGATTCTCTTCATCTGGCAAATAACGCAATAAATCTTCTTTTTTCATCCGAAGATGTTTATCGTTACCAAAGCTTTTTATGTGCCTGGAAAGTGTGCGAATGTCACAGATTCCAGGAAGCTGTTTTTTATAAAATTCAAAGATGGTTTCATTTCCTGCGAAAACATCTCTTTTTCTTAACCTGTTTTCCATATCCAGAACTTCTTCTTTTATATTTTTATTATGTTCCATGAAAGGCAAAAAGGTGTCGATATCTTCTTCAACAAGGGCGCATCTTATAAAAATATCAGATGCTTCTTCCGGATTTATTTTTCCGTAAGATACGGATCGTCCGGCAACGATTGCAAGTCCGTATAAACTTGCTTTTTCAATGGCCACAACTTCTCCGCGTTTTCTATCCCAGTGTGGTCCATAATGGGAGTATTTGCACTGCTCTTTTCCGATTTCTTCTATCCAGGCGCTTTCTATGGTTGCAGCAGTTCTTGCAAAAAAACGCGATGTTTCAACCATTTCGGCAGATACTATCCATGTCGGTGGGTTTTTGAATAATCCTGAGCCGGGAAATATCATAACGGATTTATCTCTTGTTGCACAAAAATTATTCTTCTCTTTTTTCATGGCAATATTTGACAAAAAGCCGCTGAGTATTGATTTATGAATGGCAGTATAAAGCGGGCTGAATTTGCTGTCTGATTTATTTGCACCGCTTAAAGCTTTCCCACTTTCTGTTTTCCTGCTTTTCATACCGGTTTCAATTAGTATATTTGTTATCTGTGTATGTATATCGCGCCACTCTTTCATCCTTCTAAAAGATAGAAAGTTTGCTTTGCAGAATTTTCTTGCACCGGAAGTAGTACCTGAAGCCTCATTATATTTATTCCATATATTAAGAAGAGTTATAAAGTCTGAAAGTGGGTCTGAAAAAACCTTGTGCGCCCTGTCTGCTTCTTCCGTTTTATCGGCAGGTCTTTGCCTTGGGTCCTGAGAGCTTATGGCTGAGGCGATTACTGTCATTTCTTCAAGGCAGCCTCTGTTCGGTGCTTCAATAAGCATCCTTGAAAGCCTGGGATCAACCGGAAGGGATGCCATAAGTTTGCCGGTTGGGGTTAGGCAATAGAGCGCCTTATTGCCTGGCTCCTGTTTTATTGCTCCCAGTTCAAGAAGAATATCATATCCATCCTTGATGCTTTTTGGCGAAGGCCTGTCTATAAAAGGAAAGGAAGATACTTCGCCAAGTTTTAAAGCAATCATTCTCAATACTACTTCGGCAAGATTTGACCTTAAAATTTCGGGCAGCGTATAAAGAGAGCGGGCTTCGTAATTTTCTTTAGTATAAAGACGCACGCAGATGCCGTTTTCTACTCTTCCGCACCTTCCTTTTCGCTGGTCAGCACTGCTTTTTGAAACGGAAACTACTGGCATAGCGGTTGAGCGCGATCTTGGAGTATAATGCGGGATGCGGGCAAGTCCCGTGTCTATCACATATTTTATGCCAGGGATAGTAATAGATGTTTCTGCGATATTGGTTGATATAATAATCTTTCTTGCAGAAAGAGGCAAAAATACCTTTTTTTGCTCTGAAGCCGGAAGCCTTGCAAAAAGAGGTATTATCTCAACGGATCTGTATTTTCTTCCTTCAAGAATTTCGGTTGCTTCTCTGATATCTAATTCTGTGGGCATGAAAATAAGTATATCGCCGTATGGATTTTCTTTTACTATTTTATCAACAGCTTCTATTGCAAGATCCGCATGGCTTTTGTCTTCATCTTTTTCAGGTTCAAAATCAACAGGAAGATAGCGAACATCAACAGGAAACATCCTGCCTGAAACTTCAATTACAGGTGCATTATCAAAAGCTTTTGAAAATTTATCGGTATCAATTGTTGCAGAAGTAATAATCAGTTTTAAGTCTTTTCTTTTTTTTAAAAGAGTTTTCAGCACTCCCAGTATAAAATCAATGTTAAGACTTCTTTCATGTGCTTCATCAACAATTATAGTGTCATATTCATTAAGATACGGATCATTATTGGCTTCCGCCAGCAAAATGCCGTCGGTCATTATTTTTATATATGAGTCTTTATGCGTTTTATCGTCAAAACGGATTTTGTAGCCGACAGACTTTCCGGTTTCCTCAGAAAGTTCCTGTGCAATACGTGCACAAACGGTAATAGCGGCAATTCTTCTCGGCTGGGTACAGCCAATCTTCCCAAAAATTCCCCTTCCTGCAGCAAGGCAGAATTTCGGCAACTGTGTGGTTTTGCCTGATCCGGTTTCACCCGAAATAATAACAACCTGATTTTTAACAATAGAATCTATTATTTCATCTTTTTTGGCAGTTATGGGAAGATCGGAATCAAAATCAAATTTTGGGATATTATTTCTTCTTAATGTTTGTTCATGAATTGAAGCATCAAGCTTTTTTGTAATATCAGAAAGCAGACTTTCAATTTTTTGCCCGGCAAAGTTTTTGGAAACAGCGTTTTTCAGTTTTGCGATATCGCGATAAAGAACCGGCCTGTCAGCCCGCATTGCTTTTTTAATCCTGAATTCGATTTTGTTAATTAATAAATTTTGCTGTTTTATATTATGCAAGCTTAAATGCTCCGGCTTTATTTTTATTACATTGTAATAAGATGCTTAGCTTTTTATCATATTTTGGCTAAAAATCCCATACAAGATAAGCGTAATATTAAGAGCACTTCCTTATCCAGTATAAGATATTGCTATTACTGAGATAAAAGGCATTCTTCCTCAATCCTTTTTTGTAGCTTGGTTTTTTTGGGCATTTGCTCACCAGGCACCTCGCTCTCTTGTTTTTCTCGCTTGCATAGTGCCCGTTTAAATTAAGACATATCTCGAGAATTACGTAAAACATAGTCAAAACGGAAACCGAAAAGGCTGCATCGTTATTGAACAGTTAACTCCCTAAGAAAAGCAATTGGATATTGAACAAGTTAGACAATGCTAATAAAATCAATTATATGTTGATCAAATAATTTAAATGCAATATTGACAGCCTTCCAATTTCACGGTATTGAGAGGAAGCTGTTCTATATATTGTTACGATGCAAGAAAATAATCGAAATCGTTATTGAAATTGCTAAAGGTGGTGAATGATATGACACTTGGACGCAAAAAGCTAGATATTTTCCGCTTCAGACCACATCGATATATTCTTATGCTTATTGTGATTATGATGTGTGGATGGAATCCGGTAACAACAATGGCAGAGGATATTGGTCATCATTATTATGACCTTCACCAGAATTCCTTAGAGAAATACGACGCGGTATGGGACATGCTGCATACGTATTATGGTGAACATCTTCCAATGATCTTTACGGTCGTCTATTATAGTGAAGACTCAGGTTCATATTTTAATCCCTCAAGGGATAAAATCAGTCTTTCCATAGGGCATCTGTATAGTTCAACTGGTGGTCCCGGACTGGTGGCCCATGAATCGTCACATATTGGCTTGCATCATTTTACTGCAGGTGCAAGTATGTTGGAACAATTTCGCTTTATTGATGAGGGATTAGCCAATATCATGGGGGCGATTGCCGCTGATAAGCTACCGGCATACAAAGAGCAGGCCCTAAACGTCGCCAAAGTGCAGCAGACAAAAAACAATGTCAGTTTTGGGAAAGTGCAAAAATGGTCTGTCTATTATGGTCCGCCGGGTACAAACCCAAATTTAGGGTATGCTTATGACGTGGGGGCTAGCTTTAACTTTTTTGTGATGGATAATTATGGTGAAGAGCGTTTTTGGAAGTTTGTTAAGGATATCGGTACCACACGCGATTTAGGAAAATCATCTCAGAATGTGTTAAACATCCCGATGAAAGAGCTTGAAAGCAAGTGGTTGCTATACCTCGCAGCAGTCAAATATGAGCCAATTCTTATGCAGCCTCAGATTGTTGACATGTTTCCCGCGAATAATGCCATCAATGTCCCGACAGATCTTAAAGAAATTGTGGTGCATTTTAACACGGACATGATGCAAATAGTGTGTATCAAAACTCCTTGCGGAGATACCGGTCTTTGCTACAAAAAAGCCTACTGGAAAGATTCCAGGACTCTTGCGGTCAAGATAGACGGCAGTTTAAAACCAGACTACACATATTCGTTCTCGCTTGGCTTAGCGGGAAAATGTGGCTACAGGAGCACGGCCGGAATTGATATGGCGGTTACTCCTTGGGCATTTACCACAGAAGCGAAGTAGAAAGGAATAAGGGGTTAGATCGGCTCTTGGCTTTTAATGATCGTTTCAATAAGTCCAAGGACGTTAGAGCCTATAGCACAATAATTTATTATCCTTATATATGTAGAAATTGTAGATATTCTTTCCAAGTTGCAGGATATTTGTTGCCTGATGATCAGTCAATAAGGAAGTAATATGGTCAACTATGTTCTGCTTTAATTACATCGTTCGGTATTTCTGACAACCTAATAATTTTTCATGGTAAAATTATAAAAATTAACTTATAATAAAAAATATGAATGAAGAACAAAAAATAGTTGAATACTGGTCAGTAGTTTCTAAGCAGGATTTTGAAACCGCAGTAATTCTTTTTGAGAATAAGAGATACCTTCATGCTTTATTTTTCTGTCATTTGAGTATAGAAAAAATTCTAAAAGCAATAATCGTTAAAAAAACACAAGAAGCGCCTCCTCTTTTGCACGATTTGGTTCGTTTGGCAGAAAAAACAGAGATAACATTATCCGTTAAACAAAAAAATGAGCTTGCTGAGATCAGCACTTTTAACATTGAAGCAAGATACGATGATTATAAATTCAGCTTCTATAAGAAAGCTAATAAGAGATTTACTTCAAAATATATTAATAAAACAAAAAAGATTTTGATATGGCTAAACAAACATCTTTAGGGAAAAAAGAGATTAATTCAATCAACAGATATATAGCGCTTCTTGAGCAAAAAGGGATAAAAGTATCAAAAGTAATTCTTTTTGGTTCTTATGCTAAGGGAATGGCAAAACCGGACAGTGATATCGATATAGCAGTAATTTCTTCACAGTTCGGGCAAGATAGTATAAATGAAATGATGTTTTTGCGTAAGGTAGCTCTTGAGATAGACTCACACATCGAACCACTTCCCTTTTCTCCTCAAGACCTTGAAGATCGATATAGTACACTTGCCCAGGAAATTAAGAGGTACGGTGTGCTCATTTAACATATTAAATAGTCGCCTTCAATCAAATGGGATTTGTGGAAAATGCACCGTTATGATGTTAGGAGGCTATTTTTTTTATCTGCATGATAATATGATCTACCCTGAATCAATTTAAGGAGAATCAGTTGAGCAGTGTTATTGAAAACAGAATCCTTCGTATAAAAGAAATCATATCCGATAAAAACCTCGATACCCTCATGGTAATGGTAGGTGAAAACCGAAGGTATTTAAGCGGATTTCAAGGCCATGACTCCCAGTTTGATGAATCTTCCGGAGTTTTGTTTATTTCAAAAGCGGGTCTTATTCTTGCCACCGATTCCCGTTATGAAGAGCAGGCTATCAGGGAAGCTGGAAATCTTTATGAAATTGTTTGTTATAAAGAAGGTCTGGCCAAACAAATACCTGCGATTCTGAAAAAACTTGGTACGAAAAGGCTTGGATTTGAAAGTGTCAGGCTGTCATATCTTGATTACAGAAAAATATGTAAAGAGATAAAATCAAGCGGTCTTGAAGTCAAACTGGTGGAAACCGAAAATATTGTTGAGACATTGCGTGAAATAAAAGATGAAGAAGAGATTGAGTTGATACAAAAAGCTCTGCTGATAGCAGAAACGGCGTTTATCAGGATTCAGGATTCAATCAGGCCCGGGGTTACGGAAAAAGAGGCAGCCTGGCTTATTGAAAAAGCCATGCATGAGGCCGGAGCGGATGGCTTGTCTTTTCCCACTATTGTTGCATCAGGGCCAAACAGCGCACTTCCTCATGCAATTCCTTCAGATAGGGCATTTAAGGAAAATGAACCTATACTTTTTGACTGGGGTGCAGAACTTGAAGGTTATTTTTCTGATATTTCAAGAACTATAGTTATCGGAAAACCCGATGAATATTTTATTAAGGCATATAAAGCCGTACTTGATGCCCAGCTTCTTGCAGTAAATGCAATAGCTCCAGGTTCAGATTCAAAGTCTGTTGACAAAATCGCGCGCAGTCATATTGACAGCACAGAATTTAGCGGAAAATTCACACATGGTCTTGGACATGGTACAGGTCTTTCGGTGCATGAGAGCCCCAGAGTCGGATCTTTGAGTAGTACGGTTCTTGAGCCTCAAATGGTGTTTACTGTCGAACCCGGAATATATATTACCGGCTGGGGTGGTATAAGACTTGAAAATATGGTAGTTGTAAGAGACAAAGGAGCAGAGGTGCTAAACAAACTAGAGGAAATAATTTCTTACAAATAAGGTTAATGCGGATGCCTTCAATAGACTCTCTTGTTGATCAATATCTTAATTACCTTGTTGTCGAAAAAGGACTTTCAAAGAAAACTATTGAATCTTATGGAAGCGATATCGCAACTTATATTACTTTTTTAGGCAAACATGGTATCAGAGATATCTCGGAGGCTGACACGCCGACAATTCTTAAGCATATTATCGCATTAAGAGATGAAGGGCTTAAGGCAAGATCAAGGGCAAGACATCTTGTGACCCTAAGGGGGTTTTATAAATTTCTTGTACGGGAAAAGTACATATCCAGTGATCCAACAAGTGTTATCGATCTTCCCAAAAGTGGCTTCTATCTTCCGAATGTTTTGACCCAGGATGAGGTTAAATGTCTTTTATCTACTCCTGATGTTAGTAAACCGGCAGGATTAAGAGATTGCGCCATGATTGAGCTTTTGTATGCCGCAGGCCTCAGGGTTTCGGAACTTATAAGTCTTAAGCTATTTGATGTAAATATGGATGCATGCTTTGTTAGAGTTTTTGGTAAAGGTTCAAAAGAAAGAATTGTTCCTATTGGGATTTATGCAAAAGATAAAGTAAGTGAATACATTAATACTGCAAGACCGCAACTTTTAAAAAATAGTGTGAGCCACTTTTTGTTTGTAGGTAGAGGCGGAAAACCTTTGACACGTCAGGGCTTCTGGAAAATAATCAAGCGATATTCAATTCTGGCAAAAATAACAAAAACAATAACGCCCCATAGTATAAGGCATTCTTTCGCAACCCACCTTCTGGAAGGCGGCGCTGATTTAAGGTCGGTTCAGTTAATGCTGGGGCATGTTGATATTTCAACAACTCAGATATATACTCATGTAGTACGGGATCATTTAAGGAAAGTACACAGTAAATATCATCCGAGAGGTTAAAAAATCAACCGGAATATTATTTTGACAAATGCTATGAGGATACATCAATGCCTGATGGAGATATTTCCAAACTTCGTATAGAAAAAGACGAAAGAATTTCAGGTTCCGGGAAAAAGAAAAAATATTATATCTTGCTGATAGCAATATTGATATTTGTCGCAATCGCGGTTCTTTATAAAAATGGGTATTTAACTCCGGCTCTTTCAGTCCGTGGTCTTAAAGTAATGAACATATATCCGTCCCAGACCTATACTCTTTTAAATGCAAGCGGGTATGTTGTAGCCCAGAGAAAAGCGGCTATTTCTTCTAAAATTACCGGACGCCTTGTATATTTGGGTGTTGAAGAAGGTGATAAAGTTAAAAAAGGAGAAATAGTAGCACGGCTTGAAAATGATGATACTATAGCTGCAAAAAACAGAGCTATTGCCAATGTAAATGCTTCCAAGGCTGTGCTTGAGCAGACCATGGCTGAATTTGATGATGCTTCTTTAAATTATAGTCGTATATCGAAGCTGGCCGATATCAATGGCGTGTCAAAAGCCGAGTATGATATTGCAAATGCAAGATATAAAAGAGCGAAGGCTGCTGTATCAGCTCAAAAGGCTGCGATAAAGGCAAGTGAGGCGGCATTAAGAGAAGCCGAAGTTGCGCTTGAATATGCCAATATGCGTGCGCCGTTTGATGCGGTGGTTCTTACAAAAAACGCAGATCTTGGTGATATTGTAACTCCAATTGGTGCTGCAGCGGATGCAAAGGCGGCTGTTGTTAATATTGCGGATATGGATTCTCTGCAAGTTGAAGTAGATGTTTCGGAAACCAATATTAACACTGTTAAAAATGGCCAGCCCTGTGAAATAAGGCTTGATGCCATACAGGATGAACGTTTTATGGGCAAGGTTCACATGGTGGTTCCGACAGCAGACAGAACAAAGGCTTCTGTTATGGTCAAAGTGGCATTTGCGAATAAAGACACTAGAGTACTTCCTGAAATGAGCGCAAAAGTGGCCTTTCTTTCACGTGAAATCTTACCGGATGAACAAAATGCCGTAATGGCTATTCCGGCAAAAGCTGTCATAAAAGATAAAGACAATTCATTTGTATTTACTGTAGTAAACGGCAAAGCGGTTAAAAAAGAAATCAGAACCGGAAAGAAACTCGAAAACATGGTGGAAGTGATAGAAGGTCTTAAAATCGGAGAATTTTTAATAACCGAACCGCTTGACAAAGTAAGGGCAGACGCAAAAGTTAAAGTCCTTGAGGAGTAGATTTAACAGTTGGCGCCTATTATAGAAATTAAAAATCTTACAAAATCATATCGGCGCGGTAATCAGTCGATAATGGTTTTAGAAAATTTAACTCTTGATATTAATGAGAATGATTTTCTTGCTTTAATGGGACCTTCAGGTTCCGGTAAAAGTACTCTTTTAAATCTGATAGCAGGACTGGATAAGCCGGACAGCGGAAGCATTATAATACAGGGCATCGATATTTCTTTGCTGGTAGAAACCGAACTTGCAAAGTGGAGAGCCGATAATGTAGGTTTTATTTTCCAGTTTTACAATCTTATTCCAGTGCTGACCGCTTTTGAAAATGTTGAATTGCCTTTGATTCTAACCAGGCTTTCCAAAAAAGAGAGAAAAGAGCATGTACATACGGCTTTAAAGCTGGTTGGGCTTGAAGACAGGATGGATCATTATCCGGGTCAGTTATCAGGTGGACAGCAGCAGCGGGTTGCAATAGCAAGAGCGGTTGTTACCGATCCGGCTATTCTTGTAGCAGATGAACCAACCGGTGATCTGGACAGAGTGTCTGCCCAGGAGGTGCTCAATCTTATGGAAAATTTGAGCAATTCAATTGGAAAGACTATTGTAATGGTAACACATGATCCAAGAGCTGCAAAAAAAGCCGGCAGCATAATGTATCTTGATAAAGGTATTCTTGCAGATGCTCCTCAAACTTCTTTTCAGGAATGCGTTTAGACACAAACTCAGAACCTTTCTTACAATCTGCGGCATTTGTGTTGCGATTCTTGCCTTCGGTTTGTTAAGAACTGTTATCAGCGCCTGGTATGCCGGAGTTGATGCATCTTCGGCTACCCGTCTTGTAACCCGTAATTCTATTTCTTTGATTTTTCCTCTGCCTATTTCCTACAAAGAAAAAATTCGTAATGTGGATGGAGTAAAACTAGTAGCTGCCGGAAGCTGGTTTGGAGCTTATTATATAAATGAAAAGAATTTTTTCGCTAACTTCGCTGTTGAATCAAAGAACTATTTAGATCTTTACCCCGAATTTGTGATACCTCCAGACCGGAAAAGCTCATTTTTAAGAGAAAGAAAAGGTTGTGTTGTTGGTGAAAAACTTGCCAAAAGATTCGGCTGGAAACTTGGAGATACGGTAGTATTAAAAGGAACAATTTATCCGGGAAACTGGGAATTTGTTGTAAAGGCCATATATAAGGGAAGCCATAAAAATATAGATGAAAGCCAGTTTTTCTTTCACTGGGAATATTTGAATGAAACCGTTAAAAAATTTTTGCCACGAAGAGCTGACCAGGTTGGCTTTTATATGATAGGAGTAAGATCTCCTGATATAGCAGCAACAACCGCGCGGGCGATAGATAAAATGTTTAAAAATTCCTATGCTGAAACTCTGACGGAAACGGAAAAGGCCTTTCAGATGAGTTTTGTGTCTCTTACCCAGACAATTCTTACTGTAATAGAGCTTGTTACCATGGTTGTTATCGTAATTATAATGGTTGTTGTCGCAAACACTATGGCTATGTCCGTGCGTGAACGCATGAATGAATATGCGGTTTTGAAAACTCTTGGCTTCGGGGGTTTCTATATCACAGGGCTTATTTTAGGAGAATCATTGCTTATAACATCTCTTGGAGGTCTTATGGGCATTATCGTTACATTCCCTGCGGCTGATGCCTTTGTAGGTGCTGTGGGAGATTTTTTTCCTATTTTCAATATTTCAAAAGAAACTATTTATCTTGATATTATTGCAAGTATTATTGTGGGAATTGTAGCTGCGGTTTTTCCGATAAAACAGGCGGTAACTGTTCCCATTGCAAGCGGGTTAGGAAGAATAGGGTAAAAAAATAATGGGGCTTTTGTTTTTTTATAGTTTTAGAAACTTGCTGGCAAGAAAACTTACCACATTTCTTACGGCTGCCGGGATGTCTCTTGTTGTTTTTGTTTTTGCTTCGATAGTAATGCTTGCCGAAGGTTTGGAAAAAACACTCGTTGATACGGGAACGTTTGACAATGTTGTAGTTATCCGCAGATCCGCTGTTTCCGAAGTGCAAAGCGGAATTGAAAGACAGCAGGCTTCGATTGTGGAAGCCAGTCCTCAAATTGCGATAGGAAATAAAGGACGTACTCTTCTTGCAAAAGAACTTGTTGTTCTTATTACCCTTGAGAAGAAAGAGTCTAATACCGCTGCGAATGTTACAATAAGAGGAATTTCAGAAAATTCTTTAATGCTGAGGCCGCAGGTTAAAATTATTGCAGGCCGTATGCCAAGACCCGGCACATCGGAAATAGTTGTTGGAACAAGTATAGTAAAGGGCTTTAAAGGTATCGGGATTGGGCAACCTCTTTCTTTTGGAATGCGGTCATGGAGAGTGGTAGGTATATTTGATGCGGGAAATACGGGTTACAGTTCGGAAATATGGGGAGATGTTGAGCAGTTTATGCCGGCTTTCAGAAGGCCAGTTTATTCATCTGTTCTCTTTAGATTAAGAAAATCCTCCGAATTTACGACATTTAAAAATAATATTGAAAATGATCCAAGACTCACACTTGAAGCAAAACGCGAAACGCAGTATTATAAAGAACAATCGGAAATGATGGCCAAGTTTTTAAGGGTATTAGGAGAAACGCTTACTCTCGTGTTTTCAATAGGAGCGATTGTTGGAGCAATGATAACAATGTATTCGGCTGTTGCAAACCGCACCGGTGAAATAGGAACCCTTCGCGCTCTTGGATTCAACCGGGGAACCATTCTTCTGGCTTTTCTTATGGAATCTTTACTTCTTGGTTTGATAGGCGGAATCGTTGGGCTTATTTTAGGTTCTTTTATGCAGTTTATAACTGTTTCAACAACTAATTTTCAGACATTTTCAGAGCTTTCTTTTAATTTTACGATCACATTTGAAATTATATATAAATCGCTTTTGTTTTCTATTATAATGGGATTTGTCGGTGGAATACTTCCGGCATTCAGAGCATCGAGAATGAATGTTGTAGAAGCTTTGAAGGAAAATTAAAAGTTGATAAAGTCAGATTGCTTTTTAATAAAGTATGAATCATCTTTATGTCTTTGGTGATACAATAAGGGTTCAAGGAGTCAAGGGTTCCAGGATTCAAGCGAATGATAAAAAATTATCAAGAATTAAAGGCTTGGCAAAGGTCTTGTATTTTTGGTTTTAAGCTGTAAAGAGCAATGACAACATTATACATATCATTATAGTAGAAGAGAACAGGAAAAATATACACTTGAACCCTTGACCCCTCGAATCCTGGGCCCCTTTCTTAGCAATAATTTGGAGAATAATTTAAATATTTATGAAAACTATTCAAACACGCGGAAGAACCCTTGATATTGCAGCGCCGATCTATGATTTTACCGAGCCTCTTGTTCTTTTCGGAAAACAAAAGCAAATTAATCTGCTTTTGCTTGAGCTTCTTGATATTAAAGCTGAACATAGAATTCTTGATATAGGTTGCGGTACAGGTCTTGTTGCCGAATTGATATCAAAAAAACTAAATGCCGATTCAGGCGCAATGGCTGTGGGCATAGATGCCGCTTCAAAGATGATAGCAGCTGCAAGAAAGAAAAGACAAAGCGAAACCTGTAAGTTTGAAATCATGGCAGGTGAAAATCTTTTATTTGAAGATGAAAGTTTTGATAGTGTTGTTTCAAGTTTTTTCTTTCACCATATAGATCTGGATCTGAAAAAAAGAACACTTGATGAATCGTTTCGGGTACTGAAACCGGGGGGCCGTCTTGTAATTGCAGATATGCATATTCCCACAAACCTTTTAGGAGCCATGACATCTTATTTTGCAAGATGGATGTTCATGCAGCCTGAAATCGGTGAAAATATCAGAGGTGTTTTGCCTGGTCTTATAGAAGAATCAGGGTTTGCCAAACCTGAGCTGATAAATACATTTCTGGGGTATGTTGCAGTTTTTTCAAGCAGAAAGCCTTAGAAATTGTTTCATTAAACTTATATCAGTAATACTGCGGGAGCTTTCTTATATGGTTTTATCAGATGATATAGATCTTTTGTTTAATGATCCTAAGTCAGTTAATATTTTCAAAACTCTTACAGAGGACCTTTTTTCTGCTCTATCGCAATACTGGAATATTGCAGATGGTGTTATCAGAGGAAGTGGCATTTCACTGAAAAATCCATCTAAAGATTTCTATTCACTTGAAAGAAATTTTTTCTCGCTTCTTTTTATCTATTCCTATCATAAAGCAAATATACCGGCGGATCGAAGAATCTTTTATGCTGCAATCAACCACTGCATCAGGGGTATGGTAACAGGTTGTGATAATATATTAGATGATGAATATAAAAAAACATTGGATACCAGCCTGCCTGAAAAAAGCTACCGCTTCCGGTCGGTTATTGACATAATGGTGTCGGACAGGGTGCTTTTTGAACTTCTTTGCAAACAACATTTATCCGGCAAGCTTGCCTTCGAAAATATTATCATATCCGCCCATGAGACACTAAAAGCCCTTATCAAAAGCGGGGTTCAGGAAGCATCTGAAGAAGCAGGTGTTAAAGAATTTCTTAAACCCGAAATTATTTTATCAAAAGTGCATCATTATAAAACAGGTGTTTTGTTTCAATGCCCATGGGCTGTTCCGGCTCTTTTGGAAAGCATTGATTCAGGCAAAAAGCAAAAGCTTTTAAATGCTCTTTATAATATCGGAATGGGCTGCCAGATTATGGATGATATGGTGGATCTGAAAAGAGATATCCGGATGAAAAGAAATAATTATATTGCATCCCTTATTTATCATGAACCAGATGAGAGAAATCGGGAAGCCTTTCGCACAATGCTTATGGATAAGGCATCACACGGTACTGCCGATGATAAAGACCTGATTTTAAATTTTCCTGATGCACAAAAAAAAGCATCTTGCTTGTCTTTTGATTATCTTGATAAAGGTTTCGGTGATCTTTTCGAAAAAGATCATTCTGGGATGAAGAATTTGGCGATAAGTTTTATAGCAAGGCAAATAGGAGCTGCACCATTTCTTGTTAAAGAATCGTGATATACGGATTAACATGATGCGAACCTTTTTTTTCATACTAAAAACTGCTTTGAAATTTCTTGCGCGTTCATGGAGAGCCACTTTTGTTCTCGCATTTATGATTTTTATCTCTGTTGCTACTCTTGTCTTCTTATCCGCTCTTGCAACAGGAACAAATGATGCCATGATCAGAAATTCGACAGGGCTTTATTCAGGACATATCCAGGGAATGAATCTTCCTGGCAGTATTCGTCCTCAATCTCTTGAGATCAGAGGAGTAAGGCATGTTCTGGAAAGAAAAATATGCCCGGCAATATTTAAAAATAAAGATCGGATAGAAACCATACTTTTAACCGGTGTTGACTATAAGAAAGAAATAATAGCAACGGGACTTTCTAAAAAAACAATCAAAGGTAAATATTTAAGTGGTGTTGAAAAAGAAATTTATATAGGACAATTTCTTGCAAAAAAGCTTGAAGCAGATATCAATGACCACCTGTATTTTCAGAAAAGTATTGACTCAGCTCCGATTGAATTTACGGTTTCGGGAATTTATGAAACCGGAATAGGGGGCTTTGATGATGAAATCGTATTTTGCAATATAAAAGATATTCCAAAAGATGTAGTAATCTGGAATGCGGCTGTTTTTCTGAATGATGGTGAAAATCCTGAAAAAATAATTACCGAATATGAAAAGATCAGTGAGGGCAAAGGAGCTTTTCATGCATGGTATGATTTGATGCCGGATCTAAAACAGCTTACGGATTTAAATCAGGTATGCATGGATATAGTTACTATTATTGTATTTTTCATCGTTGCTGTGGGTGTGGCATGTGCATTTGTAATATTTATCCTTAAGAATCTGCGTGAATACGGAATTTTAAAAACAATGGGTCTTTCTCCGGGCCTTATGGCTTTTTTTATTATGTCCAAAGTTATAATATTAAACATTTTTGCAGCCCTTGCCGGAGTAGTTGCCGGAGCCATTTTGTGCGGATGGTTTGCCGGATCAGGTATCGATCTTACTCAGATGACTTCGCATAACAAGTATTTTGTGATATCCGGAATCATCTATCCAAGGCTTACTGTCAATTCTCTTTTGGTGCCTCCTGTACTGGCATTTGTTTTCAGCTTACTTGCAGCACTATGGCCTATGATTATTGTCATGAAAAGTAATGCGGCAAAAATATTAAGAAACCGTTGAGGCCAAATTAATGTTAAATGTGTATAATATATCTAAAGCATTTGATTCAGGAAGAAGGCAGGTTAATGTGTTAAAAGATATCAGCCTTAATGTTGAAAAAGGTGAGATTATCGCATTAAAGGGAAAATCAGGATCAGGCAAAACCACTCTTTTAAATTGTTGTTGCGGTCTGGAAAGCCCTGACAGCGGTAAAGTCGTATGTTCCGGCATTGATTTAAAAACATTAAGCGCTAAGCAGTTGTCAAAATTATTACGAACAAAAACCGGATTTGTCTTTCAGCAGGGAAATCTTCTTTCTTATCTAACCGTATCTGAAAATATCTCTTTTCCCCTTCATTTAAATAACGAAACATCTGCCAGGATAAAATCAAGAGTTTCGGAACTGTTATCGATTATAGGGATGCAAGATGCACAAAATGCTTTGCCGTCTGAGCTTTCCGGTGGAGAGACCTTAAGGGTTGCTGTGGCAAGAGCACTTTCCCATAAACCTGAAATACTGTTTGCAGATGAACCGACTGCAAGCCTTGATACGGCTACAGGCAAATATGTGTTGTCCCTTATACGGGAGCTTAGCCGGATGCAGAAAAGCACTGTAGTATTTTCTACGCATGATCCTGAATTATTATCAATGGCAGATCGGGTTTTTGAACTAAAAGACGGTGAATTAAGTGATTAAAAAAGCTGATTTATAGCGGCGGATAATTTTATTTTTAAAGGACAACATAATGAAAAAAATATGTCTCATATTTATTCTTCTTATTACCGGATGTGCATATATGGGAATACATGGAAAATCCATTCAAAATTTTCCTGATATCCACGATGGTGTAATTTCTGACAGCCAATGTTTGTCCTGCCATCATCCTGATAATGCCGATGAAGCTCCGGCAAGTCCTCATCCTAAATTTACGGGATGCCTGAAATGCCATAATGATAAAATGTAAATGCTATGCTTTGGAGAGAGCCTGTTATTTGTATAAAAAAGTATATTCATTGAATCTTCATAATGTTTGTTTTTATAATAGATGATAATTGTGAAATGGATATATAATCGATACGAGGCATAATTAAAAACATGAAAAATAAAAAACAAGCACGAAAAAAATTGGGTGTTTTAAGTATTGTTGCAATGGTAACTTTTTTTATAATTGCAGTATTTTTTGCTTTTGAACTCTATGTCATATCTGCCCGGCAAGGTTCAGATGAACCGCTTCCTTCCAACTTTGGCAATTTTATCAAAAATCGGGAGAGTTTGGAAAAGCAGCCTGACAAAAAGTCTTTTTCATTTGCGGTGATAGGAGATACAAGAAGTGTTGGTACCTTTGAACGGTTGGCGGAAAAGCTGCGGGTACTTCCGATAGATTTTGCAGTTTTACTGGGTGACTGTGCTGACAATCCAACAGAAGATGATCACCGGTATTTCCGGGCGGAATGTACGGATGAGTTTGCTATGCCTTTTCCCGTTTTTTACGTGCCGGGAAATCACGATGTTAGTGAGAAAAGCTTTCCGATTACGCGTTTTGAGCATGACTACGGGCCCAGTATTTTTAGCTTTGAATACCAGCACTGTCTTTTTATTTTTCTTCGCATTCTTGGAGGAACCTATCCCAGTCATGAAAGTATAGATTTTCTTAATAAAATGCCGGAAGAATATATTTTAAAATTTAAGAAACGATTTGTTTTTATGCATATCCCTCCTCCGGTTAGCAGCGTCTTTTCTGCTAAAATTTTTGATAAAAGTGACGAATTGATCTCACTTTTTAAAAAAAAGAGAATTGATTATGTATTGGCGGGTGACTACCACGGGTATGCGCGAATAAATACCGGGCAAACGAATTTTATCATAACCGGCGGCGGCGGAGCACATCTGCATGAGAATAAACATAAGCAATTTAATCATGCCATTGTAATCACTATTAACAAGGATGATGAGTCAGAGTGGATTCTTCCTGTGGATGCATCAGTTGATATTGAAGACAAGATAGAAAAATATGCCATAGAACGGGTCTGGCCTTATTTTTCAGGGAATATGTTTTTTACATATACATTAAATGTAATTGCTTTGCTGGTTATGAGCTTAGCTGTATGGATAATTTTCAGGTCAAAAAAATAACCGTAGATATTATGATCCATAATGTCTTAATAGTTGTTTGACATGATAGTGAAATTATTTAAAGTATGTTATGTTTCCCATATAATTAACCAAAAAATTATCAGAAATGAGTAAGTAAAGTATGGCACAGGATAAAAAACTCGGAACTTTCGGCGGAGTATTTACGCCTTCAATTTTAACTATTCTTGGCGTTATTATGTATATGCGCCTGCCCTGGATAGTAGGACAGGCCGGATTTGTTCTTACACTTGGTATTATATTGGTGGCACATATTGTTTCAGTTTGCACAGGTCTTAGTGTTTCATCCATAGCAACCGATAAAAAAGTAAAGGCGGGCGGAACCTACTATATAATTTCCCGCAGTATGGGCTTATCTATTGGCGGAACGCTTGGTATTGCTCTGTTTTTTGGCATGTCATTAAGTATTAGTTTATATTTAATAGGCTTTTCCGAAAGTTTTTTGGGCTTTTGGGGGCTACCGATTACTAAAGATACAATCCGGTTGACCGGAACTATAGCTATTATCCTTGTAGGCACTTTGGTTATTATCAGTACTTCTCTGGCAATAAAAACACAATATATTATTATGACTACGATTGTCTTGTCCCTTCTTACTATCCTTTTCGGAAAAGGCGATTTTGCACCGGTAAAACCGCTTATTGATCCAGTGACAACTTCTGTTCCACTTATCATGCTGTTTGCTATCTATTTCCCGGCTGTAACAGGTTTTGAGGCCGGGGTATCAATGTCCGGAGACCTTAAAGATCCAAAAAAATCCATTCCCATTGGAACAATAAGCGCAATCGCCTTGGGATTGTTAGTTTACATTGGTCTTGCCGCATTTTTTTCTTTCCGGATTAATTCCGACCAGTTGGTGAACAATCCGAATATTTTACTTGAAATATCATTTTATTCACCTTTGCTTGTAGCTGGCATTTGGGGAGCAACATTATCTTCTGCTATAGGCAGTATATTAGGAGCGCCCCGTATTCTGCAGGCAACATCATCAGACGGAATTACACCTCGTATTTTTGCCAAAGGTTACGGTAAGACAAATGACCCGCGAAATGCTCTTATACTGTCTTTTATAATAGCGGAAGCAGGCATTCTCATAGGTGAGTTGAATCTGATAGCAAGAGTAGTGTCAATGTTTTTTATCACCACATACGGCTTTTTAAATTTAAGCTGTGCCATAGAAAAATGGGCCAGCACAGATTTTATGCCTTCTTTTAAAATTCCTGGGTGGGTGAGCATTATCGGGGCAGTAGTATGTTTTATCTTAATGCTTGAACTGGATTTTATAGCTCTGATAGGTGCGGTTATTATTATGAGTTCCATATTTCTTTTTCTTAAGAAAAAAGAACTGACACTGGATTCAGGTGATACTTGGGAAGGTGTCTGGTCATCTATTTTAAGATACGGACTCAACCATCTTGATCGTACTGTAAAACAGCAGAGAAACTGGCGTCCCAATATAATACTTTTCAGCGGTGGAACGGTAGCGCGCCCCCATTTGCTGGAATTTGGGCGCTGGCTTGTTCATAAGAGAGGAATTATTTCCAATTTTAATTTAATAGAAAACAAGAAAACTGAAAATATTGCCCCTAAAGTCCAGCAGGCATCAGATGAAAAAGAATCCGAATTTACCGGTATATTTACAAGGCACATGGAAGTAAACGATATTTATGAAGGAATGGAAACCATAACGAAAGTATATGGTTTTGCCGGTATTGAACCTAATTCGGTTATGCTCGGATGGGCACGAACCAGCAAGCAGCCCGAAAAATTTGCCCAGGTAATTAAAAGTTTCAAAAAGCTTGATTATAATATTTTTCTGCTCGACTACCATTTTGAAAAGGGATTTGGTTCCCATAAAACAATAGATCTCTGGTGGGGCGGCGGCAGCAATTCGGTGTCTTTAGGGCTGACATTGATAAAGTTTTTGAAAATGACCGAAGAATGGGAAGACACAAATGCCAGGATTTTAATTATAAATGAAGATTCTTCATTAAACGATATAATATATAGAAACATAAACAATGTAATTGAAGAATACAGAATTGAAGCCGGTATAAAAATAATCAACAACAATATCGATCGGAGTTCCGTTAATGAAATTATTGCCAAAGAGTCTCAGGATTCGGATCTTGTAATACTTGGATTAACAGATGTCGAAAAGGAAAATGTTGCCCAGTACATATCAGATACGGATAACATCCTTAAAACATTGGGTACAGTCCTGCTGATTCAAGCATCCTCCTTTTTTAAATCTATTCATACCGGGCTTGAAAGGGCGAATGCAATTAAACAAACCAGAATTATGCCAGACAATTATATTGGTTACGATTATATTCCGCCCTCGCTGGTTTTGCCTAAGCATAAAGTGCTTGCAGACAGTATGGCTGATATTCATGCAAAAACAGAAGAAGCATTTGCCAGGTATCAAAACGGTTCAGTAAAGATCATTCATGCAGAAAATCTTTTATTGTTAAAAGAAATCGAAAAGCTGGTTGAAAGAAACATCAATCAGCTTAAAGAAGCTTTTCCCGATAAAAACCATTTTGAAGTGCAAGCTATCAAAAACGCTTTGGCGCATGCTTTCAGTAACTATCTCTTTAACTCAAACCGGATTGTTCAGAGTTTTCAGGATACTACACTGCTAGAACAAAAAGACAGTTTGTCAGCAGGTCTTCAGGCGCTCCTTGTGGAATTACAGAAAATACATAACGATAGCCCATCCGAATTAAACATATTTATTGAGTCTGCCCAAACAGATGAAATTGCAAACAGGACTTCAATTTGGGAAAAAGTTAAGTTAAAAAGTGGTGATATGGCAATCCGCCGTAAAATCCGGATGCGTTTATTTGCTAATACCTTAATAAAACAAATTGAGCAGGATGTAGTTTATAAGCATCTACAGGATTTTGGGTTGCAAAACTACAACCTGATATCGGATTTGCAAAAATTATTTATTTTCGTATCAGACAGTCTTAATGCTATTGGGCTGGAACTTGAAAAAGATAGTATAGATGAAACAATATATGATCAGGAAATAATAAAAATAAAAGAGAAATTACAATCGGTTCTGGATAATTGTCAGAAAGACTACCAGAACTCATCGGATGAGCTGCGACAAAACCTTTACCAGATTATGCAGATGATGTCTATTGATCTGGAAAGTGCTAATGTAAACCGCATCATAAAAAAGAAAAATAAACAACTTAATAAAAAACAGTTATCTGATATACAATTACAGGAAATTCCCGATACATGGTTTAATCATCAAAGATTAATCGTGAATTCATTGATTGAAGATTTAACCATTAAAAATTTTCAAAACCGCATAAATACTATTCTTGATCGATTCATCAATGGAATACAATTAAGCATAGGAAATAATTTTTCAAGCAGACTCGATAAATTAGAGACTGACTTGAAATCGATTAATTCAGAGGAAAAAGAGGATATAAGCTGGCCTGTTTTTTTACAGGGAATAATTAATCCGGACTCATTATTTAATGAACTGGTTAAAGATATACAGGCAGCGGAAGAAGAATTGCCTGATACCATTGAACTTATGACGGAAGAATCATGTGAAAAAATTGAGCAGGAGCAGTTCTGTGATATTTTAATGTTAAATATCAATTTACTTCGTTATGCCGGTTTCCTGATCGAAACGGAACTTATTGATCCGCTACGGCAGCATATATCCGAGCTTTCCACAAGTCTTAAAAAAACAAACGATATCGCTCAGGATGTTGTCAGATTTACAAATCATAATCTCTCGCTTTTATCTGATGCCAACAATGCCGATTCCAATGAAAAGGAAGTTCCCGATTTGTCAGTTATTGTAAAAAGCGGCCTTGACAGGATAAGCGCTGAAAATAACAATATTGAAAAACTTCAGCAAAATCTCCAGGCAGAATTTAAACGCCTGCTTGGCGCAACATTTGAAAAAATGAGTCCTTATCTAATATCAAAAACTGCCGGAGAATTAAAGCAAACTATCCGCACAAGAGAAGGCCGTAAAATATTTACACAAGCAGTAAAAATATCCGAATGGTTGAAAACACAGAGCAAAAATCTTGTGGTCAGGCTTATCTATCAAAAAAGCGAAGGGATTTTGTTTGCAAAAAAAATAAGCAGAGTTTCCGCAACTTATCAGACCGAAACAGGCCACCTTCTTGAAATGGTAAAACTGCTGACACCGGATAATGAAATAAACCGTATACTGCCTTTTTATTACAAACAATTATTTTTAGGCAACCAGATAATCGGCAAAGAATTTATAATTGATAGAAAATATGAAATGGATTGTGCAAAAAAAGCTATCGATTCATATCGTCAGGGATACAATGGAGCACTGCTTGTTATAGGAGATCGCCACTCCGGCAAATCTACCTTATGCCGTTCCATAACAAACAAGTATTTCGATCGTAAAAATATTTTTCATGTATTTCCACCTGATGGCGGAAGTATAGATCCAAATGAATTTAAAAATCGCTTAACGGATATACTGAAGCAAAACGGGGATTATAAAAAGGTGTTCAATAATCTTGAACAAAACAGCACGATTATATTTCATGATATGGAACTTTGGTGGCAGCGCAGCAATAAAGGCTTTGCCGTAATAGAAGAAATTATTGATCTGATATACAAATATAGTGATAGATGCTTTTTTATTGTAAATGCAGGAACGCGCAGTTTTAAATTTATCAACAGGCTAAAACCGATTGAAAATGCTTTTATCAGCGCTATAGAATGCCAACCCTTTGATTCTGAAGAGCTGCAAGAGGCAATACTGCTCAGACATCGTTCCACAGGTTTAAAATTTCAACTGGGCAAGCTAAATGAAGATTTAATTTCGAATTTCCGTCTTGCCGGGTTATTTAATAAATATTTTGGAATCTCAAACGGCAATATCGGTCAGGCCATACATTACTGGATCAGTAATATTGTGAAGGTAAATCCGCTTACCATAGATATCAGAATTCCAATTGCTGCAAACAATCAGGCTCTTAAAAAAATGAAGATGGACTGGCTGATTACTCTTCAGCAATTTATGCTGCACAAACATCTTAGTGATATTCGACTTAAACAGCTTCTTGGCGGTGACGAAGAAAAAACAGATCTCGTGGTTCAATCCCTTAAGAGAAGCGGGATTATAAAGGAAATTCGTCCGGGGATCATGCAAATTAGTCCTTATATTCAACCTTTAATTACTAATTGTTTAGAAGAAATGGATCTCTTATGAATGAGTTGTTAAATATTGAGTTTTCGGGATTATCATTACTGATAGTTATTATGCTTGGGATATTACTTTCCTTTGCATTAAAAATTATAAACAAAACAATTATAGTAAAGATCCAAAAGAACCGGACAAAACAATTTTTCCAGATTGCTGAAATACTGATATGGAGTGTTTTTGGATTTTGGGGTCTTCATATAACATTAAAAGACAGTGATTATTATTTTTTGGCTGTAATAAGCATAACTGCCGTTATAGTAATCTGGCTTGGCTGGTTTATGGCAAAAGACTTTATTGCAGGTTTTGTGCTCAAGTTGGGCGATAATTATCAGCCGGGCCAGCATATCATGTTAAATGAAATTGAGGGTGTAATTGTTGAAGCCGGTTATCTGAATTTGATTTTATCAACAGAGGATGGTGCTGTTGTTAAAATCCCCTATAGCAAAATAAGTTCTGCTATCCATTATAAGATTCAGCCACGGGACAAGACAACTTTGCACCGGTTTGATATTGAAATAAAAAAGAAAGCTTCGATAGAAGAAGCAAAAAATCTGATAAAAAATGCTATTATGCTTTCAACAGGTGCAAGTATTAAAAAAGAGCCGCAAATTAATCTTAAGGAAAACTCTGACGAAACCATGTGGAAATTTGAGGTGCTAGCATATGCATTAAGCCCAGAGTTTTTTCAGACAATTGAGCGAAATGTGAGGGATGCATTTAGTTGATACTTTTTTATAACGGAAGCATTTTAATCTATCAAAGGATTCCAGGATTCCAGGATTCCAGGATTCGAGGGTTCCAGGGTTCAAGGGTTCAAGAGGTTGTTTGTTGATTTTACAAACGTTAAAACATAACTGATAGGATTGTTGCCAAACTATTAATTCATTATATTTTAAGCCTTTCACTCGCCCCCTTGCATCCTTGACTCCTTGAACCCTTTTTGGCACTCACTATTATCACTATAAAACCTGGTAGTAGGATATGCCAGATCTATTTCTTTATCTTTTCCGAAAGCATCCAGAATCGCCTCCCATATTTGCTGTTCCGTTATTCTTCTTTCACGAGGCTTAACAAGATAACGAAGAGTCAGTAAAACACCGCTGTCTTTGACTGATGTGTATACTATAGGGGTAAGCTTGTCATAAAATATAAAGTACTTTTTTGCAGCGTTTCGTATCTGGTCCTGTGCGCCTTTGGAAAGGTGCATGGTTTTGTCTAAGACAATATTATTTAGTATTTCCTTCGCCTTTTTCCAATTACTTTCAAATGTTATAAGTACAGGAATTTCATTCCAGATATGTTCAAATCCGATTTGGTAATTAGCCAAAGGTTCTCTTAATGCTTTACTGTTTGGGATATGAATAATTCTTCCCGTGCTTTGATCAGCATCAACCCAGTTCCCGATTTCAATCAGGCTGAACTGAAAAATTCTGATATCAATAACATCGCCTGCTACACCGCCAATTTCAATACGATCCCCAACGGAAAAAGGTTTACGCCAGATGATAAAAAGCCATCCGGCAAGATTCGCAATGGTATCATGCATAGCTATTGCGATACCGGCTGTTGCTAAACCTAAAAAAGTCGTTATTGAATCTATTCCTTTTACCCATATTCGTCCTATAATCAGCACCAAAAGAATGGTATATGTGTATAAGATAAAACGGCGATAATGGTATGCCCGCCTTGCATCCGTAAATTTTCTTTTTACAACAAGATTCAAGACGATTCTGCCTATGCTAAAAACAATCAGAACAACAAGAGAAATTACTATTTTCTCAAACAGTTCAGGAGATACTGAGATATATTCGTTTAACTGCTGCATTATTATTATCCCTTTTGTTTCATTTAAATATTAAACGACTCAGCTGGTTTTGAAATGTAATTGGATAGGACATGATTATGTTCAAAATACAATATCTAATAAAATAAACCTATAGTGCTCAACTGTCAATAATGATAAAACCCAGTAAACTTGGTACGAAAAACTGCTCCATATAAATACAATGCAAAAATTGTAAATTGGTTTATACTTTGCCAATTTCCGGTTTTTTTGTTATATTCCCATAAATTTTTGACTTTAAAATTATATTCTTAGGAGATGAAATGCGACATAAAATAATAAAAAAAACTTTGCTTTGTATTTTAGCCATATCCTTTTTGTTTGCAATTGGGTGCAGCAAGTTAACTTCGGAAAATTATGGCCGTTTGGAATTAGGCATGGATTATAACAAAGTAATTGAAATTTTGGGTGAAGCTGATAGATGCTCCGGTGCCATGGGTGCGAAAACTTGTAAATGGGGTAATAATGAGAAGTATATTAATGTGAAATTACTTGGAGATAAGGTGGTGCTGTTTAGTATGAAGGGTCTTTGAAGAACAGTAGTCTTGCTATTAACAATAAATAAGGGGCACCTGTTGACTAAATAAATTCTCAAAAAAACGTGATTAGATGCCCCTGGTGTTTATTGTCATTTATTACCTCAAACTCTGATTGCTAAGCATGCATAGGGAGTTCTTTTGAAGAAACACTTACAGGAACACCCTCATAGGGGGTTCTTCTTGTAGATTTGTGAATTTCAACCTCTCTCATTGTTTTTAAGACTTCGATGCTGCTTTTTAATCCTTTTGAATACTTGGCCATACTAATTGACATTCCGGCAAGTTCGGCCAAGGCCTGAACAAAGTTAACATCTTCCAATGTGAAGTCCCATGCTTCCGAAGTATAAACACGCATCGCTCCCATTATATTGCCGCCGACTATGATCGGAACCGACAAAATAGAAGCGATTCCTTCCTTTTTTGCTTCTTCCGGGTATTGAATCCTTGGGTCGTCCATAACATCGCAAATTGCCACCGGCCCTTCTTCCAGCGATTGAGCAATGGAACGTAGGGAATTTAAAGGGCCTTTGTTGATATACTCTTTGCTCAATCCATAAGAAGTTGCCAATTCTAGCATATTGGTTTTACGATTGATCAGAAATAACGCGCAGCCCTTTGCTCCCAATGCGTGCTTGATGCTTTCAACTGTCATTAGTGCTACTTCTTCCGGATCTTTAGAATGTGAAATGACCTTTGTAACATTAAGTAAAGTTTTATAATTGATAAGTTGTCTTTCCATTATAACCTCCTTTCATGTTTATGTTATGCCAATCGGTTTTAATTGATCTAATTTAAATGCTTTAGTCCATGAATTAATATAAACACATACAAACAATTAAATTAACAAGATACGAAAATTTGCTATAACCGTTTTAAGAGGTCTGGTTGTTTCACTGATGTTCAGATTAGCGTCAAATTACGTGAGCTTTATCCTGAAGGAATACGAGAGATTTAGTATAAGAAATAATTCTGTCCAAACAAAAATAAATTATATATAAATTTTAATTCAATTAATGGATTTTATCAAACTATTTTTATCAACTATTTTTAAACAGCATTTGATAATGATATGAAAAAACCGAACTATTCAAATTAATAGTGTAAATTTGTATTGGCTTAATGTATTTGATTTGCAGGAGATGAAATTTATCTTTTTAGGAGTCCGGAAACTCGTTGCATAACCGCGTCTTTAGTTGCTGCAAAACTCAGATATTGACGGAAGCATATATTGTGTGCATATATAAAAAAATATATGCATACGGGAAAATATCCATATTTATAGGGTTCGAAGGACTACTCAACAATGGCGAGGCAGCTTGTTATTTATTAATTGATAAACGGGCGCATGAAACTTCGCTGAAATTACTTCCAAAAACAATATAAAATCCGCTATGAAAGTTCACAATAATAAAAATACCAGTTTGGTTTACTCAACAGAGTTTGGTAAAATGTGTCCTGCCTGCAATAAACCTGTCGTAAATTGTATTTGCCGGAAAAAACAATCTGCTCCTAAAAGCGATGGGATAGTAAGGTTAATGAGAGAAACAAAGGGGCGAAAAGGAAAAGGTGTAACCTTGATAACCGGTTTGCCTTTAGATGATGAAGATCTGAAAAATATTGCGAAAGTCCTTAAACAAAAGTGCGGGAGCGGTGGCAGTGTAAAGAACGGAGTAATTGAAATTCAGGGAGATCACAGGGGTGTGCTGGAAAAAGAATTAGGCATGCTTGGCTACAAAGTCAAACTTACCGGGGGATGATTAGGAAAGGGTAAGATATGAAAAGAAAAATATATTCTGTTTCTGTTTTGCTGATTTTATTGTTTGGTTCATGGACAGTTTATGCGGCTGAACAGCATGAAGAACAAGCGTTAAATTTTGTAGTTATGGGTGATAACCGCCCGGCAAATGAGTTTCGGCCGGAACAACCATATATATACTACAAGGCAGTTAACAAGTCTGTTGAACTTGATCCTGCACTGATACTTAATACCGGCGATCTTGTTTTGGGTTATGATGCTGATTCAGAAAAAAAGGCAGAAAAAGAATTCGAGGATTTTGAGAAAGCCACAGCACTGATACGGGAAAAGAATATTCCCTTATACATCACTATGGGAAATCATGCCGGATATACGAAACAAGCCAGAAAAGCATTTGCAAAACGATATATAAACAAGGAGACCGGAACGCTTTATTATTCGGTTGATGTAAAGAATTGTCATTTTATCATATTATGCAGTGAACTTGAGAGTGAAGAGGCCCTGATTACGGGTAAACAACTTGAGTGGCTCAAAAATGATTTGAAGGGGGCTGAAGGTAAACATATTTTTGTACTGCTGCACAGGCCTTTATATCCTAAGATAAAACATCAGGAGGATTCATTGAATAAATATCCGGAAAAGCGTAATGAACTTGCCGGTCTGCTAAAGCAGTACAATGTTGATATGGTATTTGCCGGGCATGTGCATGTTTATAATTATTCGGTAGTTTCCGGATTGAGCCAGATAATTGCCGGAGGCTCCGGTGCTCCGCTGGCCGGTACTTTAGAAGATGGGGCATTCAGCCACTTTTTTAATGTTTTTGTAAACGGAGATGATATCGATTATCGGTTGCTTGTCTTGCAGGATGAAGTTGAGCAGGCCGAACAGCTTTTGAAAGAGGGTAGGGTGCAAGGAGCATTAAGCCTGGCAGAAAAAGCAATAGAAAATCATCCTGATCATCCTATGCCGCATATTGTAGCCGCTGTTGGGTATAAATCAAGCGGGCAGACATTGGAATACAATGCAGAGATTGCAAAACTTCTTTCGATTTTAACAATTGATGAAGAAGTATTGTTCAGGCTTGGGGAATTTTGCTTAAGTACCAAACAGCTCGATCTTGCAGAATTTTATCTTTCAAATGCTTTGGCTGTTGATAACGGTTCTTTTAAGATATACTATCATTACGCTCAATTGAAAAACGAGCAAAAAAAATATCTGGAGGCTCTTGATATGTATAAAAAAGCATTGCCGCTTACTGATAACGACCATCGCATAGATGAAATAAATAAAATAATTAAAGAAATAGAACAACTGATATGAAGTAAAAGAGTAGCAAGATAAATAAAATATAGGAGGTTAACATATGAACGATTTTTCCGGAGCCGATTATTCTTCACTTGACCAGCCGGAGATATTGGCACTTCTTTTTCATCCAAGGCCGGATTGGGGAGACTCTTTAACATTTGCAAAAGAGGTGGAAGATATTTTTATTCCTGTTGAAAACGGCATATCTATTGGAGCGAAACTGCACAGTGCGGAAAAGTCTGCTCCCGTGATCCTTTATTTTCACGGAAACGGTGAAATTGTATCTGACTATGATGACTTAGGCCCTGTATATACAAAAATAGGTTTCAACTTTCTTCCTGTGGACTACAGGGGATACGGTCGCTCAGCAGGAACTCCTACAGTTACAAACATGATGCGCGACTGTCATGTGATATTTGATTATATAAAGCAGTGGCTTAAGCAAAAAGACTATTCCGGGCCGATACTTGTTATGGGAAGATCTCTTGGGAGTGCTTCTGCTCTTGAACTTGCCGGACATTATCAAAATGATATAGATGGTCTTATAATAGAAAGCGGCTTTGCCAATGTCCTTCCGCTGTTAAGTCTTATAGGAGTTGATATCCACAGATTGGGAATTGATGAGAAACACGATCTTCATAATATAGATAATATGCGAAACTTTGCTAAACCGGTACTTATCATACATGCTGAATATGATCATATTATTCCCTTTACTGACGGCCAGGCTCTTTTTGATGCAAGCTCTTCACCAAACAAAAAATTTCTTAAAATACCGGATGCCGATCATAATACTATTTTTGCAGTAGGGATGGAGATGTATCTTAAAGAAGTAAAAAGGCTGGTAGACGAAGTTGTAAAACAAAAAAAGGAGTGATAGTATTATGGAATGCAAAGTCGAAAAGAATCTCACAACTTGTAACTGTAGTTATGAACCTTGTAAACAAAAAGGCTACTGCTGCGAATGCTTGAAATATCATCTGAAAAGCAGACAACTGCCCGGATGCTGTTTTTCCGCTGATGCGGAAAAAACATATGACAGATCTTTTGAACACTTTGCGCGATTGGTAAATGAAAAAAAAGTTTGAAATATTATCTCATTTATCTTCGCACCGGAGAAAAGAGACTGTGTAGTAATGTCATTTCAAGGCAATAGCCGAGAAATCTTAAAGCTTACAACCATATTAAAAAAAACATTTCTCACTTCTCTCGTAATGACAAAGGAATCAATAATTATAGTATGGTATAGTTTCGAAAGCCAGTGCCCAGTATAGACATGGATTACAAGTTTATAAAATGTGAAGCACAATTGGTTACTTGTCATTACTTAAATAATTATTGACATATAAAGATGAATAATGTTTGTATGCTTTAACTCCTCAAAAATATTAAGATTCAGCCAGTTTTATATAATATGTTTATTGGAAACTTGGTATGATTCAATCTAAATAAAACGATCAACAATTTATAAAAACAATATTGCGGCGCTGCAATCCGCGGTTTTTTATATTTCCATACTATTTAATAATGAAACTCATACATGAAAAATTTAATTCCAAGTTTTCCATGTTTGTATGCTTAATATCGCAATAGATGGAAAATGTTCCATTGTATTATAGGCAATAGGTGGAAAAAATTTCCATATATCTCAACTGTTCGGTTCTTGGAAAATGGAAATAATTATTTATCGTCATGCAAAACCAACAGTCTCTGATAGTGAAATAATTTCTGGGGGCGATTTTCCGCTCTGGTTACAAAGGTAAAGTGCGGCAGGAATTTGCATTGATGAAATCGAAAGAGATAAGGAAGAGATCGTATATACAAGTGATCTTATGAGAAGTATTGAAACTGGAAGGCTCATAGGCAAAAAGATCATTGAGGATTCAATATTCCGTGAAGCAGAAATCCCATTGATAGTATTTCCTCCAGTGCGGCTTAAGGCAAAGTTATGGTTATTCATTTCGAGGTCACTTTGGTTATTAGGGCTTAAAACAAAATGTGAATCTTTTAAAGAGGTCAGGCAGAGGGTAAAGAGAATAGTTGAAACAATCGAGTTAAAGCTTTTAGAAAATGAAAGAATTGTAATTATTGGACATGGGTTTATCAACGCATTGAAAAAGAAAGAATTATTGCATCGTGGTTGGTTCTTAACGCAGGTTAAATATGAAGATGGGTTTTTAAACAGAATGAACTTTCAGCCCGAACCGCCAAATGCACCGGATGCAAAAGGCCGTGGGTCTTTTTAACAAGTCATTATTCATCGACGCTTTTTGGCTTTTGCATAATTTGGTGAAAGCCATTTGCACTCGGTGATTTGGAGCGTTAGGCCACGGAATTAATATCATGAAGAAAATAATAATTGAAAGTATTTGTAGGCTTATTTTAAACGGCTCGATAAGAAGTCTCGGGCTCCCTGCCCCCAAGAAAGAAAAGCTTAAAGCTGGTATTCATAATATAGGCGAGTTGATGTTCAAGACAAGATACTACCCAATTTTTATAGGTAAGAAATATGAACCATTAGCAGAAAGAAGTGATGCTTCACATATTGTTCTTGATGAAGATGGTTATCGAATATATTCATATTCAAGCGACAGGAGAGAGGATACTACGGTAGTCAATAAATTTAATAATTTCGTTGAGCTTGCCGAATTTTGCGCAGAACGCCAGATAACAATATCATCCCATGCCATTATTCAAAGAGATGAGGAATTGCAGAAACTTTTGCGTTCAAAAAACCCAGAGAATATGATTAAAGCTTTAGATATGCAAAAAAATTATAAAGAAAGAATGAGCTTCAAACTTAAAAATTATTTTAATAGGTACGAAACTAAGCTTCTCAATAAGCTATTGATGCAGTTGCATTAAAGTGCCTAACCAGGGGGATATCGGGGGTGTTCTTTAGTTATATAGTTTTTATCAGATGTCTTTCTTAGCATATTACTATAAAGGAAATTAAAAAAGAAAGAAGCGTAATAAGGGGTAGTATTAGGTGCGTATTAAACTAGTAAACTTAATTTGCAAATAAGATACAGAGTGACCGCATGCTAAAAGGTTGTGCCAATAGAATTAAAAAAAATAAACATTTAAGATGCGACCCTAATATTTTCTTTTTATCCTGGCGTGTGTCTACCACGATGGATAATTTATTTTGTATAGAGGCGCTTGAAGAGGCAATAATACGTTTTGGGAAGCCTGATATTTTCAATGCCGATCAGGGCAGTCAATTTACTTCGGAAGCATTTACCGGAATTCTTAAAGCAAACAAGATACGAATCAGCATGGATGGCAAAGGGCGGTGGAGGAACAATATATTTATCGAGCTGTTATGGTGGAGTGTAAAATACGAAGAGGTTTACTTAAAGGCTTATGGTTCTAAGGACGTAGCCAAGCAAGAGATTAGATCAAAAACTAAATAATGAATAAGCATATCCTGATTTTTGAATTAGTGGATAGACAATAAATAACGGAAAGGATCTATTCTCTTAATAATAACATTGAAACTGTCGGGAGGTTTAAAATGAAGACTCAAATTAAAGGCATACTTTTAGCGTTAGTGGTATTTTTGGGATTACAAAATTTTGGACAAGCAACTGAGTATGAAATAACATTAAAAGATTCATTTAATGGGCAACAATATTCTGTTTTGGGAAACATAAATAACTCAGGGGAGGTTGTTGGCTTTTGTTATGATATTGGACCAAGCAGCCTCTTAAATACTGTTGCTTATGTATGGGATATGAATTTGGACATTATATATGAACTTCCAATTGAGAATGGATATTTATGTGATCTCAATGATAATGGATTAAGTTGTGGAATGCTAGCCCCAAGCAACGGTGATGATGGATATATTTGGAACTACCGGGATAATTTGATTCAATATATCGGAATGGACGGAAATTCAATAAATAATATTAATGAAGTAGTTGGGACTGGCATATCAGATTTTAATCTTTCTGCGCAATATTATTCAGAAACTACCGGGATTTTAGAAATGGGTCAAAGCTTAAATTTGGATCATTATTCACATGGCCTAAGTATAAATGATAATGGTTATGCCATTGGGTATGGTGATATATATATAGCCGGTAAGAATAAAAAAAAATCATTCATCTATCACAAGACTGAAGGAGAAAGATTACTTGCAGAACATCCAAATTATGAAGATTATATAGTTGCGAAGATAAATAACATTGGGAATATTATAGGCTCAATATTATATAACGGATTAAAGATACCGTGCTATTGGCAAACAGCGGATTCAATTCCAACCTTAATTGATTTACCTCAAGGGTTTGAGTCCGGCTCCTGTACCGCTATCAATGGTGACGGCACAATAATACTTGGTGTTATGACGTCATCCGAACAAACCCAAAGTGCCTTTATCTATAATGTTCCCGAACAGGAAATAAATGAATTAATCTTAAATATAGATGGTCTAAATATTGTGGGAACATATATTGGAGACATAAATGAATCCGGCTGGATAACAGGATACATAGATTTGGATGATGGTTCAAGAAAAGGACTACTGTTAACACCAATTATTCCAAACTCAGCGCCAGTTTTTACACAAAGGCAAGACATTACCGTAAAAAAGAAAACTTTAGTGGCCTTTACTGTTGAAGCCACAGATGATGATGGAGATGAATTAACCTATTCAATTGATATGGCAGATGGATCATCTGTTCCTTCAGATGTTTCATTTGATTCCCTAAGTGGATCTTTTTCATGGAAACCGGGTTCTGCCGGCTTATTTCGATTCTTATTTAAAGTTACGGATGGCGAATTAACAGATGAAATGTTTGTGACCATAGAGGCAGTGAATGGAAAAGTAAAATAATACAGGTATCACCTGGGGGGATTTCACGACCTTTAGTTATATAGTTTTTATCAGATGTCTTTCTTAGCCCATTATCTATGGACATACAGAATTATCAACAGACCAATAGGATAGTACAGAATCGTAATGAATGTTACACTAATTGAACCTTTTTTTACCGGTTCGCATGCAGCGTGGGCAACAGCATACGCTCATTATAGCGAACACAATATTGACATTCTGCGTCTCAGTGGGAATCATTGGAAGTGGCGTATGCATGGCGGCGCAGTTACTCTGGCAAAAAAATATTTGGAGTCCGGTGCGATGCCGGATATGTTTCTTGTCTCTGATATGCTCGATTTGACAACCTTTCTGGCCTTGACTCGCGACAAGACCTCTGCGATTCCTGCTGCGATCTATTTCCACGAAAGCCAAATATGTTATCCCAGGCTGCCTACGGATAGAGATATTCTACAGAAGCGAGATCAACATTATGGATTTATCAATTATAGCTCTGCGCTTGCGGCAGATGCGGTGTTGTTCAACTCACAGTATCATTACACAAGCTTTTTTGACGAATTACCCCGCTTCCTGAAACAATTCCCCGATTGCAACGAGTTGGGAACAGTAGCAACCATTCGAGACAAAAGCAGGGTGTTACCTCTCGGAGTAGATTTTCAGAAATTTCAGAATCCTGAGCTGCAACAACAGAGTAAAGAACATCACGATCACGCTCCACTGATTCTTTGGAACCATCGTTGGGAATACGATAAAAATCCTGATGAATTCTTCCAGGCCCTCTTTGTGCTGAACGAGCAAGGTCTGGATTTTCGTGTTGCAATTCTTGGAGAAAGTTTCCGCCAAAACTGCCCTATTTTTGAGACGGCTCGCATGAAGTTGGGAAACAAGGTTGTTCACTATGGGTATGCTGAGGAATTTTTGGAATACGCACAGTGGCTTTATCGCGCCGACATCGTACCGGTGACATCCCACCACGATTTTTTCGGAGCGAGTCTTGTTGAAGCCCTCTATTGTGGTTGTTATCCCTTATTGCCAAAGCGTCTTACTTATCCGGAGCTTGTTCCTTATGAAGAGTATCCTGAACTCTTTTACGATGATTTTCAGGAACTCGTTGAAAAACTTGCATGGTCCTTGCGGGAGATCGAGACGATCCGACAGCAGAATTTCCGCCATTGTATTGAACAGTATTCCTGGCTGAACATGGCACCTGAGTATGATATGGTCTTAAGTGCTGTATAGGAATACGCGTCTCAAAAAGAAAAGCTACGCAAGGGGGATATCGGGGCCGCTATTTGGTTAGGTAGTTTCTATCAGATGTCTTTCTTAGTATTATATTACTATATAAACAAAAGAATTAGACTTCCTTAATCTTATTGTAAAAGTCTCTATTGATTTCTTTGAAAAATTTGATATTTTACAACAGGTTAAAAAACATTAATCTTTTATAAAAATTATAACATTATCACCATGGATTGTGCTGACTGCGGGGTTTGTGGGTTGGACGATAAAGATAGCACCAAGCTAAGTGAATGTAGAAGGGAGAAATATGGGTACAAAAATTGATAAACATGGCTACTGGTATGCCATTCATCGTATAAGTCTTATCCTTGTGTATGCGGTGATTCTCTTTGTTGCAGCTGGTACCGTTCATTGGGTACGGGGTTGGATCTGGATCATTTCCACATTAGTTTTGGAAATCATTATGCTTGTTATACTCGCTCAACGAGTCCCGGAAACGCTCAATCATCGTGGAACTTCGCATAGCGGTGTAAAGACATTTGATAAACTGTTCACATTATGCTGGATGGTTATCCAGGAGCTGATTGCGCCTGTTGTCGCAGGTCTGGACTGGCGCTTTGGATGGTCTGGCATGTCTCTTGCTACGCTTTATATCGGGTTTGGTCTCTTGGCTCTAACGTGGCCATTCGGTACATGGGCTATGATCACAAATGCACATTTCGAACAATTCGTACGCATACAAAATGATCGTGAACATCAAGTTGTTACAACGGGACCATACAGTATCGTTCGACATCCCGGATACGCATCCTACATCATATTCTTAGCAGCAATGCCCTTGATCCTGGGTTCCTGGTGGACATTTTTTCCTGCCGGTGCTTTGATGCTATTGTTCACTATTAGAACCGCTCTTGAGGATCGCACCCTCCACAAAGAATTGGAAGGTTATAAGGCATATGCCGAAGATACCCGCTACAGGCTTCTACCTGGCATATGGTAAGGGAATAGTACAGAACTAAATAGAGAACTAAATGGGTTCACATCTTAATTATTAATTACTCAAATCTGATAGTTAATATTTATGATTCGACCCCAGATACTATCATTGTGCCGATATAATTATTAAGCTTGCATGCGACACAAATTAACCATAGCAGATTACTACTCGGAAAAATACTTTTTACTCTTCTAATTGTCCGGTGAGCAAAGCGTAATACTTTAAGGATAAAATGAAAAATATTCTGATTACGGGAGCGGCAGGAAATCTTGGTAGCTTGCTGTCCAGGCATATTAGAGATAATGAAAAAGATCTGAACTTGATTCTCATGCAGCACCGAAAAGAAGTACCTTATGATCTTAGAGAAAATCCAAGGATCAAAGTAAGAAGCGCGGACCTTTCAAAACCTGAAACATTGTATGAATGTCTGGATGGTGTTAACACAATAGTTCATTTCGCAGGAGTACTGTTTAAGGCTGATCCGGAAAAATTCCTTCACGAAACAAACATTCAGTATTTCAAAAATCTTATTGGGGTTGCTAAAGAAAAAAATATAAGTAAAATGATATTGATCAGTTTTCCACATGTTGAGGGGCCAACCTCAAGAAAGGTGCCTGCTACGGGCAGCTTGGCCGGCAAACCGGTATCTGTCCATGCCAAGACAAGACTTGAGGAAGAAAAATATCTTTTCAATGAAATCGAAAACTCGGTATCGCTTAGGGTAGGAATGGTTTATGGCAAAGGTATTCTGATGATAGATGCTGCAAAATGGTTTGCAAAAAGATATCTGCTTGGTGTTTGGAAGGAACCAACCGAAATACATTTGATTTCTAAGACTGACTTTTGCAGAGCAGTTGTGGCCGCAATCAGGAAAGAAAATGCAATTGGTGTTTACCATGTCGGTGATGAAGGTAATGATACCTTACAGTCATTTCTCGATTTTGCATGCGATTTATGGGGATGCAGTAAACCATGGCGAATGCCCTTATGTCTCATATATTTTGCTGCTGAAACATTTGAGTTTGTGTCAAGAGTCTTTGGAACTAAAAGTCCATTGACCAAGGACTTCATAGACATAGGGCGTGTATCTTATTATGGAGAAACCTCCCGGTTTAGGAGTGAATTGTTGCCAGAGCTAAAACATCGGCGTATTTATGAAGGCATTGAAGAAATGAAGGCGTAAAAAATTATCTATAAAAAAAGGTATAAAATTTGAGCGACGAGAAACCAGAAATTGATTCAATAGCAATTAATGAGGCGCAGCTTGTCTTGGCGGAAAAGCGTACGTCATTATCCGTATTGCGAACAGGTATAGCAGTATTGGCTTTACCATTGTCTGTGGTTAGCTTTCTGATAGCTACTTCAAGATATTATGATGTCCTTAATGTATTATATCTGCTTGTTCCATTAGGTGCATTTAGTCTTGCTCTGATTGTTTTTGGTGCTTATCTGATTGTACGTTCCATAATCCGGATGCGACATTATGACCGCCTTATTCATGAAATTAAGATAAATCATAGTGTGATTGGAAAATATATTGATTGATTTCAACTGGCCATGCAAATTATGTAAAATAGTAATCGTAAAAATATTGAAAAACTAATAAAGTCAAGCTTGCTTTGGACTTTTCCTGGGGGTAGGGTTTGCACCTGTTTGGAGCAATATAACTAGTATTTGCTTTGTGATTTATGGATAATAACGATAGCCTTACATTTATATGTGTACATAGAACTTTTGAATTGTCCGGATATGATGTGTTATTCGCAAAATTCGAAGAAAGAAATATACCGTTTTATTATTCGAAGAAAGAGACTAATATAGCAGATTCTCGTATTGGTCCATCTTATAGAATTAATAATTGGTATAACTTTTATGTTCCAAATCAATATACTTCAGAAGCTATAGAAATGATAAAAGAGTATGTAGACAAAAGAGGTCTTCCTTCAGATGTATTTGAATCCGGGGAAAAAAGAAATTTAGTAGAAAATTTAGAAAATATTTTATTTTGTGTTTTAATTGCGGTATTAATGTATATAGTTATTATAATTCCTCTTTATCATTAATAGCGCATTAAGTAGACATATTGATCTTTTTTACCCTTGAACAGCTGGCGATATTACCGGAATAAAAATTATGAAGTTATGTCACAATCCATATAGTCGAATACTATTTTATATACTTCTTTTGGCTCTTATTTTTATATATAAGGAGAGCAGCTTGGCGGATACAGCGAAATATAAAGAATTTATAAAAAAAGTTTCTGAAGAAATTTCAAATTTGAAGGAAGTATATCCACAACTTAAAGAATTCTCAATTGACAAGCATACAGACATTGAAAATTTAAGAGTGGACTATAGCTACCATACCCACGATTCAAAACATTCTGCCGGGTGGATATCCGGAGTTCCAAACCCTGACCCGGACGGGATTTGGCTTTATATCGATTTGCATGATAAAGATTCAATGGCGCAAATACATACGCAGCCAATTACAGGAATATCTCTTCAGGTTTATGATAAGAATGTTTGTTTCCTTGTCCTTGAAGGTTCAAAAACCAAATCAGTAGCAGATAAAATTTATTCGATACTTGAAAAAAGTGGCGCAAAATCATCCCAGCATAAATAGCCCAAGTGCTGTGCCTTAAATCTTGTGGCTACAATTTCTCATTTTGCAAGGAGATGGTTATGAAAAGGTTATCAATATTTATATTCTTTGTTTTTGTTCTGGCGGCTCAGTTGTGTGAAGCCCAGATAAGTCTTCGAGATGGTACGACCTTTTATTTTGCAACAGTTAATGAGGCCAGAAAGATCCTAACGAGTCGTGATGATTTTATCCAACGTTTGAGTCCATTCGACCGGGCTGCTCGGATGAAAACTGACAAACGTGTTTCCGAAAAGGAGTACCTGGAGTTTGTCGGCAAAAATGTTCTTGAATGGAACAATTCCGAAAAACAAAAGGTAACTAATGCATTGAAGGGCATTCAGAAAAAACTTGAACCATTCTCTTTGCCGTTTCCAAAGAAGGTTTTTTTGATCAAGACGACCGGAAACGAAGAAGGTAGAGCTCCATACACACGAGCTAATGCTATAATCCTTCCGAAAGCTGAAATCTTAACCTCTGTAGTAAAGATTCGAAAAACTATCTACCATGAGCTTTTCCACATACTTTCTCGTGCAAATCATAAGTTGCGGGAGAAGCTATACGCAGTTATCGGATTTGTGAAGTGTGATGAAGTAGAATTTCCGGCAGAATTGAAACAACTAAAAATCACTAATCCTGATGCTCCTATTAATGACCACTGTATTTTCATCAAAATTCGCGGAAAAGACAGTTGGGCTATTCCAATCCTCTTCTCGGTCGCCCAGAAGTACAACACTGCACGTGGGGGAGAGTTTTTTGAATATCTTCAATTCCAATTTCTTTTGGTAGAACGACAAAACAAAGCTCCCAATGTAAGAGCATCATATGATGGTCGAAGACCCAGACTGGCAGGTGTTCAGCAGATTTCAGGGTTCTTTGAACAGATTGGCAGAAATACTGAATACATCATACATCCAGAAGAGATACTTGCCGATAACTTTGCACTACTGATCCTTGGAGAGCACAATGTACCTTCTAAGGAGATAATCAAGACAATGGAAGGAATCCTAAGAAAAAAAGGACAGGCGAATCAATCATAAATCGGCCTCTCGCTGACCTTTGTGTTGAAAGATAGTTAAGGAAACAAAAATAATGAAAAAATTATTAATTTACTTTGCAGCCGGGTGTTTGGGAGCTTTAGCGAACAGCCTGGTTGTTTGGCTGTTCGGTGATTTGGGGATAAGTAAATCTTTGGGTGTTTCAATTGCTCCTGCTTTAACTCCTGGATGGTTATATCCTCGTATAGTTTGGGGTGGTATATGGGGGCTGATATTTTTCCTGCCTATGTTAAGTTCCAAACCACTTTTCAAAGGGACTTTACTGAGTCTTTTCCCGACAATGGTTCAATTGTTTGTTGTTTTTCCCTATAAAGCAAATAAGGGTATTGCAGGCATAGAGCTTGGGCTTTTAACACCGGCACTGGTTTTTTTGTTTAATTGGGTATGGGGAGTTGTCACGTCTTTAACAATCAGGTTTTCTAAGTAAAAGATTGATAGTAAGATTGTTGATTGCCAATATTTATATTGCATATGGCATATAGCCGGTAAGGCAGAAGTTATTGCAACAAATATTTGCTAAGCCCAAGGATAGAAGAATATCATAGTAACTAACAGTTAATAAAGATAAGGGAGAATGATGAAAAGTTCATTGAGTATAAATTGTATGATTGGTTCTAAAATAAAAACAGCAATATCTATTATAGCCATTATAATATGGACTACGGTTGCAGCTATTGCAGGAGTAAACGAAGATTTTGTTAAAGTAATAGACAGTGGTGACTTGCCTGAAGTGAAACGGCTTATCTCAGAGGGAGCAGATGTCAACATCAAGAGTAAAAAAGGTAATGCACTGATGGCTGCTTCTTTTAATGGTCACCTTGAGATTGTGCGGGAACTGCTGGCAAAGGGTGCTGAGATCAATGCCAAGAATGAAAATGGCTTAACCGCACTGATGGCTGCTTCTTTGAAAGGTTATCGTGAGATTGAGCAGGAGTTGGTTGCAAAGGGTGCTGATGTAAATGCCAGGTATAAAAATGAAAAGACCGCACTGATGTATGCTTCAGAGAGGGGTCACCTTGAAATTATGCAGGATCTGCTAGCAAAGGGGGCGGAGTTTAATAACAAGGATAAAAATGGCTGGACCGCATTTATGCTTGCCGCTTCGAAGGGTCACCTTAAGGTTGTACAGAATCTGCTGGCAAGGGGTGCTGAGGTTAATGCCGGGGATGAAGATGGTATTACTGCGCTGATGGCTGCATCTTTTGAAGGTCACCTTGAGATTGTAGAGGAGCTGCTGGCAAAAGGCGCTGATGTCAATGCCATGGACAAAGGTGGTTTTACCGCATTAATGGCTGCCGCTTCGAATGGTCATCGTGAAGTTGTACCATATCTGCTGACAAAGGGCGCTGACGTCAAGGCCAAGGACGAAAGTGGTATTACCACATTGATGCTTGCCGCTTCAAAGGGATACCTTGAAATTGTGCAGGAGCTTCTGTCAAAAGGCTCTGATGTCAATGCCAAAGACAAAGATGGTACTACCGTATTGATGGCGGCCTCTTTTATAGGTCACCTTGAAATTATGCAAGAGCTGCTGGCAAAAGGCGCTGATGTAAATGCCAAGGATAAACGCGGTTTTACCGCATTAATGGCTGCCGCTTCGAATGGTTATCGTGAAGTTGTACCATATCTACTGACAAAGGGCGCTGACATCAATGCCAAGGACAAAAGTGGTTTTACCACATTGATGCTTGCCGCTTTGAATGGTCAGCTTGAGATTGTGCAGGAACTGCTGGCAAAGGGCGCTGATATCAATGCCAAAGATAATAAAGATATGACTGCCTTAATGTTTGCCTCCAAGAATGGCCACCCTGAGATTGAAGATCTGCTTATCAAGGCCGGAGCCAAGCAGTGAAGGGAATGGGATTAAGTTTGCTCTATGTCCTTCTTGGTTTAGTGGGAGTCAAGAGCAGACTTGCCGGTATTAACTTTAAGCTGGTTAAATCCGCGCATTGTTCAGGGCAGTATTTGAGGCTTGATGTTATTCCAGCCTATGTTAAATTCCAAACCATTTTCTAAAGGAAAGGAGTAAATATTGCTATGAAGCTAACTATTTTTGGAGCAACCGGTTTAAGTGGAAAAATACTTACGAAACAAGCGCTTGATGAAGGATATGAAGTAACGGCATATGCACGAAATCCTTCCAAGATAGACTTTAGCCACCCGAATTTAAAAGTTGTAAATGGTGAATTGAATAATATTGAAGCAATTAAAAAGGCTATGGAAGGAGCGGATGTAGTTATCAGCCTTTTAGGGCCTCCCGGAAGGGTAAAGGGCTGTTTGGTAGCAGAGGGTATTGCAAACATTGTTAAAGCAATGAAAGAGAAAAATATAGACCGGTTAATTGCTACGGCAACGCCCAGTGCTTCTGATCCCAATGATTCTTTTGATCTTAAATTCCGCCTTGCGGTCATGATGATAAGGCTTCTGATGGGTGATGCTTATTCCGATATTGTTAAAACGGCCGGTATTATCCGGGAGTCAGGTTTAAATTGGACGATTGTAAGACTTCCATTTCTTAACAATAAACCGAAAACAGGAAAAGTAAATGCCGGCTATACAGGCAAAGGAGTGGTTAATTTTACATTATCCAGAAGCGATTTGGTAGATTTTTTATTAGCCCAGGTGAATGGAAAAGAATTTCTGCACAAAGCGCCTGCAATCAGTAATTGATGCTTTCTTATGAGCCACTTTCAAAACGTTTCATTTTGGTCAAGCTCAAGGCGGGCGAAAATTTCAACCACAGGAATACATTGAGTATTTCGAGGATTGAAATTTGAGCCCAACACAGAGATCGGCCAAAATGGGGCGTTTTGAAACTGGCTCTTATGATTAAGGATTAAACGATACGCTCCCACAGTAAGAAGAAATAAGGAAAAAAATGAATATTGGTTTAGCACTTGGAAGTGGTTCGTCACGTGGATGGTCGCATATAGGTATTATAAAAGCACTTATTGATATGGGAATTGAGCCTGATGTGGTATGCGGCACTTCTATTGGCGCATTGGTAGGAGCATCTTATGTTTCAAATAATCTTGATAAGCTGGAAGGCTGGGTATGTTCATTAACCAAATTTAAACTAGTAAAATATTTTGAGATAAAAACTTCTTTAAACGGGTTTATCGACAAAAAAAAGCTTCAAGAATTTTTGAATGAATATGTTTCTGAAAACGGTTCTTTAATTGAAGATCTTTCTAAAAAATATGCGTCTGTAGCAACTGAGATAGCAACTGGCAGAGAAGTTTGGATTACCAATGGTTCGGTTCTGGATGCGGTGTGGGCATCTATTTCGCTGCCTGGTCTGTTTCCGGCAATAAATAAAGATGATCAGTGGCTTGTAGATGGTGGTTTGGTTAATCCGGTGCCTATTTCTGTTTGTCGTGCATTGGGTGCGGATGTAGTAATTGCAGTAAATCTGAATAGTGATATTGTTGGTAAACATTTTAATAAAACAAAGAGACCGGCTAAAAATAAAGAGGCAGATGTTTTCAGCAAGATTTCCGGTTTCGTGAAAAAGTATAGTGATTGGGAATTCAGATCAACCGTAGATGAAGATAAAGATGAAGAAGTTGATAACGCGCCAAACTTAATTGATGCAATCGCCAACTCGATAAATATTGCACAAGACAGAATTACACGAAGCCGTATTGCCGGAGACCCTCCGGATATATTACTGACTCCGAAATTATCTCATATCGGATTATTGGACTTTCACCGTGCAAAAGAAGCAATTGCCGAAGGCAGACAATGTGTTGAAAGAGTAAAGGCAGAGATTAACTATCTATTAAAAAATACCTGATTGCATATAACAAATGTTCCAAACAATTACAAATTGAAGCAGAACATTATTTTGATAAACGTGATAAAAGTTACCCTTTAGATTTCGTTTATTTTCTGGGCTCTTATCGGAGAAATGTAGTTAATATATTAATATTATAATATATATAATGTTTTCATTCTGCCTGTATAAAGGGCATCGCTTAAAAATCCATAATAAATGCATTGACGAGCAAAATTCAAATGTTTAATATTGACTTAACAATCAATCATAAATTAAATCGCAAACTGATTTTTCCAAACTAAGCAGAGGAAGAGTATATGTCGCCTAGAACTGTGGAACAATTTGAAGCTATCCGTGAAAAAAAAAGAGCAATGATATTAGATGCTGCACTCAAACTATTTGCGGAAAAAGGATATTATCAGACATCCATGAAAGATATTGCAAATGAAGCCGGTATTTCTTACGGGCTGATATATAATTATTTTGACAGCAAAGAAACTCTGATTTCTGAAACAATCTTTATGTTTTCAAATAACCTGATAGGCTTGCTTGATCCTAATAAAGATGAAACTTTGACGAATGAAGAACTCAGAAATTTTTTTGAACAGATGCAGGAGAAAATCGAAATTAATCTGGATTTCTGGAAATTATATTTAAGTATGTTTACACATCTTCCGGTAATTGATGTTCTTGATAAACGATTTAAAGAGTTGCTTGAGGGATATACCGGAATGTTTGAAAAGTATTTCAGGGCACGCGGTTATAAAGACCCTGAAACCGAAGCCCAGCTATTCGGAGGGGTTTTACAGGGTATAGGCTTTAATTATGTTTTTCATCCAAAAATTTACTCATTTAAAAAAATGAAAGATAAATTAATTGAGATGTATTGTTAGCAGGAGGTGCTTTATTATGGAAACAGCAACTGAATCTGCGGTGGGCAAAGCTCGCGAAAAAGTGTTTGGAAAATGATCCTGTTGCAATCTTTAAGGGGCAGGAGATTGCGGGCAATGTTACAAAGTATTTCAGCGGGTCCTATTTCTGCACGGAAAATGATGCCAATTATTTGAATGAATTGCATGAAGAGACTTCTCAAAGATAACTATAGGCGGTGATATAAAAAAAAGCTGATATCGAAAACCTGGGATAGTTGAAAGAAGCTGCATATGCTTAAACGCGGCATTCCTTGCATCATCAGATGCCAGGTTTATTACTGGTGTTACAATACCTGTTACCGGCAGTTTTTCAGTACACACGCAGTAGTTATGCCGATGAAATGGTACTTATGCAAAGCCGTTGATCTGCACTGGTTGCGGCATATAAAATGACGTCCTACGAGAATGAAAGTAAAGCTGGGTTTTATACCCCGCCAACATTTCTTTTGCGAACCCTTCTAAACAAAAAGGAGATTGAAAAATGATTCATGAAAAAGTAAATCAAAAGATTGTTGACACCCTCCCTATCAAGAAGAAAAAAATTCTTATAACCGGCCCTACCAGCCAGGTTGGGATGCCGGTAGCATTAGCACTTGTTCAGAACAACGATGTCTGGGGAATTGCCCGTTTTACAAATGAGGATGCGCGCAAGTTTCTCGAAAAGGAAGGAATTACATGTGTTACTGCTGATTTTGCAACAAGCGATTTTTCCGATCTTCCCGATGACTTTGATTATGTCTTAAACTTCGCAGTAACAAGAGGTGGACATGATGACTGGGATCGTGATATTGCCTCAAACGCCGAGTTTGTTGCTTTGTTAATGGCACGCTTATCAAGTCTGAAGGGGTTTTTTCATTGTTCCACTATGGGAGTCTATAAATATCAAGGCCCCAAACATAAGTTTGTAGAAACCGATGCTATTGGCGGTATCAATCACGGTAACATGATACCTACCTATCCATATACCAAAATTATGGCTGAGGCTGTTGTCCGTGCTGCTGCAAGGGTGAACAAGATCCCGACAACCATTGCGCGGCTTAATGTTCCTTATGGTGTGATTGACAGCTGGCCTGCGGCGATCTATTTGGGTATGCAGCGCGGCCTTTCCATTTATTTGCATCCTGACAGACCTAATATGTATAATCCGATCCACAATGATGATATTTTAAGTACAATCCCCAGAATGTTGGATGTTGCGAGTGTTCCTGCAACAATTGTTAACTGGGGCGGTGAACAGGCCTCACTTGAAGACTGGTGCAAAATATTTAAGGAACTGACAGATATCGAACCTAAATTTTCGGATATACCGAGCCCAGTCAGCCCGGTTGTAGGTGATTTGACAAAGATGCACAAACTTATCGGTCCGACAAAAGTCACAATTCGTGATGGACTCAAACGAATTGTGGAAGCTGCAAAGGATGTTCCGCTAAGGGATGAATTGCTCAGGTATTTTCTTGCTTAGATACTAAAAAAGGAGAAAAAATCAGATGGAAGAACTTTTGAAAAAGTTTACTCCGATAGTAAAAGATCCCCATAGTTGGCTTACAAGGTGGAAGAAAGAAACAGGTAAAAAAATTCTGGGATGTTTTCCCATGTATATCCCGGAGGAGATCATCCATGCCGCTGGGATATTGCCCATTCAGCTTTTAGGTAGTAATGAGCGAATTACATTGGGAGATAAATATTGCCATCCATATGTTTGCGATCTTGTGCGTGGCAACTTCGATCTTAGCGTGAAAGGAAAAATGGATTATCTCGATGGAGTAATCTTTTCCGACTACTGTCTAACCGAGCAATTAATCTCCGATATATGGATACGGCACAGTCCCGATTCCTTTTATAAGCAGCTTATACTTCCAAAAAATTTGGCAATGTCATACGCCGATGGTCGCCTTTTGTCTCAATTTAATGACTTAAAAAAAGGAGTAGAAGAATTGAGTGGGCGGAAAACAACCGACAGCGATCTTAAAAAAAGCATAGCCATATATAATAAAAACAAAAAATTGCTGCAAGAACTCTATAATATAAGAACCGATAATCCAGGGCTCTTTATGGCTCGTGACCTTGCGACAGTAATAGCAGCGGCAATGTTGATGCCAAAAGAGGACCACAACGAGCTTTTGTTACAATTTATTGAAGAAGCTAAAAAACAACCGAAAGTAAAAAGCAAAAAGATCCGACTGGTAGTTAGCGGAAGTCTTTGCGATATGCCCGAACTGGAGATACTCGATATAATTGAGGAGTTGGGGGCACAAATAGTCGATGATGATCTTTACGTAGGCCGGAGATATTTTTATACCCTGGTTGATGAAACAATAAATCCTATGGATGCAATAGTTAAGCATTATAAGGAGGATGTTCCCTGTCCTACTAAACTTTACCCGGGCAATGACTGGGTTGATTATATTTCAAAATTTGTTAAGGAGACAAAGGCTGATGGCATAGTAGTACTGGTGCTTAAGTATTGCGAAGCACAATTATTTGATATTCCGACACTAACAAGAAGGTTGACTAAGGAAGGCATGCCGATTTTGATTCTGGAAATGCATCATTCAGGCGCTTCAGGGCAGGTACGTAACAGACTCCAGGCATTTTTGGAAATAATGGAATAGTTCCGTTTATGAAATAATAATGAACGAAAGCCAGCTTTGACCTTACCAATATTAGGGAAGGATTATTTTATGGAAACATCAGTTCAACCTTTGAAAATGACAGAAAAATCAATAGGATTTGTATTAAATTACTGGCAGGAAGTAAAGCAGAGCCGCGAAGCGGGCAAGTTAGTTGCCTGGTGCACTACTTTGAGTCCTTTCGAGTTGCTTACATCAATGGGTATCACAACAGTTTTCCCGGAAGGTTATGGAGCTATATGTGCTGTAGAAGGTGTCAGCACGGAGCTGTGCCAGAGGGCAGATGCACTCGGTTATTCTTCCGACCTTTGTTCCGTAATAAGAAATTTTATCGGGGCCATAGACGGAACAGAGGAAGAGGAAAAAGAAAAGCTTCCTTTTGGAGGATTGCCTAAGCCGGATGTTTTGATATGCGTAACTTACTGCCCCGGCCTTTACAAGAAGTTTAAGAGATATTCCGAGATTTATAATGTTCCTCTTATCGTAATGGAAAGGCCCCGCATTCATGACAGTCTCAGTAAGGAGCAAATAGAAGGTCTGGTAAAGGAAGGTACCCAAGAAGTTAAGGATATAATCCCAATATTGGAGAAACTTACGGGAAATAAATTCAGTTACGATAAGCTTTCCGAGTGTATGGCAATAGAATCAAAAGTAGCCGGGCTCTGGCATGATTGCCTTGGGCTTTGCAAACATACACCGTCTCCAATGACTACCATGGATGCTTTTGATAATGTATTTCCTTTTTATATGTATCGGTGTTCACCCCAGGCGGTGACATACTACGAGGAAATGAAAAAAGAATTGGAGGAAAGAGTTGCAAATAATATTGGCTCTTTGGTAACCGATGAGAAATACCGGCTATACTGGGATATTGCTTCAATTCCACACAAAAATCCCGAAATCTCGAAGAAATTTATCCAATATGGCGCAGTTCCCGTAGTAGGCATGTTTCCTTACTATTTCGGCTATGACAGAATAGATCCAAAAAAGCCCATAGAAAGCATGGTTGAAACCATCTACTTTCACAAGAGTAATCTGGGTGTATCGACAAGAGTCGAGGATCTTTTGAAGCAGATTCAAGGTTTTTCTCTTGACGGATTAATATTGCAAAAGCATAGAACATGCCAGGTGCAAATGCTTGGCAGTGGTGATCTCATGGAAGCATTGGTTGAAAAGACAGGGCTACCGGCAGTGGAAGTAGAGGGCGATCCATGCGACGGACGATTTTATTCTTCGGCTGATTTCAACAGTAAAATGGATGGCTTTATGGAGATATTGACACAGCGAGGTCAAACCAGGTGGTAAAACATTATTGAATATCGAATAAAGAATAATGAATATCGAATGTAGAGATAAGGTATGATATCGAGTAAGGTTTCAAAGAACTAAAAAAGTTTATAATTCGAAATTCAGCCTTTTATTCACAAACTTGATAAATTAAATACAGGGAAGAGCAGGGGAATATTCTTTGGATAAAAGTATGGATTTAATTTCTGCGGGTGTAGATATTGGCTCCACTATGACCAAGGTGGTGCTTATGAACACAGGAATAATAACGTCGGTGATAGGTCCCACAGGCGCTGAACATCGAAGGCTATCAAATAAAGTAATGGAGCAGGCCCTGGAGCAAGCAGGGATCTCATTTAAAGATGTTAGCTATGTGCTGGCAACCGGCTATGGTCGAATCAATGTTCCTTTTGCCGACAAACAGATAACGGAAATTACCTGCCATGCCCGTGGTGTGTACAGCCTTTTTCCCACCGTTCGAACCATCATAGAGATTGGTGGCCAGGACAGTAAGGCGATCAAGCTTAAAGATGGCAAAGTCGCAAATTTTGCCATGAATGACCAGTGTGCTGCCGGTACTGGTCGTTTTCTTGAGGTTATTGCAGAAGCTTTGGAGATATCACTTGAAGAAATGTCCCAACTGGCGCTTAAGGCTTTAAAGAAAGAAGAAATAAGCAATATCTGCACTATTTTTGCCGAGCAGGAGATAATTTCCAGCTTAGCTGATGGGGCGGCACTGGAGGATATCATGGCAGGAATTTTTGCAGCTATATCAAGGCAGGTTTTCAAACTGGCCGAAAGGCTAGTAGTTGAAAAAGATGTTGTTATAACAGGTGGCGGTGCTAAAAGTGCAGGCCTTCTTAAGGCATTTGAAGAGAAGTTGGGTTTTCCGGCGCTTGTACCGGAGGAGCCGCTTCTTACAGGAGCGATCGGGGCTGCTCTTTTGGGCAGAGATCTTGCTATAAAGTCGCTTGAGAAGGGAGGGTCTATAAGGCACAGGGCAAATCAACTGGGAAAAGCGACCTTTTACGAATAGGAACGTTTAGAGAATAAAATGTCAGAAAAAAAAACTTACTTGGCCGGAATTGATATGGGTACTGCTTTTATTAAAGTGGTGATCTTAAACAAAGATAATATAGTCTTTAGCCGGGCAATGCCTTCCGGAAAATGTTATAAAGAAACGGCTGAAAAGATAATGCAAGCTGCACTGGAAAAAGTCGGGCTTGTCATGACAGATATTGCTGAAATTGTGGCCACAGGTTATGGGGCTGGAAACGTTTCTTTTGCAAGCCGGCAAATTTCCGATATGTCCTGCCAGGTGCGTGGGGCGAGATATCTTTTTCCGTCTGCACAAGCAGTTATTGATATCGGCAGCCAATCCACAAAGGTTATAAAGCTTGATGAAGAAGGCCGCATGAAGGAATTTATTGCAAATGAGAAATGCGCCGCCGGAAACGGCCGTTTCTTACAAGTACTTGCCCGCGTCTTAGGTGTAACACTTGATGATCTTGGCTCGATTTCACTTAAAGCCGAGAAAGAAGTGAAATTTACCACGAGTTGTGCAGTATTTGTAGAATCCGAGGTGATTTCCCGTGTGGCGGAGCAGCAGAAAAAGGAAGACATTGTGGCCGGTGCTCATGCTTCCATTGCTAACAAAGTAGCAAACCTGGTATTAAGAATCAGGCCGGAAGGCGATTGTGTACTTACTGGTGGAGGTGCTCTAAACATTGGTTTGGTGAAGAGTTTAAAGGAGAAACTTGACTGTTTGCTATTTATACCTAAAGAACCACAAATTAATGCCGCTCTTGGGGAAGCCTTAAATGCCCGGGACAGTTTGTTTGATAAAGCCTTGATAGAAACAAAGTGAAGTAATAGTTATATTTGTTTGCACGGCCTTTATTATTCATTTGAAAGAATTGCTGAAGATTTTATATAAATTTTATTTTATGCGTATTTGCGTTCATGCACAAAGAGAAAAGAATCATGATCAATGCTATATGGCATTAAAATTTTTCCCTTGACTTTTATCTTTTAAACGGCATAAGTACATACAAACTATCGATTGGCATCATGAAGATGCTATAATAAACAGTATGAGCCAGTTCCAAAACGCCCCATTTTGGCCGATCTCTGCGTTGGGCTCAAATTTCAATCCTCGAAATACACTATGTATTACTGTGGTTGAAATTTTCTCCCGCCTTGAGCTTGACCAAACTGAAACGTTTTGAAAGTGGTTCAGTATATCTAACCATTTCCATTAATAAATAATGCCATGAAGGCTTGGGTTAATAACTACCCGGTGTTCATGGCTTTTTTTATTTGTAGCAAATGTTCCAAATAATTACATATTGAACCAAAACATTATTTTGACAAACGCTATATTACTTTCAGGAGGTTGTTTGTGAAAGAAATACGATTTCTTTTCTTAAAAATTTCAATAGAGTTTAGTGAGTCCGTGTATGTCTGAACTGATATGTATTGTCGACGGACAGGGGGGTGGTATAGGAGCTACTCTGATAAAATACCTTAAGCATGCATTTGCTGAAAATGTGGAGTTGATAGCTTTGGGAACAAACGCAATTGCAACGGCACAAATGCTCAAAGCTGGTGCAAATAAGGGGGCAAGCGGAGAAAATGCTATTTGCCGGATGTTAATTGATGCCGATTGTATAGTAGGATCTGTTGGTATCACATGGGCAAATGCCATGCTGGGCGAAGTAACGCCTAAAATAGCAGAGGCAGTTACATCAAGCAAGGCTGTAAAAATATTACTGCCTATTTCACAGGAAAACATAAATATTATCGGAATATCTATGGAACCACTGCCGCATCTTGTGCAGGTGGCGGTGGAGAAAATCAAGGAGGTGATAAAAGATGTGTGAGGCTAATGCATATCTGGTTAAAGATGGTCAAGAGCAGCTTCTAATGGAATCAGTAGATATTATTGAACCGGAAGACGACAAGACATGGCGGTTGGTAGGTATTTTCGGCGATCAAACAATGGTGAGGGGCAAGATTAAAGGAATGAAGCTTGTGGAACATAAAATTTTGCTTGAAGAACAAGTTGACTGAAAATATCGGTAGAATTTAACATAAAAGATTTATAGTTAAAACCAAATTAGGTTTCGTAATAAAAAAGCCACGAAGGCTTAAGGGCAGGCATTGCCCCTGACTTCGTGGCTTTTTTATTTTTTATAAGGAATTGAAATATAAGAACAAGTAATTTACTTAAAATAAAAAAGGCAGCCGTTTCCCCGGCAAAGGATAAACCGGCTGCCTTTAGATGTGAATCTCCAGAAGGAATATCCGGAGTTCGGGTTTGTTTTTATCATTGAATATCCCGGCAGTCAAATGTTCCTTAACATGGAGGCTCTAAGATTAATATAAACAAGGGATATAAAGATGAAAGAAATTAAACCACGTTTTACTGTTGTATTACTATCTGTGTTGTTTATGGCTTATACTCAAATAGGCTATGCCGAATCTCTTCAAACGGATTCAGGCAATGATTACAATATACAAATCGATGATGGCAAAAACATCACGAAGCTTCAGGAAATCGTTGTTACTGCAACTAAAACCTCTCATACCTTAGAAGATGTTCCTGTAGAAACCGTTGTTATAACAAACGCAGAAATCGAAAAAAGCAATGCCCAGAATATCATGGATGTCTTAAAGGAAGTCCCAGGCTTAAGTGTTGCCAACCACAGCGATGTTTTCGGTACATATACATGGCATTCCGCCATGCGGGGGCTTGATTTTGATAGCGGTTACGGCCTTGTTTTAATTGACGGCCAGCGGGCTATGGGTTGCGGCCAGAGCGGCGGTATGGGCGAATATGGTATTGGATTAAACCAGATACCGGTTAACATGATTGAGCGTATTGAAGTCGTCAAAGGGCCGGGGTCAGCTCTTTACGGAAGTGATGCCATGGCCGGTGTTATCAATATCATCACAAAAAAAACCCCGAATAAGCCGACAGGCTGGGCAGGCGGGTCTTACGGATGGTATAAGGTCAAACGAAAAGTTGCAGGCAGTTCCGAAGAAAATGTGGGTGGAAAGCGAAACATGTCCCAGGCATATTTTGGTTTTGGTGATCGTATAACGGATTCTACCTCCTACCTTATTTCGTATAACTATGAAGGAGCTGATGATATTACCGTAGATCCTCTTGCTTCGGACCGGAATTCATTTTTGGGAAAGCTTGATACTAGTATAACAGAAGATATTAATTTGTTTACCAAGGTAGAATTAAGTGATTACGAAAAAACAGATAGCCGGGAAGAAACAAGTCATCGTGTTTCCATAGGAGGAGATTGGCGAGTAGCTGAAGATCATATTTTATCAGTAAAAGGATATACGTATAAATGGGATTTTGTGCATGGCTATCCGGGTTATGAACACGGATATAAAGACGGTTATGTTACCTTTAACCAGAGCGAACTCTTATACACCTGGCATATGACAAAAAACAATATCCTTTCTGCCGGTGGAGAATATCAAGCCCAGAAAATTGATTTTATGATAGAAAATCAGGATGGGTCTATAGTAAACGTAGATGAAAACGTTCGTACAAAAAGCTGTTTCTTGCAGGATGAGTTGAGTTTTTGGGATCGTGTAACACTTATCGGCGGAGCCCGTTATGATGACCATTCCGTATTCGGAGATGAAGTAAATCCGAAGTTCAGCTTCATGGTCCGTCTTATGGAGTCTTCCATACTTCGCGGTTCTGTTGGACGATCCTTTAAATCACCCACCATACGGCAATTATATTATGATGCCCCTTACAGGCACGGAGGCTGGTATGCACAGTCAAATCCCGAGCTAAAGCCTGAAAAAGCAGTTGGATATACTATCGGTTTAGAACAACGACTGCTGGAAGATAACCTGATTTTCAATCTGGGATATTTTCGTAATGATGTAAAGGATATGGTTGTTTCCGTTGATACAGGAACTCTTTATAACGGACTTCCTCTGGTAAAATATGAAAACGTAGAAAAAGCCTGGACTCAGGGAATAGAGTTAATGGGAAACGCTTATCTTGGACGGGCATTTGATGTATCCCTTTCCTATACATATACCAAAACCGAAAACAAAGAATCCGGAAAAGAGCTGACTTATATTCCGAAACACAGCATTTCACTGCGAACCGGATATGAATGGGACTCTTTGGGGCTGGGTGCCAGGACGGGAGTTACCTATACGGGCCGGCAATATACTGATTCGGATAATACAACGAGAATCAGCGACTATACTACAGTGGAAGCAAAAATATATAAATATCTTTCCAAAAGGAGCAAAATATCTTTTGAAGCAGACGATATCTTCGATTCCACGAAGAGCAGCGAAAACAGTTATTATGCCGGGCGCACCTTTATCGTGAAGATGAGTCTTGAATTTTAAACAGATAAAAAAGAGGAGATAAAAATGAAAAAACAAAAAATTGTAATAAGCTTTACTATTGTATGTGCATTTTTCGCAGCTTTATTGTTAACAGCTTTTCCAGCTTATGCTCATTTTCCATGGGTTAATTTAACAGATTATAATCCTAAAAAAGGTTCGACCCTGAAATTTACCTTAGGTTGGGGGCATCATTATCCGATAGACGGGTTTCTTAAAAAAGATGAAGTACAAACTCTTACTATCATAAGCCCGAACGAAACAAAACAAACAGTCGAATACACAAGTGAAGTAGAACTGCAATCCGGCAATACTCTTAATATTGACGGAGCTTATATCGTAGCAGCTATCCGAAAGGCCGGTTATTATACAAAGACTGCACAAGGAGGAGTTAGAGAACCCAAAACGGGATTGAAAAATGTTATACGCTGTTCTTATGCTCATATGTGTATGAAAGCGATAGCAAGTGTAGGAAAAGAAGGAAAAGCGGATAAAGTTATAGGTCATCCTATAGAAATTATTGCCCTTGAAAATCCTGCCAGACTCCGTGCCGGTGATTATATGCCCATTCAGGTTTTAGTGGATGGGAAACCTTACAGCGGAAACGTTTTTGCTACCTATGTTGGCTTTTCAACGGAACCAAATACTTTTGCTTATGCCACATCAGCGGATAAAAAAGGACAAGCCCGAATTCGTATTCTTCAGCCCGGAATATGGCTGATCAAGGTATCCCATGAAGTCCCATATTCAGATATATCCAAATGCGATGTTGAATCATATGTGGCAACATTAACTTTTGCTGTTGAATAGTATAGCTATAACGACAGGACACCGGCTATTTGTGTGATTGATCAGGCTTGGCTTTGTCTGATCAATCACAGACAAAAAGGGTAGGGGAATGAGAAATTTTATTGTTACTATAATCTGTATAGCAATTAATTTATTGAATGCAACATCAGGGTTTTCACACGGAACCCTTGGTTATATATCAAGATCGGAAGGCTATCTCTTAACATCGGAATATGATGACGGAGAAGCTATGAGTTATGCGTCTGTTGAGATCACATCTTTTGATTCTGATATTACTTTTCAAACCGGTCGATGTGATCGTAACGGTCATTTTATGTTTTATCCTGATAAAAAAGGTCAGTGGCGGGTTGTAGTTAAGGATGGTATGGGCCACCGCATAGCAGTAAATGCGGAGGTAACAATTATTAACAACGAATCCAAGACTGCCGGCCCGAAATCACGTGCGGCTTCTTCCGGTATAACACGGGCGGAAAAAATAATTATGGGTTTTTCGATCATTTTTGGTATATTTGGTTTGTGGTACGGATGGAAGACAAAACGTAAAATATAGTAAGCAGTATTCTGTATAATAAAATAGCAAATACCTTAAGCAAAACAATTATGATTTGAATCGGAATATTATTTTACACTATAATATTGTTTCTTCAGTCAACGTATCACACACCACGGCCAGCATATACGGAAACAAGGCAGGATGAAAAGTGTTTGCCGATAAAGCTGCTTCTATGGTTTTTTGCGCAATTTCTCTAAAATCCGTTCTGCCGCTTATCTTTGATAACCGTAAAAGGTTTTGGATTGCTACAGAACCGTGTGCCGGAATTACGCTGTCCGAATCATCTTTTATGCGGATGATAAGATGTTTATCATGCTCATTGCTGGTCATATAAAAATCTGCATACTTTTCATCATAAAACAATCTCAAGTGTTCTTCAGAAAGCACAATAGTTGTATCAAGCAATTTATTATCGGAATCCGATTCATAAAGATCTATAAGTCCTGAAATGAAAAATGCATAATCACTTCCCATTCCCAAAACGGCTCTTTCTTCTTCCCGCCATCTTCTATAAAGTTTTCCAGTCTTTTCATCATAAAGATTTGACATTATGAATACGGCAGCATTCTTTGCAGCTTTTAAGTACTTTTTACTGCCAAGGATTTTATATGCTTTGGCAAAAGCCGATATCATAAGACCATTCCAGGAAGTAAGTATTTTGTCATCAAGATGCGGTCTTGCTCTATTTGTACGAGACTTAAGAAGTTTGTCTTTTGCATCACATATTATTTTATCAGCCTTTTCCGGCAATAGATTATATTTTTTTGCAGTTTCTTCAATCGAATGTTTAACATAAAGAATATTTTGCTTCTCAAAATATCCATGTGGATCATGTGCTGCATTTCCTTCTTCCATCACGCCGAATCGGTATGAAAATATTTCTGCCGGATCTTCTCCCAGGATTTCATTTATTTCATTTTTGTCCCAAACATAAAAAGCACCTTCTACTTTTTTTAAGGGATCTTTAAACTCTTCATTAGAGTTTTGCCCGGGGAAACTGTCTGCGTCTTCAGCAGAATAAAAACCACCAAAAGAATTTGTCATATCGGAAAGAATATAATCGCACGTTTCTTTGGCAATATCTGCAAAAAACTTATCGGATGTTATCTGGTATGCCTCAAGGTATGACACAACAAGCTGGGCATTATCGTAGAGCATTTTTTCAAAATGCGGAATATGCCATTTATCATCAGTTGAATACCTGTGAAATCCTCCTCTTGCTTGATCATAAATACCACCGCTCGCCATTGCTTTTAAGGTATAATCAGCCAGATGAAGAGCTCTTTTTGCCAAAGCCGACTCTTCGATTTTTTTTGCATAAGTGAAATAGGCAAAAAGAAATTTGAATATTGAAGGTGAAGGAAACTTGGGCGCTTTTCCAAAACCACCATATTTATTATCAAAAGAAGATGAATAATATTTGAAAGCATCGTATAGATGACTCTGTTTGTCTTTTTTTGAAGGTAAAAACCCCTTTTCATAAGAAAGATTCTTTGTTATAATATCAGTAATTTTATCAGCAGATGTAATAATATCTTTATGTGCAACCGGATCTTTCCATATAGACGCAATTTTGTTTAATAAATCGGGCCAGGAGGTCATGCCGAAATTTGACTTTGCAGGAAAATAAGTACCTCCGAAAAAGGGTTTGAGCTCTGGTGTCAGAAAAACATTTAAAGGCCATCCGGCAGAACCTGTCAGTGCTGTAACAGCGCTGATATAGATACGATCCAGATCCGGCCGCTCTTCTCTGTCAACTTTGATACATATAAAATTATCATTCATAATTTTTGCAATTTTATTATTTGTAAATGATTCATTTTCCATTACATGACACCAGTGACATGTAGAATAACCTATCGATAATATAATTGGTTTATTCTCTTTTACGGCTCTGTTGATGGCCTCATCTCCCCATGGATACCAATTTACAGGGTTATAGGCATGCTGTAAAAGATACGGACTTTTTTCATTTATCAACCTGTTGGATTCATTCGTAAATATTTTGTTATTTACCACTAGATCCCCCATTATTTTTATATGTATCAAATCTTGTGCTTGACAATAATATTAAAAATCTTATTCTTAATAATAATAATTCCTATTATAATTTTGTCCAATTTATTTCAATTCAATATAACATATAATCTTTCCACGAAGGGAGGAGCACATGGAAAAGGAAGAAAGCGCTTCAAAAAAATCAGTAAACATTAAAGATCTTACAATTTGTGATGCTACAGCCCAGATGCTTGAAAAAGCTAAAAGAGACGGTGTTGAAACTGCATTTGACAGGGCTTTAAGCATGAAGGCATGTCCTATAGGAGCAGATTCTGCATGCTGTAAACATTGTGCAATGGGGCCATGCAGGCTTAATTCGAGAGATCCTTACGGAAAAGTAGGTGTATGCGGTGCAACTATCGATACAATTATGGCAAGAAACTTTGCTCGTATGGTTGCGGCAGGATCTGCATGTCATAATGATCATGGTATGGCAATGCTTGAGCTTTTCAGGGAAGTAGTAACCGGAAAAAATACAGAGTATAAAATTAAAGATCCTTATAAATTGGAAGATGTTGCACGTTCAATAGGGATTGAAGTTGATGGACGCGATATAAAAGACATTGCGTTAGATTTGTATCATGAACTGGAAAAAACCTATACCCAGGTTGAAGGCGAAATTCCTTTTGCAAAAAGAGTTCCTGAAAAAACATTAGAAACATGGCGGAAACACGGCATAGTGCCCAGAGGCGCAATGCGCGAAATCATGGAACTTATGAACAGAACACACATGGGAGTTGACCAGCATTACGAAAACATCACAAAACAGTGCAGTAGAACAGCTCTTGCGGACGGATGGGGCGGATCAATGGTTGCAACAGAAATATGCGATATACTGTTCGGCACCCCAACACCTGTAAGCGCCGAAGTGAATATGGGAGTATTAAAGGAAAACGAGGTTAATGTAATTATTCATGGTCATGAGCCGAACCTTTTTGAATCAATGCTTTTATCGGTAAACGAGCCCTCACTTATACAGGCAGCAAAAGATGCAGGAGCTAAAGGGATAAATCTTGTAGGTATGTGTTGCTCAGGTGCTGAAATGATGTCCCGCCACGGCGTTCCCCATGCCGGCAACTTTATGTCAACCGAAGCTATCCTTGTAACCGGTGCGGTAGATGCTATGGCAGTTGACATTCAATGCATTAAACAGGGACTGGTCAAGGTTGCCGAGTGTTATAAGACACATCTGTTTACTACAAATCCCCGTTGCCATATTGAAGGTGCTAAGCATATTGAATTTAATGAACATGATCCAAGATCATGCACAGATGAAATCGTAATTAAAGCAATAACCAGGTTTAAGAACCGTAGTCTCCCAATAGAAATTCCAAAAATTAAAAATATCGGCATACACGGTTTTTCACATGAGTATATCAATTACATGTTAGGCGGAACATTCAGAGGAAGCTATACACCATTAAATGACAACATAATTAACGGAAGAATCCGTGGTGTGGCAGGTGTTGTCGGCTGCACAAATCCAAGAGTAAAACAGGACTGGGTTCATGTTGAGCTTGTAAAAGAACTCATTAAAAACGATGTGCTTGTGCTTCAGACCGGATGCGCACAGATTGCTCTTGCCAAAGCCGGACTCTATACGCCTGAAGCCGCTTGCCTTGCAGGCCCGGGATTAAGAGAAGTTTGCGAAGCGGTTGGTATGCCACCTGTTCTTGGAATGGGATCATGCGTTGATAACAGTCGTATTCTGGTTGCAGCATCACAGATGGTTAAAGAAGGTGGGCTGGGAAACAGCATTGCCGATCTTCCGGTAGCAGGCGCTGCTCCGGAATGGATGAGTGAAAAGGCCATCTGCATCGGACAGTATTTTGTGGCATCCGGTGTATATACGGTCTTTGGTGTTACTTTCCCGATAATAGAAGACACAAAGTTTCACAAGCTTCTTTTTGAAGGACTTGAACAGCAGGGATTCGGGAAATGGGGATTTAATGCTGATCCTTATGAAATGGCAAAAATGATGATTGCCCATATCGACAAGAAAAGAAATGCCCTTGGCCTTGACAAAGGAAAAGAGCGAGTATTAGTTGACATGGCGGCAAGAAGAGAAATGTCGGTAGCTTGATCTTTTTAGCAAAAAAAGATCCGGAGAGGTTTTAGCCCTTTTCGGGTCTTTTTTTATATAGCAAAATTAACGAGCGGCTATTACTTGAAAGATCTTATAGAGTATAGTGCCCATGAAAGCGGAAATACATAAAAAACCTGCGACAACAATTGCCACATCACTTGGCTGAGTCTTAACACGAAGATTAGCTATCTCTTCAGGAGGTTTTTTGTCCCCACGATTATCCGGTCCTGAAGAAAAAACAAAATAGAACCGCTTAAATAAAAGAGGGATGGAAAAATGCACATCGATGGAATGTTGTTTCTTTTTCGGCAAATTTTGTTCAACAGCTTTTTTAATCTCTGCCAGTTGCTCGAAAGATAAAGAATATAATACATCACGACTTATACCATTTAAGATATCGTCAACAATCAAATCTTTTCCGCCAAATTTCATTTTGTTCATTTTCATGACTTCCCCTCCTTAAAATTATCTGTTTCAACAGAAATCCAAACATAGTATTGATCATTGATAATCTGCTATCTATACATAATTATAAGCTTTACATATTTAGTGAGCCAGTTTCAAAACGCCCCATTTTGGCTGATCTCTGTGTTGGGTTCAAATTTCAATCCTCGAAATACTTAATGTATTCCTGTGGTTGAAATTTTCGCCCGCCTTGAGCTTGACCAAACTGAAACGTTTTGAAAGTGGCTCTATTGTTTAATGGTTTCTCTGAAAATAAAATAATAGCCCTCAACAATATAAAGAAGAAAGGGCCATCTCAAAGATACAAGCTTTTTTATGTTTTAATGATCGTTTTTTGATGTGGGAAAGTCGAACAAACATAATTTTAGTCACCCTTTCAGGCGGCACAAAACACCTTAATTTACTCTTCCGATAAAAAAAGTAAAATAAATATTAAAAAAGTTTCTACCTTTTTTGAACAATATTATCAACAAAATATTTGCAAATGTTGATAAAAAAATTATATAAGAAAATCAGTATTAGTTTTTCTTCTCATAGTTATAAATTTTTCCCGGTTATTTTTGTCTCATATTAATTGTACATATAAAATTAAAAATATCCATCCGCTTGATACTTAAAAGCGGCCCATATATCAACAAAGAAATATAGGTTCTATGCCCCATTGTTTTATCTGTTAAAGTGTCAATTGTTTGGCGAATTGATATTTTATTTTCATAGTCTTTGTTGAATATATTTTTACAGCTTTGCAAAAAACTATAACATTATCTTCTGATTTTAATAATTATCTACATATACTTTGCCAATTTATGTTGCTGGCATATTAATTGCTGCTTTAATGCAAAAACTTAGAGCCAATTGCAAAACGCCCCATTTTGGCCGATTTCTGCGTTGGGCTCAAATTTTAATCCTCGAAATACTCCATGTATTCCTGTGGTTAAAATTATCGCCCGCCTTGAGCTTGACCAAACTGAAACGTTTTGAAAGTGGCTCACAAGAATGATTTTATTGTAAATTGATAATGTTTATTGTTTTGGGGTAAAGCAAGGATATTATATGAGAAAAATTTATTTTTCCTTCAAGAAGATGGTAAATTATGCAAGCAGTTCTTTAAAATATAAAATTTTTGGGGTTCTGCTAAGTATTTATTTATCTTTCTTGCCCGGTATGGTCTTTGGCGGCATATATAATTCGGAATTAAAATCTTATGCCGACCTGACTGAGTTGAGTATCCAGGACCTCATGGAAATTGAAATTACCACTGGTTCCAGAAAGAGCCAGACAATCGCAAATACCTCTGCAGCTGCTTTTGTTATTACACAGGAAGATATAAGGCGCTCCGGGGTAACATCAATTGCCGAGGCTTTGCGCATGGTTCCCGGTTTACAGGTAGCCAAAATTGATGCAAACAAATGGGCCATATCCTCACGCGGATTCAACAGCCGATATGCAAACAAGCTGCTTGTATTGATGGATGGACGTTCGGTGTACTCTCCTCTTTTTTCCGGTGTTTTCTGGGATATTCAGGACACCATTCTTGAAGATATTGACAGGATAGAAGTAATCCGGGGCCCCGGCGCCGCTTTGTGGGGGGCAAATGCCGTAAACGGCGTTATAAATATTATTACCAAAAGCACTTACGATACAAAGGGCGGGCTTGTAAGCGCCGGAGCCGGAAAGGAAGAAAGAGGATTCGGGAATTTTCGTTTTGGTGATTCGCTTGGCGAAAATGCTTGCTACCGTGTCTTTGGTAAATATGCAGACAGGGATGAATCCAAATTATCATCAGGGCGTGATGCAGCAGATGACTGGGATATTTATACATTGGGATTTAGAACGGATTGGAACCCAACAGCAGCAGATTCCGTTATGTTTGAGGGGAATCATTACCGCTCGGATGGAGGTCAGACGATCTTAGTTCCATCTTTGATCCCACCCTATTCAAACTCTATTGATGAAGACTCCAAATCCGATGGCACAAATTTTCTTTTCAGATGGAGCCGGATTTTATCGAACAAATCGGATATGGCTCTACAAATGTATTATGACAGGACAAGGATACAACAGTCCGCACTTAATCCAACAATTGATACATATGATCTGGATTTTCAACACAGGTTTTTCCCATGGGAAAAGCACGAACTCCTATGGGGCCTTGGATACCGGCTTATAAGAGATAATATAAAGTCTTCCTTCATGGTATTTGTTGACCCGAAAAGCCGCACTGATGACCTTTTAAGCGCATTTGTCCAGGATGATATCACAATAGTGGAAGATCATCTCAGGCTGACTCTCGGTGCAAAAATTGAACACAATGACTACAGCGGTTTTGAATTCCAGCCCAATGTACGGGCACTCTGGACTCCTGATAAACATAATTCTATATGGGCTTCATTTTCAAGAGCAGTGAGAACGCCTTCAAGATCCGAACATGATGTTCGGGCTAATCTTCTTGTAATTCCACCCGGCACTTCTCAAAATCCATCAGGATTTCCAATGATTATATCAAATATTACTAATGATGATTTTAAGTCAGAGACTCTTTATGCCTACGAAATAGGGTATCGCAATAAGATAAATGAATTACTTTCCATGGATATCGCCGCTTTCTATAATGAATATGACCATCTCAGATCAAGCGCTTATAATACGACCCCAGTTTTTGAACTTTCTCCTCTTCCTCCTCACCTTGTACTGCCCGTCAACACTACCAACGAGGTTTATGGAAATACATACGGCGTTGAGCTATCTGTAGAATGGAAACCGCTTTTATGGTGGAAAATCAAACCATCTTATTCCTATCTATTTATGGACCTGACATCAAAATCTGCGGAAGTCGCTTATCTTAGCGAAACTTTTGACAGCGCGGTTCCGAAGCATCAATTTTCTTTCCGATCTTCCATGGATCTTCCCATGAATCTGGAATTGGATATGTGGTTTCGTTATGTGGATGAAATATCTTCTGTAAATATAGATGGATATTGTATGATAGATACCCGTCTGGGATGGAAACCAACCCCAAATTTTGAGTTATCTGTTGTGGGGCAGAATATTTTTGATAGCCAACATCAGGAATATAAAGAAGATTATCTGAATTTTGCAACATACGAGGTGGAGCGATCATTCTATCTTAAGGCAACATGGTATTTTTAAAAGCATCTGTATAGTATTAAAATGATTTTACATAACCAATTTAATATCTTAAGATAAAACACAGCTAATAATATGACACATCGGATAATAAAATATATATGTTGGATTATTATGGTTCCTATAATATCTATTGCAATTCCGATATCTTGGAGTTATTCATCGGAATATTCATCCATGGAATCCAAGCTGAAGGCCGCCTTTATTTATAATTTCGCCAAATTTGTTGAATGGCCTGCATCAGCCGCTAATGATACAACAGATCAGCCGTTTGTAATAGGCATACTTGGCGATGATCGGGTTATTAAAGAACTTATGGCTATTGAGGATAAAACTGTAAAAGGCAAAAAACTTCGTGTCAAAACTTTGTCAAACACAAAACGGATTAATGGCTGTCATGTTATTTTCATAAGTGCTTCTGAGGAAAATAATCTTATAACAATATTAAATGCCTTAAAAAACAAGGACATACTTACAGTAAGCGATATAAATAATTTTATAGAAAAAGGCGGCATAATTGGGTTTGTCAGAATGGAAAATAAAATACGTTTTGATATCAACATTAAGGCAGCAGAAAAGTCCGGCCTTAAAATCAGGTCGGATCTTTTATCGCTGGCAAGAAAGATTGAATATTAATTGCGGAAGAACAGGTCTATATGCGATTACTCAAAGATTTATCGATAAAACATAAACTGATAGCCATTATTATGTTTATAAGCATAATTTCGCTTATTGTGGCATCTATTGGTTTTATTTCAGCCAATATTATCTCATCCAGGCGCGCAGCAATTGCTAAATTATCAACTCTTGCAAATACTATCGGAATCAACAGTAAAGCAGCCATTATATTTAATGATAAGAAGTCTGCCGCAGAAACATTATCCGCCCTTAAAACAGAGCCTGACATCAGCTATGCCTGTATTGTTGATGGAAACGGAAAATTATTTGCAGAATATGTTCCCGAAAACAAGATAAAAGAGAAAACCGACTCCGAGAAATTTTTGAAATTTAATAAGTTTTTAGCGCTTGACTCAAAGTGGTCCAACTATATGGGCGCTTCATATATGTTTTACAAAAAACTTCTCTGTATGTTTGTAGCAATTAATTTTGAGAAAGAATATCAGGGTAGTATCTATGTATGCGCAAACATGACAAGCCTTTATACACAGATATTCTGGAATATTATTTTATGCGTTGCAATTCTGTGTGTTTGCGCTGTACTGGCCTATTTCCTTTCCGTTAAACTTCAAAAAAGCATATCAGATCCCATACTGAAACTTTCGAATACAATGGAAAATGTATCTGCAGAAAAAGACTATTCTGTCCGTGTAGATACCAAATATTCCGATGAACTGGGCACGCTTTATGACGGATTCAACAATATGCTTGCACAAATTCAGGAAAGAGACAATGCTCTTTTGTTTACAAATTATGTGGTTGATTATATGGGAGACATGGCCTTCTGGGTTGACCCTGAAGGACAATATATTTATGCTAATAATGTAGCATGCGCATCTTTGGGATATACAATTAATGAGTTTAAATTAAATAATATAAATTTTATTGTTCCTAATTTTAATAGGGACACATGGAACGCCCACTGGACAGATCTTAAGAATAAACAAGTTGTTACCAGGGAATCCATGATGCGCGACAAAACAGGAAGACTCTTTCCTATTGAAGCAAATTTTAATTACGTCCGGTTTAAAGGCCAGGAATACTGCTGCGCTTTTGCAAGAGATATCACCAATAGGAAACGCATCGAGACGCAGCTTCAGCAGGCCCAAAAAATGGAAGCAATCGGCACTCTTGTCGGCGGGGTGGCACATGATCTGAATAATATCCTTGGAGGCCTGGTCGGATATCCTGAATTGCTTCTTCTTGATATGCCTCCGGGCAGTCCTATGGCAGAGCCCCTTTTGCAGATAATGAAATCCGGAGAAAAGGCCGCAGCTATCGTACAGGATCTTCTAACGCTTGCAAGAAGAGGAGTTACTGTAGAAGAAGTAGTTAACCTCAACCATATAATAAGCGAATATTTAAAGACTCCTGAACATGAAAAAATGACAGAATATCATTCCAATATCAAATATGAATTGAACTTGGATCCGGAGCTTCTTAATAACCGGGGTTCTTTTTTCCATATTACAAAAGTCCTGATGAATCTTATGGCAAATGCCAGTGAGTCAATTCAGGATGGAAAAGGAGAAGTGCTTGTAACTACACAAAACCGTCATTTGGATCAGCCTTACGAAGGGTTCCAAAATATTCCCGGAGGCGATTATGTGATTCTTAGCGTATCGGATACAGGGATTGGGATTAGTATTGAAGACAGATCAAAAATTTTTGAACCTTTTTACACAAAAAAGAAGATGGGAAGAAGCGGTACAGGCTTAGGTATGACAGTGGTCAGGGGTACCGTTGAAGATCACAAAGCTTATATAGATATTACAAACAGGGAAGAAGGAGGAAGCCGATTTGACATATACTTTCCTGTAACCAGAGATTTCATAAATATCGAAGCTAAAGATTATTCACTAAAATCCTATTATGGCTCAGAAAAAATTCTTGTTGTTGATGATGTAAAAGAACAGCAGGATGTTGCTTCCAATCTGCTTGGATATCTTGGCTATAGCTTAGAAGCCGTATCAAGTGGAGAAAAAGCATTAGAATATCTTCAAAACAATACACCCGATGTTATCCTGCTTGACATGATCATGGAGCCAGGAATTGACGGTCTGGAAACATGCACAAGAATTCTTGAAAGCAATCCAAGCCAGAAGATCATAATCTGTAGCGGATTTTCTGAAACAGAAAGGGTAAAGCAAGCCTTAAAACTTGGTGCCTGCGCATATGTGAAAAAACCATATCGCATAAAAGAAATTGCAAAGGCAGTAAGAGAGGCGCTTGATTTTAAATTGACCTGACAGACTATTTCGTAATAATCGGAATCTGCAGCTATAAAATAAATCCACCAAACTCAAAAACTCTGCAACACAGGATAACCGCATTTACAAAATTAAAAAGTAAGCATAAAAAGAGTCGGTAAATTGCGAATCAAAATTGAAGCTCCCAGATGCAAGCATCCGGGAGCTTCGACCGTAAGGGTTTTAATCAATTTTAGATTCAATATTTTATTTTTTCATATCAATTTCAGCAACTGCTTCCTGGACAAGCCGGTGAACAATAGTATCTACCGTAACCAATTTTGCAGCCGAACCTGATAAACCTAACATGGAAACCGCTTTTTTGCCGGTATCCATTTTTTTCTCAATATAGCCGGTAGCTACTTGTTCGGAAGTTGAAGCATCCATTATTTTGTAACGCAGACCGACAAGCCACATTCCGGCAGCATCGCCTGTCTTGCTTGAGGACAATACGGTTCCGCCTATATCACCGGTTTTTCCGCCTACTACTGTATCAAAGATGCTTCCTATAGCCTGCCCTGAAAATCCTGAAGTAGTGTCTGCAACGTGTTCAGCTTTTAAAATATCAAATTTGACGAACCATTTTGTTGATTTAAATTTACCACGTTTAAATTTTTTCAAAGCGGTTGCATCACCCATATTAACAGCAAGATTGATCTCATTTAACATGGGGCCTAAATCAGAACGCTCAAGAACTGGGAAATTGGCATTGCCCAGTTCCAGCTCGGCAAAATCCGCTATATTGTTTGAAGTTACCTTCTGAATAAAAGTGGCATTACTGCTTTTTATCTGTCCCGGCAGTACTATTAGTGTTGGCCCTTTTTTTGATTTGTTCGTGTAGTCAACAGGCTGATATATAACTGCGTCCGCTTCGGCATTGGCCTGCTGAAAAACAGAGCCACCGGTTGCAGACGGCACACAACCTGATAAAAATAACATCATTGAAATAAAAAACACAGATACAACAAAGCACAAAATTTTTCTCATTCTTGAATCTCCTTTATCTATTTTTTTATTAAAATTTAATTTAAAAATCAGCTATATCCGATGTTCCGGTGTTTTTATTCTTACCCATATCAGGGTTCATTTCTGTAATTTTTTCAATTATCTTTGGATCTTTTACAACCGTTTTGATTCTTTCCGGACTGGCTGCCGAAAGGGAGGCCGGGGGCATGGTTTTAAGTTTGTTCCGGATAGCTCCCGGTTTTTCACCCATATTAAACGTGATATTTACTACATTTCCATGATGGGAAGTAAGCTTGAATGCCTTAATGCCTAATTTTGCATTTATAGGTTTTAAAACATTGGCGTTTATTATCTGGGCAATATTGCTGCTGCTTCCGGCAAAATCGATCTCATAATACGATAAACCTTGCGCATTAAAGTTTCTGAAATCGACATTTAATATCGGTCTGAGTCCGATAAGTTCCTTTTTTAACAATACTCCCGTATCATAATCAGGCAAACCGGTAAGCTGCACTTCCATGATTTGTGAAGGTTTGGAAAGATGGTCATTAAAAAAATCTTCGGAAAATTCCTGTCCGATCAATGTTCCTATAGCCTGGATAGCTTCGTCTTCATCAGTCCAGCTCTGTTTTTTCGGTACCTTGTTGTTAAAATAGATTTCTTCACCGGTATGGTTGTTAATGCACTTTACAGTCCATGATGTGAGAATATGTTTTGTCACTGTAATGCCGGATCTTTTCAGTGTTATCGAGTTTGCTTTAAATTTTGCTTCACCTATTACCGAAAAATCGGCAACCCGCCGTTTGGAGTCTGTTTTGGCAAGTTCACCACGAAGCATTTTTGTATAATCTTCAGACCATACCCTGTAACCGAATTTAACGAAATGCTCTTTAAGTACATTTTCGGCAATTGGAGATGCTTCGGGTGGGGTATTGGAACCACGTTTTGAGTCCCTTACAAGCACTGCAACCGATATTGTTGGATTACCGCTTTCTTTAATAAGACTAAGGCGGTTTTCTTTAGACATTGTTTTTATGGCGCTTTTAACATCACTTAGAAAAACTTCTGCCTTAATAAACATGTGCATGAGACCGTCTTCACCAAGTGTGGGAGATGTCTCTTTTATTATCCGCTTTATCAACCCTTTACTTTTGGTAAGAATCTTGTCATTTATCAACATGTAATTTTCAACAAGAGTTGAGCTATCAACATATGTGCCTACGGCTTTTTCAACAACCTGTCTTCTGGCATCACGACGCAGATCGTCTATCATCAAACCTTTATCACTTTTATATATATCGGCATTGGGATCGGCAAGACCTTCGGCGGATACGATTATTGTATTCGCTTCAGTTTTATCTGCCGCCATTACCTGGTTTTGGTTGAAAAAAAATATGTGAGATAAAAGAATAAAAAATAAAAACAAATTAAACTTTAAATTCGGCGTTAATACATCTTTTAATGTTTTTGTTCCGGCATATAAAGGTTTTATTTTCAAGTTGTTCTCCCAGGATAATTTGTTATTCTGATTCTTGATTCCTTTTCTTATTTACTGCAAACCCCTTCGAAAAGATCCGAAATTAAACCGGCTGAGTTTGTTCTGACCAGTTTAAGTGCGGTAGCTGTAGTATTTGAGTCTGAAAAAACCGCATCACTTAGTATACCTGAAGCCAGATTTCTTCCTTTTGCGTCAACAACTGTCAGGCTAAGAGTAAGAAAGATTTCATCGATACCGATTACGGGATTTTTTTGTGTTTTTGTCGATATTAAACCTTTTAAAAAATATTTTGCGCTCAGCCTCGTTGCGGCACTTACTGCGGCATCAATATCATTTGATAGAAAAGCTTCCTGTTCGGCTTTTACTATCTGGCTGTTAATTTCTTCAGGCGTATATGTTTTTAAGCCCAGTTGATTTAACTGTTCGTTTAATGCTTCCACAAGGTGGCTGCTTGAGCTTGATTTTATTTTATACCTGCCTTCGATAACCTCTTCACCGATCATAACAGCAATTTTTTTATTTTTAAGACATTTAAGTTCATTTTTTAAATCAACGGAAATATTTTCAGCAGCAATTCCGGAACTATCTTCTTTTTCATACTCAGAAAAAGTAAAAGGCCATGCTGCAGATACTCTAAAAATACAAAAAAAAGATATAATAATAAAAACAAATTTTATTTTATTAATTGGCATATCATTCATCCGTGTATACTCCGATTTTCTGCCTGAAAGTTTATTTTTTTTCTAAAAACTTGACGATGATCAATGTGATCGCATGCGTAAAATCAGATTATAAATAATTTATGGAAAAAGTTAAGTTAATTTAAAAAAAACAAAAACCCCTTGCTTCAATTGTATGAAGATTGGGGCTTTTGTTGTATCCGGTCATATCAAATCCTTTAGAATTTGTAATAAAATAAAATGTGGTATCGGATTATTTTTTTTCATAAAATACCATAATGATACAAATTGTATAATGAACAACACTACAAAAAATTTCGCTAACACTTTGCCTTAATTAAATCAATAGAAAAAAAGCTGCATGCTATTTAAAAGCTATTCCAGCTTTTACGCCGAACAGTTTTAATATTTTGGCCATAGGACAAAAGCCTGTAAAAGCCGATTGCAGAAGATTAGCCCCGACAAACGCAGTAAACCAGAGCCAGTAAGGGCTGAAAAGATAGGATAAAAGCAAACTGATTAGAATAAAACTTCCGGCAAAAGCCAAAATCATGCGATCTATTGTCATATCGGTCTCCATGCTTTGTCTTGTTGGCTAAAGATGGCATTCTTTCAATAAGCTGTCAATATCCATATCATCTCTTATCCCGAAGCGGGTTAATGTAAAATCATATTTAACGGGATCTTCAAAAACAAGCTTTCTGAAACCGGATGTAATCTCAAGAGCCGTTAAAATATCCGCCTGCTTTCTGTTTGTAAAACCAAACAGCCGCCCAATTTTATGCATGTGAACATCAAGCGGGATAATAAGCATTGAAGACGATATCATATCCCAACCTCCCGGATCAACATCATCTTTTCGAACCATCCAGCGCAAAAATAGATGAAGTCTTTTGCAGGCGCTTCCTTTTTCCACTACCGGAACAAGATGTCCGGGGCTGGCATTGCAACCCGAAACAATTTTTTTTGCAAAAAACTCCATACTGCCAAGGATGGTTTCATCATTTTCTTTTATTCCTTTTAGAAAACAGTCGTACAATGACCCGTACTCCATAAGAATATATTTTAAGCCGATCAATGCAGCATAGAGATTTCTATCATCAGCAAACCTGTGCTTGAAACCTTTAAAATTTTTTTTAATATCTGTGGGTTTTGAATTCACTAAAAATGAGTAAGGAGAAGGCCCCATTTTATCGAGAACGGAAGAAACACTTTTTAAGATCTGTGCAACCCTTCCATATGCAAGCGATGAAGCAATAAATCCTGCAATTTCTCTGTCCCTGATTTCACTGTAATTATAGAGAAACTCGAGAGGATCAGGATGTACATATTCTCTTTTGTTATATCTGCAATAAAGATCCTCAAGTACATTTTTCATATCGCTCAATTTCTTTGCCTCGCTAGCGTAAATGAACTTTGCAGTTGTAAATATTTCACAAGCATTATGATTCTACTTTGCCAATTGATGGCGTTATCATCAATTCTTTCCCATCTGTTGACATTTCTATAGCTCCGTTTTCATCTGTGCGGTATATATTGCACATTCTTTTTTCATATCTATCAAGTATCACCGGACTTGGGAGTTTGTATCTGTTTTTCCAGCCAGCTGATATAATAGCAATTTCCGGATTTACTTTATCAATAAACTTTTGTGAGCTGGAAGATTTACTTCCGTGGTGAGGTACGATGACAACAGTACTTTTAAGTAATTCATCGGCAGCTCTTATAAGGTCAGCTTCTCCTTTGGCCTTTATATCTCCTGTAAAGAGAAACGATTTTGTGCCAAATACTGTTTTTAAAACAAGTGAACTGTTATCACCTTTTCTCCATGTATCTTTTTTCTCCATAAATCCTGCTTCAGGATACAGTATTTTAAACATCACACCGTTTATGGTTTTTCCTTTATTTATATCGCTATAATCCTGCATTTTTATATTTTTCTTTCTTATAATCTCAAGAAAATTTTTATATCCAAGACTATCTTTTGCTTCACCATTTGACCATACTTCTTTTACATGAAAATTTTTGGCAATATATAAAAGACCGTTTAAATGATCACTGTCTATATGCGAAAGAACAAGGGTATCCACAGTATTTATTTTCTTTTTCCATAAGAAGGGAGCTAATATATAACGCCCCACGTCAAATACTGAATTATCTGAAAATCCGCCTCCGTCAACAAGAACATTATAGCCGCCCGGAAGTTCAAGAAGAGAAGAAGTTCCCTGGCCTACATCAATAACCGTAACTTTCAAATCTTTGTGTAAAAATCTTTTATCAAGCCAGTACCATGAATTGGCGTATCCCGCAATTATCAGAAATATTAATGCAATTAAAGGCGCTCTTAATCTGATTGATTCAAGGATAGTGCTGCTTTTTATTGTTTCTTTTCTTATTACTATTCTTTTTAAAATCACAAAAAGCGTAAATAAAAGTAAATAGTACCACACTATTTCAAAGATAGATGGTGTTATGGTTTTAAGAGCTGCAAAAGGCAAATCTGCAAAATATTTAATAAGGCCAAGAGCAATTTCCAAAACTGCTGAAGCTGCCTTTAGAAGCCACATAGAAAAAATGCTGCTTATGGGATAAATAAAAAAAGAAAGAAGTCCGGCAGGCACAGCCACAAATCCAATCAATGGCACGGCGATACAATTTGTAACAAGACCGACTAATGAAATCTGATTAAAGTAATACATTACAAGAGGTAAAGTGCCTATTATCGCAAAGAATGAAACAAGAAAAAAAGCAGCGGTTTTTCTTTTTATGCCGGAAAGCCAGCCTTTATCATATTCGCTTTTTTTGTTTTTCCTGTAAATCGTATAGTTCATTCCAAGAATAATGAAAAAAACCGATATAAAGGAAAGTTGAAAAGATATCATAAAAAGTGACGGGGGATAAAAAGCAAGTATCAGCAATGCAGCAACAGCAAGAGTATTTATTGCATCCTGATCTTTTTCTATAAAAAAACTTATAAGAAAAACCGAAACCATGATAACCGCCCGCTGAGTTGAAGGCGACATCCCTGCAATCAGCCCGTAAAGTATGACAGGAAACAAAGATAAAATTGCAGCGCCCTTTTTTGTCCATGCATTCCATAGAAATAAATTGGAATAAGAAAGTATAGTCTTAAAAAGCAGAAAGCATACAGCTGCAACAATTCCTACATGAAGACCTGAAATAGCCAATACATGGCTTGTTCCGGTACGGTTGAAATCCTCACGTATTTTTTTGGAAATAAAACTTTTATCTCCTATTATAAGTGCCTTTAAAACTCCGGCCTCTGCGGCAGGAACGGTATTATCGATTAATACTGAAAACTTTTTACGCGCATTTTCGATTAACTGTGTTCCTGTTATATTTTTCTCTTCTTTTTCTATTCTTATCTTATCTCCGGAAACATAAGCAATACCGCTTATGCCTTTAAAGCTCATATACCTTTTATAATCAAAACCTCCTGGGTTATTAAAATTTCTTATGGATCTGATTCTGCTTTTAAACCAAACACTATCGCCTGCCGATATATCAGGAAGACTTTTAAATACCTTAACGTTTATCTTGCCTGATACGGGAAAATTATTTCCTTTATCTTCTATTTGTTTAGCAAGAAGCACAAATGAAAGTCTGTTATTTTTTATTTCTGGGTTTTCGATTACCCGGCCGGATATATTTATAGGGGCACTGTCGGCATAATAAGATATGTTAGAAGGAGAAATTTTGTCACAAAGCCAGGGCTGGATTGAAAGGTAGCCAAGAAAGATAAACAAAATGATCGGAAGAAAAACGGCTGATTTTTTTCTGATAATTTTTATGAGTAGAAATACAAAACAAGAAGCTGTAAAAAAATATGCCCATAAGCTGTAGCCTGGCAAAAGGAGGCCGCATGATATGCCTGTTATCAACGATAGCAAAAGCGGGATAATGGGGCGATAATATATGTTGCCGGTCATACACTAAGACCTTTAAAGAATATTAAATCAAATTTTGATGGTTCCGTCATTCTTGATAAAGAGGAAGATGTATTTTTGATGCTTTTTGCGCTACACTTTGCTATTCTTGCTTTTCTTTTTTGCAGTTGTCTTGATCTGCTTCAATTCCTTTTCCGCTTCGATAAAGTGCTTTTCCACCTCGGTTGGTGACGAAAGTTGAACCAACCGAAATTTTTCATATTCCTCATGTGCTTTTTGCAGTGCTGTATCATGATCGATTTTCCCTGCATGGGTGAGAATATCCCTTCCGGTAAGTTTGAGAAAATCATCCAGCTTGTTAATCCAACCCAGCATAGTCATAGGTTTACGATTAATTGCCTGAAGTTCCGCAAATTCGAGATACATATTCACAATGCGGTTTAAGATATCAAGCTCATCTTCGCTCAGGTAGTTTTTGGCGATTTCGACTTCGTTCTTACGGATTTTTGTTCCCACCCAATTAGTCATTCCCATATTATCCTTAGAAGCATCAGCTCTGTCGTAAATCACTTCCGCCGCTGTTCTGCCATGGGTGGCCCAGTGCATTTTATTCTGAATAACTTTGAAAAATTCTTTAGACATGTCAGCCCTTGGATCGTAATCAATACTGGTGGCATAAATATCGAGCACCTTTCGCCAGAACATCTTTTCGGAAGAACGGATATCACGAATTCGGGCAAGAAGCTCATCAAAGTAATTACCGCCTCCGCCTTGTTTAAGGCGTTCATCATCCATGGCAAAGCCTTTTATGATGTATTCCCGCAAACGCTGAGTCGCCCATATGCGAAATTTGGTGCCGCGAATGCTGTTTACACGGTAGCCAACGGAGATGATAGCATCCAGATTATAATGATCAACCTGATAGGTTTTCCCGTCTGCAGCAGTTGTTGCAAAAATTGCAACAACTGAATCCCTATCTAATTCTTGGGTTTCAAAGATATTTTTGAGGTGACGGCTTATACCCGACTTATCTACCCCAAAAAGTTCGACCATTTGGCCAATGGAAAGCCAAACCGTTTCATCCTGCATACGAGTTTCAATGCGGATGCGGCCGTCTTCTGTTTGATAAAGCAGAAACTCGGTTTTTTCGGGCAGGTTTTGGTTGTTCATGGTTATACCTCTTGCGCCGTCATATCAGAAGATAATGCGCTTTTTTCAATAAACATAAAACTCCTGTTTCCTGTTGTGTATTCATATGTTGTTTCAGCAGAAGCTATGACGGCAAAAAATATTTTATTTATTTTTGATCTTTGTCTTTTTTATTAATTTATATTTTTGCAACCGGCTTTTCGGTTTATCTGGTATCGTAAACGACAAGACACCCTCATTAATTAGCTCAATCAAGATTTTTTTAAGCTGTCCGGAAATCTGTTTCTGGCCTAATTGGTTTGAAATTTCTGATTTTGAAAGCATATCATTTGAAAGCAAATGAATTATCCTGTCACGCAATGACTCGGGCTGTGACTCGGGCTGTGACTCGGGCTGCGCCTCGGGTTTTCTTGCAACTTTGGCAACTAATGGTTTGAATATCAGCGCAACAGAACCCGAACTCATATTCCATTCCGGAAGTGGGTTCCCGTTTTCTTTACACCATTCGATAATATTTAATGTGCCTGTTCCCCACTTTTCAATAATTCCAGCCCGGTAAAAAACGTTTGCGATAATGGGATTCCATGGCCTGGATTCATGCGGATGAAATAATGATTTCGGAGTAATGCCGAAATGAAGGGCGCCGGGGTTAATGATTTCCATCCGGTCATCATAAATAGCAACAGATATCGATGCACCGGGCACCGCATAATCCCGATGGCAAAATGCATTTGCCAATGCTTCCCGAAAAGCACGGGGGTGAAAGAGTGGACGGTCCTGACGTTTAAATTTGTCAGGAAGTACTTTTCCTGCAATCGGGATATGATCTTTAAAGAATGATTCAGCTTTTTGAAGAAGACTGAAAGCATTCCCCCAATATTGCCGGTTATCGGCGAAATCAGAAAGACGGTCTGTGCCCCGAAATCTCGCCAATTGGATTAAACACTGTGGATAGAGTGATTCCAGTCTGCGACTCTTTCCAAAAAGAACAACCGCAGCATTTGTAAGTATGCCATCAATAATAAGTCCAAGTCCTGTAAGAATTGATTTTGTATCGGTCTTTCTTGGCCGCTCCATCCGGCCGGCATCAATTGTATTTGCCAATGTCAGTTGGATTTCATCCTGATCAAGATCTTTAATTGTAACCCCTTTTGCTGACGGCTCGTTTTCCCATCGACGGGTTGCATGCAACCGTTCAATTAATCTGCGTTCATATTCGGCTTTTGGCATGATGCTTGTTGTAGGGTCACTGCGGATATAGGAGCGTCCATCATAAGTATAAAGTCCGCCACCACCGGGGACTCTCAATATGATCACTGCCTTTCCGTTTTCCAGCGTAACTGTTTCAATATCAGGAAATGCTGGCGGATCAAGACGGTTAAGCTCGGCCGAGACATCGGCCATCGTTTTGGCGGTAACATCCTGGCCGATAAGTTCGCCTTTGTCGGATACACCAAAAAAGACAAAACCCCCAAAACCATTTAACATCCCGCAAACTGTTTTCATGGCCTGTGTGCGCTGCCCGGTTGTGGATTTAAATTCAATCCGGTCGGATTCCCCGGATGCTACCAGTTTTTTTAATTCTTTTAGATTCATAATCCGCTTCCATTATTCCCAGTAATTGCTTTTACTTCAGCTATCAGAGTCCAGAATTTGCTGTAAAAGAAGTTTACGCTATTGTCTAAGCACAGGAATATCATGCTACCGCCTGTTCAACAATGGCGTCGGCCAATTGGATCTGGGTGGTTTGGGCGTCTATCAACCGAGCCTTGAGAGCATCACAGATAGCCATGAGTTTATCGACTTTGGCGACGATGCGGTGTTGTTCGGCTGTTGGGGGCAAGCCTACAACAATTGGATAAACCTTACGACCTGAAATAACTGGCTGTGCTGTAGCATTTTCATTTTCTTTTAGGTTTGTACCTTTAAGAAGCCAAAATAAAAAATTTATATATATTTTTTTTTCTGAGAATGTTGTTTTAAACGCATTATCCGTAACCCATGCAGACGCTGGCGTTATGTGAATAGACCCGCAATGAAAACCCACCCTACCGACCACCAAAGTAGGCTTATTTACATTAGCCTGATCGTGATATCCTGTTATACCATTACCACCAAAAACAGGAATTCCGCCCTCATTGTTCATATTTGCAGCAATAAGCCCATCACCAGAAGAAATTTGTATAATTTGCTGAAGCCTAACCCACTCCCACCCATTAGGCAATTCAAACGGCTTTTCGTCTTCACTGATTTCCGGTAGCGGATTTTGTTTTTTTATTTTGCCTTCTTTAATGAGCCGGGGTTTTTCTTTGGCGATTTTTTCTAAAAGTATGCTGGCAGGTTCGTCGTTGGGATCTTGAGGAACAAGTTTACCCATGACGGCGAGTTGGAGGATGGTTTGTTTGAGTTTGTCGATGCTGTGTCCGGTGGTGAAGATGGTATCGAAGTTGTTGGCGATGCGTTGCCATGCCTCGGCAAACTCATCTTGACCAGCGGCACTGGTAAGTGTGGTGAGCAGGGTTTCCGCCAAGGTTTGGTGGACGGTGTTGCTGTCGGTTTGTTGCTGTTCCAGTTTGTCACAAAGCGCCATTAGTTCATCGACTTTAGCGACTATGCGGTGTTGTTCAGCAAGCGGGGGGAGTGCAGCCACAAGCACATATGCTTCATTCCTGTTTAAACCCGGTTTAATACCCTTTCCAAGCAAATCCAGCCGTAAAGCTTGAAGAATTAAAAATGTGTAATCGAAATCAAAGCCTATCGGAGGAACTACAAAGTATGCGACATCTGTAGTCCAAGAAGGTCGAAGGGCTTTATTTAGGGCTCCTGCTGATCCTTTCCTACCGATTATGATGCTTGGTTCATCTATAAATGCTTCTGTATACTTACCAACAACGCCATTCGATCCATAAACATCTACCTCACCAGAATCATCACGGCTTTTTGCGGGTAAAGCTTTCCCATATTTGAAATCAAATACATCACCAGCACGAAACCACTCCCATCCAATTGGAAGCTTAAACAGCATTTCGTCTTCACTGATTTTCGGAAAAGGGTTTTGTTTTTTAATTTTACCTTCTTTTACCAACCGTGCTTTTTCTTTAGCGATTTTTTCTAAAAGCAAGCTGGCAGGTTCATCATTAGGATCTTGGGATACGAGTTTCCCGCGTACAGCAAGCTCTAAAATCAGTTCCCGCAGTTTCTTTATACCATGAGGACTTTGACCATTAGAATTATTCCCACGCCCTCTGCCACCGTTGGTCTTGTGTGCCTGCGCGACACTCCAGATATCAATATTTTCGGCTATCAAATTTACCATTTCTAAGCTGCTCCACCACCGTTTAGCGCCTCTGCCAGAATGGTTTTAAGCTGATTTCGCAAACTGGAAATTTCCTGTTGCTGTTTGGCATACTTTGCGAGCAGTTCATCCGGATCATGGATAACTTGTTCGCTGACATGCGGGTTTTTTATATCCAGGTTGTAATTTCGTGCTTTGATGTCCTCGATTGAGACTTTCCAGGCCTGATCAGTTTCCACTCTTGAGGCAAAGCCATCGGCCTCATCTCCCCACCAGTCGATTTCTGTCTGAAACTCTTCAAAACGCATTGGCTTGGTTTTGTTATAGCTTTTCACTCCCTCCGGGTATGGATGTTCATAATACCAGATATACTCTGTAGGCTTACCTTTAGTGAAAAACAACAGGTTGGTTTTTATACCGGTGTAAGGACTAAATACACCGTTAGGCAACCGGACAATAGTGTGCAGGTTGCATTCCGCCAGCAGTTTTTCCTTGAGCCGGGTTTTCATGCCTTCGCCGAAGAAAAAGCCGTCCGGCAGTACTACAGCGGCACGACCATTATCTTTTAGTAAATTGATAATCAGCGTTACAAACAGATCGGCAGTTTCACGGGTGCGAAATGTTGCAGGGAAGTTGTTTTCTATGCCATCTTCTTCCATACCACCAAATGGCGGGTTGGTAACAATTACATTTACGCGGTCTTTTTTGGTATAGTCACGCAAAGGACGGCTCAATGTGTTGTCATGTTTTATATTGGTTGGTGTGTCAATTCCATGCAGTATCATATTTGTAACACAGAGCATATGGGGCAGTGATTTTTTATCAACACCACGGATGGAGGTTTGTAGTATTTCTTCATCTGCTGCTGTTTTCACATAATGCTTGCGTTTATGATCTATGGTGCAGGTTAAAAATCCGCCGGTACCGCAAGCCGGATCAAGTACAGTTTCGTCTAATTTCGGATCTACTCTGTCTACTATAAACTGCGTGACAGCACGGGGAGTATAGAACTCTCCGGCATTGCCTGCGCTTTGCAGATCTTTAAGTATTTGTTCGTAAATGCTTCCGAAAGTGTGGCGGTCTTTTTGTGTGTTGAAGTCTATCTCACAGATTTTATTTATCACCTGGCGCATCAATGTGCCTGATTTCATATAGTTGTATGCGTCTTCAAAAAGATCGCGCACAACCAATGCGCGTTTACCTGCCGGGCCTAGTGTATTGAGTTTGTTCTTTAGGTGCAGAAAAAGCTGTGAGTTAACAAAATCTGCCAACGCTTCACCGGTCATGCCTTCCGGATCTTTTGCCCAGGTTCTCCAACGCAAATGCTCCGGTAATGGTGATTTATAGTTTTCTTCGAGTAATTCGAGTTCTTTTTCCCGGTCATCAAAGATTTTTAGAAAAAACATCCACACCAACTGGCTGATTCTCTGAGCATCACCATCGACACCAACATCTTTTCGCATAATGTCCTGAATGGATTTTATGATTCCTGAAACATTACTCATGCGGATTGCTCCTGATTAAACAGCTCTTGCTCCAGCTCCTGAACGGCCTTTTCATAATCGGTTTTGCCGCCAAAAACATTGTTGATAATTTCCATAGGAGTTCCCATATCACTGAAAGGTTTTAGTTTTAATATTTTGGCATTTTCCAGGCTGCTTATTCCTTCATCGGCATATTTATCAAGAAGTGCGTTAAGGACAGCTTTTGCCTGCTCACCATACTTTGTAAAGTAGTTTCGTTTTTTAACATTATTAACCCTCTCTTTTCTGGTAAGCGGGGGCTGGTCATAGGCTATATGGCAGATCAGGTCAAAGTCACCATATTCTTTGCCCACGAGTTCGGCAAGGTTTTCCAGGATAATGCCGTGCTCTTCAAGCAACTCGATAATTACCTGCTTTTTTTTGGCAGTATTCCACTGACGAAGAAATTCATCTATAGAGGCAAACTCGGATTTGATTTTTTTACGTGTAAAGTCTCGGTAAGATTCTGTAATCAGGTTGCCGTCCGAGCCATAGTATTCAATGCGTTCAGCAATAATCCTTGCAGTCACACCATCAAAAACATATTTCTTGATGCCATCACTCTCTTCGTTATCCTCTTCGTTGTAAGGTTCCTCAGGATCAGGTGGAACCGGATCATCATCATCTCCGGGTTCGTATATAACAACGGGTTCGCCATCGAAATCCGGATCTCTGAATAGTTCGGTAGCCTTTTTGAAATCCATGATCGTGAAAAAGTATTTGTTGTATTCTTCTTCTATACGTGTGCCCCGCCCGATAATCTGTTTGAAACTTGTCATTGAGTTTATTGTCTTATCCAGAACGATAAGCTTGCAGGTTTTTGCATCGACACCGGTTGTCAATAACTCTGAGGTGGTCGCGATAACAGGGAATTTGCTTTCAGGATCTATAAAATTATCGAGTTCCGCCTTGCCTTCAGTACTATCTCCGGTGATACGCATGACATACCTGGGGTTATCTATAGCAAGCCGTCCTGCGGCATTAACAATGGCAGCACGCATGCGTTCAGCATGGTCTATATCTTCACAAAAGATAATGGTTTTTGAGAAAAGATCAGTTGCGTTAAGTAGTTTCATTACCCTGTTTGCAACAAGCTTTGTTCGCTGGTTCAGAACGAGTATGCGATCCATATCTTTCTGGTTGTAAGTGCGTCCTTCGATTTGATGGCCAAGATCATCTACCATTCCGGGAGGTGGTCTCCATCCGAAGATGTCTTTATCGATATCTATACGGACTACCTTATATGGTGCGAGAAACCCGTCTGTAATGCCTTGCTTCAGGCTGTATGTGTAAACAGGTTCACCAAAGTAATTTATATTTGAGACGTACTTTGTTTCCCTGGGCGTTGCAGTCATTCCTATTTGAATTGCGCTTGAAAAATAATCAAGGATTTCCCGCCAGGCTGAATCATCGGCTGCACTCCCTCGGTGGCACTCGTCTATGATGATCATATCAAAAAAATCAGAGGAAACGTTTTTATATATCTTATCAGCTTCATCCGGCCCTGTAATAGCCTGATAAAGACCTATGTATATTTCATAGGCCGGATCAATCTTGCGGTTTTTGATTTTGGTCATAACCGAACCAAATGGTTTGAAATCATTTACCAGTGTTTGATCAGCCAGGATGTTCCGGTCAACTAAAAACAGTACTCTCTTTACAACCTTTGCCTTCCAGAGTCTCCAAATGATTTGAAATGTAGTATAGGTCTTTCCTGTGCCTGTAGCCATTACTATAAGAACACGCTTTTGACCTCTGGCCACAGCTTCAACAACCCGATTAATGGCCTCAACCTGATAATATCGTGCTTCTTTTCTGGAGCTGTCCATGTGATAGGGCTGCAATACAAGTTCTTCTGATTTTTCTTCAATACCTCGATATGACTTATATCTTTGCCAAAGTGTTTGTGGCAGAGGGAATTTTTCAAGCGGGAATTGGGTTTCGATATCCTCTCCGGCAGCGGGGAATTTATTATGTGAGGCAAAAGCATCGCCATTAGAACTGAATGCGCTCGGCACTTCAAGTATTTCAGAATATCCCAGGGCCTGTTGCATCCCCTGACTGACTGTGTGCTTATTGTCTTTTGCCTCAACTACGGCAATCGGTATACCTGGTTCCTGATATAGCACATAGTCCGCAAATTTTTTCTTTTTTTTGAGACGAGACGACATATTGCCCCTGACTATCACAGGTCCGGGCGTCAAAGTTACCTCACGCCTGATCTGCCTGCCAGGATCCCAACCAGCTTCTTTGATCGCAGGAGTTATGAACAAATCACAAATATCTGTTTCGCTGAGTTCTTTTTTATTAATTTCGTCCAAAATTAACCCCTGAGAACATTTTACTTAAAAAAGAAATGGGAAATATAACGACTTGCCCCCTAAAAATCAGGTTTACAATATACCTGCCATTAATCTATTGTCAAAGGAGATTTTGTCCTTTATTTATCAGTCGGTATTTATATAAAAATATGAAAACAATAGATATTAGCGTGTCTTGGTCTTCTTATGGCCGTATACACTTTGTTTTTCCTTAACTGTGTATCCAATTTTTTTCCTCGGCTTGCTTTCTACTATCAATATCTGATCCAGAGCTTCAAATACTATGCGAAAGCGTTCCTCAGAAACTTTTCTGAGTTCCTCAAGATCTTTTCTTAAGTCTTTATGATCGAGTACTGCCCGCCTGAGCTTAATAAATGTCCTCATTATCAGTATATTCACCTGAACTGCCCTTTCGCTTTTTAACACTGATGAAAGCATCAGTATGCCGTGCTCTGTAAAAGCAAAGGGTTTAATGCGTAACCCCATTAGATCCTCATTGGAGGTCGCAAATTGCGACCTCCAATTTTTCAGTTCTTCATTCGTCAATTCAAACATAAAATCTTCAGGAAATCTTTTTATGTTTCTACGCACCTGTTCCTTTAAACGTTTTGTTTCCACTCCATAGAGATCCGCAAGATCTCTGTCCAGCATGACCTTAATTCCACGTATCAGGTAAATTTTGCTTGCGATTCTTTCTATCGGTACCATTCTTCCCATCATGCACCTTTTTGGTTACTGTTATCTGGAAACGAAATTCATAGCCTGTTAAATCCATTGGCAAAACCAGCTCAACAATCTTATACTGTCCTCACATTATGATATTAATACTTCAAATATGTATTTTAAATTATAGCTTTCATTTGAAATAAATCTAACATCGGATTCATATTTACCTTACCCTCTTTATTACCTCTTTTTAAGGGTATTACCCTTTTCCCGTTTTCGCCATAAAGCACCTGGACCGCGTCCCAGACATTCAACCACTCCGTTTTTTTTCAGATCTCGCAGAACCCTTCGAACCATATCCCGGCTTACGCTTGCACAGGCCTTCTCCAGATCACTAAGAGTGAACTCAGCATCAAAGTTTCTTACAGCAGTTTCTATCAGATCTGTTTTAGCCCCGCGGGGAGCCTTGACCCGGCCCAGGCGCTGCTCAAACTCTTTACATGCTTCTTTAATGATAAAAAGGAGGTAATTGATATACGGCCATGGGTCATGTTTGCCTTCGTGCCAGCCTTGGGAACTCTGCTCCAAAGTTTCGTAATAACGTTCTTTATTTTGTTCAATGAGACGTTCAATGCTGATGTATCGGCCAACTTCAAACCCAAGATGATAACATTGCAGTAGTAAAAGCAACCTTGAAACACGACCGTTTCCATCGCGGAATGGATGAATGCAAAGAAAATCCAGGTTAAAGGCGGCCATGAGCACAAGGGGAGGAACTTTGCGATCGAGGATAGCTTCATTGTATAGTTCTACAAGATCCTTCATACGCTTCGGAGTATGGGCGGCGGAAACCGTCTTGAAGCGGACCCGCGAGCGGCCGTCAGGCAATTTTTCTATAATATTACCATCTTTTTCTTTGTATTGTCCCGCATCCCAGATCTCTCCGCGTGTAAGATGATGAAGTTTTAAAATGTTCTCTTCCGAAACTGAAAGTTTTAAACTTTGCTCATGAATTAATGTCAGAGCCTGCCGATATCCCCGAACCTCTTCTTCGTCACGATCCAGCAGAAGCGGTTTTCCAAAGACGATTGTGGCAATCCGTGATTTATCAACTTCCACACCTTCAATCCGGTTGGAAGATACTGCGCTCTCAATAAGAGCATGCTCACGAAGCGCTTTTAGACGCTGTGGAGATTGGCGGGTAAACAATTCCTGCTTGCCTCTGGCTTCTCCTAAATCTGAGAGATACCAGGAAGTGGCAGCGGGAACGGATTCAAATTTTTTGGAAAAGAGTATTAAGGTCATAATGAGTTTTTCCTTCTGTAAAGCGGTTGACCTTCCCCAAGTAACATTAATCAGGTGATAGAATGTACTTCAAGCCGGTACTTATTCCCGATAAATCAAAATGAACGTGATTACAATATACCGCTTGCGGGGATATTGTCAAACGTTTTATCCCGTTATTCTGGGCATTTAACCGAGAAGAGTATGGTGAAAAAAACGGAGGAGACCGGATTATATGTTTTTAAAAATTCTGAGTTTAGACAAAACCATATACAAAAACTCTGCTTTCGGGATATCTTCCATTAGTTAGAAATGACAATACGTAACCGGATTTATGAACATCCGCAGTAAATCAGGCTTTAACTCTGTTTATCTTTGCTCCGAGAGCTGCAAACTTCTTTTCTATAGCTTCGTATCCGCGGTCAAGATGATAAACGCGGTTTACTTCCGTTGTGCCAGATGCTACAAGTCCGGCCAGTATGAGAGATGCGCTTGCTCTTAAATCCGTAGCCATAACAGGAGCACCCATAAGTTTTGGTACTCCGGTGATCATTGCGGTATTACCGGAAATCTTGATATTGGCACCCATTCTTTTTAATTCGCTTACATGGATAAATCTGTTTTCAAAGATTGTTTCCGTGATTACGGAAAAACCTTTTGCGACCGACATCAAAACCATAAACTGCGCCTGCATATCGGTGGGAAACCCGGGATAGGGCATGGTTTTTATATCAATGCTTGAGATTTTCTCCCCTCCTTTTACTCTTATGGAATTGCCCTCTATACTGATATCCGAACCGATCAATCTAAGCTTGTGAATTACTGATTCCAGATGTGTAGGTTCGCAATCAACAATTTCTATATCACCACCGGTAAGTGCCGCAGCAACCATAAAAGTTCCGGCCTCTATTCTATCGGGTATAATCGGCGTTGAAACAGGTTTTAAAGAAGGCACTCCAGTTATTGTTAATACCGATGTTCCTATGCCTTCAATCTTTGCTCCCATTTTATTTAGCACATCCGCAAGGGCAACAACTTCAGGCTCTCTGGCCACATTACGAAGAGTAGTAATCCCATCCGCAAGAACGGCTGCCATCATGAGATTTTCAGTGCCGGTTACAGAAACTGTGTCAAAATAAAATTCCGCTCCCCTTAATACATCTGCACTTGCTTCAACATATCCATGAACCAGATCAACTTTTGCTCCAAGAGCGGCAAGACCCTTCAGATGCAGATTTATAGGCCGCGCCCCTATTGAACATCCTCCCGGAAGAGAAACCCTTGCTTTTTTCAGCCTTGCTACAAGAGGGCCAAGCACCAGTATGGATGCTCTCATTTTTCTTACAAGTTCATACGGAGCCTCATAATTATTAAGCCCTCCGGCATCAAGTTTTACAGTATTTCCTTCCATCTCCACTTTTACGCCAAGATTTATGAGAAGATCTTTTGTGCTTTTTATATCCATTAAATCAGGGACATTTGAATAGGTGCAAGAACCGTCAACAAGCAAAGAAGATATTAAAATCGGAAGTGCTGCATTTTTTGCACCGCTTATTTTAACCTCACCGCTTAAAGGATGCCCGCCTTCAACTAATATTTTATCCATTTTTATCTTCTCACTTTACAATCGGTTCGTTAATCGATGTTCGATGCACTATTCTTAAAAAAAAATAGCGCATACCCTTTAAAATTTCACGGGCAAGCGCTTTTTATATATCTTCTGATTTATTGATTATGTCAGTCTTTGCCCTCATTTATGTGTGTATCATAAAAAGCCCGGCCAATACAATAAGTTATTCCAATGACTATAATTATAAGAGCAAACCATAAGCCGCCCATAAAAACCATATGGGACATATCCCACATCCATTCAAAACAAAAAGGAAACATTATTTACCTCCATTTATCGCCCAAGGGTTAAGGCAACTGTGCTGGTTGTTTGGTTCACAGTTCACAGTTGGTTTCCTTGAGCCCTTCATAAGCAAATCCCGGCTTATTTTTTTACGATAGAGCCACTTTCAAAACGTTTGGTTTTATCGAACTTTAACCTTGAACTGTGAACAATGGAACTCTGAACCCAAATAGTTAAGGATTCAACTCCTTTTCCTGCGGAAATACCGGCAGGTAACGGTATGAAAAAGATATAATAAGCACACCGTAAGCAAGTGGCAGAATCGTAGTCGCAACCTCCTGCCAGCTCGGAATATACATTTGCCATGTTTCAAATGTTAAAACCGGAGCGGCCATTACCTGAAGAACAAGTACCCAGCGGTTTATGCAAACCCCCAACACCGCAAGAATTGCAGCGATTATAAGTGCAGATTTGTTTTTTCGCCCTTTTTCAGATATCAGTATCAGCGCAGGAAGAATTCCGCAAACTGCTATTTCAAGAACAAGTATCCATATGCCATAAAAAGGATTATTTGAATAAAAATCCATAAGGGTAAATCCTGATGCAGGAAGCGTAACCATTGCCCAATACAGAGTATCTATTATTTTCGCTATTATGTAAGTTCCTAACATCCAGCCGGAAATCTTTGCAAGAAGTTCTATTACATTGTCCTTTACAAGTCTTTTGCCTGTAAGTGCTTCAGTGATTTTTGTAATAAGAATTGTAAAACAGGGTCCGCAGGCGGCAGCCGACCATGTGAAGAGGAAAAATGTCCAGGGCCAGATAAATACTCCCTCTCTGTAACCAAACGGGCGCCCGAACAAAACGCCGGATACGCCACCCAAAGATCCCTGATGAAAAAATGACAGAAAAACTCCTGTTGCAGCAAATACGGCCATCATTGAATGCATGTTATGGCCAAGATTGTGATAAAAGGGAATTTTATCTATACGTCGGTTTTCAAGTATGATTGGAATATATTCTATAATCAAAACAAAAAGATAGCAGGTAAGACAAAATGCCACTTCGGTAAGCATTGAATGCACATTGGCATGCCAGAAAATAAACCAGCCTCTTATTGGCTGCCCAACATCAATACCCAGTATAATAAGTGCTGAACTGTAGCAGATAAAACCGATAATAACCGCATAGTTTACAATATTTTTAAGTTCATCTTTTCCTAATATATATCTTAAAAAACCTGTAAAAAATGCCCCGCCTCCAAGCGCTATGATAGCAAGATCGGCCCAGATCCATAACGCAAAACCATATGCGTCATTCATATTGGTCTGGTTAAGACCTTTAATCCAGCAAAGCAGCATGGCGTAAACACCCCATAACAGCACAGCACTTGCTGCCCCTATCCACAAAGCAAACTGCCATTTAGGACAACGCTTTAGTTCCCCGGATATAATATTTGAATCCATTGATTACCTATCCTCAATTAATTCTTTTCATTATTAAGATAATTATCGCCTGCGTCTCTAACCCATTTTTTACTTGAAAGATAATAAACCTTTGGATTTGTCTGAAGTCTTTCAAGGAGCCTGAAGGCGTTTTTATTGTTCTTAAGTTTATAAACTGCATGACCGGTATTATTAAGATCCCCGAAAGTAATAGCACCGGCAGGGCATGCCTGCGTACAAGCCGTCTGGTATTCGCTTTCTGCTACTTCATTGCGGCCTTCATAATATGCTTTGTCTTTTGCAAGCTGATACCTATGGAAACAAAAGCTGCATTTTTCGACAACACCTCTCATGCGCACCGAAACATTAGGGCTTAAGTATTTTTCCATGCCTTTAGGCCAGACCGGGTCCCACCAGTTGAAATACCTTGCATGATAAGGACATGCAGCCATGCAGTAGCGGCATCCGAAACATCTTGTATAAATCTGGCTTACAATTCCTGTTTCCATGTTGTAATCGGTTGCTGTTGCAGGACAAACGGAAACACAGGGCGAATGGCCGTGGTCTCCTTTTCCTCCGCAATGCTGGCAGGGTCTTGGAAGATAACAGATATCGGTATCAGGAAATGATTTGCCGTTTGTAAGCCTGTACACTCTCATCCAGGTAATGCTGTCAAGCTTTTTGGATTCATCTTCCTTGAATGACACATTATTTTCAGCCATACAGGCAACCATGCATGATCCGCAACCGGTACATTTATCCAGATCAATTACCATCCCATATTTTTTAGCATCTTTACTGCTTTTTTCTTCTTTCATCCAAACCTCATTCTCAAACAGCTTTGCTCAGAGCAGCCCTTATACCCCAAGCTGCATCAAGGCCGGAAGCCGGATCTTTTTGTGTCCCGATCAGTTCATTAACATTAATTCCCTTGCCGGCAAGATAATTGTCATATGCACTATGGCCAAGTCCTCTCGGCATAGCTATAAGACCGGGCATTATTCCTTCAAACAGATGAATTTTTACTCTTGCCTTTGCTTTGGAAGTTTCGATTATTGCATAGCTTCCTTCTGTAAGCCCTAAAGCTTTAGCAGTCAGCGGATTTACTTCCACAAGTACATCATTTCCAAAAAGAACCGTATCTTCCACTGTTTTTACGGTAAAAGGCGGATCACCAATATAGCCGTTTGCAATTCTGATAGAATCGTAGGGTATAAGAATAAATGGGTATTTATCCGGATCGGCCCCGGCATCAGGATAAGTAAATAAACTTTTAATATCTGAAAATCCTGCTGTAAAATCAAATTTTTTTGAAGACGTTTTTAAGGTCAAAAGTTCAGCTATTCTGTCTTCCCAGAATCCTTGTTCCGAAAGTACTTCCCATTTATCGCCAAGTGCTTCTTCTATAAATGAATCATAATTTTTCCATTTAAAAGAATCTGCAACAGGTGAACCCATTTTCTTTGCTATCTGAATTATAACATCGCCTGTATGTTTTGTATTAAACTGAGGATCTACAACAGGTACGCAAAGGCTGATAACTGGTTTTGGGAGCAATGTGGCATGAACATCTTCATAGCGCTCAAGGTAGATATGGTTAGGTAAAATTAAATCCGAATTCATTGCAGTTTCATCCATAAATGATGAAAAACTGACAATATAAGGAATTTTGGCAAAAGCTTTCTTTACAGAATTTGAATCAGGCAGTGAGTAAAGCGGGTTTGATTCATAAACAAAAAGCGCTTTAGCGCTATATTTCCCTGAGTTAACGTCATCAGTAAAACGGTTTGCAAGGTTTGTTTCGTAATTAGCCATACCCGGCAATGAAAAATATCTTCGACCGGAAACAGTAAAAACGCCTCCTTTTTTGTTAATGTTTCCAACAAGCGCATTTAATGCCTGCACCGCCATAACTTCACCCAAAAATCCCTGTTCTTTACCCTGTCCTTTTCCACAGACTGCTAAAGGTTTTGCAGCACTGGCAAAATCTTTGGCAAGAGTTTCAATGGTTTCTTTTTTAATGCCTGTTATTTTTTCCAACTTGTCAGGTGAATAAAAAGACTGAACAAATGCAGCAAACTTTGCAAATCCTGAAGTATTGCTTTTTACAAAATTAATATTAAATAGTGTTTTTGAGATAATTACATTTGCAAGCCCCAGGGCCAAAGCGTATTCGGTTCCCGGATTAATCGGAATCCACTTATTTGATTTTGCAGCAGTATTTGAAAGACGCGGTTCAATCTGTATTATTTTGGCATCTGCTTTACGTAAAATGCTGTTTGCCCGCATCATGCGAACAGGCGATCCCCAGCCTTCAATAAGACCGCTTCCAAAACTTAAGATAAAATCGGAATTTTCAATATCAAAGGCAAGTTCCGCTTTTTGTCCTGAAGAAAGAAAAGCTGAAAGTTCATAAGCATCGGAAACAGATGGCATCCGCATAAAATTAGAAGATCCGTATACCGAAAGAAATTTCTTAAAAAGCGCAGATACTGTACCTTTGTCAGTGCCCGAAATACAGGCCACCGAGCCCGAATCTTTATTTTTTCTTAATGCCTTAAGTTTTTCTGCAACTTCTGAAATAGCCTCTTCCCAGGATATTACGCTCCATTTTCCTGATCCTCTTTCACCGGTTCTTTTAAGGGGAGATTCTATGCGTGTGGGACCGTAGAGAAGTTGCAATCCCGAAAGTCCTAAAAGACAAATTCCACCGTCATTAACGGGATGCCCTTCTATTCCTTCTATTTTAACTGCTCTGCCATTAATCTTTCTGACGGAAATTCCACATCCGCCATGGCAAAGAGTGCATGCAGAATTAACATAAGTTGCTTCACCATCAGGCGGCACAGGAGTCCACGGCCATGTCTGTGTCCATATTGCACTGTCATCCATAAGCTTCAATGGCAATGGTGAAAGCGCAATACCTGCCGCACCGCCTATTCCAAGCGACAAGAAAGATCTTCTGTCTATTTTCATAAGTTTTTCCTCTTATTACTTATGGCACACAAAGCAGGCCTCCTTGCCGGTTTGAACGCTTGATCTTCTGCCGGTTTCTTTTTCATGACACTTTGCGCAATCATCCATCTTCATTCTATCCCACGAATTTTCCTTGGTTCCGGCAATGTTCTTTCCCCAGATATCACGGCTGTAGCCGGTTATTCTGTTTTGTTCATATGGTTTTAAACTTGTTGATCCTCCTATGCCCCCATGGCAGATGGCGCACTCCATTTTTGCCTTTTTAACATGGGCTGCATGGGAGAAGAAAACACAGTCGGGCTGTTTTGAATAAATCAGCCATGGAACTTCTTTTTCCTCTAAAACATATTCTTTAACAAATATTTTCTCATCAGAGCTGTCACCCTGTACTTCCTGATGGCAATCAGCGCACTGCGCAAGTTTTGGAACTCCTGCAAAACTTCCGTCTTCCCTGAAGATATGGCAACTATCACAACCGTTATCAACCTGTTCGTTATGAATAGCATGATTAAAATCAACTGGTTGTGTTTTCTTTGAATAAAGAAGTTTTGGGAAAACCACCCATCCTATTAAAAGACCTGCAACAAGACCGATTATGGAAAAAAGCATTATAGACCCTTGTGAAAACTTTCTTTGGCCCTTTTTATCCACTTTTATACCTCTTAGCTGTCAGCATTAGTATAAACCTCTTTAGTTTTCTCAAACGTTTAACTCATTATTATTTCGGCATGCTAATGTTTGTTGTGCAAGATTAAATATTAAAAACAGATAGTTACTAAATAACCCCCGATTGTAGAATAATGGTAATCGATATTTAAAATCCGCATTAATATAGAGTTTGCCTACTCTTTGTGCTTATTCTTGTCAAGAAATTTTCAGATTCCTGCCATAAGCAAATTGCAGAATAAATATAACTTATCAGTAATTTAATATGCTTTGTCATTTTCTATTCGTTCTTTGTTAGTTTATAAAATATTTATTGATTTCTTTTTAAATACAGGTATTATCCCGCCTCCGATATCAGTGTGATACATATAATAATATAAATCAGTGTAAAGGAAATTGATTTGGGCGGAAACGAAACCTTTAATCTTAATTCTGAAATCCTAAGGACATATCGCAGCATAGATCGAAACATTAAGCGCATCCAGCGTGCAACTTCTCTGTCTTGCCCCAAAGGATGCGGGCTTTGTTGCAAAACCCAAAAGATCGAAGCAACTATTCTCGAAATGCTTCCGCTTGCAGAAGCTATTTTTCAAAATAAAGAAGAAGAAACAATTTTGCTTAGATCAGAAAATCTTATTGAAGAAAACGATTTTTCCTGTGCATTATTTTCACAGGATGCCAACATTCCGGTAAATGGACACTGCACTTACTATTACTTCAGACCACTCTTATGCAGGCTTTTCGGATTTGCAGCACGCAAAAACCGTTATGGCGATCTGGAGTTTTGTACTTGCAGGCATATCAAAGAAAGTTATCCTGAGACCGTTCGCAGAGTTGGTATAGGCATTTCAGCAGGAATGAATATTCCGGTATACCAGGAAAGCTTTATGCGAATAGCTGCATTAAACCCTGGGATTGGTTTTAAGAGATTCCCAATTAACATAGCCATCAAAGAAGCTTTGGAATATATTTACTGGAGAAGGCCGAAAAGATTCAAGATGGCTAAAGCCTCTTGATATTTATAGATAACGGGAAGTAAAATTTTAACAAACAAACTCATCCTTATGACATTGAATAGGAGCCGTGTCTGTAGCAACAAAACAGATATTGCAATTATCACATTTTGCAGATTCGCTTTCGTTTCTCATAAACTTGTTTGCAAGATCGGGTTCTAAGAGTAACGGCCTTGCAAGGGATACAAAATCGGTTTTACCTTCACGAATGGCGGATTCCATGAATGCCTTGCTTCGCATACCGCCTACTGTAATTACCGGCAAAGATACGGCCTGTTTAACCCTGGCTGCCGTTTCCAGATTGTATCCTTCCTTAAATGGGGGTTGAATAAGTATATTAAACGGTGCGATCACATAACGAATGAAACCTTTCGCGATTTTTCCCAACTTACAATATGGCCGCAAGTACTTTAAAATTCCTTCTGTGGGAAAGTATCCCCTTGCCATATAAAAACTGTCTTCATCACTGCCTGCGCTGATTTCAATAGCATCGCAACAGCCGGTTTTTTCAACCATCTGGGCATATTCAACACATTCAGACGGCTTGATACCGTTATGCCACCGCTCAAAACTGTTGAGTTTTATTAAAACCGGATAGTCCTTACCAACTTCTTCACGCACGGCCTTAAGTGTTTCTGCAACAATTCTGAACCGATTTTCTTTACTTCCGCCCCACTTATCTTTTCTTTTATTAGAACGTCGGGTAAGAAAAGTGGAAAGTAGATAGCCGTGTGCGCCATGGATTTGCACGCCATCGTATCCTGCTTTTTGAACGCGTTTGGCTGCTGCTGCAAATCGGCTGATGATTTCCATGATTTCTTTTTGGGTGAGTTCCCTGGGAACTTCTTTAAAAAAAGTATTCGGAATTGAGGAAGGTGCAAGCAATACTGTTTCGCCGGTAGCTTCCGAGAGGGTTTGTCTTCCGCAGTGAGCGATCTGGCAGACGATTTTCCCGCCCAAATTATGAAGTTTTTCGACCATTTTTTGATGTGCGGGGATGAGTTCATCATCATCGATCATGGTCATATGATAAAGTGAGCTTTTGCCATTTTGCATGATTCCGGCATAACCCGTAATTATCATGCCGATCCCACCTTCCACAAAGGCGCGATAAAAATTAAATTGTTCTTCAGTAGGTGCCCCGCGCCTGTCGGCCAGACCTTCATGCGAAGCTGTGCGAATCATCCTATTATTAAGTTTAAGCTTCCCGATCATTTTCTGCGAAAACAATTCAGACATGATTCCTCCTTTATTTTCCCACTTGGTTTTTGGCTAATATTATGATGATTTAGAAAAAACGTAGCCTAACTTCTTTCGACTTTTTTCAGTTAAACGAACGTGAATTGATTTATATCCACCTTGTGGATCACTCGCACAGGGGCACACCGCCGGTACATGATACCATGAAAGCAACTGAAAGGAAAAACAAAAAACTACAACTCGAACCGGAACATTATTCTGACAAACGCTATAATCACGAGCTTCTATGATAAAAGAAATGATGTATATTCTTCTTCATTGGCCATTCTTTCAGGATTGTAATTACTGTCTTTTACCATCCATAAAAAAAGAGCATAAAGCACAACCGCGATGCAAATTGATTCTATAAAGAAGCTGGTTTCTTTCCACTGAAGAACAGTAATAATTGCAAACGGAGGGTAAATAAAAATTACAGCTTTATGTTGCGTCCCTCCAAGCTTAAAGTTGATGTTGTTATGTAATTGTTTTTTTACTAATACCTTGTGAAGGTCCTGAGCAATACCTGTCATAATATCCAGGTCTTCATTGCTTGATTCGGCCATACTGGTGAAAGTATGATATACACCTTTTCGAGTGGTAAATTTATATTTGTTATTGTCTGTTATAATAATACACGCTGGCGGGAAATGCCAATTCGAAGTTCTCCGAACCGGAGTAAGATGAACTTTTCTTATATCACCAAAACGGATCTCTTCTGCCTTCCCGTCAACCGGGGCAATAACAACATGGTTTTCAGTAAAAGTTAAATCTATATCTCCCTCGTCTTTCAAAAGAAGTTTATAGCTCATAAATATCTCCAATTTATATCATTCGGATTTCTCCGGCATCTTTTGTATGAGAATATGCCAGTTAGGGCGGTGCCAGCTTATCCGAAACTGTTCAAGTGTGGATTCTACAGCACATTGTTCCTTCTCAATGCCGTCAAGAAAGAGCACAAAGTCGGTCTGGGCGTCTTTGGTTCCGTATTGTTCGTCGAATTGGCGCACCATTTCGTTTGGTGTGCTCACCTTTCTCCCCATTATCTCGGATATAGGAAATCTAATTCCTTTTATCCCAGGCCCAGGCTCATAGGCCTTGTACACCAATTCCGAACACACCAGAGAAGCATCGGTTTCGAAGTCAAAGTTAAAGTCATAAGGCCGTCCGCTATAGTGAAACGCACGCAGTATAGCCGCGGCTTTTTCGGGTTTCATAAGTATAGGCCTGAGCACCACGATTGAATCGGCAGCTCCTGAAAACTCAAGTGAAGTAAATGATACTCCCTCAGATATTGCCTCCAGAACGCAGGGCGCATGTCCGCTCTCCTGCGGTGTGGTACTAATTTTATAGGCCTTGGGATAGCGTTGGCTTAGAAGTATTTCCAGATCGCCGTTGGCGATCCCCTCACTTTTAACCCATGCTATCGTTTCCGGGTCGGAGAAAAAAGAACGTCGCTCCTTAGGCGTGCCCACGTATAGGGCTGCGTGGGTCCAAAAACCAGGAAGCCCCATGTTGGACAGATACCATTCGTGCCGTTCAAAAATGATATCTCCGGGAAGGAGCCGCTTTCTCATTGATTCTATTTGCTCGCCGGAGATAAGGTGTGTCCCTTTGCGAAGCACTTTAGTATCCCCCATCCATTCCGATACGTTCTTTTGAACAGGCAACCAGGCCACAAATGTGGCCTTCTGTACAACTGCCAAAGCATTTTTTATGGTTAGGATATAGCCGGTTCCTTTACCCATCTTCCAGATGTAGTTGCTGTCTTCTTCAATAATGGTGCTAAGTTTTGATGATGTTCCATCTGCTGCGTACTTTTTGCTGATGATCCGGAGTGCAGAAAATTCTGTTGCAATAGCAGCATTAAGGAAGCGAAGTTTGAAACAGCTAAAACTACCGGCTTCGATGCCAAGCTCAGGGACAGCCTCGTCAAGTATTATATTTAAGCTGGAGTTCTTGTCTGACAACTCAATAAATTCCAAAGCATATCTGTAGCTGGCCAGGAAAGTGGCGTGGTTCAGGATAAAAGAGGTATTACGCCGGTATTTATCCGGGAACAAATTAAATTCTTTCCACTCACTTCGAATCGTATCCAAAGCAGCCATGCTGTTCAGTACGGAACTCCAGGTATTCCAGATAGCCAGCTTCTCCTGCCGTGTTAAAAGATAGCTCTTTTTAATATTATTTTGGTTGAATAGGTCAGACCGGGAGCGGGCAAAATCAACAGCCCTTTGAAGACCGGCACGGGCGATCATAAAAGCATGGCTGGAAGCTAAGATGCGCTTCTGAAAATTTTCATCGGTAGCAGCATAAGCGCGGAACTCTGTGTTAGTGAAGATAAGTACTGCAAAGATGAGAATTAATCCAACAATACGTTTCATATATTCCTCTTGAAAACATCAATAAGTTTATCTTGGGTGGAGATCGCCTTATTTGTGTGCTTTATTCTCACCATAAAAACGCAACTCCACGCTTGCCCAGGATGTAGTCATCAAATATTGTTGAAGCCGGTTTGTCCGCCATGCCAAGACACACATGTAGTGGTAATAAATGTTCTTCACGGGGGTGACAGTAGCGCGCCGAAGGGGCTTTCTGCCACTCAATCAGAAATTGTTCACGTTCAGACTGGGATATTGGGCCGGCACATACCTCAATCAGCCAATTTTGGAAGGCCTCATTGGCTGGATCCGGTGTATTAATTCCTTGCAAAGAAAATGCTTTCATGTTGTGGAATGAAAAACCGGACCCAATCACCAGGATATTCTCATACATCAATTCCCGCAACGCTTTGCCAAGGGCTATATGCGCCGTCGGATTAAGACCGCGCAATAGCGAAAGTTGCAGCGAAGGAATATCAGCTTGAGGATACATCAGTTTCAGTGGTATGAATAAGCCGTGGTCAAATCCCCGCTGAGGATCTATACGAGCCGATATCTTGTTTTTGATCAGCAGGCTGGCTATCCTATCCGCAAGCTCGGGACTTCCAGGGGCTGGGTAATTGATTTCATAAGCTTTATCAGGAAAACCATAATAATGTAAAACATGGGAGGAGTACTTGCGCCTAACAATGTTGCTATACTTTCATCCCAATGGGCACTGATGACGAGGATAGCATCCGGTTTCTTCAGCCGGGAAGGAAGCTGGAGCATAAACTCTACCATTGCTTTGTGGCTGGCTTCGCCGAGAATTGGCAAGGGTCCGCCTCCGTGGGAGAAATAGACAATTTGTGCTTGATTTCGAGAATTAATTTGATTCGACATTAAAACCTTTCTACTGAATCATTTATTATATTGGTTTTCAATTTGAAAACGGTTCCCCCCATCTTTGATATTGCATTTACTTGTGAGGCTGCCCAAACTTGCTGGTTGGACATTGACGTAAAAAAATGATTAACTGCCATCCATAAAAAAATAATGCAAATCAGTGACACCGAACTATTTTAATCAAGGTGAGTCAAGAGCGGATTTGCCCCCTTGACCTAATGGATACCTTCAGCTATGGTTTGTCACTGTTATCCGCCATAGCATCTTTTCGTTAAAACTTGAGGTAGTAGCCCGGTGCGTTAGTAGGGTACGCCGGGATCTGTGCGGTGGGTGCAGGGTAACCCGCATTCCTACCGCGATGAATATTCCACCAAGCGGCCCAGCCCCAGCGATCAGTTGCAACCGCCTTGATAGAAGCTCGTACACCTTTTAAAAAATGTATCAGCCTACCGTTTTTACGCAATTTTTCCCAGCTTCTTTAGCAGCATATACGCCATTATCAGCCTCCTTAATTAACTCTTCATAGCTTTTCATGTCAGGCAATCGGGAAGAAACGCCAACACTAATGCTGCCATGCCAAGGTTTACCCCCAGTTGGTACTCGAAGTTCCGATACGGTTTTACGGGTCATTTCTGCGATATGCATTCCACCTTCTATATCTGTATTAGGACAGATAATAAGAAACTCATCACCACCGAGGCGACTAACAACATCATCATTTCGCAAGGAATGCCGGAGTGTTTTAGCCAATTCTATTAATACTTGATCCCCGGCATCATGGCCATAAGCATCATTTACTTCTTTAAAATGATCCGCATCTATCATCATACAAACTAAGGAAGAATCATTTTGCAATGCTTCATCCCAAAGGCTGGATAGACTCCGCATGGCATGACGGCGATTGGGGAGACCGGTCAAAACATCCGTTAAAGACAATTCTTCAAGATGCAGGTTGGCCTCAGATAGTTCTTTGGTGCGTAACGCAACTTTTTCTTCAAGCGACTCGTTCAGTTGTTTTAACTCTTTGTTTCGTATCGACACTTGCTCGAACAAACCATTCAATGCTTCGAGCAGTGGTGCCGTAGCGCTATCTCTTTCCTGTTCCAGTTTTTCGTATGCTTCATGCGGACTCATGCCAGATTGTACAGCCTTGATCTGCCTTGCCATATCCTGATCTTCACCAAGAATATGATAGGCAAGCCAATGTATGAGAAATTTCAGAAAAGTGCTGGCCTGATCAAGGTTATCTATAGAGATACTGGAATAGATTGATGTAACGTCATCCAGGAAGCCTTTATGCACATCAATATGGTGATTCAAGTGAAGGGCATCCAACTTGACTTCCGACATCAATTTTTCTTCTCCCTGGAAATGGTATACAGCGTAATCGGCTAACTGATTATATAGACGATCTACATCCCCGGCATGTATTACATTTTTTGCCAGCAGACTGCTAAACTGATTAATGATATCGACAAGATGATGGTGTTGTTCATCAACTTCTGTCAATCCAGTTACAAAATGTGCTCCCCAGTGAAAAGAATCCATAGTTATTTATCCTGGTTTCGATTATTGGCTTTGCTTCTAAAAGTTCATTTACCGGGAACCCAATGGAAAAAGGCCACCCCGGGTTCCCGGTCAATATGTAACGCCTGGTTCTGGCTTGTCCGTTTTGAATTTAAAATGAATATAAACGCCCAACGGGCATAATATTAAAGTAAATGGTGTCAATGGTGTCAAACCTTGATTAGTGATTAAGAAGCACAAAAATACAGCGGTTGGAGATTTATTCTTTAAATCACAATTAAAGGTTTGACCTTAATTCTCTATAAGTTTAATTCACCGTTATGATTTGTTATATCTTTTATAACAGAAGTATATTATACATTCAAGCACTAATATTAATAATAGTACTTTATTATAAAAAAATATGCCACAATAAAAGTAATATTTAACAAACCCATATCGGTTTGGGCAACAGCCCGTTAAGATGCGACCCCATACCACTTTTACTTTTCCGATATGCCCGAAGGTGGTTTATTCTCAAGTCTGGAAATAGAATTTCATTAAAGGGAATGCACTTATATGGATATAATTTATCAAGTACCATTTTTAATAATAACAGCATTCAGAGCGACAGGCTTCAATGCAGTCCCGGCATCCCATGCACATATCCTGAAATATCATGGAAAAATCCTCCTACAGCTCAAATAATGGGAACACTAAGCTATGCTATGGCAGCGCAGGTGTCATTCAGAGCGGGCAATACAGTTCAAAATTGGGGAAAAAATATGCGATAAAAGGCATATTTTTCCCCCATATTTTTCCCCCATATTATTTCCCCTTGACTCAAGGTTGACCCTCATGTATCAGATATATAAGTTGATTTATCATCAGTCTTTCTCATTTCAGTTCTTTTCATTCCAGTGCTTATGGCTTTAGTTATTATCAGCTAAGAAGAAATGCAGTTCCGTATTTTGCCGATCCGAGAAACATCTTTTGTGTGTGAAAAAGCATTCGAGAGCACAACAACCACAGTTGTGAAAACATAATTTAAGGAGGGTAAAAAATGATGGGAAATAAAATAAGCATTTTGAAGTGTTTCAGATGGTTTCTTTTGTTGGCATTCATTTTTTGGTCTGCGGATTCTGTACTGGCCAAAGGAATCGGAAAGGCATCGAAGAAAAATTGTCCAAGACCGCCCACACATGTTCTTGGATGTAATGTTGCGGATATCCAATCAGTAATGCCGCCCGGAAGCAACGTAATCATTGAAACCGCAGTATCATTGTCGACACCTGAAGGGTCTAATTACTGTCGTGTCGACGGTTGGATTGACACAGAGGGATTTACGAATCCCGATCTTGCTACACCGGAATACCCGGATGGCGTATACCCCGATGACGGGGTCAAGTTTATGGTTGCCTTGCCGGATAATTTCAAAAACCGGTACTTCTTCGTCGGTTTGGGTGGGGCGGCGGGATACGTTCCTGATCCGCCGGACATTCGGTTGGATGAAGGCTTTGCGGTCGCCGGCACTGATGATGGTCACCATGGTGAAAACACGATGGAATCCATGCTCGACTGGACTTTCGCCGTTGATCGGACCCAGGCACTGGACTATGCCAAGCGTGGCGTCCATGTTACCGCAGTCGCCACACAGCACATCACCCGGGCCTATTACGGTCTTGGAACGAAAAAGCGTGACCTGTACCGGTATATCGAAGGGTGCTCAGGCGGCGGTCGCATGGGTAATGTAGCTGCCATCGAGTATCCTGAAGATTTTGACGGGGTCGTTTCCAGCGCACCCGGAATCAACGCAGGGAACCCCTTCTTCTTCGGCATGATCGCCGCTTATATTCGTGACGTGCCTGATAGATGGATCTCTTATAATCAGTTGTTAGCGTTCGAGCAGATACTTGTGGATGAATATGACGGAGCCGATGGGGCCATAGACGGTCTTATCTGGGATCCTTCGGTAATAGAATTAGATTTTGAGGATTGGGCAAGCATAATGGTCGACGCTCCATGGCCCTTAGAACCTCCACATTCACATCCACATCCACTCTTCACTCCGCCCCAGATCGATACCCTTAAACTCATACTGAAAGGTGTGGATTTATTCGGATACAGTTACCTGGGATACACCCTCTCAAACCCAAGCGGCTGGTCACCATTCTTTATCGGATTGCAGTCTCCCGAATATTGGACACCGGGCAATCCCTATAACCCAGCCGGATTAGGCATGTTTGACACTTACTCACGCGGGCTGTTTGGTCTGGACTACGATTGGACGACATTCGATTTTACCAGTAAAACGGACGTAACAAATTGGTTCGAAACCTTTGAGGCAGTTTTTCCTGGCTCAGGAACTGCAGATCCTACACGTCTGGACTCTTTCAGAAGAGCCGGCGGCAAGATCATTTTCTGGCATGGCGTGAGCGACAACGGAATCTCGGCATTCAACATGATCCGGTACTATCAAGACCTGGCACAATCTCAACACGGTTTCGGACACACTCAGTCTTTTGCCCGTCTTTTTATCGCACCAGGCGTGTTCCATTGCGCTGGCGGACCTGGCCCGCAAGATACTCCTGAACAGGCTATAGCGGCCATAGTTCGCTGGGTGGAGCAGGGTAAGCCGCCCAAGGAGCTGATCACAAATTCGGCCCCCACAGCGCCGCCGCGAACATTTTTACTTTGTCCCTATCCCAGCAAAGCAGTATTCCGCGGTGGAGACGTAAACGATGCATCGAATTGGAAATGCAGGGAAACACGGCAGCACTTCTCCTGGGGAAAACCGAGTAACCGTCGATAAATAATCTGCTCACTTTGCGCCAGGCATAAATGTCTTGGCGCAAAGTGCTCTGATATTTCAATTACGATATTTACCGTCTGCAATCTATCCGATCTGCGTCTGTAAAACGCTCCGGAAAAAATTTACTTAGTGTCCGTCCAGAAATGGTAGATTGCGGCTCAGATCACGGCCGCAGCGTTTTTGAAAACGCAGGCGTAATGGGCTTACGTCGAGTATTTCAAAAACGCGAGAACGCAGATATGTGTCACAAGATGCCGTTTATGGACGGACACTACTTAGTTTTTTGCATATCTATGGGTTGCTGTGAAAAAACCCTCCCGAAAATATTAACCTCAATCTCGGCCTGATCCGGTTCGTCAGTGATTATAAGTACTTTTCCCCTCAAAAAATCACCCTTAAAATTTTCATCCATTGAAACCTGAACCATATATTCCTCACCCTCCTTAATGGTCGACACTTCGGCCTTAACATAGGGCGTAGTTTTTACATCCAGGATATTGAAAGTCGTATTCGGAGCAGACTTCAGTCTTATGGATCTTTCATATTTCTCCTCCCTTTTGAACATGCCAAAGGAGATATAATTCGGAATTACAGATATATTACCGATAACTTCTCCATATACATATACGCTTAGAACATCCATTTTTTCATGATTGGTTTTAAGTGTGATGTTATCTCTGAATCTACCGACTTTTATACCGGACAGTACAGAAACTTTAACACGCTGGATTTGACGCCTGCCTGCGGGATCGGAAAGAGTTATTTCTGCTTTTATATCTTTGTTGCTGGAAGATACAGAGAGGATTTCGGTAGTATTTTTGTCCTCTCCATTAAGTGATATATATTGGGCTGAAGGTTCTGTCCCTTTCTTTATCCGGCCGAAATTTATCCTGTCCGGTTTTACCTCCAGCCTTATCTCGACTTCTGCACTTATCTTAAGCTGGATGCTTGCATTTTCAGGATCATCCGTGGCGACTCTAACCGTCTGGGTCCTTTTACCTGACTTGTTGCTTGTTTTAAAGTTAAGCTTTATTTTTCCTTCCCCTCCCGGGGGAATCTCTCTGGCAGAGACCAGGCCTGCTGTACAGGCTCAGCCCGCTTTCACATTATAAATGTGCAAAACTCCGGTGCCGATATTCTTAAATACAAATATATGTTCAAGCAGCGTATTTTGGGAAACCTTTCCAAAATCAAAAAATAATTCCTCGAACAGGATCTTTGGAGAATTATTCGTGCTTATTGACACTTCGCTGGGAACCCCTTCACCTGTTCCTTGCTCAGCCGCCAATCCGGCTGACAAGTTCAACCCGAAACAAAACACAACAGCTAAACATAGCTTTCTGGACAAATACACAAAGCATTTCATAAAGACAAAACCTCCTGATCATGGGTTAAATTATATCTACGGAAAAAGTACGTGAATATTCCCCGTTGTTTGCAGCGGTGAATGTTTAATTAACTTAACACAATTTTTCTAAATTCTGAGGTATAAAGCTGTGAGCTTAAATAATTTCCAGCAAGTTTAATAGATAAATACTTTCCATAAATTTTCCCCTGTCATTATTGCAAATAGCGATATCAATCCTGGCCATTCCCATAATTTCCATATTACAGTGCCACAAATGCCAAATAAGATTGGTATGAATATTTCCATAATTTACCTAATGTGCATGAGATAACCAGCTGGCTACTCCGGAGTGGTGCTGCTTGACTAACTTGCTACCTACCGATTTGGACACTGGTGAAATTCAGCACACAGTGAGGCAGCCCGAGTTAATTGAGCCGGTAGGAATATTTTGATTTGCTACATATCATCAGGAAATTGCTTGCATCTATTAGGCATAAATCTTCGATTTCCGCTGAAAATTTTTCTTTTTGTCTTCAGATCCGAAATGCTACGTGGAATATCAATCTGAAAAAGGTACCCTTCTCTTTCTTTCTCCAAGTTTTCATGCCTGATTTTTGCAACTGTTTGATAACCAGCTCTTTTTTCTTCCGGTACTTTTAAAATTCTTTCACGCTCATCCTCTTGCATAATTTCCATATTAGGCATTAAAGTTATTTGATATTTCATTAACGCAAACGACAAATTAGCATATTTGATGAATTCTGGTGCCTCTTTTGGATTAACTCTAACCCACTTATTACCTCGGTCATGTCGTAAAAAAAGATACGGTGGAAAAATACATCCGTATTTTTTCTCTGTATTGTCAAACCCAGGTACATAAACGACTAAATATGTTATTGTTCCATCAAAATCTATGAATATTGGACGTGCTTCACTGTCTTCACTGTCCCACGAAACAGCTTCACCTGTATTTGGGTTCTGTGTTTCGACGGAATAAAATTTTGGCACACCGTTTGTGTCGGGTAATCTAATTATGGCAAAATTCAGACCTGTTTTTATTGCTCTAGTTACATGAATAATACGACCATCATGCAGTAATGCTTCTTCAATCCATTGAGTTTTTTGGGGAGCACGTGTTGCGCAAGCAGTTAGCAGACTGATTGCGCACAATAGTATCAATGTTCTTGTAAGATTCATGAGATTCACCTGGTAGCCGGGAGTCTTTTTCCCCTTGTTGGAGGTCACTCGCTTCACAGCCAGTAACTTGGCGTAGAGAGAGCGGGTTAACAGATATTGTAGTGATTTAGTTTTATTCCACCTGCTTTCCTTAACAGCCTTTGCGATAGGTACTTGCAGCCTTCTGACCTGACTCATTGCATATTTCCAGTTTATGGATTTCCATTTCAAGGCAAAGTCGATGAGCGCACCGGCTCTAATGGCTGTCTTTTGCTTTCTCATCTACAAAGGTTCTCCAAGCTCTCTCGCAATGAGACACCGGCCGGAAGTCTGCACGCTGTTCACTGGAATTGTTACTCCGTTGGTGCCCCATACAAGTCGGCCAGTCCTTCATGGGATGCCGTGCGAATCATCCTGTTATTTAGTTCCAGCTTCCCTATCATCCCTTGCGAAAAAAATTTAGACATGCTTCCCTCCTTTATTTTCCCACTCGGGGTTTTTTGAATATAACAAGAGCAATTAAATTAAAAGTCTTACAGTAGGAGGATAACTCTGTTTGCTGCATGGAGTTTTAATCTTTGTTAATATTTAATTTCATTAGCATAAAGATAATCCTAAGGCAAGGTGAGATATGATCAGTCCCAATACTGTCAAGATATCCTAACCGCTTAAGAAAATCCCTGGCATTTTGTTTAAGACCACAAAGATACAAATCGCATATGTATTTAATTTGCTTTATTATATTACATAATATTCACTTAAATAAATACGGTTAATTCGGTATACATTCCGAAAAAGTCTTGACTATTTCGGAGTGCATGCCATAATAGTCGTTATGGAAAGATACCTTGCAAAATATATTAAAGAAGATATAGATAAAAAAATTATACTGCTGAGCGGACCAAGACAAACCGGAAAAACTACATTGTCTAAAATGTTGAAAACCGAATTTGATTATTTCAACTTTGATAATATAGATGACCGTTTAAATCTGCAAAAGAAATCCTGGGATCGATCAAAAGAACTTGTCATTTTTGATGAGCTTCATAAGTTAAAAAACTGGAAATCTTGGCTTAAAGGCATTTATGATACGGAAGGCATTTCTCCGTCTATAGTTGTTACAGGAAGCGCTAAACTTGATACGTGTAAAAAAGTGGGCGATTCTTTGGCAGGCAGATTTTTCCAGTTCAGAATGCATCCTTTGGATTTAAAGGAAATTCGTGATTTTTTATCGCCGGAAAACCTTGAGGATGAACTTGATAAGCTATTGGCTTTGGGCGGTTTTCCCGAACCGTTTCTTGCCGGTACAACAAGATTTTATAACCGCTGGAAAAAATCGCATCTTGATATCATCTTGAAACAGGATCTGATTGATCTTGAAAATGTTCAACAGATCGTACAGATAGAAACTCTTATCCAATTGTTAAAAAATAGAGTGGGCAGCCCTGTATCATACAGTTCTCTGGCCCGGGATCTTCAATGCTCGGATAAAACAGTCAAACGGTGGCTGACAATACTTGAAAACATGTATGTCATTTTTAAAGTGTCTCCATTCCATAAAAACATTGCCCGGGCGATTCAAAAAACGCCCAAATTCTATTTTTACGATACAGGGCAAGTGGTAGGAGATTTAGGTATTAAGCTGGAAAATACTGTTGCATGCGCCTTACAAAAACAAATTCATTTTTTTGAAGATTGTTTTGGAGAAACAAAACAACTCTACTATTTAATGAATAAAGATGGTAAAGAAATTGATTTTTGTATAACAACTGATAATTCTCCTTCATTAATGATAGAAGTAAAATGGAATGATGAAAATCTGAGTTCAAATTTTGAAATATTTAAAAAATATTTTCCACGAATAAAAATGATACAGGTGACAAAGGAACTGAAAAGAGAAAAAACTTATCCAAATGGTGCTGAAATAAGGATTGCCCATAAATGGCTTTCCCAATTGAGCCTGAGCTGAAGTAATGTAGCTTGTAATAAAATGGTACAGGAATTTAATAAGATGAGTAGTAATGTCGATTATTCAAAATATTGGACAAAAACCGAGGGAGAGACTGCCGGAGATATTCTTGATAAATGGGTAAAACAAAAACCGGATGAAACGGTGATTGTATACGGAGATAGAAGAATAAGCTGGAAGGAACTGGATCTATTGACCAAAAATCTGGCACCGAACCTTCTTAGCCTTGGTATGAAAAAAGGAGACCGGCTGGGAATTTGGGGCCCGAACCATCCGGAAGTATTGATTGCCTGGTTTGCGGCTGTAAGAGTCGGGATAGTAGCAGTTCCAATCAATTCCCGTTATCGTAAGATGGAGCTTGAATATTTTGTAAAAGATTCCGGTTGCAAGATTTTGGTAACGGTTGATGAATTTGACAATTTTAACTTTTCAAAAGCTGCGAAAGAAATAAAAGAAAAAACTCCTACTCTTGAACATATAATTGTTTATGGAAAAGATACTTTTGTTAAAGAGCCTTTTCTTTCTTTTGATAGTCTTGTCAACACTGCGACCACTGATTTATCAAAAATGGAGGCAAACAGGCCTGAGTCATCCGATGAACTGTTGATATTGTATACTTCGGGTACAACAGGTGTTCCTAAAGGGGTTGTGCATTCCCATGATTCTCTGCTTTGCAACTCCAAGGCATTTATAAAAGAAGTATGGTTTTTAACACAAAAGGATATACTACTTCTTGCAGCGCCCTGGGCTCATATGACAGGAATTGAGATATTTTTTAATGTAGCTTTTTTACTAGGACAAAAAATTGTTTTAATGGAAACCTATGACCCTTTCTTATTTATAGACCTTATAGAAAAAGAAAAAGTTACATGGTTTACCGGTGTTCCTACAATGTATATGCTGCCGATTATAAAAATGCCGGAACTTTCAAATTGTGACCTTTCCTCTTTTAAATTCGGTATAACTGTTGGATATTATGCACCTCCTGAACAAATGAAACTTTTTAAGAAAATATATGACATATGTCTTCTTCAGCTTATGGGAAGCTCAGAAGCCGGTGGAGTATTAATGACCCGAAGAGATGACCCGGAAGAAATTGCATATAATACTCTAGGCAGAACGCTTTCAAATGTTGAATTAAAAATTTGTGATGAGAAAGGTGATGAATTGCCAAGAGGGGGGGTTGGTGAATTATGGTTTAAGGGGCCATCTATTTTTAAATTTTACTGGAACAAACCGGATTTGACAAAAAAAGAAAAAGATAGTCAAGGCTTTTGGCATTCCGGTGATATGGCCAAGTTTATTGATGAACAGGGAAACATTCAACTGGTTAGCCGTAAAAAAGAGATAATCATGAGAGGTGGCTTTAATATCTATCCGGGTGAAATCGAGGCTTTTGTTATGAATATGCCTGAAGTAAATACAGCAGTTTTGGTCAGTTATCCGGATAATGTTCTGGGTGAAAAAACGTTTCTAAATATTGTTGTAAAAGATGGAATGCTTTTGACTGAAGAAGATGTTCGCTTAAGGTTTAGTGAAAACCTTGCGAATTACAAAAAACCAGACATTATCAAAATTCAGTCATTGCCATTACCTTTACTTCCCAGCGGTAAAGCGGATAAATTGACCGTTAGAACAAACCTGTTGAAAGATATGGGGATAGAAGACAGGGCACTATGAAATCAATCCAAAACTTCTCATAAAACAAATGAGTATAAATAAAATATTTTGCTGAAAGATTGTTGCTCTAAAAAGAATAGTCGTCCAATAAACAGAAGGAGTATGTTATACATATTTTTTTACATTTTCTTGTTCCGGCAATTATAGTCGGCCTGTTTTTCCGGCGGGATTGGAAAACAGCCTATTTTGTAATGGTTTCCACAATACTTGTAGACATTGATCATCTTATCGCAAGTCCGGTGTATGATCCGTGGCGTTGCGGTATCGGCTTCCATCCTTTACATGGATTTTTGCCCATAGCAATTTATGCTGCTCTTTGTTTCATCCCAAAACTGCGATATATAGGCATTGGGCTGGTAATTCATATGGCCTTGGATTCATTAGATTGCCAATTTACTAACGGATGCTGGTTTGTCTAACGTAGTATTTATTTCTCTGTTATTTAAATGGGTTTGTTGTTGACAATATTGATAGTATCTGATATTTAAATGCCGAAAATCAGCTACAATATTCATTTTTTATGAATTGCTCTTTTATTGACGGGTTAGGTACTTTCTGTGAATCAAAACATTTATTCGCGTTATCATTTTATCGGTAAGCAAGAGTACATTTTCAAGATAAAGTAAAAGGACATAATTGAAATGGAAACCTTTATCTGTAAAAGCCGGTACCTTTTCATATTCATTACTGCAATTTTTGTTTGTCTTATTTATTCCTTTCTTTTTACCCCTTTAGCATCAGCAACAGCGCTTATTCAATTTGTACGTATGGGTGAAAGTAAAACACTCAATTCAATGCTGGGTCAAAGCCCTGACATCTCTAATATCGAAGGCGGATGTGCCACAGTTCTTGAAACTGCTATCGACTATAATCATATCGAAGTAGAAAAGAATCAGGCATATATCTTGTGAAGTGAAAGGATAATATATGAATTTTTATATTTTTCTGCTTTTTGTTGGAATAGTTATCTTTTTCTATTCAAAGCTTAACAAAATTCGGGATACGCTAAATTTTCGTATTGATATGCTTGAAAAAAAGATTCTGGAATTGCGTCATCCTGATACCGATAGAGCAGAAGGACAAAAAGAAAAGTACGCAGAACCGGAAGAAAAAGTTGAACAGAAACAAAAGACTGAAGCCCAAGAAAAACCTTCGGTAGTCATACCACCTGAAATCAAGCCTGAGAAGAAATATGAACCAATCACGCAAACACACGTCTTAAAATTACCTCCCTCACTTCCTGTGCAACAAACCGATGAATCGATTGCGGTTGAAGAAGATCAAAAAGCGGAATCGGGAAAAAAACCGGAAAAAACCAAATCCGACTGGGCGGTCCGCTGGAAAAAATTTAAGGAAAATGTTGATTGGGAGCAATTTACAGGGAAGAAAATATCGGCATGGCTTGGCGGGCTTTCATTATTTATTGCTGCCGGTTTTTTCGTAAAATACTCTATAGATAATAATCTGATTCCTTTAAGTTTGCGCCTTGCTGCCGGGGCTTTAGCCGGTATCGCAATGATTATTGTATCTCATTGGATCAAAAATGAAAAGTATACGGTTATGCGGTATACGCTGGTTTCATGCGGCATAGGTGTACTTTATGCAATTATATATGCTGCGATTTATTATCAATTTATTACAAAACCGATAGGATTTGCTTTTCTTACACTGGTTTCGGCAACTGCTTTTGTTTTGGCGGTGTATTATAAGGGAGTTGCCATATCGGTTATGGGTGTAATCGGTGCTAATATAACCCCTATTATTGTTAGCACCGGAAGTGGTGATATCGTGATGCTATTTGCCTATCTGGCAATAGTAAACATCGGGGTTTATCAGGTTGTAAGATATCTGAAATCACAGATGCTGCTTTTGACTGCATGCGCCGGAACCCTTATTACATTGTCTCTTGGCATAATTTCATATTATTATAAACTGCCGGGCCATACCATTGCTTGCGTATGGGTGGCAAATCTTGCCTTGTTTTCTGTCTTTCTGGGATGGTCAAATATTGATCCGGAAGAAAATCAGACAACGCGATGGATGGGAAGACTTTTGTATATTTCTGCCCTGATCATGGCTGCTGTGCTTATAGTAAAAACCGGCTGGGGTGCGCTTTTTATATTAACGGCATCAGTCTCCGGGGCAATCATATTAGCGCATAGAAATCGCGGGTGGTATGCAGATGTAATCCCGTTTTCAGTTGTCACATTTATCATTGCTTTCATCTGGGCAGTATTGAGATTTAACCCCCAATATTTTTCCTTTAATTTAGTTTTGTTTCTTCTGTATGGTGTTGCCGGAGGATTAGGCCCAATATTGTTAATAAAAAAATACGGGTTTGATAAAAAGATAATACACTGGTTCAGGCTTTTTCCGGTTTCCATTGTAGCTATAAGTATGATCGGCTTTTTCAGGGCGCCGGTTATATCCTTCTGGTTCTGGCCCATGCTGCTTTGCCTGCAATTACTTGGAATAGGCATAAGTCTTTTGGTAAAAGCTTTTATTCAGATATGCCTGCTTGTATTACTGTTTATTGCCTGCGGTCTTTACTGGGTTTTTAATTTTCCGCAAGGCGTGTTGGGTTTCGGCTTTTTCGGCTTTATCCTTTTTTCAGGAATATTGTTGTCTGTAGCAATTTTTGTTTTTATAAAAAAACTGCCCGACATTTTAGCCGATTCTTTCCCTGAAAGGGTTTTGCCTGAAAAAGAATCCATAGATTTAAAAGCAAAAAATCTCGAACAATGGATTGTTGCCACACCTGCGGTTGGAGCATTTGTTCTTCTGGGAGCTGCATTTATAGTAAAACATCCATATTTTCCCCATCCGGGTATGTTGACAATGGTATGTTTTCTTGTGCTGACTTTATTTTTAAGCAAAAGAATCATGTTTCAGCCACCGGCCGTATTGGCTCTTCTGGCTTCTGTTTTTACTCAGGCTATATGGGTAATGAGCCCAAACAAGGATATGAACCTTTTGTTTGCAGCTGTTGCATGGTCTTCGGGATTATTTTGTTGTGCACTGATTGTTCCGTTTTTGGGTTTTAAAGAAATAGAAAAATGGAAGCAGATATTTAATGCCTGGGCTTTGTTTGAGGTGTTCCAGGGGGTATTTGTTCTTTATTCAACTTCTTTGTATTGGAACGATCCTCTGATGAAATGGACTCCTCTTGTACTTGCATTGTTCAAGCTTCCGGTTGTAAGTATTTTGATAAAAAGATTGAAAGACAAAGAAGAACGAAACACTATTTTGGCTTTTCATGGCGGGGCTTTGCTTTTTTATATTTCCGCCCTTCCTGTTATTGTTTTGAATCACGGCTGGATAGGAATAGCATTTGTATTTGAAGCGGCTGCATTGCTCTGGCTTAACAGGAGAATAGAACATCCGGGCTTAAGATGGACAGCTTCTTTCCTGGCACCAGCAGGGTTGATTATTCTTTTTATAAACATTCCTTTGTTAAAAGTTACAGATAGTATGTCTGTTATTAACAGCGCTGTGATATCGGTAGCCGCATCCATTATTGCTCTGGGTGCAGCAGTCAAACTGTCATCATATCCTGATAGAACAATAGGGAAAAAGCTGGATCTTCCCGAATATTTCCTGTGGCTTGCAGTCGGTACTGGTTTTTATCTGGTAAACCTGATTATATCCGATCTTTTCGCAACACACGGCACAAAATTTATGGTGTTTCCCGGCAAAAACTATTTGCACTGGATATGCTATGCCCTCACCTGGACGGCATTTGGAGCTATATTGTGGCGCAGGCGTGCTTTGCCAACGATTATGTGCATTGTGGGATTATGCCTGTCATTTGCCGGAGCATTTGTGATTATTATTCTTCCGGCATTACTGCCGAAGTCAATCGGTCATATGAGGCCGTTTTTCAATCCGTCCTTTATTTCATATCTTATGCTTATGGCAATAATGTATTATCTTTTTATAAAAGAGCCTTTGAAAGAATCCGGGTTCGGTTTGAAGAATACTTTTCTGGCAATTTTTTTAGTAAGCGGGTTTATGTTATTAAAATTATCTTCTGCCACCATTTTACAACCTGGTCTTTCCTTCGAGCTGTTTCATTCCAGCACAGCGCCCAAAGCTTTGGCATCTGCTGTAGGCTGGTTCATATACGGGCTTGGACTTCTGCTCTGGCCGAAGCGGCTTGACCGGCCGTTCAGATTTGCAGGAGTAATCCTGATCCTGTTGGGCATTATCAAAACGCTGTTTTTCCCTTACTACTTCAGGGCAGAATTCGGAGATATGACGCCTCTTTTAAATCTCCCATCATTGCTTTTCCTTTTTGTGATTTCAAGCCTTGTCTATCTTACATTAAGAAATTGGAAACAGCTCTGGCCCATAACGGATTTTCAACCCAGAGCTTTTTTGGGTGTTATATTGGCGGTTGTCACATTTACCGTATTAAACATAGAAATAGCCAGTGCCTTTGCGTTAAAAGGAAGGCCCTTTTCCATGCTGACACATGGAAGTCTTTCAATGCAGCTTGCATACAGCATAGGCTGGCTGGTTTTTTCAATAGGTCTTATGATAGTTGGCATCAAATGGGATAATATAAAAGTCCGCTGGGCTGCTATTATACTTCTTGTTGGGACATCCGTTAAGATATTTACACTGGATCTCTGGAAACTGGGCCAACTATACAGAGTAGGTGCATTTGTGGGCCTTGCCGTTGTATTGATTTTAGTCTCTTTTCTTTATCAGCGATTTTTATCAGGGGAAAAACAAAATGAAACATAAACTTTTACAATTCAATTTGTTCTTAATCTTGTGGTTATCTCTTGTTACATCTCTTTATGCAGGAAACAACGAGTGGCTGGCAAAGGCACATTTGAATATAGCAGAACCCGGTATTGTGGAAGCGGTTCTTCCGCCCGAACTTTATGTAAAAACATTAGCAGGCGGTCTTGATCTTGAATTAACGGGGCCGGACGGACATTTGCGTTCATTTGAACTGTATTGGCGCGAGCCTGTCGGACCCACCCGTATTAAACTGGCACCGATGGAAATGAGTTTTGGAAAAGATGGAGATTATATCTGGGAAGGAAAAACGGAACAGGAGGTAAGCTCAGATCTCATTCATGTTGAAATAGCAGATGATAGTTTTGTCAGCAGGGTGGATGTTGATGGGTTTTGTGACAATGGATGGGTGTCATTGAAAAAAAATCAGGTGCTTTTTAAAGCGAACAACCAATCACGTGCCGAAATGCAAATTGATAAAAATGTGTATCAGAAAATAAGAGTCCATTTCAAAGGATTTGATAAAAAGTATGAAAATAAATTTACTCCTGTTATGGAAGTATTTCTTTCAGGAGAAAGGTACGGCAAAGACTATATTGAAGATATAATTACGCCCGTTTATGAAAAATCCGAAACCAACGGTATAACCTTTGTCAAAACAGTACTTCCGGGTTCGGGAATTTTTATTCGCTCTGTTAATATTTCAACACAAGCCCAGTTTCAAGGCGTGTGGCAGATCGGAACAGATAAAATTGAAAATGGAGAACAAAAGTTTTCAAGGATTTTAAATGGCAGAATTTCCAGTGTTACAAAAGACAGGCAAAGACTTTCCTTTGATGTTGAAAGAACATGGTCTGGTAAGAGTCTAATAGTAAGGCTTGATCCGAATGGAGCTTATATAGGAGATGTTTCGGATTTAAAAGTAAAGGTAAGATTGCCGCGCATTGTTTTTTTGGCAGACACAAAAGGCATGTATATTTTAAAAAGCGGCACAGGGAAACATGCGAAGATATCACAATTCCCAAGAGAAAGAAAAAGGCCCGTTGATCATACGATTTCATTTTCAAATCCTGAGATAAATAAAAATCTTCGCCCTGAAAACCTTGTTGAAAAATATGGAATCAAGGGAGGCCCTTTTGATGACAATGGTTTTGCATGGAAATCAAAAATCGATGTTCTTAAACCCGGTTATTACAGCCTTGTTCTTGATATGGCGGCAAGCCTTGAAAAAAACAGATCCGGTATCCGGCTGGTAAAAGACGATATCCAGACACCGTTTTTTTTCGCAAAAAAAGAAAATAAAAAAGTGGATCTTTCTGCTTTTTCACAATCAGAATATGATCCTGAAAAAAACCTTACCACACTAACCATACATCTTCCACAGACCTCTTCACTCTGGTCAAATCTTAGTTTGCATTCTTCAGGAATTTTTAAACGGGAAGTACTACTTGAGATTCCAAAACCGGGCAATATGGGCTGGAATCATTGGAAGAAACTGAAATGGCAAAATTATGATACCGGTGATAGCGTATTTACAATAAATCTATCTGCATACCCTGATGACCGGAACCGGCTTCGGGTCAATATTTTCCATGGAGATAATCAGCCGATAAAAATACATCGGATTACAGCAAGTTATGAGGCACCTTCCATCAATTTTATAGCGCAGGAAAAAGGGGTTTATCTGCTTTACGGTGGCAATCCCGATACACAGGCTCCTGATTATGATCTTTCGATGGTTCAGTCGGATCTTCTTGGACACCTTCCCAATAAAATACAGATGGCCGGTATGGAACAGTTTAAACCGAGAAGCTGGGAAAAAACCATTGATCAATTGTTTAGCAACAGACCATGGGGGCTTTATGCTGTGCTTGGACTTGTGACTTTGATAATGCTTTTTATAATAGCAAAACTTTTTCCTATGAAAAAACCGGAATAACCTGGAACAATTACAACTTGAATCAGTATATTATTTTGATAAATTTTAAAGTTGATAATATAAAATGACTGGTATGATATGGGGAAACCAATTTTTAATTTTCAAACAAAAAAAGCTTTTAAATTCTCTATCCTTTATTTTTGCTAAATATGTATTGATTTATTATTATCATCTCTTTAAATATCAAATGTTATAGCAATGTTTGATTAATTTGTAAAAAGTTCCCAAACCCTCATACCGGCGAAGAGACTGTGTCATAATAGTATTTTTTTCAATACAAATTCTATCGTTCTTTGACAAAAAAATATTAGAAAGTAGCGAAAATTCAAACCCAAGAAAATATCAGATGTTCTTGAGTTGTTTTTAGTACGCTTTGCGACAATAATTGCCCTCGTAGCAATGTAAGTTCATCTTTAGTAGCAAACCTTTAACATATTTAGTCCGATCAGCTTACCTATCAACTTACCAACACCAAAGATCGTAATCATCCTGGCAAGATTGAAACAGGTACCTAAAAGTGAAGTTTCGGCCTGAACTCCATCTATCCCTCGTAAATGAAAAGCATCGGTTTTGAGATTTCGTTTAATGTGCCCGAAGGGATGTTCAACTCTTGTTTTGCGTCGTGCGTAAATCTTTTGAGATTCCTCCTCTTCGTATTGTGCCTCCAGCTTTAGCTTTACTTCCTCATTACGCAACCGGATTACACTACGCCCCCTTTCGGATTTAGTACACTTACCGTTATGTTGGCAGCTATGGCAAAACTTTTTATCCTCCATCCGGTATAGCCTCCCCCCTTTTTTTTTATCGGTGTGGCTATAAAGTAATCTGTGCCCTTCAGGGCATATGTAGCAATCCTGACTTCGATCATAGACAAAATGATTCTTACCGAAAGGATTTTCCGCCTTGTGCAGCGCCTGCCGCTGGGAAGGAACAATTACCTTAATATCCTTTTGGTCAATCTCTTCTAATTCAGTTACATCCGAATATCCGGCATCGGCACAGGCTACTTGGCAGGGTTTCTCCAACAGCTCATTAGCCTGATTGATCTGTTTGGCAAACTGCTTCGCTTCGTTAGCATCGCGGACAGCTTCTGCATGAACAATAAGGCCGTGTTTGTCATCTACAACACTCTGAATATTGTAGCTCGCATGACTGCCTTGGATACTATGCATCAAAGCACAATCGGCATCGGTCTTATTAATCCGCTTCCGTGTATCTGATTCGAATGAAACAAGGGCTTCCCTGACTCTTTCTTTCAGGTTTCTTTTATTAGATAATTCCTCTTTCATAGCTATATAAGAGGAAGAGTTAGACTCAGCCTGATCGGTACTTTCACAATCCGCTAATAATTGTTCAATACGACCGTTGATACTAATCAAAAGCTTTTCATAATAGGTTTGGTCATGAAACTGATCCCGACCCGCATTCGCTCTAATCTTGGTACCATCAACAAATAAAACGTTGCCTGCAATCAAATCCAGTTTAATGCACAACTGAGCGCATTGGCGCAATACCCCCTTTAGTATTTTCTTATTCCGGCGACGAAATTCAGCTATTGTCTTATGGTCTGGTTTCAAGCCACCCATTAGCCAGATAAATGCTATATTGTGATGACATTCCCTCTCCAGCTTTCGAGAACTCTTTACTCCATAAGAATAACCGTAAACCAAAAGCTTTAGCATGCTTTTAGGATCGTATTCGGAATTTCCTACTTTAACCGGGTCAATATTAATTCCCAGTTGATGTAAATCCAAAACTTCAATAAAAGCATCGTATGCTCTGACCGGATTGCTTTCGGCTACATAATCTTCTATGCACTGTGGCATTAAATCCATCTGATAGCGGTCGCCATATCTATATGCCATATCACTTCTCCTTTAAAAAAGACCCTATCATATTGATATGACAATGTAAAATACTTTTTTCGCTTTTTTTGTTTTTTCTATTATTTCATTGTCAAAGAGCAAATTATATGTTTAATTATGACACAGTCTCGAAAGCCGGTATCCAGAAACTACTGAAAATACTGGACGCCGGATGGGGTCCGGTATGGCGAAGCAGGGGTTTACCGACTTCTTACGAGATTATCAATGTTTAAATCTTATTAAAAACTTAAGTGCATCGTTAGCGCACTTGAGTTGTTGTTTTAAAAATTATTTTATCCCCGATTCTAATAATTTAAGTTAGGGGATTTTTTTTGATATAATAAAAGCAATAATTTATATTCGTTGTTTATCATGCGATGGTTAAATGTAGCTGCTTTTATGCCGGAATAAAGGTATTATAAAGATTAAAGTTTAAAATATAATGGACTTTATGCAAGGCTTTAATATATAAGTAACAATCAACATAGGTGAGCCAGTTTCAAAACGTCCCATTTTGGCCGATCTTAAGCGTTGGGCTCAAATTTCAATCCTCGAAATACTCAATGTATTCCTGCGGTTGAAATTTTCTCCCGCCTTGAGCTTGACCAAACTGAAACTTTTTGAAAGCGGCTAAGGTTATTAAAAATAAATCCGAATTTGTACCAATAACATTGTTTAATCACAAAAAGTTATATAAGTTAAAAAAATAATTAGTTGCATAGCTGGAGTTATTTTTTAAGGAGGTGTTTGCTATCAAGAGATTACTTATATCCGGAACAAAGGGTGGAGTTGGAAAGACAACCGTTATTCTTGGGCTTTTGGCTGCACTTAAAAAACGGGGACTGGATGTTGCCCCTTTTAAAGTAGGTCCTGATTTTGTAGATCCGGGACATCATTTCAGAGTTACAGGCAAGAACAGTGTGAACCTTGACGGATGGATGTTATCAAAACCGTATAATTTGGGATGTTTTAGAAAATATTCCGAAAATGCGGATATTGCTGTTGTTGAAGGATTTATGGGCCTCTTCGATGGATATGACGGAAAAAGTGAGTCAGGTTCTAGTGCTCAAATAGCAAAATGGCTGGAGCTTTCTGTCATACTTGTTGTTGATGCAGGAAACATGGCAAGAAGCGTTGCTGCGCTCATACGAGGTTTTGAAGACTTTGATCACAGTTTGTCTTTTGCAGGTGTTATTTTTAATAAGGTTGGGAGTAATAAGCAACTGCAATATTTGAAAGACTCTTTGGAAGATAATGTGAAAATGCCGTGTCTGGGGGGTGTTTTGTACGACAGGGAAATTGCAATTCCTAAACGGCATCTAGGTTTAACAACACTTCATGACAATCGATTATCTGATAAAGATATAAAAAAGCTTGCCAATATAGTAGAAAAAAATATCGATATTGATAAATTACTGGAAAGCCTGCCTGATAAAAAATTGGGAAACCCAACGTCCGATGAAATGCCATTAACTGTAGAAAAAACAAAACCTGTTGTAAGAATTGCCATGGCAAGAGATGATGCTTTTTGTTTCTACTACAAAGATAATCTTGATAATTTGGAAGCTGCCGGCGCTGAGCTGGTATATTTCTCACCACTAAAAGATGGCCGTTTGCCTGAAAACATAGATGGCATTTATTTTTGCGGCGGGTATGCCGAGCTGTTTGCTGCCCAACTTTCAAATAATTCCGGATTAAGACGGGCAGTACGGGAAAGAAGCCTTGAAGGAATGCCTATTTACGGTGAATGCGGAGGTTTTATGTATCTTTGCCGTGAACTTTATAATGCCGATGGCAATATTTATCCTATGACAGGTTGTTTTCCTTTCAGTACGCGGATGTTATCCCATTTAAGAACTGTGGGTTATAGAGAGATAAAACTAAAGAGAGACACCGTGGTCGGTAAAAGTGGGCAGACTGTAAGAGGGTATGAATTTCATTATTCGGAATTATCGGATATTGATGTAAATATCGAAAACATTTACAGTGTATCGGGATTATTCGGACAAAAAAATGTTCCTGAGGGCTTTCTTATTAACCATACGATTGGAAGCTACATTAATTTACATTTAGGCGGTACTCCCGAGGCTGCCAAGGAATTTATTAATTCCTGCCTTCAATATCAAAAAGAAAGGATGGTAAAACAGTAAAAGCTGGTTAAATGTGAATCATAATAGCATAAATAATTCCTCCCCCAAACAAAAGAGAGCCCGTTGTATAGCTGTTTTAGGTACCGGTTCTGATGTTGGTAAAAGCATTGTTGTAACTGCTCTTTGCCGTATTTTTGCTAATAAGGGTGTTAAGGTTGCACCCTTTAAGGCGCAAAACATGTCGAATAATTCCGGAATTACCCCGGATGGCCTTGAAATGGGTCGTGCCCAGATTGTTCAGGCTGAGGCTTCAAAAATCCCGCCGCATGTAGATATGAATCCGGTTCTTTTAAAACCAACCGGAGAAACCGGCTCACAGATAGTACTTCTTGGTAAAGCACTTGAAAACTCTTCTGCATTTGAATACCATACAAGAAAAGAGAGCCTGTTTGAAAAAACATGTGATTCTCTTGATCGTCTGCGTGATAATTATGAGCTTATAGTTATTGAAGGTGCAGGTTCCTGTGCGGAAGTAAATCTTATGCCTAATGATATTGTAAATTTGCGTATGGCCAAATATGCCAAAGCGCCGGTTATACTTGTAGGAGACATTCATAGGGGCGGAATATTTGCACAGCTTGTTGGAACTCTTGAATGTATTGATTCTGATCAAAGAAAGCAGATAGCAGGATTTATAATAAACAGGTTCAGGGGGGATTTAAGGCTTTTTGAAGACGGTAAGAAATGGATAGAAAATAAAACGGGGAAAAAAATATTTGGTGTTCTTCCCTGGTATAACCACATAAAGATAGATGCGGAAGATTCGGTAGTAATAGAGAGTCCGAGACAAGTTAATTCTAACAATAATGGCCTTCCTGCCGTTGCAGTAATCAGACTTCCGCATATTTCCAATTTTACTGATTTTGATCCTCTTTCACGTATAAAAAATATAAGGCTGGATTATATTCAAACAGCTTGCGATTTGTCTGATTTCAAAGCAGTCATTATTCCAGGTTCCAAAAATACCCGCTATGATCTTACATGGCTTGAAGAGACAGGCTGGTCGGAAAAAATTTTAGCTTATGCAGATATGGGCGGACACGTGCTTGGGATTTGCGGCGGATACCAAATGCTGGGTCGTGCTATACATGATCCTTATGGCCTTGAAGGGATGCCGGGTACAAGTAAAGGCCTTTTGCTTCTGCCGACAGAAACCACCTTGAAAGCTCCAAAAGTTACAACGCTTACCAGGTTTTCATGGGATGGAATCAGTGGAACCGGATATGAAATTCATATGGGGCAAACTATAAATGAAAGCAATGAATATATGTTTGAAGTAACGGATCGTAACAATATTGCCTGCCGGGATTTCGATGGATGTATATCAAGCAATAAAAAGATAATGGGCACATATATGCATGGTGTTTTTGATACTCCCTTGATTGTGAAAAAATGGCTTGAAACAATCGGTATTGACCAGCCTGCGATCTCGAACTTAACCGGCTTTGCCGAAAGAGACAAAGAATATGACCTTCTGGCAGACCATTTTGAAAAACACATAGATTTAGATGCAGTATTTAAAATTGCCCAAGGAGACTATCTGTGAAAGACATTATATTTTTAACAGGAGGCTGCAAAAGCGGAAAAAGCCGTCATGCCCTTGATCTGGCCGAAAATATTACAGGCGATAAAAAAATTTTTATTGCGACATGCACACCCTTTGATGAAGAAATGAAAGAGAGAATAAGACGGCATAAAGAAGAAAGATCCAAAAAATGGCATACGATTGAAGAGCCTGTTTTACTATCCGAAGCGATATCGCAATGGAGTGCAAAGTCAGATATTATTCTTATAGATTGCCTTACTTTATGGATAAACAATATTATGCTCCAACATACCGATATTGATAAGGTATCAGAGAGTATTCAAAAACTTGTTTCTTCACTTAAGAATTCAAATTGTCCGGTTATTCTGGTTTCAAATGAAGTAGGTAGCGGTATTGTGCCTGATAATGAATTATCAAGATTTTTCAGGGATGCAGCAGGCCTTGTAAACCAGAAAATTGCATCAATAGCAAACTGGGTTATATGGATGGTTGCAGGTATACCGGTTGTAATTAAAGAAGATACAAAGTGTAAATAATATGTTGCATTTAAAATCGGCTATACAGTTTCTGACAATACTACCTGCCGGAAAAACATCTGAATTTGATGCCAATAAAATCATACCCTACTTCCCGGTCGTGGGTCTTATAATTGGAATTATTGTATCAGCCTTTGACATGATAGCTTTTTATTTGTGGCCGGGGCAGCTTGTTTCTATTCTTGATGTAATGCTTCTTGCCATTTTAACAGGAGCTTTGCATATTGATGGCCTTGGAGATATGGCAGACGGCCTTTTAGGTCACAGGCCCAAAGAGAAAGCACTTTTAATTATGAAAGACAGCAGAATGGGCGCTATGGGGCTTGTTACAATCATATTTGCTCTGGCTGTTAAATGTGGTGCAATCGCATCTCTTAACGAAAGCCGTAATTTTATCCTTTTCCTTGTTCCGATTTATTCAAGATCTACAATGATTTTCGGTATGAAATATTTACCTTATGGAAGACCGGACGGAGGAACCGCTTTTGACTTTTTTAAAGAATCCGTTAAACCATGTTATTTTATAACTTTGATCATTCCTATAGTTTTCAGTTATTTTCTCGGTGTAAAAGGTGTAATATTGCTTTACGGATTTATAATCATAACAGGAGTTATTTTGTATTACTATAAACGTCGAATGGGATGTATAACAGGAGATATGCTTGGTGCTATGGTAGAAATTACAGAGTCTTTTCTTTTTCTTCTTGTTGCTGCAAAGGGCTATTTATGATAACAGGACATGGTGGAAATATTTATAAACTTGCGGCACAGCTTAACTGTAATCCTTCTGAAATTATTGACATGAGCAGCAATGTGAATCCTTTGGGGCCACCTGCCGGATTGGTTTCTTTTTTAAAAAAGAATATCAACTCCATAACCTCCCTTCCGGAAGTTGATTCAAACGAGGCTATCCTGGCATTTTCAAAATACTATAATATAAGTAAAGATAGGGTTCTTGCCGGAAACGGTACTACACAGTTTATCTATAACATTCCAAAAGCTCTTTGTTCTAAAAAAGTCCTTATTATCGGTCCAACTTATTCCGATTATGAAGATTCGTGTATAATGAACAAAGTTGAATACGAATATTTCATTTTGAATGAATCTTTATATTATTATCCGGATTTAGACCTGTTAAAAAAAACGATAGTAAATTTTGATACGATTTTTATATGCAATCCTAATAATCCTACTGGAGTATTGATTAATCGACTTGATCTTGAATCTCTTATCAGATCATTTCCCAAGAAAAATTTTATTGTAGATGAATCTTACATGCCTTTTGCGAGAGGCGGCAAAGAAAAGAGTATTCTAAATTCAGACTTTAATAATTTAATTGTACTAAATTCAATGTCCAAAATATTTAAGATACCGGGCTTGAGAATAGGGTTTTTGATTGCTTCAAAAGAAAATATAAATAAATTTTTACCCTATGTGCTTCCGTGGAATGTAAACAGCATTGCCCAGGCTGCTGTTTATTATTTAATGAGTCCTGAAAATAATGCTCAGGATTTTATAGAAAAAACGGTTGATTTTCTTGAGAAAGAACGTATTCGATTTGCAAAACAGTTTGAGAAAATTTCCGAGGTAAAAATTTTTCCGAGTTCAACGTCTTTTATTCTATTTAAGCTGGACACAAATTTATCTGCTAAAGATATATGCAAGCGCCTGTCATCTGAAAAAATACTTATAAGAAACTGTTCAAATTTTAAGGGCCTGTCCGATCAAAACCTACGGATTTCAATGAAAACTACATTTTTAAATCGTTTGATAGCAAAAAAGCTGGTAGATATGATTTCAAATTTGGGCGGGAAATAAACTGATAATGGAATTTATCCCTTTATGGTATATTCTTCCCAGCGCTTTTGTTTTAGATCTTATATTGGGAGATCCGCCCTCTTTTCCACATCCAATAAGAGTAATTGGCAAAGCCATTTCGTTTTTTGAACCCGTATTTAGAAAATTTCCTGTAAAGCTTTTTACAAGCGGTTTGCTGTTTTGCCTTTTTTTAATTTTTACATCGTTTTCGCTCACTTTTCTTATAGTGTATATATCATACCTGATTCATCCTGTTTTTGGAATTATTGTAGAAATTATTCTTGTATATTACTGCATTTCGGTTCGCTCCCTTAAAGATGCGGCATCAGATGTAATGCATGCTTTCAGTAAATCAGGTCTTGAAGAAGCAAGAATAAAACTTTCAATGATAGTGGGAAGAGATACCAAAAAACTTTCCGAAGAAGGGGTAGTAAGGGCGACAGTTGAGACGGTTGCGGAAAATCTTGTAGATGGTGTTATATCTCCGTTATTTTTTGCAGCCATTGGAGGAGCGCCTTTTGCAATTTCTTATAAAATGATAAACACACTTGATTCAATGGTAGGATATAAAAATGAAAAGTATATCGATTTCGGGAAAGCATCGGCGAAAATAGATGATGTGGCAAATTATATACCGGCTCGCATCTCAATTTTTATAATTTCTTGTGCAGCTCAAATGCTTTGCGGAAAAGGTATTTCATCTTTTAAAACAGCCGTAAAAGAAGGACGTAATCATTCAAGTCCTAATTCTGGATATTCTGAAGCTGCATTTGCCGGCGCTCTTTTGGTAAAACTCGGAGGGCCGAATTACTACGGAGGGCAACTCATATCAAAACCATATATAGGTGTAGACTTTGGAGAAGCTCAATGGATTCACATTAAAAAATCCTGCAAGCTTATGGTTTTGTCTTCAATATTGGCTCTTTTGTTTTTATGTGGCATAATGATAGCTTTTGGAAGAATAGATCTCATATTATTGTAATAATGCAAGTTTGCTGATAAAATGACTTGTAAAATTTTATTTAATTCTTACAATATAAATGACTGCTTATTCTCTCGATTAAAATGCCTGTGTTGCGGCAAAAATATATATTCTGTTCCTGATCATAAATTTAAGATTAAATTATCATAATCTATTCTGTATCTTTTAAATAATAGAGAAGTTTGTATACATTTATGGATAATCACTGTTTATTTTTAAATGTTTGAAGGATAATTTATGAAAAAAAATAAATCATGGAAATATATTGTACTGTGTTTATTATTGGGATTGTTTTTTGAATATAATATGCAATTGGCGAAAGGTGCTGAACCTATTCCCAATTCCGAGGACTCCCATCTTAACAGCAATAGCTTCCCTGAATTCCAGCTTCCTGCACCTTCGAGTAAAGCAGAAAAAAAATATTTGGGCCTTTCTGACAACATGGATTTTAATATCGGACAAATTAAAGCCAAGGTTTTGATTATAGAATTTTTCAGTTTTTATTGTCCGCATTGCCAGAGGGCGGCATCTAAGGTAAACGAGGTTTATAAGAAGATTGAACAACAAACCGCCTTAAAAGAAGAAATAAAAATAATAGGTATAGGTGTGGCCAATAGTAATTATGAGATAAATTCTTTCAAAGAAAAATATAAAGTACCTTTTCCTCTGTTTTCCGACAAAAGTACGCAAATATTTAATTTGCTGCACGCAAAAGCCACTCCTACCTTTATAGGGATTAAATTAAATAAAAACGGACCTAACGAGCAATTTTATTTTAAAGAAGGAGGTTTTGAGGATAGTCAAAAATTTTTGGATGAAATTATAAAGTTTTCAAAAATAGGATCGGGTGATGGAAATGAACCAACAGATCAATAAATATAAATATTTATTATGCCTTATCATTTTTATGATAGTAACGGGAATGACTATGGCTTATGGGCAATCGGAAAAATTTTCAGAATCAATTTATCCGGTGGGAAAACTCAAATCAACAGATTCTGTCATAAATTTGAAAGTCGGAGATCATGCCCCCGATTTTACTCTCCCATCAGTATCCGACGATAAAATAACTCTTAGCCGGTATGCAGGAAAATATAACGTTGTTATATCATTTGTGCCTGCGGCATGGACACCGGTTTGCTCTGATCAGTGGCCAGGTTATAACATATCAAAAGAGCTGTTTGAAAAAAACGATGCCATCCTGCTCGGTATAACAGTAGACAATATCCCAACACTATATTCCTGGACAAAACAGATGACTAATCCAAATGAAAAAATCTGGTTTCCTGTTCTTTCCGATTTTTATCCTCATGGAGCGGTAGCTGCCAAATATGGTGTACTTCGATCAGAAGGTGTAAGCGAAAGAGCCTTGTTCGTAATCAACAAAAAAGGAATTATAACATATATAGATGTTCATGATATAAACAAGCGACCGTTTTTAGAAGATCTTGCCAAAGCTCTTGAAGAAGTAAATAAGCAATAGAGCCAGTTTCAAAACGCCCCATTTTGGCCGATCTTAAGCGTTGGGCTCAAATTTCAATCCTCGAAATACTAAATGTATTCCTGTGGTTGAAATTTTCTCCCGCCTTGAGCTTGACCAAACTGAAACGTCTTGAAAGTGGCTCAATAAATATAATTTTATAAACCTGAAACATCAAAAAACAAATCCGGTGATATAAAATGATAGAGTATATCCATCATTTCATACAAGAAGCTTTTCGTCAGGATAGTATAATGATTTATTTCCTGATGTTTGGAGGTGGTATTCTATCATCTTTTACCCCATGCGTTTATCCTGCTCTTCCCTTGACGATCGGATATATTGGCAACCAGGCAAGCGATAACCGAATGCGTGCCTTTATTCTAAGCCTTTCCATGGTAACAGGCTTGGCTTTTGTATATTCTATATTTGGCGTGACCATTTCGGTGATAGGAGGTACATACGGTTCTATCCTTGGAAATGGATTGCTTATGTATTCAATCGCAATTTTTTTTATAATGATGAGCCTTTTTATGTTGGATGTGGTTAATATTCCTAATCCCCAATTTATTTCAAGACTACAGTTTAAATCGGCCAATCTTAAGGGCGTATTGGGCGCTTTTATAGTAGGTTGCATTAGCGGTTTGATTATCGGACCTTGCACTGGGCCTATTCTGGCTGTTGCTTTGGGAGCGATCGCAATTACACTCAAAAAAGCTCAAGGAGTGGATTATACTCTGCATGTTTTAAAAAGTGGAGTTCAACTTTTTTTGTTTGGATTTGGTCAGGGAACCATAATTATTCTGGCAGGAGTAATGACCGGGTTCATTTCAAAACTGCCCAAAGCAGGTCGCTGGATGGAAACTATAAAAAAAGGTTTTGCTTTTATAATTATTATTTCAGCAAGCCTGTTTCTGGTATTCATTGGCCAAAATACGGATTTCCCAAATCTTATCCAGTTTTTTTCAAAAGCAGAATTTCCAGTACCGATAGATGCCGGGATTGATAATTCAAACGAAAAAATAATCACTACTACTGAAACAAATAATGAGAAACTGTTGCAAAATATTAATGAAATATCCTTAGAAAATTCGGCTCTTGACTTTAGCCTTAATTCACTTAAAGGAGATAAAATTACTTTAAGCCGGTTAAAAGGCAAGAAAGGGGTTGTGATTGTTTTTTTTGCAACATGGTGTGTTTACTGTATGGAAGAAGTGCCTGTAATTAAAAAATTTGCCGAAAAGGCGCAAAAACAGGATATTGTTGTTTTAGGGATTAACTATGGACAACCTGCAGAAGTTGTGCAACGATTTAAGAGATCACAAAACATAAATTATACAATACTACTGGATACCGAGGGAACAGTTGCAAGCAAAACATTTGGAGTAAAAGGCTTGCCATATATAGTCGGTATTAATGGAAGGGGCAGTATCATTTATAAGGGTTCAAATCTTCCCGATAATGAATCAGAATTTATTAATAATTTAAGAAAGGGTTTATAGAGTTTAGTTGAAATTGTTTAAAGAACTTCTTGTATTAAAAATATTAATCTATAAAATTTTAAATGTATTTACTTATTGTTAAGTTATTGTATCTGCTATTAATAATATTCTAATTAAAAATTTGTTAATATACATTTTTCTGTTTTAAACTTGACTTTATTAATTTGCAATCTATACTATTTTTATAGTAATTATGAATAGTTATTATACATAAACAAATTTATATATGGAGGAGAATGATGAAAAATGTTAAGTTTTTAGTTGCCAGTGTTGTTATGTTATTGTTCATCATGTCATTTATTATTGTAAATCCGGGAACAATTAATGCAGCAGAAAAAGACAGTGACAAATGCTATGTTGTAAGCCTGAGAGGAAGCCTGAGAGGAAATATTTCTCAACAGAGTTCCAAGGATATGGATCCGATAGTAAAAATAAGTCCTCAAGATTTAACTGTCTCGGCAGGATCATGTGTGGTCTGGGTTAATTGGATTCGAGGAGCTGAAATCAGTACAAGCTTTCAAGATGGAAAAGTATGTGCTGACAAAACCAAGTCTTCTATGAGTTTTAGGCTAACTCCCGGTTTAGGTTGCTATGTTACTAATTTTTTGGTGCAAGGAGAAACATCCAGTCTAAGATTTATGGAACCTGGCACTTATAAGTATGATATATATACACAAAGCAGGACAGCCCCACTGGCATCAGGTCAAATTATTGTTAAATAGCAAGTAAACCTTTAATCACTTGAGGTTTAATTCACCGAAGCTTTGCTTCATAAAATAAAAGTGAAACTTGTTTGATACCACGTCAGCTCTGCTGTTGGGTAGTTCATTACTTTTTTATGATATTTACCTTGACATTATTAATTTGTAATCTACACTAATTTCATAATGAATTATTCATGTTGGTTATTATTAACATAAAATTAAACAAGGAGGAGCATCATGAAAAAAGGTAAGTTTTTAGTTGCTAGTTTTGTTATTATGTTATTGCTCATTGCGTCGTTTGTTGTAATTCCGAGTACTGTTAACGCAGGAGATGAAGGAGATGGGAATTGTTTTATTGTGTCCTTAAAAGGAAATATAACCACGAAGGGCGCAGAAGGTGATGATATAATAACCATAGCCCCTCAATATTTAGATGTCCCGGTTGGATCATGTGTGGTCTGGGTTAATTGGGTACGAGGAGCTGAAATCAGTACAAGCTTTAAAGAAGGTAAACTATGTGCTGTGTCCACCAAGTCTCCGGTTGGCTTTAGATTAACTCCCAATATGGGTTGTTTTGTAACTGATTTTTTGGCACAGGGAGAAACAACCAGCCTAAGATTCATGGAACCGGGTACTTATAAGTATGAGATATATACACAGAATAGAAAAGCACCGCTTGCTTCCGGTAAGATAGTAGTCAAATAGTAATTATTTAACTCTGAAATTTTGCTTTGTAATATAAAGAAGATATTTTCTTGATACCCCGTCAGCCTTGCTGGCGGGGTAGTTTTTTTTAGAAATCTGTAATTGGGTTTTTGTGAAATTTATTACTGTCGCGTTATTTACTGATCCTTGTCAAGAAGGATATGATACAGGTTGTAGTATTTGTTGATATTGCTAACATAACGGACGGTTTCTTGCCCTACCAACCGTAGTGTTGCTACTTCAACGTTTTGAAACCAACGGTTGGGATTAAGCCCCATCTTTTTTGCCAGTTGTCTTGCTTTTCTGATTTTTGCCGGCCCGGCATTGTATGAGGCCAGGGCAAAGCGTATTTTATCTCTGGGGTGAATCGATTTATTGGTAGAATAGCGTTTTTGAAGTATAGATAAGTATTTGACACCCGCATGGATATTATTTTCCAGTTTGTTAATATTTTTAATATTTATTCGCTTATCTTTGGCCGTTTTTGGAAGTATCTGCATGAGACCTACAGCGCCGGCTGAACTCTTTTTTTTGTGGTCAAGGCCTGATTCCTGATAGGCGATAGCCATAATTAGCTTCCAGTCATAGCCATAGCGCAAAGCATATTTTTTGATTAAAGCCTCATATCGCTTTAGCTGTTTGAGATCGGCCGGGTCTGAGGGGTTCTTCAGCCATTTATTGTTGGCATAATAGCGTTTGAAATATATGTTCCCCAGCAAGGTCCCTTTTTTATAGTTTTTTAAATAATTGTTAAGGCTGGCAAGCAACTGGTCATTTTCCTTTCTGACCATCCAGGCTATTTTCGAACCGGTTCGCAGCTTTACAGACTTATGGATATCAATGTTTTGTAAAATATCGGACCAGATCGAGGCAATGTGACTATCTGCTACTGTTGTTTCCACAGCTCCGGAGTTAACCATTTCCAGGATGTTTTCAGTTTCAAGATCTTCATCAGCCGTAATTATCCGAACGGGGTTTTTTCCCTGTTTTATGAGTTTTTCATTAAGAAGCAGAAGGCTTTGATAATAGCTGCTGCTTTTGCGTACGAGTACCTTTTGGCCTGCAAGGTCAGAAGTTTTTACAGGGCTAAAGCCGCCTTTGTGGGTGACAACAACTTCATCTATATCTGATAGGTAAGGGGCAGTAAAAACAACACTTTTTTTTCGCTCAGGTGTTATGGTTAATCCAGCCGCAGCAATATCTCCGTATCCTTCAACAAGACGTGGAACAAGTTGGTCTCTGGTAACCGGAATACATTCTATTACTATTTGCAATCCCTTTTTTTTAATTTTTTTGTTAAGATATTTTTCATATCCTTTGATCAGTGCGTATTCGTATCCGAATACTTTCCCTTTGGACATGAAGAAATTTGTTTGATTTAGTGTGGTCAGAACTCGAATATAGCGTTTTTCTAAAAGTCCGTTAAGATCGTCATGATATTTGTCTGCAATATGTGCATTGAGCGGCAAAGGTTGTAAAGCTTTATTCGCAAAGGATGTTAGGGGAAAAGCAGTAATTAAGAAAAAAAATAAAATGATTGCCGATATCTGCCTTTTCAAAACAACAATACCTCCTGAAATTCACTTTATTTGGTTTGAAAAAGAAATCTATTTTATAAAAATGATATACGGGATGATTACATTCTACATCTTTTAGGCGATGCTATTAATCCGTAAGTTGATTGATAATATTTATAAGTGTTTTTAGCTGAAAAGGTTTTACAATAGCCGCTGAAAAACCATAATCTTTGAAGTTAATAATTGCTGGATCTTGAGAGTATCCACTTGATATAATTACTTTAGCATTTGGATCTATTTTCAATATTTCATGAACAGCTTCTTTGCCCCCCATGCCTTTAGGAATTGTTAAATCCATTATCATTAAATCAATAGGGGCTGCTGAATCAAATGCTTTGTTAAACAAATGAATTGCTTCTTCCCCGTTTTGAGCTAAAACAACATCATGGCCGATCTTATTAAGCATAGCTTTAACAACGTCTATAATAATTTTTTCATCATCCATGAGAAGTATTTTCATTTGTTAATCATACCCCCGTAATTTTTTGAATGAATTTTATGGTGATGATAAAATGCTTAAAAGATTATCTCCTGCTTGATTATATGTTTTATGATAAACAGGCTAAGTCTAATGTGTATCTAAATATTTTGTGCATAAATGTTATTAAAATGCTTCAGATCTAGTTTTTAACGATAGTAAGAGTAATATTTGTTTCACCCTCCGTGGAAGCAATGGAGATATTTGCATTACGGTTTTCTTTTTCATATACTAAAACTTGCTGGCCGCTAAAATTCATACTGGCTTTTTCAGACCAGCCTTCTGACTTCATTTTTTTCTGATAAGATGCGGTAACCTTTGTTATATCGTTTCCGGTTTTTAGGGAAATAGAGAACCCTTCCGGCATTTTTATGGCTGCGACTGTTTCTGAAGGCTTGTAGATAAAGATGTCTGTTGGAAAATCTTTTGGAATCTCAACCGACTCACCCATAGACATGCTAAACTTACCTTCTTTTGTACTTGAAACAATATTGATTTTATTATCCGAAATATCAACATTTGCATCTGATCCGGTTGCCTTCTTAATTTGTTTTTCAATCATCTTTTCTTCAGCTTTTTCTCCGCAACCGATAATAAATAAAATCGATAATAAAACAGCAAAAATTATCCTTGGCATTTTATTCCTCCCGTAAATTTATATTGTTTGTATTAAATAAAATATCTTTATATATACTAATAACAGATTAAATATGAATTTAAAAGTGGTTTTATAGCCAAGGGAATGGATATTTATTGTTCTTTGCTATCATGTTATCTGCTGGATAAGATGATTATTAAAGCAATCAGCAGTGTGAGCCATGATAAGGATGCAATCCATATAGCACGCTTGGCCTTTTTTGCTTCTCTCCAGTTAGTAGGCCGAACACCCTGCAAAAGAAAGGTAACAACACCGGCAAGATTGATGCAAATTATATTTGTTGCTGTAAGCAGTAATGCATTAGCAGCAAGTGACCAATTACCGGAGCCGAGAAGAAGTCCAAAAGTTGCAAGCGGAGGCAACAGCGCCACAGACACCATTACTCCAATGACTGCTCTTGAATAACCTGATGTAAAGGCGAGTGAACCGGCACATCCGGCCGCTAATGCAATAGTGATATCGGCAAAACCCACCACTGTACGTTCTGTAATAGCATTGATGCCCGGATCGACTGTTGTTACAATACCAATAATAGCTGATACTATGGTAGCTAAAACAATACCTGCTAATGACGTTTGAAGAGCCTTTCCGACAAGTTTTAGGTCACCAAAGGTTGTCCCAACAGCCAATGACATGTTAGGGCCAAAAAGCGGGGCGATTAACATTGCGCCTATGATTACGGCTAAGTTGTCTCGAGTGAGGCCAACTGCTGCAACCACGGATGACAAAGCAACCAAAAGCAAAAAGCCGGCAGTAATATCACAGCTATCGATGGCATTAGCATAGAGCTCTTCGCGACTTACCCTTTGACCTAATAAGTTGCGCTTTGGTTGAAATGCGCTGATGGTTGGAGGAGCATCAGGTTCGATGCGCGGCCATATGCCTTCTATTGGTATAATGATTCCTCGAAAGTCAGGATGTGAGCCGTACCTTTTTTCGATTTCTTCCATAATCGGTTCGGTTTGGTCTGCAGGGACAATCAGGTGGAGTACGAGGTGACTATGAGGGCTGTTGTCATGCCAGGAGGCAACAACATCATTAGCCGAGATAAGGCCCGAGATATCCCAGTTAACCTCATGCGGTAAGGTTATTTGTAATAATCGTAGTTGCACTTAGCTTCCAAAAGTATTTAGCCCAATTTATTTTGATTATGAAATTGATTCGCACTGTGTCAAAATAAGTTTTGGTATAAAATAAGACCATTTTCTTATTAGCGTGTCAACATAAAACAATACAAGTGAATGCTTGAAATCTGGGATTTTGTGCGTATTCATCTCTTCACACTATTCTCCCATAAAGCAAGTATATTTTAAGGCCGCCATGGTGTAGAGTTTGAGATTTCAGTTTGAAAGGGAGGTTATTTATAAGATCAATGTCTGATGCTATGATACCGGTTTTCCAGCCTGAATAATCTTTTTTAAGTTTATTGCACATGTTTTGAAATAGTTTTATGCCTTCAGTTTGGCTTCCTATTCTGTTCCCGTATGGCGGATTAATAACTATAAGACCTGTATGTCCTTTGAAAGCAGAAGAAGAAAGATCAAAAAAATCTTTTTGGACAACCTCAACCATTTTAAGAAAGTCATACTGCTTTATACAGGAAGACAATAAATTGCAGGCTTCTGAATTTATATCCGATGCAAAGATAGAAGGGGTAGAAATATTATTGATCTTCGATTCTGCCTCTCGTTTTATATATGCCCAGCGTTTAGGAGTAAAACAAGGCCACTCCATGAAAGCAAAATTTCTGAAGATGCCTGCAGGAATGTTTTGAGCTATCATGGCTGCTTCAATTGAGAAAGTGCCGGAGCCGCACATGGGGTCTATCAGGGGTTCATTTCCATCATATCCGCACAATTTTAAAATTGCAGCGGCAATTGTTTCCCGTAAAGGAGCTATTGCCATGTGGGTTTTTATTCCTCTTTTGTAAAGAAGTTCTCCGGAGCTATCGATTGATATTTCAAACCTGTCATTTACAGCACGTACAAAAACTTTTTGCGCTAATAAAGAATCCTTTAGCAATATAGTATTTTGCGTGAAACGCTTACTGATGCTGTCTGTAAAAACCTGAGATATGGCATCTTTATGATAGAGCCTGGACTGTTTTGCAGATACTTTTATCTCAGGTAGAAAATTTGTGCTTGCAGGCAGATAAAGCTCCCATGGTAATTGGGAAAGTTTTTTTTCGAGCTGCATAAAATTTGTAGCTTTAAATTCTTCTATCCGCATAAGAATCCTGTTTGCTGTGCGAAGATAAAGATTTGCGATATAACAGTCCGGTATGCGACCCTCAAAATGAATACCTCCTTTATCTTCAACAAAGGTATTTTGTGTAGGCAGGTTTTGAGATAAAAAATCTTTAAGTTCATCTTGTAGTTCAGCGTGGCAAACGGATTCAATGCCTGGGGCTGTGGATGCGAAAAAAGATTTTTTGCGGCCGGTTACATGCCGTTTAATTCGTTTTGAAAGAGAATTTGTGCTTTCTATAGTATTCACTTCTTCTTTGTCCTGATAAGGTCCGGAATCTTGTCATCATATTGCACCTTAAATTGCATCAGTACTATAGAAGCTAATACCAGTATTCCTCCGGCAATCTGCAATAGATCAAGAGTTTCATTTAATAAAAGATATGAAATGCCGGCAGCAGTAATGGGTTCGAGTGTACCGGTTATGGCGGCACGAGTGGATCGGATTAAATTTATTCCTTCAAGATACAGACTGAAAGGAATAACGGTACCAAAGATTCCTATATAAATAATTAATCCCCATTGACCAGGAGAATATGCATTGAAAAGAGCTTTAAAAGGCGGATGCAATATATTCCAGGTAATTGCGGCAAAAAAAAGCGAATAGAATACTACCGTTAGCGGGTCGTATTTTCGCATTCCGTATTCTCCGGAGATCGAATACCATGCATAACAAACGGCAGACAATATGCCGGATATTACTCCGGCTTTGTTTAAAGCAAAAAGATTAAGGTTATAAGCTCCGACTACAAAATAACATCCTATTATAGCCCCAAAAACAGCTATAACTGTTGCTTTGTGAAGTTTTTCTTTTTCAAAGATAACTAAATATAGAGTTATAAAAGCAGGCGCAAGATACTGCATGAGTATGGCTGCGGCTACATTGATTTTACTTATTGTATAAAGATATGTAAACTGGACTAAAGCCATTGCAGCAGCGCCTAAGAATAAAAAGTAGAAAAAATCTTTTGATGCTATTCGCAAAAGGTTGCGACGCCAGATGAAAAGTACAATAAAAAGAAATCCTGTTGAGATTGTTATGCGAAGCTGAACAAGCTGAAAAGGAGATATTCCCGAAATGAACAAATATTTGGATGATGAGCCTGAAATTGCCCATAAAATTGCTGCTATAACAACATAATAATATCCGCGAGTTGAAATTTTATGGGGGGTAGTCTTTTTCATTATAATAAATTGATTAAAAAAGTTTGCGCTATAAGGTTTGTATAAACTATATTAAATAAAGATATATTTAGCAAGAATAGAAGTTATTTTTCTTTGGAAGGATTGTACTATGAACAAAGTCATTTTCAGGAAAGCTGAATATGATTACGATATATTAAAGCCTGTTGTTTTTGATATGCTTGATTCGATATGCGGTGTATCAATAGTAAAAGGCATGAAAGTTCTTATAAAACCAAATATGCTTTCTCCTGCAAAACCTGAAACGGCAATTATCACTCATCCTTTAGTAGTAAAAGCTGCAGCAGAGTACATTCTTGAAAAAGGAGCAATGGTGCAGATATCGGACAGCCCTGCTGTGGGCCTGTTTGATAAAATATTGAAAGACGGTGGGTATAAAAGAGCTTTTGAAGGACTTGATATAGAGTTTAAGGCTTTTAAAACATCGGTAAAGGTTGATATCGGAGAGCCTTTCGGCTTTATAGATATTTCAAAAGATGCAATGGAAGCCGAATATATTATTAATATTGCAAAACTTAAAGCCCACGCCCAGATGTTGCTTACACTTGGTGTTAAAAATCTATTCGGATGTATAGTGGGGATGAAAAAATCGGAATGGCATTTAAGAAGTGGGATCGACAGGGATATGTTTGCAACTCTTCTTGTGCGTATACACAAAGCGGTCGGCCCGCAGGCAACAATTGTTGATGGCATACTGGGAATGGAAGGGCAGGGGCCTGGAAAAGGCGGTACTCCGCGCTATTTAGGTATGCTTACCGGCGGCAAAAGCGCATTTAGCGTGGATATTTCAATATGCAAAATGCTTGGCATTGAGCCTGATATTCTTCCTACAAATAAAGTTGCAAAAGATATGGGACTGGTCGAAAATGATATTAGTATTACAGGTGAGTTTAAGCCGATAAACAATTTTGTTTTTCCGTCCCGCAATCCGCTGATCATTGGGCCCGGATTTGTTCAAAAAACGATGAGAAGGCATTTTATCCAAAGGCCATTAGCTGATAACAGTTTGTGCAAGTTATGCGGCGAATGCTGGAAATACTGTCCGGCTGCATCTATTTTGCATGACAAAGAGAAAATATCTTTTGATTATGAAAAATGCATCAGATGTTACTGCTGTGTTGAGGTTTGTCCTGAAGGAGCTTTAAAGGCAGTTGAAACTTTGCCCGGCAAGATGATAAGAAAGCTATTAATTAACTGATATATCTAATGATTTATTCCAAATCAAGAATTATATTTCCATCCAGATCTTTTTCGTAATTTGTTATGCCGGGGTGCATCCTTTCTAACTCTTTTAGCCTTGCTTCGTAAGCTATAATTTTATTTGAAAGAATATTTTTATCTATAATCATTTGTCTTAATTCTAAAGCGCGTTGAACGGTTATTTTCAGGTCAAGCATATTCATAGGCTTTACCATAAACTTATAGACTCCGGCTGAATTAATTGCTTCAAGTACTGTTTCGATATCAGCATATCCGGTTAGTATTATAGTTATAATATCAGGATAGTGTGCTTTGATTTTAGTTAAAAAAGTCAATCCGGACATTCCGGGCATTCTTTGATCGCTTATTACAAGATGGATGTTATTATCTTTTAATAAGCGCAATCCTTCATCAGCGCTTTGTGCTGTTAGTATTTTATATTTTTCATTGGCAAGGCAGCGTGTAATCAAATCAAGCATGAAGTATTCATCGTCAACAGCCAATATCGTATTTTTACTTATCATTATTCACCATTATTCCCCATAATTTATTTTCATATTAGAATAATAGCAGACCGGAAAAAAGTCAAACAATGTATCAAAAATATTGACTTATAACAGCTAAGGCAATAGATGTAATTTATAGCCATTTTGGGTAATTTATAGTTACTATAAGGAGGGCATCTTGTATGAAAGAACTGATATCAACAAAAGAAATAGCCAAATTTCTTGGAATTAATGAGAAGATGGTTTATGCTCTCATTACTGAAAAAGGGCTTCCGGCTACAAAAATAACAGGCAAATGGCTCTTTCCCAAGCATCTTGTAGAACAGTGGGTAGAAAACAGTACAATTAACTATCCGGAGCCTGCCAATACCCTTCCTCCTTACCATGGACTGCTAATAGTATCAGGGAGTAATGACCTGCTTTTGGATAAATCTTTAGTGCTTTTCAATAAATTTTATCCTGATAATGTGGCCGTTTTTGGAAACCTTGGCAGCATGGGGGGGCTTAGAGCCCTTCGGCAAAATATGTGCCACATTGCTTCAAGTCATCTGCTTGAAGAAAATGAAAATGACTATAATTTTAATTTTGCATCCAAGGAACTTGGTGATATGCCTGCTGTTTGTAATTTTTGCAGGCGTGAGCAGGGGCTTGTAATTCAAAAGGGAAATCCTAAAGGAATCTCAAAAATAGCTGATCTTGCAATGCCTAAAGTTTGTATTGTAAACCGGCCTCTTGGAACCGGTACAAGACTGCTTTTTGATCGGGAGTTAAGCAAAGCCGGTATAGATTGTGGGAAAATTAAAGGGTACGATAATGAGGTATCGAGACATATTGATGCTGGCATTGAAGTATTGACGGGGCGGGCTGATGCTGCTGCCTGCATCCGATCTGTGGCTTCTCTTTTGGGACTTGATTTTATTCCACTTCGGTGGGAACGCTATGATCTTCTTATTCGAAAGGAAAGATTTTTTGATAAGGGGGTACAACTGTTTTTAGGTTTATTGCATGAAGATTCATTCCGGGAGGCTGCAAATCAGTTTGAAGGTTACGATACAAGCTTAAGTGGGAAAATGGTATTTCCTATAGAAAGTTAGGCATAGATTTTTAGTTTGAACAATAAAAACACTATTAAGGAGGATTTTGATGAAACGTAATTTTGGAGTTTTTTTGATCGCAACAATTGCTGTTTTTTCTCTTGTATTTTGCAGTCCTGTTATGGGAAAAGATGCCAGCATGCTGCGCTTGGCCACAACCACAAGCACCGATAATACGGGTTTGTTAGACTACCTGAAACCATATTTTGAGAAAGAGACAGGAATTGATATTGAGTGGGTTGCAACCGGGACCGGCAAAGCGCTCAAGCTTGGTGAAAACTGCGATGCGGATGTACTTCTTGTTCATGCGCCTGATGCTGAAAAAAAATATGTAGCCGATGGTTTTGGCATAAATCGCAATGTTGTTATGTATAATGACTTTGTAATAATTGGTCCTGCATCGGATCCGGCAGGCATCACGGGTAAAAGTGTTAAGGAAGCTTTGAATGCGATTTTAGAAAAAACGCAAAAGTTTGTGAGCCGAGGTGATCAATCGGGAACACATAAGGCTGAAAAGAAATTATGGAAAGAAAGCAAGCTTGTAGTTCCTGATAAAGAAAGCTGGTATGTACAGTCGGGCCAGGGGATGCTTTCTTCTATAAATATGGCGGCGGAATTAAACGGATATACTCTTACGGATCGTGGAACCTATATAAAATACGAAGACACAATGAAGGGAAATCCTCCGTTAAAAATTCTTGTTGAAGGCGATGAGTTGCTTAAAAATATTTACAGCGTTATCGAGGTGAATCCACAAAGATGCAGTAATGTTAAATCGGATCTGGCCGCAAAATTCTCAAACTGGATGTCAAAGCCGTCTACTCAAAAGCTGATTAATGATTTCAAGCTTTCAGGAAAACAACTTTTTTATGGGTTTTCAAAGTAAGATAGGCTTTTTGTTATTCGTTAGAGCCAGTTTCAAAACGTCCCATTTTGGCCGATCTCAGCGTTGGGCTCAAATTTCAATCCTCGAAATACTCAATGTATTCCTGCGGTTGAAATTTTCTCCCGCCTTGAGCTTGACCAAACTGAAACGTTTTGAAAGTGGCTCGTTAATTAAGGTCAAAAATGAATTTTCTTATTGAAGCTCTGCTCCAGGCTATTCGATTATTAGCCAGCGGAGACGGAGAAACTTATTCAGCCGTATTTGCTACACTGAAAGTATCCACATATTCTATGGTGGCCAGTCTGCTGATAGGCATGCCGCTTGGTTTTTTGCTTGGCCATCATGATTTTTTATGGAAAAAGCATGTAAGAACCTTTGTGGATACCCTGATGTCTTTGCCCACAGTGCTGATAGGGCTTTTGGTTTATGCGCTTTTAACTTATAGAGGGCCGCTTGGGCAATATGGGCTTCTCTTTACTTTGGAAGGTGTAGCCATAGGCCAAACGGTTCTTGCCCTGCCTATTGTAGTTGCGCTCACAGCAGCGGCTGTTGAAAGCATAGATGATAAGTTGCGGGTAACGTTTATATCTCTTGGAGCCAATCCCAGGCAAATCCTTTTTTCAACTCTTTGGGAAGCGCGTTACAGTATATTGTCTGCCTGTATGAATGCCTATGGCAGAGTGCTTACAGAGGTTGGAATTGCCATGATTGTAGGCGGAAATATAAAATGGAATACCCGAACCATTACCACTGCCATTGCGCTTGAAACAAACAAGGGTGAGTTTGTCATGGGAGTCGCGCTGGGACTTGTCCTGATGGCTATAGCAGTTATTGTTAATTATTCTCTTTCATTTCTAAGAAATCGTTAATAATCATGCAAACACCTGCTTATCAGCTATCGAATATTAAAAAGTATTATAACCGGCATACGGCGGTTGATATCAAAGAATTAACGCTTGTTGCCGGTTCTATAACCGGGGTTGTTGGTCCTAACGGGAGCGGCAAGAGCACTCTTTTAAGCATGCTTGCTTTTGTGAACAGCCCGTCAGAAGGTACAATATTATATAAAGGCCAAAAAGCCCATCCCTTTTCCGAAGCAGTCCGTTTCCGTGTAAGTCTGTTGCCCCAGGAACCTTTTTTGCTTAAACGAACGGTTTTTGAAAATATTGTATATGGATTAAACTTAAGAGGCTTTAATAAATCGCAGTATTTGAAAAAGGTGAATGATGCTTTAATGCTGGTAGGGCTTTCTCCAACAGAATTTTCCGGCCGCAAATGGTATCAGCTTTCGGGGGGAGAGGCACATAGGGTTGCTCTGGCGGCCAGGCTTGCATTAAAACCGGAAGTTCTTATTTTGGATGAACCTACAGCCGGTGTGGATGCTGCCAGTGCTCAGCAGATTATGGACAGTGCGTTTATGGCTTCTAAGGAATGGGGCACGACTCTTATTATTGCCGGCCATGATTGGAAATGGCTTCATGAAATCTGTGATAATGTCATACAGATGTTTAAAGGAAAGATTGTTGGAAAAGGTCTTGAAAACATAATTTTTGGCCCATGGAATCAGGTTTCAACAGGGTTGTTTGAAAAGCTCCTTGATGATGGGCAGCGTATTCTTGTGAAAGGGGACTCTCCTTTACCGACTTGTGCGGCTATTATTCCGCATACCAATATTGCCATAAGCTCAAAGCTGCCGGGTCTTGGGCCGGATGAACATTTGCTAAAAGGTGTTCTATCCCAGCTTTCATTTGAACCTGCAAAACATACAGTTATGGTTTCCATACGTATAGGCAGCCAGGTATTTACTCTTCGAATTCCTTTGGAGAAAGCCAAAGAAAATAATTATTATCCCGGTCAGAGTATTTATATCACTTATCCCATCTCGTCTGTTGTCTGGTATTAAAATTCTAATAAAATCACAAAGCACATAAAGCCTAAAAAAACTCTTTACCTTTAGAAATTTAGATGAAATATTAATATCGTTTTTATATGGAACCAAAACAAATAAATGGAGTATGAAGTGGCGGTATTATAAAGCTGAGCCAGTTTCAAAACGCCCCATTTTGGCCGATCTTAAGCGTTGGGCTCAAATTTCAATCCTCGAAATACTCAATGTATTCCTGCGGTTGAAATTTTCTCCCGCCTTGAGCTTGACCAAACTGAAACGTTTTGAAAGTGGCTCAACTATATAAGCTTTTTATGGTGCCTGCCCTTTTTTGGAATTTTATGAATAAATTTGATGATGTACATGTAGAAAGATTATATCCGTATCTTGCCGTATTCAGAATCCCTTATTTTTCTTCCGGCAATGAAAAGGCTTTTGCCAATGTTTTTCTGATTATTGATGATGAGTTGATGCTAATTGATACTGGTCCTTTTACAGACAGCAAAAGTGAAAAACTTTTATATGCCCTTAATCAGGTAGGTTTTGATATAAAAGATATATCAAGAATTGTATATACACATGCGCATCCCGATCATATGGGTGGAGGAATAGGCCTTGGCGAATATACAAAAATCAGACATTGTGCATACCACAAAGCAAAACAATGGGCAGAAAAATATGGTGAATATGTAAGTTTGGTAAAAACAATTGCAAAAAACATTTTTTCAGAGCAATTATTTTTGCATCCTGAAGTAAAAGATATCTATTTTGATGTAATAGATCATTTCTGGAATCCCACATATGGTGAAATAGGGATAGATGAAGAACTGGATGATGGTGATTTAATCAGTACAGGAAAGCTTAAGTTCAGAATTGTTTTAACGCCCGGTCATAGCCCCTGGGATATAAGTTTATGGGAAGAAACAAAATCTTTACTTTTTTCAGGTGATTTTCTTCTTGGCAAAAGCTCTACACTAACAGGAGGTTTGAATAATTTTGGCTCTGACCTGATATCGTATGAATCGTCTTTAAAAAAGATAAATCAATATCTTGATAAGACAAAAGAAGTATTTCCTTCTCACGGGCCTTCAATAAAATCCTGCTCTGGGCTTACAGATCCTGTGCTTTCTATTGTAAAAAGCAGAGAAGATAAGATATTTAAAGCTATATCTGATAAAGACCACACACTGATGGATTTAATGAAAGTTGTTTATCCCTCGTTAGACAGTGTTATTGTGCTTGCAAGATGTCTTGGAATAGTACTTACACATATTGAAAAACTTGAAAATGAATCAAAAATATATCGTTATAAGGACGGTGATGAAGTTCATTTTTCCAAAACTTGATATTTTTATGGTATGTATATGGGTGTAACAGCAGAAATAGCCCGCTTTGCAGCGGAAATAAAATACGAAAATTTACCGTCTTTTGTTGTTTCTGAAACCAAAAAACTTCTTCTTGATACTATTGGATGTGCTATAGGTGGAATAAAAACACAAAAAGGCGATGCTGCAATTCGTCTGGCGCGTATGCTGGGAGGACAGGCAGAAAGCTGTCTTTGGGGTACAAGTGAGAGAGTGGGTGCGGCACAGGCTGCATACGCCATAGGCGAGTTGATGAATGCCTTAGATTATGAAGCATTGCTTTCTCCGCCCGCACATGCCACACCCTATATACTTGCCGCTCCTCTTACAATAGGTGAAATAAAAAAAGTATCCGGAAAGCAATTGATTGTTGCTTCCGCAATTGCTCATGAACTTGCAACAAGAATTGCATCTGCAATGGTTTTTGGGCGAAGGTTTTCTGTGGAGCTTCCCGATAGAAAAATTGCAATGCCTTTACCTACACCCGGATATGGTTTGTGTGCTTTTGGCGGAGCTGCAGCCGCAGGCAGGCTTTTGGGGCTTGATGCAGATAAAATAGCCCATGCAATGGGGATAGCCGGTTATCATGCACCAGTTCCTATGGTAGGTAAATTTGTAAGTTCTGCTTGCGTTTCCGATCCTAAGTATATGTCTTCCGGGTTTTTATCTCTGGCACAAGTAGTTGCTGTGATGTCCGCCGAAATGGGATCGACTGGAGATGTTGAAGTATTGGATGGTGATCATGGTTTTTGGAGGGCTTTTGGTTGTGACCAGTGGATGCCCGAATACATTACTCAGGGATTGGGAAATAAATGGGTATTTCCGGAAAGGCTGTTTTATAAAAGATATCCCTGTTGCGGTGTGATGCAGAATGCGCTATGCCATTTGGAAGAAATTATCACGGCAAATAATATATTGCCCGAAGATATAATGGAAATTACCGTTAAACTTAGCAGCCTGGCTGATTTCCCTTTATGGAAAACAAGAGATGTTAAAACTAATGTGCAAGCGCAATTCAGCGTACCTTTTGTTTTCTCGGTTGCAGCACACAGTATAGAGACAGGCCCTGCCTGGCAGTTAAATGAAACTCTTGAGGATAGGCGTATTCATGAGTTTATGAAAAAAATAAAATTGATTACCGATCTTGATGATAATGCCGGTTTAAGGCCGGAAATTGAAGTTATGGTGCATAATGGGACAGGCAAAAAGACTTATGCCAAGTCAGGCATTTCTGCAAAATATGAAATGGCAGATGATGATATTATTGATAAGTTTAAAAGTAATACACGTTTGCTTTTAGATGAGCAAGAGACTCAAAAAGTCATAGCAGATATTAATGATTTGGAAGAAATCGCTGATATATCGGAGATATTAAAAATATTCAATAAATCCGATTGAGGAGATAAGCATTGATTCATCCCGATACCAAATTACATTTTATAAACGATGAGCTTGGTTACGGAGTAGTAGCCACCAGATTTATTCCTGAAGGTACGGTAACCTGGGTTCTTGATAAACTGGATCGCGTTTTCTCTCCTTCGGAAATAGAAGAATTCCCGAAGGAGTTTTTAGATGCTGTGAGCAAATACTGCTTTAGAAATAATTCCGGACGCTATGTTCTGTGCTGGGACAATACCAAATTCGTAAATCATAGCTTCGATCCTAATTGTATGATTACTGCCTTTGATTTTGAAATATCCATAAGAGATATTAAAGCAGGCGAGCAAATAACAAATGACTATGGGTGTTTTAATATAATCAGATCTTTCAGGCCAAATGATGAAGGTAAACGGAGAAAGATAGTTTATCCTGATGATTTGGCTAAATACTACCAATCATGGGATAAGAAATTACTTTCCGCTTTTAAGAAAATTAAAAATGTCGATCAGCCATTGTTTGAATTTATAAGTGTAGATTTATGGGATAAATGTTGCCGGATTGCAAACGGAAAAGAAGAAATGGTTTCGATTTTAAACTGCTATTACAAAGATCCTGTTGAATAAAAACATAAGAGCCAGCAAACCTATGAAACAGTTTGATCTAATTAATGCACAGCTAAACGGAACTAACCTTATAGAGGCAGGTGCAGGAACAGGTAAAACTTATACGATAGAAAGTCTTTTTGTAAGGCTTATTATTGAAAATAAGCTTACAATAGATCAAATTTTAGTTGTAACATTTACGAAAGCAGCTACTGAAAATTTAAAAGAAAGAATCAGAAGCAAACTCACAAAGGCGAAAGAAGCTTTTTCTGCCGAGACAAAAGATAAGAAGTCAGATGATGCATTAATTGAAGCTCTTTGTGAAAAATATGAAAATCACGCTCTTGTCTCTGATTTGTTAAGTAACGCACTTATTAATTTCAACGAGGCTGCAATATTTACCATTCATGGCTTTTGCGCAAGAATCCTTTCCGATTATTCTTTTGAAACAGGAAATTTGTTTGATACCGAACTTGTTACCGACCAGACCGATTTGATATTAGAAATTGCAGAAGATTTCTGGAGAATTAATTTCTACAGGTCAGAGCCTGAATTTATAAACTACAGTTTAAAGCAGATATCCGGGCCGCATTATTTTTCAAGACTTGCTTCAAAACAGATATTTCATCGGATAAGGATAATACCCGAAATTAAAAAGCCTGTATTTGAAAAGCTTTCCGAATTTCGAAGTATTATTAAAGAGGTAAAAAGAATATGGGTAGCTTCTAAAGATGAAATTTTGGTTTTGCTTTCTGATCCTGTTTTAAAAGGAAATATATATGGAACCATAGAGCCTGCAGGAAACGGATTGTCTAAAAGAGAGATTAAAATACAGTCTATGCTTTCCGGGATGGAAAGATTTTTAGATGACAGGCATGTTAGCTTTCCTCTATATGATAAATTTGAATACTTTTGTTCGGAAAAAATCAAAAAATCAACAAAGGCAAAACAGACAAGCCCTTCCCATAAATTTTTTGATCTTTGCGAAAAACTATTAGAAACAAGTAATGAAGTAAAAGCTGAGTTTGACAGATACATCATTTATCTTAAGAAGGCATTTATAACGTTTGCAGATAAAGAGCTTGAAAAAAAGAAACAAAGCAAGAACATCCAATATTATGATGATCTTTTAACCAAAGTAAAAGATGCCATTTTAAGTCATGACAGCAATAACCTTGCTGCATCGATCCGTAAAAAATACAAGGCAGCGCTAATTGACGAGTTTCAGGATACCGATATTATACAGTATGAAATTTTTTACAATCTTTTTGATTCTAAAGAAAGTGTTCTTTTTATTATCGGAGATCCTAAACAGTCTATATACAGCTTTCGCGGAGCAGATATATTCTCATACATCAAAGCAGCTAAAAAATCGGATAAAAAAAATACTCTTATAGAAAACTGGAGATCTTCTCCGGGTTTGATTGAGGCTGTAAATGCGATATTTTCAGGTGTAAAACACCCGTTTGTATTTGAAGAGATCTCCTTTATAAAAGGCATACCAGGGCATAGGGAAAAATGCATCAGCGAAAACAAGTTCTGCTTATCCGGTGCGCCTTTAACTCTGTGGCATCTTTTCTCCGATGACTATACTCAAAACAACAAGGCTATCACGAAGAATAATGCTGAAAAAATAATTTCGGAATCTGTAGCATCAGAGATTTTACGCCTTCTGAAATCAGCGTATAGCGAAAAAGCGGAAACTGTTAAGCAAAGTGATATCGCCATACTTGTAAGAACAAACACACAGGCCAGGATGGTGAAAAATTCACTTTCCAAAAGAAGGATTCATTCTGTAATATACAGTATTGATAATGTCTTTGACTCCGATGAAGCTATGGAACTTGGAAGAGTTTTGGCTGCTGTTTCTGATCCATCTAATGAAAGTAAAGTTAAATCAGCCATCATAACCGATATCTTTGGTGTTACAGGCGAAGAGATAAATTCTTATGAATATAACCCTGTGTTACTGGAGAAATGGCAATCTTTATTCATTGAATGTCAACGTTTATGGAATAAATACAGCTTTATTAAGATGTTTGGTTATTTGATGAAGAAAGAAAGAATTAAAGAGCACCTTGCTTTATTTTATGACGGGGATAGGCGAATAACAAACATACTTCACCTTTCGGATATTTTGCATAAGGTATCGATAGAAAAAAAACCGGGCATTGCCGGACTTATAAGATGGTTTGCAGAACAAAGGGATATTTTAAGGCAAACTCAGGAAGAACATTTGCTGCGCCTTGAAACAGATGATGATGCTGTAAAGATTGTTACAATACATAAAAGCAAAGGACTTGAATTTCGCATTGTTTTTTGTCCTTTTAACTGGCATGGGTCCGAAGTTCGGGATGAGGAAATACTGTTTCATGAGCAAAGCAGTGACAGGAATCTGGTGCTTGATCTTGAAAGAAATGATAACAGCATATTTCTTGCGGGAAAAGAGCTGCTTTCTGAAAACTTAAGACTTTTATATGTCGCCTTAACGAGAGCAAAAGAAAAATGCTATCTTGTATGGGGGCGAATAAATAAAGCAGAATCATCCGCACTGGCTTATCTTCTTCATTATGCCCGCAGCAATGAATATAATGGTGATAAAGAAATTACTTTAGCTGTAAAGGATTATTTCAAAAGTCAGGATACTGCAAAACTTCTTTATGATCTGGAAGAAATTTCAAAAAAAGCAGGTGGGGCAATTGATGTTTCTGTTATTCCTCCTTCAGACACCGGCAAATACTTTCCTTGTGAAAAAAATGTTGAGCAGTGTTTTGCCAGAGTATTTACCGGAAAAATTGATGATATCCATAGAATCTCAAGCTATTCATCTCTTGTAGTAAGCAGTTATACTGTTCATGATGGCAGAGATATAGATTCTGATGCAAGAAGCTTTGTTGAAGAGTTTTTAGAAAAGCAAGCAAATACCGATCAAACGGATATATTTTCATTTCCAAGAGGAGCAAGCCCCGGTACTTTTTTTCATGATCTTTTTGAGAATATGAGTTTTCTTGATTCAGATTATAAGGATAGAGAAAAACTTGTTGACGATAAGCTTATAGAATATGGATTTGAGACAAAATGGAAAAACACTGTATGCGACATGATAAAGAAAGTACTTGGAGCCGGTTTGAATGCTTATTTTCCTTATGATGATAATGAGAAATCAGTTAAATTGTCGGAAGTAGATATTAAACAAAGAATTAATGAAATGGAATTTTATTTTCCCTTAAAAATGATTAGTCCTCAAATAATCAGAAAAATCTTTCATGACCACGGAAACATTAAAATAAATGATGAATATCCCGGCTGGATAGAAAATCTTTCTTTTTCTCCGTCAAAAGGTTTTATGAAAGGCTATATAGACATGGTCTTTTACTCCAATGATAAAATTTATATTGTTGACTGGAAATCAAATTATCTTGGCGGCAGTCTTCTTAATTATCAAAAATCAAATCTTGCCAAAGTAATGGACAAAGAATCATATATACTCCAGTACCATTTATATTCGCTTGCTCTCCACCAGTATTTGAGAATTAAATACAAAGATTATAATTATAGTGATTCGTTTGGTGGAGTATTTTATATTTTCTTACGCGGAGTAAACGACTCTATAGCCCCTGGTTCGGGGATATTTTACGATTTGCCGGATATATCTTTAATTGATGCACTTGGAAAAGCGATGATACCGGATTATTGATTATCAACTATGAATAAAAGCTATATAAAATCATTATATAACAAAAATATATTTACAAATATTGATTTGCATTTTGCTAAGTTTATCAATGAACTCGAAAATGCTGATGATTCCGATCTTTTTCTTGCCGCAGCTCTTGTAAGTAATGCTGCCGGAAATGGTGATGTATGCCTTGATCTTAAGGCTTTTGCAGGAAAAGTAATTCTTGAAAAAGGGGAAGACTATAAAAGGCTTGCATGCCCTTTGCTTGATATCTGGATAGAAAAGTTGAAAATAACAAATGTTGTTGGTAAACCCGGTGATTACAGGCCTCTGATACTTGATGATAAGAACAGGCTTTATTTGCACAAATTTTGGTATTACGAAAATACTCTTTCAAAAGCCATAAAGAATAAAGCAGACGATGATATAACCTGGCCTGATACAAAACTTGATGAAAATCATGTAAGAAAGCTTCTTGATAAATATTTCCCCGATGTTGCCGGTGAAAGGATAAACCTCCAGAAGCTTGCCTCTCTTGTATGTGTATATAAAAGATTATGCATTATGTCAGGTGGCCCCGGCACGGGAAAAACAACAGCAATAGGAAAAATTCTTGCTGTTTTGATAGAAGTTGAATCCGGTGATAAACAAAAGATTTATTTGTGTGCTCCAACAGGAAAAGCTGCTGCAAAGCTTTCCGAATCCATCAGAAATACAAAGAAAAATATTGATTGTTCGGATGAAATAAAGAATTTGATACCCCAGGACGCCTATACGATTCACAGGATGTTAAAAACTATTTCCCGTTCTTCCGGTTTTCATTATAATGCCGACAATAAACTTCCCGCAGATATAGTTGTTATTGATGAGGCATCCATGGTTGATCTTGCGTTGCTTGCAAAACTTGTTGAAGCTTTGCCGGATGATGCCAGGCTCATCCTTGCAGGAGATAAAGACCAGCTTGCTTCTGTTCAAGCCGGGTCGGTACTGGGAGATATTTGCAACAGAAGTGATATAACCGGATATCCGATTAAGTCATATAAAAAATTATATGCAGAAATTCAAGATAACATGGATGTTATATCTGATAAAAACAGCTTAAATGACTGTATCGTGGTTCTTAAAAAAAATTACCGTTTTTCGGAAGACAGCAGGATAGGCCGGTTGAGTGTGGCTGTAAATAAAGGTGAAGCAGAATATGCTATCGAAATTTTAAAAGAGAAAAATGATGATGGAATATGCTGGGAAGAGGCTAATAATCAAAAAGAACTTTATCGCGTTCTTGAAGAAAAGATAATTGAAGGATATTCTTCCTATCTTAATATTGATGATCCTATATCCGCCCTTAATTTGCTTGGTTGCTTTAAAATTCTGTGTGCCGTAAACAGTGGGCCTTTTGGCATTGATGGTATAAACTCTCTTGCTGAATCAGTGCTGAGAAAAAAAAGGCTTATTGATATTTCAAGTCAATGGTACAGGGGAAGGCCGGTTCTTATAAAGGAAAACAGCTATAACCTTGGGCTGTTTAACGGTGATATGGGTTTAATTATGCCGGCACGAGATGAAGATGATAACCTGTATGCATATTTTGACAGTAATATGGAAGCAAAAAGAAAGTTCAAACCCGGTATTCTCCCCAAACATGAAACAGCTTATGCAATGACCGTTCATAAAAGCCAGGGCTCCGAATTTGACAATGTTGTAGTAGTCCTTCCGGAAAAAGATTACCCAGTGTTGACAAGGGAACTGATATATACAGGCATTACAAGAACCACGGGAAAATTGACTATAGTCGGAACCGAGAGCATACTAAGAACTGCAATCTTAAGAAAAACTCAAAGAACATCCGGGCTAAATGATGCTCTTTGGGGATAGAAAAAAAAGTTTTTAAAAAGAAAGTTAATACTTTACTTTTTTGTGCCGATATAGTAATAAGCGTTTCCATCAAGTAACTGATAGGGATTTTCTGCCTGTTTATCTTTCATGACCTGTATTTTGATTAGGATAAAAAGGGGACTGTTGCGGGTTTGAAGAAATATCAAAAGATACTCTCAAAGATTCTGCTTATAATTGCAATATATAGTTTCATTTTACCATCACCTGCTTTCGCACAGCATACTATAAAAATCGGAGGTACCGGCTGTGCTCTTGGAGCAATAAAAATAATATCGAAAGATTTTGAGAAAGCATATCCTGATATAAAAGTTATCGTATTGCCGAGTATAGGAAGCGATGGAGCCATAAGAGCCATATCAAGCCGCGCAATAGATATCGGGCTTTGTGGCAGGCCCTTAAAAGAAAATGAAAAAAATCTTGGTTTAACGGTTATTGAATATGCAAAAACACCTTTTATTTTTGTTGCAAATAAAGATGTAAGTATATCGGATACTGATACCAGCGAAATTATAAAAATATACAAAGGTGAAAAACAACATTGGTTTGATGGAAGACGTATCCGCCTTATACTTCGCCCAAACGAAGAGGCCGACACGCTTATATTACGCAAAATATCTTCCGAAGTAAATAATGCCGTTGATATTTCTAAATCCAGCTTAGGAATGCAGGTAGCTCTTACCGACCAGGAAAACGCTGATAAAATCGAAAGTATTCCAGGAGCATTCGGAACGTTTACTTTAACTCAGTTTATAGCCGAAAAACGTTCGGGAATCAAAATACTCTCCTTTAATGATGTAACGCCTAATACTGAAAACCTCACAAATGGGTCCTATAATTTATCAAAACAGCTTTCGATTGTAATAAATAAAGACAGCTCTGTTTCTGTACATAAATTTATAAATTTTATGAAAACACAGCAAGGCAAGGATATACTGGAAGATACGGGGAATTTGGTTATTCTAAAATAAAATAAAGAGGTGGTATATGCTACCCAAAAAGAATGTAACCTTAGTTATTACCTGTTTGACAGTAATTGTTACCTCATTACTTGTAATTATATTTCCCCTTGGATATTTTTATATTTCTTATCTTGACATGTCATCTGCTCTTAAAATCGATGCAGAGCTTAATGCAAACATAGCCCAAAAAATAATAAATGCAAATCCGGAATACTGGCAATTCGAAAAAGCCAGATTGTATGAATGCCTGTCTATACGTCCAAAAAATGGAATTCAGGAAATACGAAAAATAACAAATAATAAAAATGAGATTGTTGCAGAGAGTGTTGGTGATTTAGTTTCTCCTGTTATTATGAGGTCATATGATATCATGGACTCAGGTCTTGTTGCGGGCAAAATAAAGGTTTATCGATCACTGCGACCTGTTATAAACAATGCCGGTTTAATAGCTTTGTTGATAATACCCTTTGGCCTTGGGGCATTTATAGCATTGCGAATTATGCCGATACGGGCAATATCCCGTATAGAAAAGGCGCTTAAACAATCCTATATTAAAATGGAAAAAACAGTAGAAGAACGTACTGCTGAACTAAGAAAAACTAATAAAACTCTGCTGGCGGAAGTGAAAAAGCATAAATTGACGCATGAAGCGTTGCGAAGAAGTGAAGAACAATATCGTGCGCTGGTTGAGACATCTACGGATGCTATAATAACAACAAATGGTAAAACGGAAATAATTCAATGGAACAGTGCCGCTTCAAGAATATTTGGTTATAAACAAGAAGAAATTATAGGCAAGTCTTCTAATATTATTGTTCCTGAGAAATATTTTGATGAACATATAAGTATTTTTAACCAGGATATAGATTCTGTTTTATCTGATTTATCAAAATATACAGGAAATACCGTTTCCCTTGAAGGACGGACCAAAGAAGGTATATTTGTGCCTCTTGAACTTACAGTATCTGCATATAAAAGAGAAGGCTCCTTGATAGTAACATATATAGTGAGGGATATGACAGTACGCAGGCGGTTAGAAGAAAAGCGCCGGGAATTGGAAACAAAGCTGCAGCGTGCGGAAAAAATGGAAGCTATAGGCATATTGGCAGGCGGAGTTGCTCATGATCTTAATAATGTTATCGGAGTTGTGATAGGATATGCGGAATTGCTTCTTACATATAAAGAGATAGATGCATCAGACGATATAAAATCCCGGCTTATGACTATTATTAAAAGCGGTGAAAGGGCTGCTGCTATTGTTTATGATATGCTAACTTTGGCAAGAAGGGGAGTTCATACTGAAAAAGTATTAAATCTCAATACTGCAATAATGGAATATCAGAGCACACCTGAATACCAGAAATTGTTGTCCTTTAACCCCAACATCCTGGTAAATACTCAACTCAAACCGGATTTGCCAAATGTTTTAGGGTCTCCCGTTCATTTTGGTAAGACGATTATGAATCTTGTTTCCAATGCCGCCGAAGCCATGCCAAAGGGTGGAACTTTGACTATCAAAACGGACTATAAATGTGTAGAAAGCTCGATACAAGGATATGAGGAAATTAGTGTGGGGGATTATGTGATTGTTTCTATTTCAGATACTGGCGAAGGTATATCGAATGGGGATTTAAAACATATTTTCGAACCTTTTTATACGAAAAAAATTATGGGGAAAAGCGGAACCGGATTAGGGCTTTCCGTTGTCTGGGGGACTATAAAGGATTACAACGGGCATATTGATATTAAAAGCGATTTAAATAAAGGTACAACTTTTAACCTTTATTTCCCGTCAACACAAAAGGAGATAAGCAGCGAGACTACATCCATATCTGTATCCGAATATATGGGTCATGGGGAGTCAATAATAGTAGTTGATGACATTAAGGAACAGCGTGAGATGGCCGCCAGCATGCTTGCCAGCCTTAATTATAATGTAATGACTTTTCCAAGCGGCGAAGAAGCGGTAGGATATCTGAAAAGAGGAGAAAAAGCAGACCTGATATTACTTGATATGATCATGAATCCAGGCATGGACGGACTGGATACATACAAGAATATTCTTAACATCCGTACAAAACAAAAAGCTATAATAGTCAGTGGTTTATCAGAGACTGATCGAGTTTGCAAGGCTAAAAAACTGGGTGTAAGCGCTTATATACAGAAGCCCTATATGCTTGAAAAGCTAGGATCGACAATCAAGGAAAGTTTAACAAATTAAGTTCTATCTCAAAGGCTTCCGGCTTATTATTTTGTATCTTCAAATAACTTCATATATTCACAATAACCTTCCTTTTCAAGATCTTCTTTAGGAATAAATCTTAATGCTGCTGAGTTCATGCAGTATCTGTTGCCGGTTGGCTGTGGCCCGTCAGGAAATACATGTCCCAGATGGGAATTGCCCTCTTTACTTCTTACTTCGGTACGTAAGGAAAAAAAGCTTACATCTTCTTTTTCAACAATATTATTCGGCTCAAGAGGCTTTGTAAAGCTTGGCCATCCGGTTCCCGATTTATACTTATCCTTTGAGCTAAACAATGGTTCTCCCGATACTATATCAACATATATTCCTTCTTTTTTATTGTCCCAGTATTCATTTTTAAAAGGAGGTTCCGTGCCTTCTTCCTGTGTTACTTTATATTGCAAAGGAGTAAGCTTTTTTTTATTGGCTTCAAAATCAGATTTAGCTTTTTTCAATGCCGGCAAAGGACAAAATTTGCCGCCCTCATTTTCCCCCCATACTTCGTTTATAAACCAGTCTCTGCCCGATCCTTTCCGGTAAGCTTTATAATGAGAAGGGTTTTTCTTGTAATACTCCTGATGATAATCTTCTGCATTATAAAACTTTGTAAAGGGTATAATCTTTGTTACAACAGGTTTTGCATACTTTCCGGATTTATCCAGTTCTTCTTTGGAAACCTGAGCCAGTTCTTTTTGTTTTTCATTATGATAAAAAATTGCAGACTTATATTGTCTTCCGCGGTCGGCAAACTGGCCGCCTGCATCAGTTGGATTGATATGTCGCCAGAAAACCTGTAAAAGTTCTTTGTAAGTAACTACCGAAGGGTCATAAAAAACCTGTGCTGCTTCCAGATGCCCTGTTGTCCCGCTGCATACTTGTTCATAAGTCGGATTTTCTTCTTTACCCCCTGTGTAACCGGAGATAACTTTTGTTACGCCTTTAACTTTTTCAAAGTCTGCTTCCGAACACCAGAAACATCCGCCTGCAAAAGTAGCCATTTCGATATTTTTATTTTCTTTTGTCATTTTGTCACCAGCCTTGCTTTGGTCGCCGTTAAATAAAATGTATCCGGTAATAGCTAAAAAAGAAAAAATAATTACCATGAAGATTTTCATAGTCGAAACCCCCTTTTTTGTATTATATTTTTATAATAAGCACTGATTATCAAGAAGGCAATAATACAACCAATGGAGCCAAAAAATAGCTTGACAAATGGAACCCTTGAGGTTACGGTCAGCGCATGATTAAATCATTCAAACACAAAGGCCTTGAAGATTTTTTCTATTCCGGAAATAAGAAAGGCATAAAGCCTGAACAAGCTACCAGGCTGGAGATAATTCTTGACCGTCTGAATGCGTCTAACGAAATACGAGATATGAATTATCCGGGATCAAACCTTCACAAATTAACAGGAGAGAAAAAAGGGCAATATGCTGTGAAGGTGTCCGGCAACTGGAGAATATTCTTTGAATTTGTTGACGGCGATGCTTACATAGTAGATTATGGGGATTACCATTAATAAGGTGAGTAACATGAAAAAAATGACCAGACAGCCAACACACCCAGGCAAAATTATTAAAGAAGACTATTTAGTTACGCTTTCCATCACTGTTACTGAATTGGCTTCGATTCTTGGTGTATCAAGAAAGACATTATCTAAAATCATAAATGAGAGAGGGGCGATAACTCCTGACATGGCTCTTCGTCTATCGCGTGCTTTTGATACTTCACCCGTCTTGTGGATGAACCTGCAAAAAAATTATGACTTATGGCAGGCAGAAAATACCTCCGGTTCCTGGCAACTAGTAAAACCGGTTCCTACTCAATCATTGAATGCAAGTAGATAGAAACATATCTAAACAACTCAATCTCGTGTTTCCTATCTGCCAGATTCTTTCAGGTCGCAATAAGTGATTAATATCCTGATTTTTATCCATTAACCTTGTATCCTTTTCGTATTGACATATTCACAATAAAATGTTTTATTTCAAGCCTATTCAATGATTTTAGTATCTTATTTCTGTTTCGTGTTTTTAAGTATTTATTTGCAAATTATTTTAAAACAAAGATTTATATTAGCATAGGGAGAAAGAGCCCGAAAACCCCGTCAATATCTTAATGTCAGGGCAAATTGACCTGGTAATCAATGGTTAGGTTTGCGTAAAATCAGGAGAATAGGTTGAGTAGATATATTATGTCAGTCTGTATTTCAGCATTTCTCACAACGATCGTTTGTGCAACAAGCGTGCGATTGATTGCTGGGCCAACCAAGTGGGAGGGTATTGTAGCGATATTTTTTTTCCTCTTACCGATTGTAATTTTATTATTTGCACTGTTTTTATACTTTTCTGAGAATCTATTAAAAAAATATATAAAACCGTCTGAAAGTGTTTCTTTATTAACCGTAAAATTTGAAAGATATGAAAAAATAGTTGGGTTTATAGGATATGTTGAAGTGGTAAGTGGTGTAGTCTATGCCTGCATAACTTCATGGATTCTGATTGCATATGAATTCACATTTTTAAATGCAATCATATTTATCCTCTCATTTATCATTTTTAGCTCAGGCTATCTTTTAGTAAGGAATTTCAAGATTGGAGTGTATCTATCTATGCTCTCTCAAGCTGCAAGTGTTATAAATATTTCCACTCCGGATTTCACGTATTATTTTGGTAATCTGATTAATTTTACAGCAGGAATAAAGTTCAGCGAATCAACTTGCGCTATCAATTTCGTATCCATTATTTTTTTTATTATATTGCTATTAAACGTAAAAAGGAAACCTAACAAAGAAACTGTGCTGACATGAAGGGGCGTGCGACTTTACAAGCTATTCCTTGATTTGCGTTATTTCTTTTCTTTAGAGCATCTTGTTACCCTTCATGTCAGCACAGTTTAGGCGTTCGGCATATGAACAGATTTAGATAAAAATAGGAACTCGTGATGAATTTTCCATGGTGGAGTTGGATTCTTTTAGCTGTCTCAGGTATTATTTACATTCTATCAAGAGCTGCAAAGTCATATCGAAAGATGATCCGACAGGAACTTATCGATTTCTTCAAAGAACACGAACCTGAATTAACTATTGATGTTCAGGGCGAACGAGAGTTACTTATTCGAGATAATGCCACTGGAGATGAATCAACCTTATTCCTTCACAACCTTTTACAACAAGTTTCTACAATAAAAGAAGATAATAAAGAAGAACGGAAGAAACAATATGAAATATTGCTAAATACTTATAAGGAAAAAAATATCGATATTGAACTGGATCCAGAACAGGTTGTTGAGCGATTGCGTCCACGGTTATTGCAAGAGGCTGATCTCGATAATATCGTGTCTCAAAACAAAACAAAAATCCCATCAATTTCATTCGGTATTTCTGGGCTATATGCAGTACTCGTAATTGATAGAGAAAATAGTGTCGCATATGTTGATGATGAGTCACTTACAAAAATGGGGCTTACTAAAGAAGAAGCCTTTGAAATTGCCAAAGATAATCTTAGAAAAACTATTCCAGAAGAATCAATACACCAGATGATATCTAATGATACAATTAACGTAGTCAAGACCATGGATACATATGACGCATCAAGAATTCTTATTCTACCCAGTTTTTTGAAGCCGGAAGAGAGTATAGTTGCTCTTATTCCTGATCGGGACACGCTAACATTGGCACCCGTTCCATCTGATGGGGATTGGTCTCCACTGAAAAAACTTGCAAAGAATAGAGCTGTAGTCCCTCTTTGGTTAAACCCAATAGTTGTTCAAACATCGGGCTTTACCAATATTGAGTGATTCAAAGTGTAATAGCTCAGATACATTAAGGTGATTATGAACCGCCGAACATGTCGTGTGGACGGCAAACAGCATGCCGCCCCACAGCTTGATTATCAACTAAATAAGGAATGGAAATTTTGAAATTCGAAAGCATTGAATCTTTCAAAGAAAAATATGTTTCATTTCAAAAAAGGCATACTTTAATTACAATAGTTTTTCTTGCTATATTAGCTTTTCAAGCAATATTATTTTTTGTAACTTCTATAGGTGAAATATTCCAAGGTTATCAAACGGGCATTTTCATTGGTACTGAAATTGCTGTTTATCTAATTATTACAAAATTTCATGAAAAGATTAGTACATTAAAATGTCCAAAATGTAATAAAATATTGTCATATAAATATGGTCTTGAAGTAATAAATAGTAGACAGTGTCCGCACTGCTCGACATGTATAATTAATAATGAATGATACTGCCAAACGGCAGATAACAACACAATGCAACAGATGGCAATAAGCCGGTTTCCTTCATGTACATCACCTTTATCGGAGTTTGGCACCACGAAATTCAGTTTCAACCTTGCCACTGGTGATTTTGAGCGTTACTTATGAATCTTAAAGCAGCTAAATTAGTTTTATTACCAATCGTTTTAATGGCAATTATTGGATGCAATAATCCATTGAATGTAAAGCCATATAAAATGGCCGCATCATCGATGCAACCTACAATAAATAAGGGTGATCGCATAATAGCTGATTTTATGTATTATAAAGATAATATTCCCAAAAGAGGCGATATAATAGTATTCCGTTATCCCAAAGATCCTGAAAAGCATTGGGTGAAAAGAATTTTAGCTTTAGGTGGTGAAACCATTGAAATTAAGAATGGATCGGTGTTCATTGATGGAAAGGCAATTGAACAAGATAACATTAAAAATATTTCATATACTAATGCAGGTGAATATGGTGCTATCGGAAAGACTATATTAGTTCCAGAGAACAATTATTTTGTTTTGGGAGATAATAGCACAAGATCATTAGATAGTCGTTATTGGGGTTTTTTACCTAAAGAAAATATTATTGCTAAAGTTACAAAAAGGTATTGGCCTATAAATAGAATCGGAAGTATTGAATAATATCTATAACCACACCAACCACCGGATTTGCAGGGTCGGGGCCGCTATGTCTCAAGCACAATGTGGAGTTAACGTGCCTTTGAAGGAGGCCGCATATTATCTGCCAAATGAGAACAAAAAACCATGAGAAGAAAAGAAAAAGAAATTACTGATAAATCGGAAATCGAAGCTGTTATTCATAGATTGATTGTTTGTCGTGTTGGATTGGCCGATGATAACATTCCGTATATTGTGCCCTTATGCTTTGGATACCGGGACAATACGATTTATGTCCATGGTTCTTTGAAAGGAAAGAAAATAAATATTTTACGGAAGAGCCACTTTCAAAACGTTTCAGTTTGGTCAAGCTCAAGGCGGGAGAAAATTTCAACCACAGGAATACATTGAGTATTTCGAGGATTGAAATTTAAGCCCAACGCAGAGATCGGCCAAAATGGGGCGTTTTGAAACTGGCTCGGAAAAATAATAATATTTGTTTTGAATTTGATATAGATGTTGAGGTTGTAAAAGGCAAAAATACCTGCGAGTGGGGCATGAAATATCAGAGTGTAATTGGCTTTGGTAAAGCATTTATTATTGATAATCACGAGCAGAAAAGAAAAGCATTAAACATTATTATGAGCCAATATTCGGAAAACTTATTCCAATTCACAGATAGTACTATCGATAAAACATCTGTGATTAAAATTGAAGTCACAAGTATGACCGGCAAACGGTCCGGGTTCTAATAAAAAGTCAGATAACCAACTACTCCATCTATTGGAGCCCGTACTTCATTCCTTTGCAAAGGCGAAGGGTAAGTTGTGAAAGAGGGTTAAAATGAAAAACATATTTCCAGAACCAATAATAAATTTACCGGAAGCTGATATACCAATCGATGGTATCAAGGCGTATTTATCGCAGGCTTCTAATCATCAGTTGATATTTATGCAGTTTGAAAAAGATGCAAATCTACCTGAGCACTCTCATGCTGCCCAGGTAGGATTCGTTCTTAGCGGAAAAATTGAATTAACAATAGATGGAGTCAAAAGAGAGTATAGTAAGGGTGATATTTACTTCATTCCCGAAAATACAAAACATTCGGGAAAAATCTATGCCGGATATGCGGACATTACTTTTTTTAATGAGTCTGATCGCTATAAAGCGAAGTAATTGAAAATTTATAATACCGTTATAAACTATATTCTCATACGCAACATCTATGTGCTCATTAAATACCGGCCTGAAGTGGGAAAGACGATTTCCCCCATTCCATATATGCCATGACATCATTGATATCAGCTTTGCGGCCATCTGCAAAAATTGCCTGGCCGTTGATTATACATGAATATGCATAGCGAACAGTAGTTCCTGTGTGTGATGTTACAGTAAATATGCTTCTTCCTCCTGCTGCAATTTCCAGGTTTACTTTGCCATCTTTAGAGTTCAGCTTGAATTCCCATCTGCAAGGAACCTGCATCCCTGTAAGCGGATCTATCCACAATTCCAAATCCTTTACCGAAATATCTCCCAGGCCGAATGTAAGCTTTTCATCATTGATAGAGATTTGACCTTGCCCTATTTTTTCCTCTCCCGGTAAAACGAAGAAGTATATACGATATTTGTCATTCATACCCAAAACCCAGTTGTATGGTTTACGCATTGATGTAACCGGGTCATATGTTTTTCCGAATGTTAATCTTTCATGAAGCCCATAAGCATTTTTTAGAACATGTTTCTTGCCTCCGACGGTTATATCACCTTCAACCCAACAGAAATGATCATAACCGGCGCGAAGCGTCTTAGGCAAGTCTTCCCAAAGGCCGCCACTTCTGATTGCTTTGCCAATACCTCCAAAAAGCATATTGTACTGAATGCCCATGTGATCGCCCTTAATTTCCCAATAGGGAGGTCGGGAAATAAATTCCATTTTTTTTGTGTTCCAGACTATTGAATCTCCGACCTGCTTGATTGAAAAATCTGTGTCGGCCCAATCTTTGGGATCTAAGCGGTTGCCTATAAATTCGTTGTTATGTATTTTGCCACGTTTGTTTTTGGGGATCATCATAAAAGTTGTCTGGATCATCAATGCCTTATCAACTTGCCAATAGCCGCTCTTTCCTCCGCCGACATGCCATAAATTAGGTATGAAGCAAAGGTCATAATCTTCTGACTCTGCTATAACAAGTTGAGCAAAATCTTCCATATAGTCACCTTGTGGCATGTCAACATCATGGTTTAAGTCCTCAGACAACTGCACATCGCTCATAGCTTCTCTTTGCATAGTTACCTTCCCCTTTCTATTGCATTTGTTTGGATTCAAAGACATTTAAAAAATGTTGCTCAAAAATCACTTTCATAAAACTATAACTCATATTGTCCTGTTTTATCAAATATTAATTTTTCTCTATATGTGATTCCATAATGATACTTTTAATGAATCTGATCGTTAGTGTCCATCCGGAAAGGGTAGATTGCGGTTCAGATCAAGGCCGCAGCATTTTTGAAAACGCAGGCGTAATGGGCTTACGTCGAGTATTTCAAAAATGCGAGAACGCAGATATGGGTCGCAAGATGCCGTTTATGGGTGGGCACTAGTTATAAAGTGAATTTTGGAAGATAATGGGAAAAGAAAACCGGCATGTTCGGATTAAACTTGTACCGCAAAAACGAGTCCTAATCCCGTTGCTTCAACTGGGAATCTTCAATCTTTACATTTTCATAATTATAAGTACAATGTACATATAGCTGAGCTACGTTTTTAATGGAATAAACAGAAAGAAAAGGCTAAAATTAAAAAGTTTAGAATTATATCTGCCAGAAAAGCGGATGGCGATGAAGAAAAAGATTATTGGAGATACAGAAAATGAGAGACCATTATGATTTTTCCAAAATGAAGGGCCGTAAAAATCCCTATATAAAACATTTAAAACAACCGGTAACTATTCGGCTTGATCGTGATACCATCTCATATTTCAAGTCTATGTCGGAAGATTTGGGCATTCCTTACCAAAACTTAATAAACCTTTATCTTCGAGATTGCTCTGTTAATCAAAGAAAACTGCAAATGAAATGGCAAACTGAAAATGCCGAACAAAACGGTTGAGTTAGTCCGGGCTATTTATATGGAAATCTTACAAGCAAAAATTACTGATGCAGAAGAAGTATTGAAATTGCAGAAATTGGCTTATCAAATTGAGGCCAAACGCTATAACGATTATAATATACCTCCCCTTAAACAGACAGTTGCTGAAATAAAAGAACAATTTAATACACATATAATTTTAAAAGCTGTTTCTGAACAACAAATTATCGGAACTGTAAGAGCGTATGAAGAAGATGGAACGTGTTATGTCGGCAAGTTAGCAGTGCTTCCTGATATGCAAAACCAAGGTATCGGAGCAACTTTAATGAAAGAAATTGAAAAGCATTTTACCCCAAAAAGATTTGAGCTTTTTGTAGGTTCTAAAAGCGATAATAATATACATCTTTATCAAAAATTAGGTTATACTATCTATAAAACGGGTGGTTATGATTGCGACCATATAGAAATTCTATATATGGAAAAGATTTATAAAAAAGGATATCTATTATGAAAAGAGTATTGATATTTTTAATTACCATTTAATTTGCTTCTTTATTTCTTGTACAAAAAATACAAAGGTTCGTGAAGGAGTTTACAGAGGTGTCTATGAAGGGGCAAATAAATTACAAGAAACAAAGCGCGTCAATGCAGCGCCACCACCTGGCAAAGAGCTTCCCACGTATGATCAGTATAAAAAGGAAAGGCAGGAATTATTAAAAACAAATGAGAAAGATACAATGCAATAGTAATAAATTGTACTCTTTGTTTCTGGCCTTTAGAGCTTTTGTCAAAATATAATTCTGATTACCGGATCTTCAGTGATTATAGCGATTACTTTTGTGCTTTTTGTATTGGCATTGTTTACCAAAGGCCTTACTCACGATTTGCTTTTGGAAGCTGGTGTGTTTCTTGTTTCTGTAAAACTGATTATAATGGCGTATAAAAATAACATAACCACAAAAACGTTATTAAAAGAGTTGCAAGATATTAAAGATGCCTTGGTACAAAGAAAAGAATAAAACATCGGGAGATATAAACATGAAAAAAATATTATATGCAGGTTTTTTAGTTTTATCTTTATTATTGGTTCCGCATAGCCTGATGGCACAGCAATGGTCGTTTAATGTAAATGCCGTATTAGGTGGGAAATTTCTGGAAGAAAATGACTGGGGCAAGTTTGATGAACAATTTGAGATAGGAATTATGGCTGATGCCAGGCAAAAAGATTGGCCTGTCAGCCTGGTTGCCAACCTGTTTTATTCAAGTGACAGTACTTCAGATTATGATGACTCCTGGAGAGACGACCGCTATAGATACACTTATTATGCTGAAGAAGGTTATACTGCCGAATTAAATCTTGGGCTGAAAAAAATATGGCTTCTTCCCAAAAACTGGAATATTTATGTGGCCGGGGGTGGCGCTGTAATCTATGGCGGCGTTGAGATAACAAGAGAAGATAATCTTAGTGGTTATTATCGGGATACAGATGATGAAGATGACGCGGGATTTGGATACTGGGGGGCTTTGGGAATATACAAAACCTTTGGCCGTCATTTCAATGTGGGAATGGATTTGCCTCTGATGCAAAAATAAATTTATACGATGAAAATCGTAATGCGGGAGGTTTTCATGTTGGGTTGATTCTGGGTTATTGCTGGGATGCCAAGTAGAGCATTTTTGACTTCATTAATTTATGTGGTTTGCCTTGTAGGGAGAGATGACAATATGGATATATATCCTGTAAAAACGAATGCAAAGCGAGTTGAATCGTCTGGCCAAAGCGGTATGAGCATTGTTACTTTAATATTATTTATCGCTCTTGTTGTATTGGCGGTAATTGCTTACCCATTACTACGGAAGCATCCGGCCGAACAAGAATCTGTTTCTGCTGTAATTCAAAAAACACCTGCTGCAAGTAAAAATGCTCTTGCTAAAATTCAGAAAACCACAAATCAGCTTGCCATTGGCGACTTTGCATCAGAAGAAGAAATATATATAAATCTGAATCCTGTTATGGATCTGGATTTTATGTCCAAATCGGAAGTATATAACCTGAGGACAGATGCTGTTGATCAATATCCGGAACTCATTGAAGGCGACTATATTCCTTCACGGACAGTTTTTGGTCAGATTGAAGACGGAAGACCATGGTGGGGATTTAATGGATTTTCATATGGCAAGGGCGATAGAAGTATTGAAGGCCCATCAGCGCAGTCACTTTCCATACTTAATCCATATCTTCTGGCAGTACCTGATCTTTTGCATTCATGGAATATGGCGGTTGTTCCCGAAGAAGAACTGGGAAGCGATAAATTCCCTGTTTACTGTGAACCTCATGATCTGCGATGGTATCCTGCGCTTAAGAAAGCGGAAGTATACTATAATAAAGAATGCGCTCAACTTAGCTATAAACAACAATTCAGCTTTTTATTTTACAATGCCAGGGACTTTAACCTCAACTATGTTTATGTTTCGTATGATAATTCAACTAATATCTCAAAAGAGAATAAGCCCAATGAGCCTGTTGCTATAAAGCATTTTATACACAGAGGAGGTAGTTGTGGGTATCCCGGAGGATGCAATAATGTTAGCCCAAGCACTCCGCCAACAGATGATATCAGTATCACAGGCTGGCCGGCCAAGGCTGTGGTCTGGTTCTGGAAAGACAAACCTGCTTCATATAACAAAACACCGGATATGGAATTTGTTATTTATTTCGAATAGAGCGTAATATCCTTTTCTGTCTTTTGCGTGGATTTTACATCCGTTTCATATCCGGGTCATTTTGTGGAGGATGGGTTATTCTGTATTCGTGTTCTTTATCAAGGTGCATAAGATAATCTATAAATTTCCATGTTCGGGCTGTTTCTGTGATCATAGCAATAATCACATCCTGCGGATCAGGCAACACCTGTTTATAACTTCTTAGGATCTGTATTACCTGCTCTTTATCTTCCGAATTTATCAGTACCATACGGTAATTGCCGGATGCTGGAGTTTTGCGGTTGCAATCGGCAGAAGGCTTTGCTGCTTTGTTTTCAGATAATATCTTAACCTTTTCTTCAATCACATCGCCTACGGTTTTGGCAAACAAATCTTCTGTGACAGGGATTACTTCCAGTACGTTTGATCCCTGTGTCATTTCAGAAAAGGCCGCCATTCCGGCCTGTATATCCGTTTGTGTTAATCCAAGGGTAAAACATATTATACTGTCATTCATTAGCAGCAGGCCTCCTCAATGTTGCTATAAATCTTGTAACTAACTAGTATCCATCCATAAACGGCATCTTGCGACACATATCTGCGTTCTCGCGTTTTTGAAATACTCGACGTAAGCCCCCGTTACGCCTGAGTTTTCAAAAACACTGCGGCCTTGATCTGAACCGCAATCTACCATTTCTGGCCGGACACTAACTATCGAGATTAGAGTTGACAAAATCCCAGTTGATAAAGTTTTCGATGAATGCGTCAAGGTATTCATTACGTTTGTTTTGATAATCAAGATAATAAGCATGTTCCCATACGTCCACCGTCATCAATGGCTTTAAACCGTGAGCTATAGGAGTATCAGCGTTTGATGTTTTCATAATCTCCAGCTTGTTATCTTTCAACACCAGCCATGCCCATCCGCTGCCGAATTGTGTAAGACCGGCATTCTTTAGCTCTTTAATAAAGTTGTCGTAGCTTCCAAAATCAGAGTTGATTTTTTCTGCGATATTCCCTGTAGGTAAGCCCCCACAATTTGGTTTCATAGATTGCCAGTAAAAGGTATGGTTTAAGACCTGAGCGGCATTGTTGAAAATACCGATTTTGTCAGCAGTATTTGCAGTTGTTTTAATGATATCCTCTAATGTCTTGCCGGCCAGATCAGTACCCTCAATAAGCTTGTTGAGGTTTGTAACATAAGCATTATGGTGTTTTCCATAATGAAAATCCAAAGTTTCCGAACTGATATATGGTTCAAGTGCATCATTTTTGTAAGGAAGATCGGGTAGTATAATAGACATTTTATTCTCCTTTTTTATGATTTAAATTTAGTACCGCTTTTAGAAAGTAGCGCCACAATTAACCCTAATATAAAACCTCCAGCAGCCGTAAGAAACAGCAGTAGTATTACCGGCATTTCTGTGGTAAACCATAGGAATCGAGCCTGGATGGGAGCTGTGTTTTGTACAACGATCAGCACCAAGGAAATACTGATTGTCAAAACAAGAACCTGCTTTATTGTCTTCATAATATGTATGACCTCCTCTGCATCCTTTGGTTCAATTTAGCCGCAATGCGGCAATTAATCAGACTTTCATGGTGTTTTGCTTGCCCGTCAACAGCCAAGATGGGACGTTTTGTAATTGGCTCAGGTAATTTCTTTGACACGTCCCACTATACCGCTTTCCAGGCGTACCTTGATCCCGTGCGGATGGGTACCTGATTTTGTAAGAATATTCTTCACAATACCTTCGGTCAGATTGCCTGTACGCTGATCCTGCTTTTGCACAACTTTTACTTGCGCGCCCACTTTTATATTAGCGCGGTTATTTCCATTCATTCAACATTTCCTCTATTTCTATAAAAATATAATTTGCACAATACTATCATGAAAAATCCATTTATTGCAAGAGAGCCGGGTTTAAACTTACTGCTCCCCGATATCTTTTCTCAACGCATTCCTTGAAGCTCTATCCACAAGTGTAAAAAGCCTGTCTATAGTATCTTTTTTATTTGATGCCTGATGTCCATGAACTTTAACAAATTTACAATTTATCTGATCGGTTATTCTATAAAACTCCTGATACAGCTCATAATTGTTTATACGCCTGTTTTTCTTTGAACAATAATTATATTTTTCTAACCGCTCATGCCTTCCCGGCAAACCCATGATGTTTTGGGAATCCGTATATATAATTACGTTGTTCACCATTACCTGAATATCGCTTAACGCCCACAATAAAGTCTGTAATTCCAGTTTTGTTGAAGAAGTATGTTCAAAGCGCCTAACTTTTACTTGCTTTCTTAAAGCATTCAACGAAAGGCCAGGTTCAGATACAGCGAGGTAAGCCCCGTATCCAACCTTTAACTTAGTATTCACACTTCCATCTGTAAATATAATTAGCTCATCCACAAGCATATTATCAAACTTTTCGGTTTTAATGTCTATACAAATGTCTATATGGTATGGGTCATCATAGTAAACATTTATATCAGCTTGTTCCGATTAATTAAATCTCAAATTCCTTGACGAGCAATGCCTTATTTTATATACAAATATTGTATAAAAAGATTTTTCATTTGTGGTTTAGCCAGTTATACATTTAAAACTCTATAAGGAGAATCAGGTGGTCTCCAACATGCCCACAAAAAAGAAACCAATACTTCCATGTTAGTTGTGCCGGATAGTATCGCAGAAGAAGATCGGATCGGACACCAGGAATATTGTGATGGGGTGGGTTGGTTCAGGTTATATGTTCCTTTTTCTCATAACTTGAGCCCTTTACAAAAGCTTTTCGAGTAGTGCAGAGAGCGAATAGCTGCCGAAGCTTCGCTGGCGGTGTATAAGCGAACGAAACGGAGCGGAATTTCGGGGAGCAGATGTTAAAATCAACCGTATGGGTACGATGTATGATGATACGACAGGCACGATACATGATCGTAGGGGCGTATTGCAATACGCCCCTACGACGGGTACAATGAATTCGGAAAACAAAACTAAATTCCGGTCGCCATCACAAACAATCGGGGCAATTATTCGCGGTTATAAAACGTCTGTGACCAAACAAATAAATATTTTGCGGAACAAACCCGGCGTTTCCGTTTGGCAACGCAATTATTATGAACATATCATCCGTGATGAAAAATCTTATTGTCAAATATCCGAATATGTAAGAACTAACCCATTAAAATGGTTAACAGACAAATATTATAAATAAAATATCCGAATTTGAAATTAAATGAAATGCGATGGAAAGATGGAAAGTTGTAAGGGCGTATTGCAATACGCCCCTACACAATATGCCCCACAAAACCCCATAGACTTTTCCGGCATTTGGAAATAGATAATTTACTTTTAGAGAGGTCTTTATGCGCAAAACAATTATTGTGTTGGTGATTATTGCTCTGGTGATTTCAGCCGGGGCCTATTATTATTTCTATAAACCACTTGCCCGGCAAACTGCCATTGAAGCTGTGTTGCCAAAAGATACTTTAGGCATGATCAGGGTATGTGAACTGAAAAAGCAGATCGAGCGATTTGGTAAAGGCCGCATGGGGCAATCTCTTGGCGGTATTGATTTGCCGCAGCTAATGGCTGCTATGGAGATACCGCCTAAGCAGCGAACAGAGATCACACATGCCGTGGCAAATTTTAAAACCGCTGTTAACAGTTCCTGGTTTGATGCCTTTTTGGGTCAGGATGTTTCTTTTGCAATGTTAAATATAAATCTTGACCCCCGGCAACTGGAATCCGTTGATCCTGAAACTCTTCTTGATTCAATAGTATTGGTGGCAAGGCCCAAACAGTCTGTTAAAGTTATAGAGAGCCTTAGCAGTATGTTTGGCTCAACACTTTCCGTGAAAACCCAAAAATATCAACAATGGGAGATAAGCGAGTTCTTTCTGGAAAACGGTCGGCCGGTTTACTATGCGTTGACTAACGAACTGATGATAGCCGGTTTTTCAATAGCGCCTGTAAAACGCTGCCTTAAACAGTCATTAGATGATAGTACTTCTTTGTTACAGTCAGAGATCTATCAACGCCATTGTGCCGATCTTTATAAGTCAGGCCAGACGGATTTTCTTGCCTTTGCAAATGCCGATCATTTTATTACATTTTTTCAGGAGGCTTTCAGCCACAAGGCCAAGAATGATCCCAGTATGAAACAGCTTATAAATCAGTTCCAAAATTTACAGGGAATTGAGACCATCAACTTTGTGCAATATGATGACGGCAGCCCCCTGGTACGTTCAAAAATAATTGCAGGAATCGACAGAACAAAGATGTCTCACAGGCTAAAAAGTATTACCGATATTGATCCTGCTGCCAACCACACCTTAAAGTATATTCCGGTTGATTCATTGATCTATAACTGGCAGAATACCTTTGATCTGAAAGTCTATTGGGATGAGATTCAGCATCATCCGGAAATAACACCTGAAGCCGTGTCAAAGATAAAGCAAAGCTTTGTTAAGGAAACAGGTATGGAAATAGAATCTCTTCTGGATGCTTTCGGTACTCAGGCTGGAATGCTGGTCAAAGATATCAATATGGATGGGCCGTTTCCATTTCCTGAACTTGCTCTTTTTATTGAAGTAAAACAACCCGATGTTGTCAGTCAATTGATCAAACAACAAATAAAGAAATTAAATATGCCCATACAGCATGAGACTTACCGGAAAACCGATGTCCAATACGTCATGCTGCCAACCGGAGCTAATATGAGCCCGGCTTATGCTTTTATAGAAGAATATTTTGCCCTGACTATCAACCGCAATCTGCTTAAAAGTATGATAGATGCGCCTGATAAAAAAAGTCTTGGCAGCAACTCCAACTTCAAAGCTCTTGGAAAGGAGATGACTGCTGAAAACAACCAGATCTTTTATTTGAACACCGAAGAAATGATTATCAAGACCCGCAAATTAATCTCCTGGGGCATAAGCTGGATGGCTATAGCTCAAAGAGACAAAGTGGAGAAAGCCACAAAGATAGTCGATTTGGGCATCAATCCCTTGCTGGATGGACTCTCCATGATCAAAGCCATAGGCGGAAGCACATATATTGGAGAAGATTTCATCAAGAGCGATATGCAGGTGCTGATGGATCGTTCAAAATCTAACGGAACTTAATTTATGCCATTTGCTATAATTGCCTAAACTTTGGAGAATACTTATGAGCGACAAAAAACAGACAGATTGGGAATGCATTCAAACTGAGACAGGACCTGACTTAAAGCTTTTTCGCGTAAGATTTGATTGGATGAGAAACCCAAGGAATGCTCATACGGTTAAAGCCACAGTTCTCGAATCTTCTGATTGGGTAAATGTGATAGCGCTGACCCCAGAGAATGAATTGGTGGTTGTTTATCAGCATCGTTTTGGAACTGGTGAAACAACAACTGAGCTTCCCGCAGGAATCGTTGAATCAGGAGAAACATCAAAAGAAGCGGCTATCCGTGAGTTGAAAGAAGAAACAGGTTACACGAGTGAAGAATGGGAGTATTTAGGATATGTTGAGCCCAACCCGGCCTTTTTGAACAACCGCTGTTATCATTGGGTGGCAAGAAACGTGCAGCAGACAATGCTCCCTGAGCTTGATGATGGTGAGCACGTGGTAGTTGGCGTTATGAGTATAAAGGAGATAGGACAAGAGATTGCTTCGGGTCGATTTCGTCATTCGCTGGCTTTTACAGCGCTTTGTAATCTATTTGACCTCAGAGAAATACTGAAAGGAGATTAAACGTGAATGATGGTTTAGATAGACAGGAGGCGATCAGAAAGTCGGCGTTATGGGCTGCTTATGGTGATGCTTTGGGTTTTATTACTGAACTTGCTGATAAGAAAAGCCTCAAATTGAGAACAGATAAATCTCGTATTATTACAACTATACCCTGGAATCGAAAAGTTGGTGGTCAATTAGGAGTGACAGTCGAATTGCCAGCCGGGTGTTATTCTGATGATACACAATTGCGTCTTGCAACCTGTAGAGCCATTCGGGGAGATGGCAAATTTGATGTTGAGGCGTTTGCCAAAGTCGAATTGCCCGTTTGGTTATCGTATGCGCTTGGTGCCGGCAGAGGAACTAAATCAGCAGCAGTATCAATGACTCGCAAAGATACTACATGGGCCAATAATTTTTTCGATACCAAGACCTCTCGTTATGTTGATTGCGGTGGAAATGGTGCCGCCATAAGAATTCAACCTCATGTTTGGTCCTCTTGTGACTTGAAAGGTGGAGCCTTCTTGCCTGATGTCTTAAGCAATGCTATCTGCACTCATGGTCATCCACGGGGAATTTTAGGGGCGGTATTTCATTCATTATGTCTTGCTCATGCGCTGTATTACAAGAAAATACCAGGCCCGGATGAGTGGCGCAATTTTATTGATATGTTTTACAAGATTCCCGAAATGATCCGTAAGATCCCGGAACTTAGCGATTATTGGTTGCCAACATGGGATAAAATCGCAGAAAGTAATATTAAATTATCTTGCAGAGCTTTAGCTGACGAATGTCTGAAAGATATAGGGGTAATCCAGCTAATCCGCGATACTGCGAAAAGCAGTTCAGATGTACAATATGCCACTATGGCCAGAGAAATCGGCGCGATGTCGGATGAATACCGGGGGGCCGGAACAAAAACTGCTATCTTAGCTGTTGTTTTGTCATGGATGTTTAAAATCAACCCGCGCGGAGCAATCGAAGTCGGGTCTAATCTGCTGGGAAGCGACACGGATAGTATTTCATCTATGGCAGGAGCAATTATAGGCTCTGTTGCTGACTATGACCCGCCGGGAGAAATTTGTGATGAAACCTACATTGAAGAAGAAGCTTTTCGTATGAGTGCTATAAGTAACGGTTTGAAGACGGAAAGTTTTATTTATCCTGATTTATTCAGCTGGGATGTTGGTTCTGTGCAATCGGATTTTGTTAAAATAGATGGTGATCGCTTGGTTGTTTCCGGCCTTGGCCATGCCAATGCAGTCGGAGAACTTTACAAACTAAAAGCTGATGATGAGATTGGCTGGCAATGGTTGCAATTAAATATTGGTCAAAAAATTCTGGCTAAACGGCGTTTGAATCCGGATGTTATTTCTTCAACACATTTAGCGCCTGGGGTAGAAAAAGAAAAATCTGAAGTTTCTTCTTCAAAGATTATTCAAGAAACAGAAAATGATGCCGGAAAAAAACAAGAAGTCAAACCTGTTTCCCCAGAAAAACAACCATTGATATCTGATCAGCCTGTAAAAGAGTCTGAAGCTTCTTTAACACATTTAGCCCCGAAGGTTGAAAAAGAAATATCGAAAGTTACTTCCGTTGAGATCAGAAAGGAAGTGCTGCACGATGTAAGTAAAGAACAGGAAGTCAAACCTGTTGCCCCGCAAAAACCGACAATGGCACTCGATCAATCTGCAAAGGAAGCAGATACAGTTTCTTCAAAAGATTTAGCCCCAAAGGTTGAAAAAGAAGCATCGAAAGTTACTCCTGCTGAGGTTAGAAAGGAAGTGCCGCATGATGTAGGTAAAGAACAGGAAAGCAAAGCTGTTGCTTCACAAAAACAGACAATTATACCCGATGAAGCCGCGAAAGAAGCCAATACTATTTCTTCAACACATTTAGCGCCTGAGATAGAAAAAGAAAAATCTGAAGATTCTTCTTCTGGTATTACTCAAGAAAAAGTACCTGATACTTTTAAAGAACAGGAAGCCAAACCTGTCGCCCCGCAAAAACCGGCATTGACACCAGATCAATCTGCAAAGGAAGCAGAAACAGTTTCTTCAAAAGATTTAACGCCAAAGGTTGAAAAAGAACCATCGAAAGTTACTTTTGTTGAGGTTGTTCAAGAAACACTATCTGATGTTGATAAAGAACTGGAAACAAAGCTTGCTACAGAAATAAAGCAGCCATTGACACTCGATCAAGCTATAAACAAGGTTCTTGCTTCCGGGTTTGATCCGGAGGTAATTGGTCGCGTATTGCTTGAATTTTCAGAACGGGATAACGGAGTTGAAATGGTAATAGGCCTTTCGGCAATCATTGCCAAGATATATCGGGCAAAAATTGATAAACAAAAATAATGATATCATAAGGCTTTTAATATAAGAGAAATTCAGGATATTGGCAATATTGCTATACATATCTCAATACAGCGAATACAGTTTTCTTGCCTCTTTATTCTGAAAAACAGTAACTTCTCCAGGTTTTAGATTGTCTGTTGTTTCCATAAACATATTTTTTGCGACCTCATATTTTTTCTGATACTTGTCCGGTAGAGGATGAGAAGGGGGTAACTTCAGCGCAAGAAAATTAACAAACGTCTTGCCCTTTTGCACACGGAAGTCAAGATGAGGGCCGGTAGCAAGACCTGTTGCTCCCACATATCCTATAACCTGGCCTTTTTTTACACGGGAGCCCTTTGAGACACCTTTTGCTATTCTGGAAAGATGCCCATACCAGGACTTATAATTATTTGGATGCTTTACTATTACCGCTATACCAAGCCCGTCTCTTCTTCTTCCAGCCGCAGTAACGACACCATCACCTATGGAAGAAATAGGGGTGCCCCTCGGTGCTGCGTAGTCAATCCCAAGATGAGGGCGGTATTTTTTTAATATGGGATGATATCTTTTGCGGGTAAAATAGGAAGATATTCTTCTGTAGTTAAGAGGAGCTTTTAAAAATGCCGCTTCAACACTTTCCCCGTTTTCATCATAATATTTACCGTTTCCATCAGGTGTTTTATAATAAAAGGCATTATATGTATAGCCTGATCTTGTATAGGAAGCAGCCAATATATTTATATCTTTTAAAACAACCCCATCTTTATCAACATAGGAATCCCACAGAATGCTGAATTCGTCATCCGGGCGGCAGTCAGTAAAAAAATCTATTGTAGAAGCGAAGATTTCAGCAAATTGCACAACCACTTCAGAATGAACATTTAAAGAAGTCATGCTTTCATACAATGAACTTGCTATTTTCCCCCGGGCCCCCCTTATTATTTTTTTGGCTTTTATTTCATGTGTAGAAGCAATATATGTGTTATTATTAATATCCGGTTCCACTACATAAAATTCCATGGGCCCGTCATAATATTCGAATTTATTAAAATTACCTTTACTATCAAGATAAAGTTTCCACTTGTCCCCTACATTACATTTTCTAAGATTAAAAACCTTATTCAACGCATTTGTTATTAAACGAACATCTAATAGCTCTACTCCCTGTTTTGCCAGGACATTGCTAAGTACCTCTCCCTCCGAAAGCTGTCCACCAATAGCAGTCAAATCCTTTTCATCTATCCTGTTAGGAGTTTTTGATTTATTACTAACTAAGACAAAAATAAGAGAATTAATAATAATGATGAAAGAAACAGCAATTATCGTTATTTTTTTGTTCATAGACATATGTCCTGTTATTTATTACTTTTCTATTCCAACTCTCGCCGGTACCCCGTTATTGTAGTAATGTTTGATTTCTTTCATTTCCGTCACAAGGTCGGCTTTTTCAATTACTTTTGGATCTGCTCCCCGGCCTGTTATGACAAGTTCAATATTATCAGGTTTTAATGCTATAAGATCAAGGATATCTTCAACAGATATAACGCCGCATGAAGAAGCTGAATTTGCTTCTTCAAGAACTATTATATCGTATTTAGATGAACTCATTAAGTTCTTTATTTTTGCAATTCCTTTATGGGCAGCTTCAATATCTTCTTTAGAAGGTTTGCCTTTAATAAATCGCCCAAGTCCGAATTGTTCTACTGTTATCTGATCGGAAAACTTTTTAAGGGCTTTTATTTCGCTGTAAAGGCCCATCTTGATAAACTGAGCTATATAAACCTTCAGACCGGCTCCTGCAGCTCTAATTGACAGGCCCAATGCCGCTGTTGTCTTTCCTTTCCCGTTTCCGGTATATACCTGGATATAACCTTTCATGTTTTCCCTCCAATGGTTATTGTTCTATCTTTCTTACAAGATCATTTATTTCACATTTGTTGTCAAACAGAATATTTACAATACTTCCGGGTTGGGCAAAATCAAGTTGTTTTCCATTTGTATCCGTTATTCTTCTTATTGTATCATGTTTTGCCGGGCCTTTAATGCCAAGTATATCAACCTTGTCGTTTAAAAATAATTTATTTCGCACTTGTGTAATTGCCGTGTTTCCATTTTCAGATCCAATGACTTTACCTATAAATGTGCGTTTGGTTGCAGGCTTTATATCAAGATAATTCGGCACAGTTTCTCTCGTATTACCAAAGTAGAAGCCTGTGCAGTAGTCTCTGTTGCTTATTCTGTCAAGCTCTTTTATCCATTCTTCTTTTACTTCAAAATCTGCCGGAGATTCATACCAGGAGTCGATAGCTTCCCTGTAAACCCTGACTGTTGAAGCAAGATAGTTTATTCCCTTCATGCGGCCTTCAATCTTTAAAGAAGATATGCCTGCATCTATCATTTCAGGAATGTGGCCGATCATGCACAAATCTTTTGAGTTAAAGATATATGTGCCACGGCTGTCTTCTCCTATGGGCATATATTCGCCGGGTCTTGTCTGTTCTACAACCGCATAGCTAAATCTGCACGGATGGCAGCACATGCCATGATTGCTGTCACGATTTTCCATAAAATTGCTTAACAAACAGCGCCCCGAATATGAAATGCACATTGCACCGTGAACAAAAGCTTCTATTTCAACTTCACCCAATGAAGCTATTTCTTTAATTTCTTTTAAGGAAAGCTCACGGGCCGTATTTATTCTTGAAACACCCATATTTTTCCAGAACAAAGCTGCCTTATAACTTGTGGTGTTTGCCTGTGTGCTTAAATGTATAGGCATATCAGGCATTATGTTTTTTGCCTCAAGCAATATGCCGGGATCTGCAATAATTACTGCATCCGGTGCGATTTTTGAAAGGCTCTTTAAATAATCTTTTATAGCTTTTTGCTCATTGTTTCTTGAAAATATATTGCATGCAACATACACTTTTACGCCGGCTTTACCGGCAAACCGGACAGCTTCGTTTAGTTCATCAATTGTAAAATTTACTGAAAAGTTTCTTAAAGAAAAGTCTTTTCCTGCCAAATAAATCGCATCAGCACCGTAATGGATGGCAATTTCAAGCTTTTCAAAATTCCCGGCCGGGGCAAGGAGTTCGATTTTTTTGTTTACCTTATTAGACATGGGCTTGAGTCGTGGCAGAAAATTCTTTCATGTATTACTGCAAATTATTTTTATTGAGGCTTTCAGGCTTTCCTGCCAGGGTTTTGGAGATATCCCGAATTGCCTTTTAATCAGACTGCAATCAAGAGCAGAATAAGAAGGCCTTCCGGCTTTTACAGGATAATCTTTTGATGCAATCGGTTTTACCATGGTTGTTTTTATTTGCATGTATTGTTTTGCTTCTTCTATTATCTTTTCTGCAAATCCATGCCAGGTGGTTATTCCTGCGCCGCAAAAATTGTAAGTTCCCCAGATATTGCTGTTACCGTTTTTGATCTGAGAAGAAATAGTTAATACAGCATTTGAAAGATCAGTGGCAAAAGTCGGGGAGCCATACTGATCGGATACAACACTGATTACTTCTTTTTCTTTTCCAAGTCTTAAAATAGTTTTAACAAAATTATTTCCGTGTATGCCGTAAAGCCATGAAGTTCTTATTATTATATGCTTTTCTATAATATTTCTTACCAAAATTTCGCCTTCTGCCTTGCTTTTACCATATACATTTATCGGGGATATTTTATCTGTTTCAGTGTAAGGAGTATTTGCGCTTCCATCAAAAACATAATCGGTTGAAATATGAATCAGCGGAATTGAAAGACTATTGCAAACAGCAGCAATGTTTTCCGGACCAAAACAGTTTGCGGCAAAACAGACGTCCCTTTCTTCTTCAGCTTTATCCACATTTGTATAAGCCGCGGCATTTACAACAATAGTTGGACTAAAATCGCTTATAATTTGTTCTACATCCGATTTGATCCTTATGTCGATTTGCGGAAGATCAAAACCTGTAGCTTCAAAACCGAAAGCTTTAGCTTCTTTTAACAAATCCCAGCCCAGCTGTCCTTGTGATCCAATTACAAGTATTTTCATTTTATTTTACCGAAAACTTCAGAAAAGGAGGGAAGTTGTTTGTCCTTTTCCGATATTATGGGGTTTTTTACAGGCCATTTTATATTTAATATATCATCGCACCAAATTATACCTCCTTCATCACCAGGGGCATAATACTTTGAGCACTTGTATAATAGATAAGCTGTATCGCTTAAAACGCAGAAGCCGTGGGCGAAATCTTCAGGTATAAAAAGTCGGCGGTTGTTTTTGCCCGAAAGAATAAAACCTTCCCACTTGCCGAAGGTTTTTGAATGTGGCCTTAGATCAACAGCAACATCAAATATTTCCCCTTTAATAACCTGAACCAGTTTTGCCTGTTTTTGTTTTATCTGATAGTGTAAACCTCTTAAAACATCTTTTGAAGAACAGGAAAGGTTATCCTGCACGAAATTTCTTTCTATACCAAGAGGGTCATATACGCTCTTCTTGTATACTTCTGTAAAATACCCTCTGTTATCGGAAAAAACAGGTGGTTCTATTAAAATAACATCTTCAAGATCAGTTTTAATTATATTCATAAGTCTTTCCCGGAGTTGTTGGATTGTACTCAATTCAACTTAAATCTTTAACAATTGCTGAAGCAGGTACAAGGTTTATTTTTTTCTTCATATAAGGAAGCATTTCTGAAATTACCTCATATGTTACAGGATACGGATGTATTATTGCAACAGCTTCGCCATGCCGGTTGGCTATATCAATAAGTTCATGGATCTGTTTTCTTATAAATTCTTTGTCCTGTTTATGATCTATAAATACATCCCTCTCTGCGAAAGATATTTTAAATAGTTTTGCCGATTCTTTGCCATAAGTTTTTGGCCCTGTTCTGCTGTCAATGAAATAAAGCCCCCTTTGTTTAAGAACCGATACAATCTGATACATCTGAGTATCTGAGGCTGTCATTTTTGAGCCCATATGATTATTTGCACCTTTGATAAAAGGAACATCATCAATATCTTTATTAAGCTGGTTTATAAGCTGGTCGGGATTCATGGTTGTAAGCAGAGCACCGGGACCTGGAGAAATTGCCGGATATTCTTTCGGCTCCATTGGAAGGTGGAGCATTATTTCTCTTCCTTTTTTGTGTGCTGCTTTAATTATGCTTTTTTTGTGCGGACTGAAAGGTAACACCGAAAAGGTAAAGATAGCATCAAGATGCAGAAATTTATTTTCAAGATCAGGATGATATCCAACATCATCAATGATTATTGCCACATTAGGCAAATGGTGGTCAGGGATTAATATTTCTTTTGGTTTAATTTTGGCATATGTCTTATCTTCTTTTGGATAAACCTCAAAAACAGGCGGTTTTGATACGGTTTTTTTCTTTTGTATTTTTATTTTCAAAGGAGTCTGTTGTTTTGCCGGAATAGGAATAGGTTTAATTTTTGCAATATAGTAATTATATAAAAAACCGATCCCAACCACTAAAAGCAGTAAAACCAATAAACCTGCACAAGCTTTTAAAATATTAGATTTTAAGTTTTTCGCTTTTTTCGATCCCGCTTTTTTCTTTTTCGCTTTTTTTCTTTTAGCCATAATTTAAAACAATGCACCGTACAGTATCTATAAACCGTATTATTCTATTTAGATTTTTCAATCCGCAGTAAACTGTCATTAATTATTCAATCTATCCTTGAATATTTCATAACTTAATAAAATCTCAAGCGCATGCATCACCTGATTATCGGACTGGAGACCTTCTATACTAAGTGGGCCAAGTCTGTAATCAAAGTCGCGCATTTTTCTTTTCTTTGTGCCCTCTTTTTTATCTTCATCCATTTTTATTTTCGGATCTTTATCTTTTATAATTTTCGAATCGGATTCTCCATCAATTTTATCTTCATCAGGATTTGCATTAAGATGGTTTTTTAAATCCTTTTCTTTCAGCATGCCTCCATCATCATAAGTGCTTTCATCACCAATTGTTTTATGCCGTAGCACTACATCCGGCTCAATTCCTTTAGCTTGTATAGATCGGCCGCTTGGGGTGAAGTATCTGGCTATTGTCAGCTTGAGAGCATAGCCGTCTCTTAAAGGTTCAACACTCTGCACAGAACCTTTTCCGAATGAAGTTGTCCCTAATAACAGTGCCCTTTTATGATCCTGTAATGCACCGGCAACAATTTCAGCAGCACTTGCACTTCCACCATTAATAAGAATAATTATAGGGTAAGTACGCTTTATCTTATTGGCATGAGCTTTAAAAACTCTTGAATTCTTCTTATGTCTTCCCTCAATTGATAAAATCTTTCCTTTTTCAAGAAAAACATCGGAAATCTTTAAAGCCTGTTTTAAAAGACCGCCTCCATTATCACGAAGGTCAAGTATAAGACCTTTTAAGGGAACAGAATCTGACTCAAGTTTATCAAGAGCTTTTACAAAATCATCGGTAGTATTTCCTGTAAAGTTGGTAATCCATATATAACCATATCCGGGTTTAATTGATATGGATTTGATGCTTTTTACAGGAATTATTTCGCGCACAAGGGTAAAATCAATCGGGTCTGTAACTCCTTCACGAAATATAGTTACAACAACAGATGTGCCTTTCGGGCCTCTCATTTTGCTTACGGCATCCCTTAAATCTTTGGGAGTAACTCCATCTATTTTAATTATTTTATCCTTTGCTTTTATTCCGGCTTTAAAAGCAGGTGTTCCTTCAATTGGGGAAATAACCGTAACAAGATCATTTAAAAGTGTTATATGAATACCTATGCCGGGAAATTCTCCTTCGGAATCAATCTGCAAATCTTCCAGGGCTTCCGGTGGAAGAAGTGCGGAATGCGGATCAAGGCCTCTGATCATACCTTGAATAGCCTTTTGAACCAGTTCTTTTGTATCAACAGTATCAACATAATCATTTTCTATTATTTCAAGAACATCACTGAAAATTTTCAATCCCTTATAAGTTTCTTCATTATTTGCAGAAAGATTACGGTAAAAACCTGCGCCTATGGTTAAAAAACCGACAGCAATTATAACCATAACCCAAAGTCTGATATGGTTGTTTTTTTTCTGGCCCATATTTTCTCCTTTTATTGCTTCTTAAACCATTTTATAGGATTGATTGGTTTCCCATGATGCCTGATTTCGAAATAAAGCCCGGAACCGGCTAAAGAACCGGTGTCACCGGCTGATGCAATTACTTCATCAGCTTCTACCACATCACCTTTTGATTTAAACCTTTCTTCAAGATGTGCATATACAGTATAAAAACTTTTGCCATGATCGACTATAATCATGTTTCCATATCCTTTAAACCATCCGGAGTATATTATTTTGCCCGGAATAACCGATCTTATTGGCTCACCTATTTCAGATTCAATATCAATACCACTCTTAAAATTGGTGGTATTATATTTATGATTATGGTAAGTGCCAAAACTTGAGACTATTTTACCTTTGACAGGCAGGTTAATCAACCCTTTAAATGATGCAGGGTCCTTAAAGGAAGCATTTTGCAAAAAATCAGTTCCGTCCTTTTCTGCGCTTAAGTTTTGTATAGCATCATCAAGTTGTTTTGCAGCTTTCTCAAGAGCGTTTACTGCTGCTATCTCAAGTGTTTTTTTGCTTCGGATTTCATCAAGAAACTTTGCACGTTTTTGTCTTTCAAAAGAGATCTTTGCAATCTCTTCTTCAAGAGACTTTTCCCCTGATTTATAACTGGCATTTTTTTCATTTAAATTGATTTGCAACTGACATAATCTGTCTCTGTTTTCAAATAATTTATCAATCTCTTTTTTATCGCTGTCAAGGATTCGTTCAAAATACATTTTACGCTGAATAATTTCATAAATGGAATCCACAGATGCAAGAACATGTATCCTGCCAAGCCGGTTTAGTTTATAAAGAGCAACAAGACGCTTTGAAATATAGCGTTCCGATTCTTTAATTTCATTATCGAGATTTTCTATTACCCCTTTGATTTTTACTATTTGTCTGTTTGCAGCTTCGAGTTCTTTTCTTAAGGAAGATATATTCTTTCTTATATTATCAATTGCAATATCCTGTTCATTCAGGTTGTGTAAAACCAGTGATTCTTTCTTTTCGATACTTTCAATCTCAATTTTGCTTTGCTCGATTTGATTATCAATAAGTATTGCCTTCTGTTGCAGTTTTCCTATGCCTTGGGATAATTTTGCTTTTGAATCCTTTAAAGAAGACTTATCTTCAGATCCTGTTTTCTTAGGAACAGAACCGCCGTTTACTCCTGCAAGAAAAACAAGAAAAAATATTGCGGCACAAAGAGCAGAAATTTTAATAAGCGATACTCTATTAAACAACATACCGTAATCCAGACTATTTTATAGGAAACATAGACCGAAAGCCAAAAAGAAAAGCATTTGAATTCTTGAGCTGATCCCTGACCGCAGGCCTCTGATATCCTTGTTCTTCTCTAATTTTTCAAAAAATTTTTTAAAGACAGAAAACAACCGAGCCATCCTATAAACATGCTACAGATCAAAATTGTTGATAACGCACTAAAAGAAAAAAAACTTATATTTATAAGATCTGATGTCATGCCCTGGCCAACATTTGAGATAAAAGACGTAAAAATAATATAAAGCAGAACAAGACCGATAATTCCACCTGCAGCTCCTTGTATAATACATTCAATATAAAGCGGAGTTTTAATAAAGCTATCAGATGCTCCGACAAGACGCATAATTTCTATTTCATCGCGTTTTGCATAAAGAACAAGACGTACCGTGTTTGCAACTATGAACACTGAAGCAATAAAAAAAAGGATTCCAAGGGTATATCCTGACAAAGTGAATATATTAATAATTCCGGCAAATCGGGCCAGCCACTTTTGTCCGTACTCAACTTCTTCAACCTGTGGTATCAATTCAAGATGAGCAACAAGGCTTTCTATTTTTTCCCATACTTCCGAAGATTCAATCAAATGTATTTCAAATGCATTGGGAAGCGGATTACCTTTGAGATTTTCAAGCAGTGAAGGTTGCCTTTTCATCTGTTGCTTAAGTATGTTAAGAGCCTCTTCTTTTGGAATGAATATAGCATTCTTAACGCCATACATTCCTGAAATTTTCTTTTGTATTTCAAGTATAGCCTCATCGGCTGTTTCCGGAGAAAGATAAACCATTACCTTTACTCCTTTTTTCCATATATTAAATATGCCGGTTGTGTTTTTGAAAAAAAGAATAATAGAACTTGTAATAATTACCGAAAAAGCAAGTGTAATAATTGCAACGATATGCAAGAACCTGCTTTTTACAATATCATTGAATGCATGTTTAAAATAAAGAAGTTTCATATCAGCGCTGATTTGATGGTAACCACAAACGGCCTTGTTTTAAATGTATCATCCTGCCGCCTGTTTTTTTTATGAGTTTGGTATCGTGAGTCGTGATAATTATCGTTGAGCCACGGGCATGAAATCCTTTAATAAGTTCTATTACCTGTTCCGAAGAATCAGGGTCAAGGCTTCCTGTTGGCTCATCTGCAAGAATTATTTTTGGATCACCCGCCATTGCTCGGGCTATTGCAACACGTTGTTGCTCTCCTCCCGAAAGACTGAGGGGAAAAGAGTTCTGCCTGTCTTCCATGCCCACAGCTCTAAGCATGCTCCCCACTTTTTTTTGTATAAACCTGTTTTGTTTTCCAGCTGCTTCCAGAACAAGAGCAATATTTTCAAATACGGTTTTTGTTGGTATTAATTTAAACTCCTGAAATATTATTCCGAATTTTCTTCGAAGAAGCGGCATTTTATTTTTTGCTATCCTTGCCAGATTAACACCATCTACGATAATCTGTCCTTCAGACATTGGCTCTCCAAGGTAAAGAAGTTTAAGAAGAGTCGTCTTTCCGGCGCCACTTGGACCGGTTACATATATGAATTCATTTTTTCTCACATCCAGGTTAATATCAAAAAGGGCTGTCTTGTTTCCATATCGCCTGTAAACATGGAACATTCTTATTAAATAATTTTCATTGTTTCCATTTCCCATTCAATAAGCTCCATAGTCATAGTGCTAAGACTTGCCTTAAATCCTTCTATCTCACACAATAGAGTTTTCATTGACCTGATTAAAATTAATTGCTATACAACAAACGAGTCCGAAGGAATGCTTTATTAGAGTTTTCCTTACTCAAAGCCTCTGCCGAGTCCCCATAAAAGCTTCTTCCGTTTCGGCGGGGGCTTTTTTATACCCTGAAGAACAGATTAAAATCAACATTTTATTGATATTTTAATAAGTATTTACATAAAGCTTCAGCGCGGATGTTCTGCATGGGGCTCTAACTTTTAAACATTTTAGAGGATTTTTATTTATTATGAAACAAGAGCTTATTGACCTTTTGTGCCGTAAATCATTTCAATACACCAAAGAGCCGGTGTTTAAACTTGCATCAGGAAAGATGAGTAATTTTTATATTAACTGCAAGCCTGTTACTCTTAACCCGCGGGGTATGTTTTTAATCGGCAATCTGGTATTTGATGCAATAAAAGATTCAAATATAGCCGGAGTGGGAGGACTTACTTTTGGAGCAGATCCCATAGCCGTTGCAACAGCTTTTGTCTCAGGATTGAAAGAAAAACCGATTAATGCTTTTTCAATAAGAAAAGCCATAAAAGATCATGGTATTATCCGATGGATAGAGTGTGATCTGAAAAAAGGGAGCAGAGTTGCCATAATAGATGATGTTGCCACCACAGGAGGGTCAACAGTTACAGCCATAGAACGGGCACGTTCCGAAGGTATGGAAGTTGTTAAAGCAGTAATTCTTGTTGACCGGCAGGAAGGTGGCATAGATAACATAAGAGAGCATATTAATAATGTAACAGCAATAGTAACTAGAGATGAGCTGTTAGCTTACTGGAAAATTTTAACGCAGACAGATAAATAATTTTTTGCTTTTGTAAAAAATTATTATAACAGTAGCGCGGATAAAAAAATGTTTTGTTATTATGTGGATTGGAAGCAGAGAGAAGATCATGAGAAGAGTATTTTTTGCAATAATAGTTGTTTATCTGTTATTATTATTTCTGCCTTTAAATGGCTTTGCCCGGTCTGACGGCCAAACCGGTGGGGAAGATAAGAATAACCCTAATATTTTGTTCGATATAATTGTTAAAGACAGGTTTTCGGTTCAGACTATTGCCGGAGTCATATACTCTCCGGTTTATAAAAGAAGCTCCAGGCCGGAAATAAATTATGCCATGGCAGACCTTCGCTTTATCTGGGGTTTGAATCCGGAACTGACTTTGCAAAAACTCAATCTTAATGGAGATCTGGAGTTCATATTTGAGCTGACCCATTCTTTTATATTTGAGGGCCCTGGTAATATAATCAGCGGTGTAACTTGCCTGTTCAGATATAATCTTCCTTATAGCACAGACCGTATATTCCCTTACATCCAGATAGGAGGCGGGATTGTTTATAACGATGCATACAAAGATCGCTCACAGATTTTAATAGGCAATAATATAGAGTATAATCCTCAGGGTAGTATAGGGGTTTGCTATCTGTTTGAAAAAAGCTGGTCAATAGATTTTGAAGCCATGTTTCACCATGTTTCCAACGGAGGAAGTGATGAGCGAAATACGAGTGTGAATTCTATCGGTGCTTTGATAGGAGTAACCCGCTATTTCTAGAGCTTTTTTATTTCAAGTGTTTCCATAAATGTATTTATTGTTGTTTTTATCCGTGGCAAATCAAACTCGCGGATGTCGGCATGATTGCCTTCAAAAGCCATTACAGGGATGTCGTTTTCCGCTAAGAAATATCTCATTTCCATCTGTCCCATTGCTGTTCCTTCACAACCCCGGTTAAGATGGATTAATACTCCATCAGCATTCCATTTTTTTACCAGATCAAGAATATTTTTGTTTTTGCCATTGCCGGAAAATCTAAGTGATCTCAAGACAGTATTGGTTTCAAGCAGCCACTTTGCATACCAGGAGCATGCATCTTCTCTTGTTTTCAATTCCACTCCGGCTTCTTTAGGAGGTTTTGCCGGAACCCGTGTATCTTGCTTGCTGTCATAGGCCCATCCTCCTGAAACACCGAATGAAAAATTAGAACCTATGCTCACCCCTCCGAATTCCTCCATATAACGGTATATTTCAAGAGAGTGCCAGGGTGGCATACCGTCTAGTAATAATCTTAACCGTTCATTGGCAAAAGCAGCTATGCCTCTTTCTGCCCTGTCTTTAAGCTCATCTAACAGCTCCTTATAAAAATCCACAGATGCTTTTTTATGTCTCATAAGAGTTGCTATAACATAAAGTGAATGCATCATCTTTTCATCCATAACCGCCGGGATATTGCGGTTTAACATACAGCAATGAGCCCAGAGGCTTGCCGATTCGCATTCATAATTTAGAGCACTAATAAATTTTTCATCGTCATATTTTTTTCCGCCTACATCCTCCATCCAGTCAATGATATCCAGCATCTGGTCTTTCAGATATTTATGTTTAAGATTTTTGCTCTCCTCGCTTTCATTTTCGCTTTCCCATTCAAAAGGTATAAAGTCTAAGGCATTATATGGCACACCTTCAAGTTCGCTCATTGTCTGATACCACTTCCCCTGGGTATCACATATATGGGTTTGGAGATTAAAAGCAGGTTTCGGATATGTTCCTCCGAATGCATAGCTGTTACAAATTAATGACCCGACACTAAGCCGCATGTAAGCACAAAGATCTCTTGGATATTTTGCTGCTTCGGCAGCCTCAAAATACTTCATATATATGCTTGAATCATTTTTCCCCATGAAAGCGCAACCGGCGACATACGGTTCCCCGCCGAAAAACTCCATATCAAAGCCGGCAGGCAGTGAAATAGCGCTTTCGGTACCACCGGCAATTATCATTTTGCCTTCATCCCTTGCTTTTGCTATATTATCGTAAATCCCTTTTCTAAGCTCTTTTGCCTTATTCCAGCACTTTAAAGGTTCCGTTTTATATTTTGCCATTATATTTGTACTCCATATTCTAAAATAAATCTTGGGAACCAAGCATCTCTAAAAAAGCCTCAACCCTTATTCTGAAAGGGCCTGCCGGCATTGTAACATCAGCTTCCAAGTTCAATATTGGAAAACCTGCTTCTTCCAAAGCCTTGGAAACGGCAACCTTATCAAGCTCATGGGGATCGCAGAATTTTTGCTGAATCTCTATTACTCCTGCGACGTTCCATTTCCTGGCTAAATCGATAATATGAGCCGGACGTTTTCGTGCAGGAAAATCCTTGGTAGGGCAGGGCGGTTTATTAATATATCGTTTGGCTATATCGGTTAGCGCATCTTCTTTTTGTTCAGTAGTATTCCAGAAATAACGGCTGCCGGTACAGTGATCATCGATGACTATAATGGCATCAAGATTTTCCACCATTTCAATAAATTTCACATCGTCATGTTCACTGCCTACCAGCATTAACCTGATTCCCCGATTTTCCTTAGCTTTACGGCCGGGGAGTTCGTCCTTTATAACATTTTCTAGTATTTTGTTAAATTCTTCCTTGTCTGACATTTGAGCAGCAACAACCATAAGCATGGATTCAAGCCCTGATATGGGTGGTGTTTCAGACTTTCGCATTTCATATATTTGTCTCATTAAACGCCGGGTTGTATCAACTACTTTAATACCATGTCTTAAATCGTTTTCGCTTATCTTTTTGCCGGTCCAGCTTTCAAGCTTTTCCAAAAATATCTTTAGCTGGCCTCTCATATAGGGCAGGGCATGTGGCGTTTGTGAAGTGTTTGGCGTTGGTATATAAAAGCTTTTTATATTTTTATGCAAAACCCAGCTTTCATATGCCTGATAGATATGTTGGCATGTATGAGTAATGCCTATGGCATCAAGATAGTCGTACCTTCCCAAAAGGCCCTGAGCTAAAACATCACGGGAAAAAGGGCAAAACATTCCCATCATATGCTGTTGGCTTAAATTCTGGGATTCATGTGCCCCAAGTATTCTGATCGGCAAAACATTGGCGGCATAGATTATCTCTTCAGGCATGGATGTGCAGATATATCCCATTATCTTGCGATCAGGGTTTTTTTCTTTCCATTCTCCGATATACTCATGCCTGTTGTCATAAATCTTCTTAAACTCTTCTATCATTTAACCCACCCCTAAAATCAAATTGCGGCAATAATACGCTTAATTCCTTCGGCCAGCTTATTTATTTCCGTTAAACAGGAAATCATAATATGCACTTTTTTATCACAGTCATAGAAATAACCGGGATGAACCAAAACATTTTTGCTTTTTAAAAGGTATAATACAAGCTTTTCTTCATCTTTCCAGTTTTTTATTTCAGGAAACAAATAATATCCCCCATCCGGCCGGGTTACACTTATATTGGGGTTTATAGAAAGCAATTCAACGGCAAGATCAATGCCAATGCGGATATGTTTTTGCATTTGTTTAACAAAAGCCAAGCCATCTGAAAAAATAGATGGGAGCATTGACTGTATCATGTAATTTGCTCCAAGATAAGTATCGTTTAAAAGATCAAGCCTTTTCTCAAAATCTTTTGAAGCAGGTCCGCTTAATGCAATCCATCCGAGCTTTAAATCGGGAAGTCCGAACATCTTTGAAATTCCGTTAAGATGAAAAACCGTAAGATCGGGATGCAACGATCCGAATGGTGGAATATTTACAGTCATACATGGGAATTCGGCGAAAACCTCGTCACATATTACCGGAAGGCCAAGTTGATTAAGTACCGAAACGGATTCTTTTATAACTGCTCCCGTAGGATTATGCGGTGAAACAATTATGATTGCACGTGTTCGGCAGTCATATTCTGAAAGTATGCTGTTTTCATTGATTTGCCAGTTGTTATTTTCATCAAGCTCATAAGGACGCAGTTTGATATGATGAATGGCCGCCAGATGCTCAAAAAGAGGATAAGTTATTTTCGGTGCAAGTATATTGTCTCCGGGGTCGGCAAGAAGAGAGAATAAAATACCGTATGATTCACTTGTGCTTGCTGTAATAGTAATATTATCAGTTGGAATTTTAATATAAGGTATGCGGTTTTTGTAATAATCTGAAACAGCTTGGCGTGCTAAATACAGACCTTTCGGATCAGGATCATATCTTCGTTTTGAAAGATATGATATTGCGGCATTTCTTAAAACTTCGAAAGGAAAGATCAGCCCTTCGTGAGTCGGGTTGCTTACGGTAAGATTTATAAACCCTTTTTTCTTTTCGGCCTTCCTGTATTCCTGTTCGATTGCATTTTCAACAAAATCATAATCGGAAAAAAATCCTGGCATTTTAACCCTTGATCTTATTTTTTGCGTCTTTTGGGTGAAAATAACGCTCTTTAGAGCCAAAGTTTTTATTTTTCAATGAGACAATAACCTGTCTTATCAACTATTTTCTCACCACGTTTCACCGATAAACTCACGCCTGATAAAGAAAGATCCATCTTCCTCGAAAGCTCTGACATGCTTATCCCAAGTTCCCGAACAGCAAAATAACAAAATATGCTGCGCGCAATAACTCGGCTTTGCTCCTTTCCTGAAAGAAATATCTGCGATTTATCAATACCTGTAAGTTCCGATACTCTGACTGCAACATTTTCAAGATCAAATCCCTTAGACCTTAAATGATATTTTCGTTTCATATTCTCATTTGATTCAGCAAGTACTGTCTCAACAAAATCTCCGTTTCCAAGTATGCGTTCATCGGATTTCTCGAATAGCTTCGCCTTGCGCATGGCTTTTACTGCTTCCCAGCCTCCGCTGCTTCTTATCAAACCTCCCCCTATCAAATCTGGACGCGTGCCTTCCGAAATACCTTTTTCAACAAATGCCTTATAACGCCTGCGGGCTGTTCCTGTTTTGTTCCCGAACAATTCTAAAACATCAGTTATATCCTGCCATGGTCTTTTAATCTTACCCATGATATTACTATGCCCGGAATAAATATAATGATCCAAAGCCTCCATATTTTCAACAAGCTTTGCCCTGATGGGATTTAGATGAATGTAACGAACCAGCTCAAGCAGATAAGCATCCTCCTGGCATAAAATGGATTTATAGCGGTTCTGAAATAGATGCCCTGATCGATTATGCCGCCGGTTAAATGAAACCGCATATCCGGTAAGCAGCCGCCTCATCAAAGTTGACACCGGAACACTACCGGTTTTTACCAGCAAATGAAAATGATTTGATAATAAAGCCCATGCAAAACAAAGGCTTTTTGTTTCGGTTATAAGTTTTCCAAACCGGTTCAAAAAATCATCACGATCGGAATCGGCCCTGAATATTTTGGCCCGCTCGATTCCCCGCACAATGATATGATGAAGGGCTCCCGGCGCATCTACTCTTGCTTTTCTTGGCATGTTATCTTTTTAATATAAAATATTTAGGTTGTCAACTATAAATGTAAAGGGCGTCCCCAAACTGCCCCGTCGAATTCACTCAACTCACCCTTGTACAACGGATTATCGGCTTGGGGGCGGTAGTAGCTTTCAGGGCTGTATCCTGAATTAGAGATTGACCGCGTTGAGCAACCACTCAGAATGATCAAAAGTAATAAGACGAGTATTCCGATTCTCTTCATTCTTTCCTCCTCTTGGCTATAACGATTAAATCAGCGGCGCGGCTTTTTGCGTCCGCTGGATTTATTGGTTAGCTTTTTCAATTATCTCAGATTGGTACAATACAAAACAGCGGATTAACAAGTCACCACATTATCATGAGATAGCTTTGTAGAATTCAAATCATTATCAATTACAATCCGTAATGTATCAACCAGGTTGCTTCGAATAGAATCACATTCTCCAAATACTTTTACACCTAATATTTTTTGATAAATGCAACCGCCCTGACAAATAGGTAGACAAATACAACTACAACATTTATCATCGTCATAAGGCAGATAGGAGAGCCAGTCTATATGGTTCTCATTCAATTCAATTGACTCTTGGTGTATATTGCCTATGGACTCATGAATATTGCCTACACTGTGCCAACATTTAAAAATATTGCCGGCTGGATCTAATACAAACATTGATAGAGTTGTGGCCGCACAAAAAGTTGGTTTAGGCTTTAACTTCCTGTCAAGTATTCTTTGGTTTGCAAATACATTTAACGCTCTTGTTTCATATTTTGAAAAGTCATCTATCGATAATGAAGTAAAGTCATCACAACTCAAGCATCTGTTAGAATGTGCCTCATCTGTTACTCGATCCACATATGCCTGATTCGCTAAGCCCTTTTCCGCTAAATATGCAATGAGCTTATCCATATCATAGGCATTTTTATTGTGTAAATTTATTCTGATAGCAACATCTAAAATATCTTTACAACAAAGAACGTTAGTAATAATGCGGTTAAATGTTCCTTTTCCGTTTTTAAGGGAGCGAGTTGCATTATGAACATTTTCTGTTCCATCAATGGTTACTTGAACTCTCGTTATTTGATTGGCAAGAAGAGTTTCGGCATTTTCACGGTTAAGAAGATAACCATTCGTGATTATAGAGGAACTGTATTCAACTTCATTTTTTTCACAAAGTTCAATAATTGTTTTTGATAGCCTATCAATTATAGACAGCCCTAATAAAGGCTCACCTCCAAACCAAGTTAACAGTAAAGATTTTTTTGACGGCAAGTGTGCCTCCAAGAACTGTATTAAACAATTGATAGTTTCTTCACTCATGTATCCTTGCTGAATACTGGGCGATTCGAAGCAGTAAGGGCAAGCAAAATTGCATGAAAGAGTAGGGCAAACTGTTAGTGCTAAGATAGAAGTATTAAAACGTTGGGATTCATATTTAAATCGGAGTTTTTTTATTTCATCCGTTTCTGGTGGAACAAAAAATCGACCTTTCACTAAATCAGGATAATTAACGCTCAATTGATCGGTATGTATTTTTTTCCCCTTAATTATTTTTTTTGTTTCTCCAGAGATTGGAAGAAGAGCACCGCTAGCAGTGTTGAAGCAATAGATGCTTCCTTGATGATCAAAAACGAGATTAAACATTGAAGACTTCATAGTCTCTACTCCATATATCGAGTTTTTTGAAGGCAGGCAAAATTTTTTAGTTTATGTTTATTTAATCAGTTGCTCCAACAAAGGCCATCGCAACATATTCCTTTTAGAGAGCCATCATCTTTTGCTCCTTCGGGAGCAAGAGAAACTTTAATCATTGTACCTTTCGGGTGAGGACATTTCGGAAGCTTCAGGCCAAGAAGCATAGTATCATCACTGGCCTCCATAATAAAAGCATTGCTACCTGTTTCAACTTTCATTTTATCCGCCATAAGAATCTCCTTTTTAGGGTTTTTTTGCCTGCCTTCAAAAAACTCTATTTTTTTTGATGTCTGGTTTTCATTTTCATTCGTAAGCTAACGCCATGATCACCTGCCCCAAGGAAACACAAAACTACAACACAGGAAACTATGGTAACTACAGCCGAAATGACAGCCGAAAAAATAGCTCCTTGGGGTCAGTGTGTATTAAATTGTTCGGCGCTTTCTGCCTTGTTGTTCATTGGAACGTCCCGCTTCTTCCCAAACTGTCTGGTTGTAAGCAACTTACTTTATTCCTTACTTATATTAACTATCACTTTTTCGCCAATTTCTTTTTCATCTATCTTAATGGTAATATATATACCAGTTTCACCTTGTGGTATTATATTATGAAGCCACCCCATCGAAGACCCCCTAATATATTCCAAGAGGTTATTGGGTAAAATTAACTTGGTAAGTGTGGTATTTCCAAATACAATATCGTTGGGTTTTGGATTGTTGCGATCTTTGTAAATCACGCCATCAAACATAAATCTGCCACTCGTTGAACCTTTTGTTACAAAAAGGGTTTTGTCCCACACAATTTCGATATTTTTATCCGTCTTATTTTCTACGGAAAGCGCAAAACATTGCCATCCGAAATTTCTGCGGTAACTCCCCCAATATTCAGGCACAATAGATATGGTGTAATCATTAGTGACTACTGGGCTTGTTATTGAACTGTAACTCCATGTCTCTTGCGGGTCTGGAGTGTATGGGACATATGCACCTTGATGTCGACAGCTAACTAAAACCGCCAAACAACAAATCAACATGTAAACCACCATTGTTTTTCTCATGTTTCTCCTTTCTCAATTCAGGTTCAACTTATAATGTCTACTAATACATAATAGGCATTCCATTTTGCTTTCTTTAATTTGGTCATAGCTCTTTTTCAATGTTTCAAGTTCTTCGAACATGGCTTTTGACTGAAAAATCCCAAATAGAATAGTGCCTCCTGCCGAACGCCGCTAATCAGCCGCGCGGCTTTTTGCGTCGGCTGAATTAGCCTGGTTAGGTGTTCTTGGGCTACTCGCTCATTATTTTAACCTAAGAATTGGAGATTCATTGGTTGGAGTTCGGGCATAAAGTTCTTCTCTACTTGCTTCAAAAGAAATTGAACGTACAGACTTTCCGTGTTCAATAAGTTTAGACCATTGTTCTATAAATTTTTCATGAAGTGAATTGTTAAAAATATATTCCACATCAAAAAGGCAATCTATACCAGCCATGCCACCACCCTGTGCAAAAACAATAGTCATTTTATCTTTCTTAAATGACCCTGTAATTAGATCTTTAAAATCATTAATATTGTAAACTTGGTCAGTAAAGCAAGCTCCTGGAGGAAGTCTTTCTTGTTTTGAATTTGGATACATGAAAATTGCGAATAGTGGACCCGATGGCATGTGACAAAATGTAAATGCAATGGTAATAGACTCATTTGCAAGTTCTTTGGCATATCTAGAATTTTTAACCAATAAAAAAGGGCCGGGATTTGTATCAAGGTCAAAAAAGCCAACAGCAAGGTCACTAAAAAGTGGACCATACTTATTACGATTAAGAATCAAATTACCAAATTGCGATTTGGTTGCTGAACGACCATCGAGATTTAAGACAATTTGGTTCAATCCACGTTTTTTATCCTCTGAAAAATACCAGTTGTGATGAGTTCCATTTTTGACGATTTTTATATCGTTATTATTTTTATTACCAAATATTTTTCCCCAAAAACCCATAATAGTTTCCTCCTTCTACGTCAAAATTAGCGGTGCGGCTTTTTGCGTCAGCTGTTTTTTGTTAGCCAAATAATTGTTTACGTTCCCACTCTATAGCCTTTGCAACTTCTTCACGACGGCCAGCAGGTATTTTTTTCGAAGCTTCCAAAGCACGTTTGATAATTTTACGAACCTTAGTTTTAGTGGCAATGTTATGGAGAGATGCCCATGACCAAAATACAACTTCATTTTTATTTAAACCTGGGATGTTCTCGCATACTGAAAGACAATCGAATGCCTCATGATTCCACCCTCCTTTAATCAGGTCTTGTGCAAAAATGAATATTTCTTGACCAGCTGCGGGGAAAATATCAGAAGTATTTTGAGCCTTTATTTGTTCTACAAATCTTGGGATTAAATTTTTTGATAATTCAAAAGCAGGTAAGTCTACAGGCAACTTAAAATCAGGATTTTCATTTCTAATACTATCATAATTCGCAAGAACTGATGAAAATTGAATACAAATTTGAAACAACCTGTCATTCAGCCTAACGTCTGAACATGCGGTTGAATCTAATATGAGGGATTCAATAGGTAATTCATTGATAATTTTTTGTAATTCATTTGATGAACAGGATTTAATTACATCTCTAATGTTCATATCACCTTTTTTAGCAAGTACATCCGGTAATGTGATTCGCTTTTCACTTTGTCTTTCTTTATCATTTTTATCAGAATTTGATGATCGTGAAGCGTTTTCTTTACCAAAAATTTTTTTAAAGAAACCCATAATAATATCCTTTCGTCTTTGTGTGGGGGACACCTAACAAGTTATTCACCAGATCCGGTGATCTTGTAATTTCGTATGATCAACACAAAGTTTTAGAAAAAAATCTATAATGTTTAAGTTAAATTACAAAATGACCAAGGGTTATTTTGATTTAAATTTGAACTACATATAATCTATTGACAAGAAATTTGCAATAATATATTTTTTAACTTTCCAGATATCATATTATTTATCAAACTATCTGGAAGAAGGAGATTATATGCTTGCTATCCCTTCCCAAATACTGGAACAATTTGAAGCTATTTTAATAAAAAGAAAAATCCCAAATAATTTACAAGTGGCTTACAAAAAATGGCTGCGCTATTATTTGGACTTTTGCGGCAAGTATAGCCACCCACCAGCGAATAAAGATAAATTGTTACTGTTTGTCCGTAAACTGCAAGAAAAAAAACAGACTAAAGAGCAGCAAGATCAAGCAATAATTGCAGTAAATCTGTATTATGAAGTAATTGAGATGAAAGGTCTCACAGACAAGGAAATCGTAACCCAATCTGTAAATTATCGGGAATATATTCCTTCTAAAAGCCACAAAGCTTTTTCTGTTCGTGAGGCTGTTAATGGACCCGCAAAGCAGGATAATAGTTTGCCCCATCATACCAGCGAAAGCCAGCATTCTGAAATTATAAACAATTCTGGATGCCAGATCGAGTCCGGCATGACGGTTTCGGGAGTTATTACGGAATCACCAACTTTTAACGGTTCATTAAAAACCGTCAGCAAACCGGTAAATAAGAAGTACGCTGTTCAAGCAACCGGTGCTTCATGGGTAAAGGAATACACAGGCCTGGAGAATGAAATAAGTGTAAGGCATTATTCTCCTAAAACTCTCAGGACATATAAAGGATGGGTTCGAAAATTCCAGACTTTTACAAAAAGCAAGAACCCGGAATTGCTTTCAGCAGACGATGTTAAAGAATTCTTAACCTCTTTGGCTGTGAAGCGAAAAGTAGCTTCTTCCACTCAGAACCAGGCTTTTAATTCGCTGTTATTTTTTTATCGGCATATTCTACGCAGGGAATTCGGGAAACTCGACGGGGTTGTAAGAGCAAAAAGGAAACCATATATCCCTGTAGTCCTATCTCGTGAAGAGATTGATGATATCCTGAAATTATTGGAACCTCCCTTTGATCTTGTTGTGAAATTGCTTTATGGGTGCGGACTTCGACTTTTTGAATGCCTGGGTCTTCGTGTGCATTGTATGAATTTTGATGCAGGGATATTAACAGTTCATGACGGTAAAGGCCAAAAGGATAGAACAGTCCCGCTTCCCGAAAAAATCATTTCTGAACTTAAAAATCATCTTGAGACATTGAAAGATTTGCATAAACGGGACATTGAAAGAAAATATGCCGGAGTATTTCTGGTAAATGCATTAGAGTTAAAATATAAAAATGCAGCAAAGGATTTTATATGGCAGTGGTTTTTTCCGGCAATGCAATTAACTTATGAAAAGAAAAGCGGGGAGTACCGACGTTATCATTTGCATGAAAGCCTTGTTCAAAAAACCATAAAAAAGGCGGTAGACAAATCAAGGATTACAAAACGTGCCACTGCTCATACCTTTCGCCACAGCTTTGCCAGTCATTTATTGCAGGCAAACTATGATATAAGGACCATTCAGGAATTACTGGGGCATAGTGATGTCAGAACCACTATGATTTATACACATACCATCAAAAGTACAACCCTGAAAGAAGCCAAAAGTCCGCTTGACTTTTAAAGAATTCATAGCTCCGCACTGTCGGTTACATGCATTACTAAACTGGGATAATAAATTGAGACCTTTGCGAAATCCTTCCTTTTGCCCGATTACTGGGCTCAATTTTTAAAATTATGTAATGATCAACAATGCTTAAATCCCGGTAACACTTTACTTAAATCAAATCAAGAGGTTTTTTAAACACCGATTTTCACAGTATGTAAAAGTGTCAAAATATGCCCCCAATCAGGATAACAGGGTAGTGTATTTCTGTTGAAGGGCCATGATTTTTAATTGGAATTTGCGGTCCTTGTTTAGAACCGGGTTTGTTTGGTTTTAATAGTATAACTTCGGAGCCCTTACCGCGTTTTGATGGCATTATTACAATGCCATATGTTTTAAGTTTTTTTAGAAGTTCCCTAATTGTATAAGGGCGCTTAGGCATTACAGGAGGACCCGGATTGACATGTTTTTGCAATTAGCCATGGCGGAAGGATATTATGTTTTTTATCTGACTCTAAAGATCCGGGTTTAATTTTGTATTTGCTTTCAATCTGTTTTTTGCAGGAAAAGAATTCATTCCATACTTCAGGTGGAGCAGGATGATATAGATGTTCAAGGTTGTTATTGGTGAAAGCGTATTCTATTTGTGCAGAGATTAAAGAAATTATTTCGCTTTGCACCTCAGCTATGGTTTTCCCGGTTGCAACAATATCCAATTCAAGGCAATGAGCAACAAATAAATCATCATTTTTTTTGATTAAAATATTGACCGAAAAAGCAGCCTCATTCATGTTTTTTTCTTTTTCGTTCATGGTTAACCTTCCTTTATTTGATAAATATTATATTTAATTAAAGGAATTCTTGTCAAGGAATAAAACCAGTAGTGATAAAAAAGGCGGGTAAGAGACTATCCGCCTTTTTTAATGCAGAAGAGAAACTTTTTTACGATGGTTTTAATCCTTGCAAAGGCCTTGCATAAATACCTTAAAATGAAAAAGCCTTTAAAGCAAATAAGCTTTAAAGGCTTGATTTTATTGGTGCCGAGGGGCGGAATTGAACCGTCGACACGCGGATTTTCAGTCCGCTGCTCTACCGACTGAGCTACCTCGGCGTACTAAAAACAGAAGTCTTATCTATTTTATGCCTGCATTCTTGTCAAGGATTTTTTGCCCAATATCTCCAAAAAGAAACTGAATAAGGGTGCATGCTGATAGGCTAGCGGTTTCAGCTCTTAAGATTCGGGGGCCAAGACCGGCTGTTAAAAAACCGCTTTCTTTTGCTTTTTCGACTTCACTTGTTGTAAAACCCCCTTCAGGCCCAAGCATTACAAGGATTTTGTTTATAACCCCATGTTTGCCACCAAGGTCTTTTATCCCAAGAAGGTTTTTTTCATTTTCCCAGAATATTATTTTAAGATCAAATTCTGGTTTTGATTCTAAAATTTCTTTAAAGGAAACAGTTTTTCCTATTTTGGGGCTTTTGGCCCGTTTACACTGCTTGGTTGCTTCTTTTGCTATGGCTTCCCATCGTTTTGTACGATTAAGCAGGCGTTTGTCATCCGGTCTTGAAACTGAACGTTCCGATATGAATGGTATCCATTTTGTAATGCCAAGTTCTGTGAGTTGCCGGATAAGATTATCCATTTTGCCTTCTTTAAGAAAGGATTGGGCGACAACTATCTCAAGAAACGATTCAACAACATGATTGCTTTGTCCTACAATATTTACATCAACTTTTGCAGAAGAGACAGCAACAATCTTTGCTTCATATTTTATACCTGATTCATCAAAAAGCTCTATACTGTCTCCGGGTTTTAATCGAAGTACATTTATAATATGTCTTGCATCAACACCTCTTATTGAGGGATTTGTTCCTGCAAGCTCTGATTGTTCAATATAAAAAAGTCTCATTTCAACTTTACTAATACCTCTTTATAGTATTTGTAAGTTTTCCTTACTCCACTTGAATCCTGGAATCCTTGACCCCTTGAACCCTTATAGGATCACCAACTTTTTTATGTGATCCTGTTTCTAGTGCGCTTTTGCCCAGTTTATACCTGATGAAATATTTACTTTAAGCGGAACTTTAAGAGTCCAGACATTTTCCATTATATCTCTAACAAGTTCAGTGACCATATCAAGTTCTTCCGGTGGTACTTCAAAAACAAGCTCATCGTGAACGGAAAGAAGCATTGCGCTTTTAAGATTTTTTTGTGTAAAAGCTTTATCTATATTTATCATAGCAATCTTTATCAGATCAGCGGCTGTGCCCTGTATAGGAGTATTAACCGCGATGCGCTCTGCCGCTGCTTTTACAATTTTGTTGGAGCTATCTATATCGTGAAGAAGTCTTATGCGCCCCAAAAGTGTAGAGGTTTTTTTATTTTCATGCGCGTCATTAATGGTTTTTTCGATAAATTTGCTTACTCCTTTGTATCCCGCAAAATAATTATCAATATACGTTTGGGCCATTTTATGGCTGATACCAAGATCCTTTGCAAGGCTGAAAGCGCTTATCCCGTATATAATGCTGAAATTTATTGTCTTTGCCTGATTTCTTAACTCAGGTGTTATAAAATCCGGGAAAATCTGGAATATTTCTATAGCTGTTCTTGTATGAATATCTTCATCTTCTAAAAAAGCTTTGATCAGTATTTCATCTTCCGCGCAATGGGCAAGAAGGCGAAGCTCTATCTGGGAGTAATCGGCTGAAATAAGACTCCAGCCATTTTGTGGGACAAAAGCGCTTCTTATCTCTCTTCCCTCATCGGTTTTTATAGGAATATTCTGAAGATTGGGATTTGAACTGCTAAGCCTTCCGGTAGCTGTTACTGTCTGGTTGAATGAGGTGTGTATTCTGTCTGTTTTTGGGTCTGCAATTTCAAGCAGTGCATCAGTATAGGTTGATTTAAGCTTGGAAAGCGTTCTGTGCCTTAATACAAGCGCAGGGAGTTCATGCTTTTCTGCAAGTTCTGTCAGTACATCCACATCAGTTGAATAACCCGTCTTTTTTTTCGTTTTCTTCTTTACCGGAAGCATAAGCTTTTCAAAAAGAACTTCTCCAAGCTGCTGTGGCGATTTGATATTAAAAGTCATTCCGGCAGTTGAATAAATATTTTCTTCAAGATCTTCTAACTGCTGTTTAAAATGCTTTGAAAGTTCTAATAACCTGTTTCTGTCCACACATATTCCATTTGTTTCCATCTTCATAAGAACAGGGATAAGAGGCATTTCAACGTTTTCAAAAAGGTCTTTAACGCCAATCTCGGTTAGCTTTGGTAAAAGCACCTCGTGAGCCATAAGAGTGATATCAGCGTCTTCACAGGCATATGAGACAGCCTTTTCCAAAGGTACGTTAGCAAAGCCGGATTCAGGCTTTTTCTTTCCAACCGTTTCTTCAAAAGTTATTTTTTTATGCCCGAGAAAATCAAGAGCTATCTGGTCAAGATTGTGCGCCCGCTTTGAGGGATTAATCAGATAAGATGCAACCATTGTATCGGAATATACTCCGGCAAGCTCAATGCCGTGACGCCTGAGCACTATCCAGTCGTATTTAATGTTCTGGCCTATTTTCTTTATATCAGGATTTTCAAATACAGTTTTAAGCGTTTTAATTGTTTCATCCATGCCAAGCTGTTTGGGCACGCCTTCGTATTCATGAGCCAGAGGGATATAAAATGCTTCGTGTGCTTTTAGTGATACAGATATTCCTACAAGCTTTGCTTTCAATGGTTTTTCAGATGTTGTTTCCGTATCAAGGGCAAAATGGTCTGCGGTCTTAAGCCTTTCTACTAGTTCGGAAAGTGATTTTATGTCATCAATAATACTGTACTTTTTTTCTGAAAGATCCGAATGGCCGGAGAAACTCTGCTGAAGCTGTCGAAACTCCAGTTCCTGAAACAGCGCGGATAATTTTTGGTTGTCCGGCTTTTTATAACAAAAAGCATCCTGCTCAAAATCAACAGGTGCGTTTGTGTCTATTTCTACAAGCTTTTTGCTTAAATCCGCTTGTTCTTTAAATTGGATCAGGTTTTCATGCTGCTTTTTTTTGGTAATTGAATCAATATTATCATAAAGGTTTTTCATGCTCCCGAAATTTTTTATCAGATCAAGAGCTGTTTTGGGACCGATTCCGGGAACTCCTGGAACATTATCTGAGGTATCTCCCGAAAGCCCCATTACATCGATCATCTGTTTTGGCATAAGACCGAATTCTTCCTTAAAGGAATTTAAATCGGTTACTTTGTCTTTCATGGGATCCCAGATGATGGATTTATCGGTTACAAGCTGTAGAAAGTCTTTGTCTCCTGTTACCATAACAGATGAAAAACCCGAGTCTTCGGCCCGGTGTGCAAGAGTGCCTATAACATCATCAGCTTCATAACCTTGTATTTCTATAACAGGCAGGTTAAAAGCTTTTGTGATTTCTTTTATATAGGGAATCTGTATCTGCAAATCATCCGGCATGGGAGGTCGTGTGGCTTTGTAGTCTTTATAAAGATCATGCCTGAAGGTCGGGCCTTTGGCATCAAAAACCATAACAACATATTTGGGTGCCCAGTCTTCTATAAGCTTGATTAAAATGCGGGCGAAACCGAAAATTGCATTTGTAGGAAGCCCTTTGGAATTGGAAAGATTTCTTATTGCATGGTAAGCACGATAGATGTATGCGCTTCCATCTATAAGAAAAAGGGTTTTATCTAAATCTTTGTTTTTTATTTCGGCAGAAACAACCATTTATAAGGCTCCAAAGCACCTTGACAGGGCGCTGTTGCTGTAATAGTTTAAGGGTTCAAGGATTCGAGTGGTCAAGGGTTCGAGCGAAAAAAAAAGGTATATTTGATCACCTGAATCCTCACTTGAACCCTCGAACCCTGGAAACCTTGAACCCTATTTTTTATAACTATGACAAATAATCCGACTAAACTAACATACAGAGAAAAACGCCGCAAGGCAAAAGAAAGCAATTGTTACTGCTGCAAACAGGAAGCTCCTTTTTGCTGGAGGTGCAGGTGTGGTTTCACCATATGCCAGGTCTGCATGGAAGAAAATTTCTGGGGAATGTCATGTAATGGAATTACCTGGCAGTGCCCTGACTGTGGAGGTCAGAACGGGTTAGGGAACCAGTAATTATTTTACCATTCCAGCAAGTCTTCGGAAAGCATATTCAGCGGAGATTCATTAATATTTTTCCTGCGATTCTGGATATAAGCGTTTTTTAAACCCTCATATGGATCAAGAGAAGCTTTTTTGAATGCTTCATAATCTCCAATCTTGAAAGATGTTTTGTTAAGGGTTTGGTAACCTGTAACACAAAGTGACAGTTCAATTGGTTCAAGATATGAAACAGGGTTTAAGAATCTATCTCCAAACATACCGAAAGAATCTTTAAGGGTAGAAGGGCCGAAAAAAGGCCAGACAAGATATATTCCGTCGCCTATTCCATACACAGCAAAAGTCCGTCCCAGGTCTTCCTTTCCTTCTTTTAGCCATGTATAATCATTTGCAGGGTCATCAAAACCTAAAATTCCCTGGGTACTGTTTATCATAAATCTTAAAAGCTCATGGCCTGCGATTACTATTCTACCCTGCAGGATACAATTTACAAAACGAATGGGCATTTTAATATTATAAAAAAAGTTATCTACCCCGGTTCTTACAATAGCTGGAGTTATAGCACGGTAAGCTTCTGAGGCTGGCTTTAAAGCCCAGAAATACATTTTGTCATTAAAATAATACATGGAAAAATTCCAATAATACAAAGGATCGGCAATAGTTATGGTCTCTTCTTGCCGTTCGAGTTCTTCTTTTAAAAAATCCGGCTCATCATCTAAAAAATCCTGATAGGAATTATCCGATTCGGAAGCAATTAAAATTGTCTTGTGGCCATATTCCGGAGATGACCAGATATCTGGATCGTATGCAATTAGAGAATTAGCAGAGAAAAAAAGCACGGTAAAAGCAATAATGGCTGGTAATTTGTTCATAATATTTTTTAACTCTTTTCCTGGTCTTTAAGCTTTTTGTTGAGCCGTTTTATAAGTTCATCCGGGGTTTCCTTTGACAAAATTTCATTGAACTGAGACCTGTAATTTTGAACCAGGCTTACGCCCTCGATTTTGATATCATATGCTTTCCATTCATTATTGATAAGCTTCATGCTGTAGTCAACTGCGATTTCTTTATTTTCCTGTATTATTTTTGTTTTCACAACCGCCTTGTTATCTGTCACAAATTCCTGATCAATATATGCTACTTTTTCATTGCTGTATCCTGTTTGAATCTTATCAAGATATGCATTGCCCAGGACTTCTGCAAAAACTTCGGTGAATTCTTTTCTTTGCTGGGGAGAAAATTTTCTATAGTTTACTGCAAGTGCCCGACCCCCAAGCTCTCTAAAGTCAAAGGCTTTGCGAATTATTTCCCACATTTTTTCACGCTGGGCTTTTTTTTGAGATTCATCTTTGTATTTTGGATCTTTTAACAGGCTTAAACCTTCATCAACAGGACCTTTAAGCGAATCTAAAGGGCTTAAGCCGGAAGAAAATGAAAGTGTAACAAAAGTAAAAATCATTAATATTGTAAAAACTATTATTTTTTTCACGCATTTCTCCTATTAAAATTGGCTCTTATTGTTAAACGCCGCCAAAAACATACTTGCTTATAAGCTCTTCAATATCAACGGCTGATTCCGTTTCGGTAATGGTATCACCTGATTTAAGAACTATATCGGAACCACCTGGAGAGATCTTGATATATTTATCTCCGATCAATCCGGATGTTTTAATCGAAGCAATAACATCATCTGTTAAAACAATCCCATTAGCTATTTTAATTTTAACAAGTGCTCTGGCATCTTTTTTACTCAGAGAAATGGAATCAATGGTGCCGATTTTGACGCCTGCCATCTCAACCTGGGAGCCTTTTTTAAGTCCTGAAACGGAGTTGAATTTAGCGTAGACCGGATAATTGTTGTCACTTAGCAACTCCATTTTTCCAAGCTTGATTGTAAGATATCCCACACATATGAGTCCGAGTAAAAAAAATATTCCAACCGATGTTTCTATTGATTTTCTCTTCACATTTCCTCCAACTCAAGAGCTTAAATATATTTTATTGTTTCTTATGGATGCATCCATTATCATTTTCCGGTATAAAGTCCCTGGATAAATTCCTTAACTGCAGGATCCGAGGACTGACCCAAATTTTCGGGGCTTCCCTCAAAAAGTATGCGACCTTCATTTAACATTGCGACCCGTTGTGAAATATGAAAAATATCAGGTATGTCATGACTTACCACAACTCCGGTAAACCCGAATTTCTTTTGATAATCCGATATCATCTCATGTACCGATTTTTTACGGATAGGATCTAACCCGGTAGTTGGTTCATCGAATAAAACAGTTTCCGGATCTGTTACAAGAGCTCTTGCAAGAGCTACTCTTTTTTTCATTCCTCCGGAAAGCTGTGAAGGATACTTTTCATCTATATCGTTAAGATCCAGCTGATCCATTTTATCTTTTACCCGTTTGTTTATTTCGGAATCGGATAAACGGGTTGTTTCTTTAAGCGGAAGGGCTATATTTTCATATATGGTTAAAGAGTCAAAAAGAGCTGTTCCCTGAAACATATAACTGCATTTTCTTTTTAAGGCTTTTTTTTCGGCTTTTTTCATATCCGAGAGAGGGCGACCCTCAAACAGTATGGCCCCCGAATCCTGCTCAAGAAGTCCTATTATATGTTTTAAAAGTACGCTTTTCCCACCTCCGCTTTTACCTATAATGGTTGTGATTTCACCTTTATAAATACTGAGATCGGCACCCGTCAAAACATGGTTTTCACCAAAGCTCTTATAAACGTTCTTGAATTGAATAAAAGGATCTTTCATAAACCCTACAGCAGTAATGATGTTAATGCATAATCAGTTATAAGAATAATGACACAGGAAATTACAACAGCTGAAGTAGTAGAAAGGCTGACGCCTTTTGCGCCGAAACCTTCACTTCTGGTATGTGTATAATAACCCTGAAAACAGCATATTGTTACAATAACAGCCGCAAAAACTAAAGATTTGATAAAACCTCCGGTTACATCCGCCATCACAACACTTGTTTCTATGCGCGCAAAGTATATACTGCCGCTTACACCGAGCAGAAGGGAACCCGAAATATATCCGCCGATAATACCGATAACATCAAAAAGGGCAGTAAGAAGCGGCATGCTTATCAGCGCAGCAGCCAGCTTGGGGCTTACTAGAAACCGCAGAGGATTGATGTCCATTGTATCAAGAGCATCAATTTCTTCCGATATACGCATTATGCCAACTTCTGCAGCTATCGCAGAGCCAGCTCTTCCTGTAACCATAATGGCTGCGAGTACCGGGCCAAGCTCCCTGATAAGTGAAAGAGCAACAACTGCGCCTAGAAATCCTGATGAGCCGAATTTTACTAGTGTATGATAACCTTGCAGGCCAAGAACCATACCTGTAAAAGCCCCTGTAAGACATATTACAAATACGGATTTTGCTCCGATAAAATGTATTTGCTGAAGAATCTTTTTTATTTGAAAAGGGCGGGAAAACATCAAATAAAAACTCTTGAAAAAGAAAATTGCTATTCGCCCCATTTCCTGGACTATGAATATTATCCATTTTCCAAGAGCAGTAATTGGATTTATTAAAACAGAGAATTGCGACATAGTAACAACCTTATAGCAACGAGGTTTTAAAATAACCTCCGATGTGACAACTGTAAGTTATTCAAAACCATTACTGCCTGAATTTGCAGCAATAAAAGAGTTTGCAGCTTTTAGCATTTTAATAATTTTTAATTAGTAACACGAGAAAAATGCAGGTGTCAATCATGATAAATATTGATGTGAAAATAAAAAGTGACAATTTCGTAAAAAGTGATGATCCCGTAAAAAGTCGGAAAATGCCTGTTTCGTCATGCCGGACCCGATCCGGAATCCAGTGATCTCAATATGTTCCGGATACAGGCTTTCGCCGGTATGACGGTTTGGGGACTTTTTATAACTTTTGGCAAAGTGATTAATTATTGGCGTGAATCAAAAGAATTAAATACCGGATATGAATGATTACCAGGAATACGGAAGCTGTTTATTTAAAGTAATCTGCTTGTTTTTTACGATTATATATCCGCCATATACAAGATCTTTAAAAATACGGCTGACCATTTCTCTTGAAGAGCCGGTCATGTTTGCAATTTCCTGGTGAGTAAGCTTTTCTTCAATACATAGTTTCTTGCCAAGGGGTTTGGCAAGATGGACAAGAAGTCTTGCCACACGGCCGTATACATCCATAAGAGCAAGGCTTTCTATTTGTTTATTAGCTTCGCGAAGCCTTGTTACAACCCCGATCAGCAAATTAAATGCAAGATTTGGATTTGAAGCTAAAATATCTCTGATGCCTTCTCTTGATATGATCAAAACTTCTGTGGGTTCCCTGGTAATTATGCTGGCTGATCTATCTTCACCATCTATGAAGGCTAGCTCACCAAAATATTCTCCGGGTCCGAAAATCGAAAGTATAACCTCTTTCCCGTTTTCATCTGTAATAACTGCTTTTACTTTGCCGTTTGTAATAATATAAAGAGAATCGGTTTTGTCACCTTCATTAATCAAAAGAGAATTTTTAGGAAATACCTTTTTGTTTGCTACTCTTGTAAGTTCAAAAAGTTCATCCTCATCAAGGCAGGAAAAAATCGGTATATTTTTTAATATGTTTGTGTGTTGCACTTTTGATAGTTCCAATAAATATTATTTGGCAAAAATGAAAGAGGCAAATTAACAAAAAACACCATAAACTAATATATCGACTTTAATCAACAATTTTATTGTTGTCAATAAATAAGCATTTTTTTATCATAGCTAAAATAAGCATTAAAGCAAATAATTTCTTGATACGATATAAAATCTGAATGAACTGATTAACCAGCTAAACCACATTACGGTAAATATTCCTTCCTAATAATAACTGTGCTATATTTATAACATTTTAAAATAATAAAGAAATGTAAATATTGTATCCGGCATTTCAGCTTTTACAGCCGAACTATTATATTGACGATTTCTGTAATAACTTATATTAAATAAAACTTTTAATCATATTGCAACTCTGCTTTACAGGATATAATAAATACTTACTATGAATAATCTGTACAAATTGTATTTATTGTATATTTCAAAGATCAATAGCGATTGGCGTATTAAGGGATGGTATTAGCAGATGAAAGAATCTAATGGGAAAACAGCTCTTGTTATAGGTGGAAGCAGGGGAATTGGACGTGCAATTGCTCTTCGTCTTGCGCAATCCGGGTTTGATATCTGGTTAACCTATCAAAGCAATCATGAAGCGGCAAATAAGGTAAAATCTGAGATAGAAACTATAGGTAAAAAATGCGAAATCAGTGCATTTGATATTTCCGACCATGATGCCACAAAAGCCGCTCTTGAAAAAAAGTCGGATGAACATCCCCCCCATGTAGTTGTGTTCAATTCGGGAATATCAAGAGATAATCTGATGGTCTGGATGACAAAAGAAGAATGGGATTCCGTCCTTTCTGTAAATCTTGATGGGTTTTATAATGTTATAAACACAGTGCTTTTTCCAATGCTGCGGGAAAAAAGAGGGCGTATTATAGTTGTTTCATCAACTTCAGGACAAATCGGACAGGCAGGCCAGGTAAATTACTCGGCTTCAAAAGCAGGATTAATAGGAGCTGTTAAAGCGCTTGCAAGGGAAATCGGGAAAAGAAATATTTTTGTCAATGCTGTGGCCCCAGGACTTATTTTAACTGATATGGTTGAATCTTTAGATAAAAATAAATTGCTGCCCCTTATTCCGATTAACAGGTTTGGGAAGCCAGAAGATGTGGCATCAGTAGTAAATTTTTTATGCACCGAAGAAAATATGTATATTCACGGTCAGGTTATAGGTATTAATGGCGGCCTTGCAATATAAAACTTACGGAAACATATTGAATGAAGAAATATGACGATATTGTTGTTGGAAGCGGAATAAGCGGGATGACCCTTGCACTTTTGCTTGGGATGAACGGTCATCGAGTACTGCTTCTTGAAAAAAGCAAAAATATCGGCGGTTCAATGGCCAGGTTTTATAAACAGGGAATACCGCTTGATACCGGCTTTCACTTTACGGGAGGATTTTATAAAAACGGAATTCTGTCTGACATGCTTGCTGTTCTTGGAATAAGAGATCAGATTCAGCCTATATTCATAACCAAAGATGATGGAATCAGATTAATATTTGAAGAAGACAATTCGGTTTATGATTTTCCATTTGGCTATGACGAAAAAAAAGCAAGAATGATAGAGTATTTTCCGGGAGAGAAAAAGGCTATTGATCAATATTTCGATATGATTTTAAAAGTCTGCAACAAAACAGTGTCGCTTGACTTGCGAAATATTTCACTTTCCCACCACTGGATTGATGAAGATTATATCAGCTTAGAGGAGGTATTAAATAAGCTTACGGAAAATAACAGGCTTAAAGGACTGCTTTCAAAATACTGTATGTGCTATGGAGTAAAACCTTCGGAAATATCTTTTGCAAATCACAGCAGGGTAAGTTTCGGGCTTTATGAATCTGTTGCAAGGGTAAAAGACGGGGGGGATGCTTTTATCAGGGCTTTTAAAAAGCGGTTTATCGATTATGATATTGATATACGTACTGAAAGCTGTATTTCAGAATGTGCAGATGTAAATAACAATATTGCTGGAAGATTTGTGTTAAATACCGGCGAAGAAATTATTGCAGACCGATGTGTTTTTACTATACATCCCGCTGCAATTTTAGATGTTCTTCCCAAAAAACATCTTACGAAAGCATTTATAAATAGGGTGAATGCCTTTGAATCGTCAGCCGGCTTTTTTGCTTTGTTTGGAGTAGTACAAAATTACATTCCCACGGACAGAGACTCTGAACCTACCATTCTATCGGTTTTTTCAACCACTGATATGAATCGGATTATAGATCCCTTATATTCCGGCAATCCGGCTCTTGTTATATTGAAGAATCAGGAAACAGTGAACGGGAAAAAGCATATGGTTGTTTCTGCTCTTGAGCTTTCTTTTACAGAGCATGTCAGGGACTGGAAAGATTCCAAACTGGGCAAACGTCCTAAAGCATATCAGGAATATAAGAAAGACCGCATTGAAAACATAATGAAAAGAATATTTATGGTTTACCCGGAATATAAAGATTCTTTCAAGGTATTAGATGCGGCATCAATGCTGACCTTTAAGGATTATCTTAATTCGCCCGATGGTTCTGCATACGGAATAAAACAGAAAATCGGGCAGTTTAATCTTTTCGGAAAACTTCCTATACGAAATGTTTATGCAGCCGGGCAAAGTGCGGTGCTTCCCGGAATTGTAGGTGCTATGCTTTCGTCTTTTATAATAGGACGCAGCGTTGTCGGAAAAGATTTATATATTGATTTTATTAAAAAAAGGCTTGAAAGTTGAAAAGAGTTGTTATTACCGGTATAGGAGCTGTTTCTCCATTGGGCACTGATGTACAGGCCATGATCAGCGGTATTGAGGCCGGAAAAAGCGGCGTTCGTTACATGGATGGTTGGGATAAATATATAGGCTTGAGAAGTCTTGTGGGGGCACCTGCAAAGATGGTAAATGAAAAGGCTATCCCACGTTCAAGCAGAAGATCAATGGGAAGAATGAGCATATTTTCGGTTCAGGCTGCCGAACAGGCTCTTTTGGATGCAGGTATAGACCGTAAACTGCTTTCATCAGGTCGCCTGGGATGCATAATTGGGTCTACCATGGGAAGTGCTGAAAGTATTAATGATACTTTTGAAATTATGATTCCCGATAAAGATCTTACAAAACTTTCTTCAATGAAGTTTTTTCAATGTATCTCCCATACAGCTGCAATGAATACAGCACAGTATCTGGGAATTACAGGCTATGTTCTTGCAACATCGGCGGCATGTGCTTCGGCTCTTCAGGCTATAGGTGCTGCTTATGATCTTATAAGACTCGGAAAACAGGATGCAGTATTATGTGGTGGAGCAGAAGATCTTCACCCGACCGTTACCGGTTCTTTCGATATCCTTTTTGCTACATCAGCCGGATACAATAATGAACCCCATAAAACGCCCCGTCCTTTTGATGTAAAAAGAGATGGTCTTGTTTGCGGAGAAGGAAGTGGTATTCTTCTTGTTGAAGAATATGAACATGCATTAAAAAGAAATGCCAAAATTTATGCTGAAATTACCGGCTATCATACATGCGGAAGCGGAGTACATATAAGTAAATCCAACAAGGATTCAATGGTAGCCTGTTTTAAGCAAACACTAAAAGAAGCTAAAATTAAAGCCGGTGAAGTCGATTATATAAACGCCCATGCAACAGCTACTCTAAATGGAGATAAGGAAGAAGCTGAAGCCATAAAAGAAGTATTTGGAGATCATATTCCCGTAAGCAGCCTTAAAGGATATATGGGGCATACTCTGGGAGCATCCGGCTCAATTGAGTTAATAGCATCACTTATTATGATGGAAAAAGGATGTATATATCCCACATTAAATCTTGAAACAGTTAGCCCTGAATGTGATGGTATTTTCCATGTAACTGAAAAATTAACAAGAAAGATTGATGTAATAGTTAAAAATTGTTTTGCTTTCGGAGGAATCAATGCTTCAATAATATGCCAAAAATTGAAGTAATTATAAAATATAACGGGATATTAAATGACAGAACAAGAGATAATTAAACTGACAAATCAGGTTTTTGAAGAATCGTTTGAAATCGAAAAAGAACTATTAAAACCGGAAGTGAATATATTCCAGGATCTAGGGTTAGATAGTTTGGATGTGGTAGATCTTGTTGTGGCTTTACAGGAGAAATTCGGCGTAAAAATACGAAACGACGAGAGGATACAGACCATAAGAACGCTTCAGGATATATATAATTTCATATTTACATTAAAAGCAGAATATTGATACAGAAATGCTCTATTAATTAAGATGAAAGACTTTTTTACACTATTTTTTTTCAATTTACTATTTTATTTTTTCTTTATCGTTTTTTCTGTTTTTGGGATTCCACTTTTTTCTCTTATTGTAGCAATTCAGGCTCTGTTTATTTCCCATCGGAAAGCAATGAAAAAATTTCGCAGAGCTGTTGCCTGGTATGGTATTGGAGTATGCAAGGTTCTTCCATTTCCTTTTGTGCGTATATTTTATAAGGATGTTGATGCATCAAACAATCCGGGGCCGTTTATTTTTATCTGTAATCACAGATCAGCCTCTGATCCTTTTCTGATGGCTTATCTTCCATATAAAGAAGTTATACAGGTAGTAAACATTTGGCCTTTTAAAATCCCGATACTTGGCTTTATGGCAAAAAGTGCCGGATATTTGAGTGTAAGAGAAATGCCGTTTGAAGATTTTGAGAAAAAAACTATTGAGCTTTTAAACGAAGGTGTATCCATTGCTGCTTTTCCTGAAGGGACCCGCTCTAAAGATGGTTCGGTTGGGCAGTTTCACAGTTCAATGTTCAGAGTTGCGCTTAAATCAGGATATCCGATTGTGCCCGTATGCATTACAGGAAATGAAAATATTCCGGCAAGAGGAACCCTTCTTTTAAGACCCGGGGTCATAAAAATACATAAGCTTAAAACCATAACTGATGATGAATATAAAAATTACAGCCCTTTTAAATTAAAAAACAGAGTTCGTCAGATAATGATAGATGAGATCAAAATAATGGAAAGTAAAAAAGATGGCTGAATCATGCAGCCGGATATTCGACTCCCTGTTTTCCTTTAATAAGGATATGAATGAAGATAAGGCAAACAATCTTTATGCTCTTGAAATATATTTGGGAGATCCGGTTGATTTCGGGTTTTCTACAGCCTTTATTAATCCTGTTTCATTGCCGGAAAATAAACTTTCTGATGAAAAGATCTGCGATATAATCAATGAGGCAAAAGCTCTTGGGGTAAAAGTGATTGTAGTTTCAGGGAAAGGAGTTAAATACTTCCCCAAAATACAAAATGTTTTATCTTTTGCAAAAAGTCTTGGTATTGATGCTACTATCTTGGATGAACAGTGTTTTTGTAATGCATATTCAGAAAAAAGTACTCCCGCTTTATGTATGCGCCATAGATATTCATGCATTGTTACATCTTACGGTTATGTTTTGCCCTGTCCGGGGCTTAAAATACCTTTGGGAAATATCCATTATCAAAAGCTAAGCGATATTATAAAAGACAGTGAAATATTATGCGATTTGAAAGACTACAAAAATAAAATAAAAGGGCCATGTCGCATATGCGAAAAAGCCAAAATATGTTATGGATGCCGTGGCAGATCGTATCTTATTACAGGAGATTATCTTGCGCCAGACCCTTTATGTGAAAGAAATGAAGAACGCAGATATGACATTATCTCCCTTCCACAGCAACTTGATGGAATAATACCGCAAATGCCTCCTATGCGAATTATTGATACAATTGACAAATTGGCGGAACGCAGCGCAAAATGTTCTGTGTTGATCAAAGAAGGGATGCCTTTTGCGGAAAAAGACGGCAGTATAGATAATGTCGCTTACTTTGAAATGATGGCACAATCTATTGCCGCACTCAATGGGTTCAGAAATATGGAAGCAACTGGTTCTGCTCCGGAAGGTTATCTTCTGGGAGGAAAAAAACTTATTATAAACTCTAACGCAAAGGTTGGAGATAGACTTTCTATCTATGTTTTTAAGTATGCCAAGTTTGGTGGTTTCGGCATAGTAAAAGGGATTATTAAAAGAGATAACGAAGTACTTGCTTTTGGAGAGATTAAGATCTGGCATAATACGGATCAGGAATAAAAGGAACAGGCAATGTTTAAAACGATACGAATATTTACTCTTTTAATGCTGATGATTTTATTTGCAGCATCAGTATTGGCAGAGCAAACAAATACTATGGCTGATAACAAAACCGATTTAGATGAGGTATTGCAAAGGCTTGAAACAAAGATGGCAAAGATAAAAACCTTAAAAACCGCATTTATTCAGGAAAAAGAACTGGCAGTTTTTAACAGTAAAGTTGTATTAAAAGGAATGATTTATATCGAAAAACCGTATCGGCTGGCATGGCGTGTAAATGAGCCTTTGCAATATATTATGATTATGTCCGAAAATACTATCAGCCAGTGGGATGAAGATACAAAAAAGGTTCAAAAGATTTCTCTGTCAAAAAATCCGGCATTTGAAGCAGTTATCGGTCAGATGCGGGGATGGTTTTCAGGCGCTTACACACAGCTGGTAAAAGATTATGATGTTATCCTTGTTTGCGATAAACCCGTATCACTAAAGTTTGTTCCAAAGACTGAAACCTTTGCAGGCAATGTTATTAAAAGCGTAACAGTTGATTTCAGAAAAGACGAACAATACATCCAGAAAATTTTTATTGAGGAAAAAAGCGGTGATACAACCTCACTCATGTTTGTTGACACAAATGTAAATATTGAAATTGAACCTGCCGCATGGAGGCTTATTCCCATTGCCGGATGATATAAAAATAAAATCCGAAATAAACAATAAAAAAAAGAAGTTAATTATAACCGGAATCTTTTTTCTTGTTATTGCAATATCTGTAGCCGGATTTTTTTTTGTTTCTTTTGACAACAATATGGAGTCGATGCTTCCCGAAGAAACTGAAATTATAAGAAGCATACGTTTTTTAAGAGAGTCTGAATTTTCGGAAAAGATAGTACTTTCATTAAAGCTTAATGATGTAAATAAAACGGAAACCGATCTTATAAAAGAAGTTGACCGTCTTGCATTATCCTTAGAACCTCCTTCAATTACCGAGGTGTTTTTTAATGTTTCGGAAACCGAATCTTTTAAGGATATGTTGGAATTTTTAAAATACACACCCCAGCTTACAGATAAAGAAACTTTATTAAATATTGATTCTTTAATTAATACGGATGGAATAAATTTGGTTTTGAAAAAAAATTACATGCAGATCATTTCTCCATCTGGCATGTTTGCAACTTTGTTTGTAAGATCCGATCCTTTCGGAATAAAAAACGGGTTGCTTAAAAAATTGCAAAAATTTTCTTCTTCAACCGGTTATGAAGTAATAATAAAAAACGGCCATTTATTAAGCCGGGACAAAAGACATGCTTTAATGATACTAAAAACCCCGGTTGCGGTTAGCGATGGTTTCGGATCGCGAAAGCTTATAGCTTATCTTCATGAAAAACTTGATGCACTTCCCCCTCATATTTCTTCTGATATAATTTCTGCTCATCTTCATACTATAAGCAATGAGGATGTTATAAAAAGCGATATACAGCTTACAATGATAATTGCATCAGTTGCTTTTTTTCTCGTATTTTTGTTTTTCTTCCGTGATATAAAAGCCGGGTTGGTTTTTTTAATTCCCCTTGCTTCGGTTGCGGTTGCAGTCAGCCTATCTTCCTTTTTTTTAGATAAATTATCTTATTTTATTATAGGCATGGGAGCAACTATAGCCGGCATTTCAGTTGATTACGGAATACACGTTTATACTGCCATAAGATGCAGCAGCAACAGATTTGATGCCGTTAAACAGGTAAAAAAGCCGGTAATCGCAGGAACTTTAACAACAATAGGTATTTTTGCAGCTTTTTATTTTTCGGATGTTCCCGGATACCGTCAGCTTGCAGTGTTTTCTGTAATCAGCATTATTTTTTCACTGATTTGCTCACTTTATTTTCTGCCGCCTTTTGTTGAAACAAACAATGAATTTAAGATGCATGGCCTGTTTAACAGATTAGCAGTATTTTCAAAACCCGATGATAGAAAAAGCACCGCCAAAATAAATGATAAAATATGGGTTTTCATATGGGTGTTATTAGCACTTATAATGGTTTTTTTCTTATCCAAAATTCAGTTTGACAGCGATATAAAGCAATTTGACGGAAGCAATCCTGAAATATTTAAAGCGGAAGATTCATTTAAAAAAGCATGGGTAAAAAATGATGATCCTGCAATACTGGTTGTTTTTAATAAAAATCCTGAACAAGCAATTCTTGTAACAGAACTTATATATAAAAAGGCTGTTAATAAATTTGGAAATGACAATATTTCAAGTTTTGCTGCTATATGGCCTTCTTTAAAAACAAGAAGCGAGAATGCCGTTTTTTGGGAAAAATTCTGGACCAAAGAAAAGGTTACAAAATTAAAAGAGCTTTTTGCAAAAGAGGGCAGGGCTTATAATTTTTCTGACAATGCTTTTAATCCTTTTTTTGATAATCTTTATAATGGTACTGATGTTTTAGTAAACACTGATGAGAATGAATTTTTAAAAAAAATAAAAGAAAGGTTTATTCTAAAACATGAAAAAGGCTTTTACGTATTAACTTTTTTTCCTGATGAAGAATCATATATTTCAGAATTTGCAAAAATAAGCAAAGTACACCAGGATACATTTATTGTATCAAGAAAGCAAATTTCAACAGCTCTTTCAGATGTAATTTCACATGAGATTATATATATATCTATAATTGCAGGAATTTTTCTTCCTATTTTGATGATGATATTACTAAAAGATATTAAGCTGACTTTCCTTGCGCTTGTACCGGTTTTTATGGGTCTGGCGGCAGCTTTGGGTGTTCTTCCCATAGTCGGCTTAAGCTTGAATGCTCCATGTTTGATTGCAATCATGATTCTTGTCGGGCTTTGCAGTGACTACGGAATATTTATGGTTTATAAATGTTGCCATAACTACAATACAGGTACGGAGACGGCGGTGTTTCTAGCTGCATTGACAAGTATGATAGGAACCGGCGTTCTGCTTTTTGCAAAACACCCTGTGTTATTTTCAATAGGGACAATACTTTTTACAGGACTTCTGGTCGGATTTCTTTCCTCTGTTATTGCAATACCATGTATTTACAGGCTTTGGCTTACAAAAAAAGGTATTAAATGCTAAGATATTTTGCTATTACAGGGATTATTTTTTTATTATTTGCTGGTTGCAGCAATATTCCCTTTAATAAAACTTCCTGTGTTTTGATGGAAAATGTTGATCCTGACAGTGTAATAGAAAACTTTGCGCTGGTGCTTCCTGAAAAATTTCAGATAATAAATACTATCGTTTTTGAATATAAGGGGCAGTCCATTTCATTTATAGGATATTCGGATATTGATACGAAAGATAAAGTGTTTACGGTAGCAGGTATAAACCCGGTTGGAATCAAACTTTTTGAACTCGTTGGTGAAAAGGATAAAAACATATTAAAATTTGCTATCGAAGAATTTACCAAAAAAGGGAATTTCGCCGAAGCTGTGGGAGATGATATAAGGAAAATATTTTTTGATCGTCTGCCTGAAAACGGCTCAAAAGTACATAAAAATAAATGTGAAATTGTTTTTAGCCAAAAAGATGCTGATTTAACTACTGAATATGTTTTTGCAGGGCAAAACAATTTTCTTGTTAAAAAAAGATACCTTGTTAAAGATGATGTCATATGGTGTGTTAATTATTATGAATATAAGAATAAATGTGGCAAAATACATCCATCCGGAATAATCCTTAATAATTACAAATATGATTATAGGTTGATATTAAGGCTAAAAGAGGTCAGGCAATGAATATCCTGATGCAACAGATAAATGAATCCATGTTTGAGCTTACGGAAAGTAAAGGTGGTATAACAGCCCGATTTATTTTTTTGCCTGAATTTACAGGATTTAAAGGTCATTTTCCGGACAGGCCTATTTTGCCGGGTGTTTGTAAAATTCAGTCGGTAATTGCAATGCTTGAAAAATATCATGGAAAAAAAATTTGCTTAACAGAGATTTTGCTGGCAAAATTTGTTGCTTCGGTAACTGTAAATCAGGAAATTATAATTGTATCCACAAAAATTAATGAAGAAGTAAAAGAATCAAAGATAAAGGCATCTGTTACAAGCGGTGATACAAAGGTAGCAGAAATACAATTGAAAGTGTCATTGGTTTAATATGAATACAAATAAAGATCGCACATTATTGCGCAGAAGAAAAAACGGTTATTTCGAACGTGTTAAAGGTGTTCCAGATCCTGTTTTGACAAGTATAACAAGACGTGTCGGATTCAGCGAAGCCGATGTTATGGGAATTTCATGGCATGGGAGGTATCCAGAGTTTTTTGAAGAAGCATCTGCTGCGCTTGGAAGAAAATGCAATCTTACTTATAAAGATTTCTATGATTCAAATTTAAGGGCTCCGATAATACAGCTTCATATAGATTATTATCTTTCGCTGATGTTAGATGAAGAATTTAGTGTTACTGCTTCTCTTATCTGGAATGAAGGCGCAAGACTTAATACCGAATTTATAATTACAAAAAAAGATAAAAGTATTGCTGCAACAGGTTATACTATACAGATGTTTACAGATGCTTTAAGCGGTGAAGTTATTATAGCATCCCCCGAACTTCTTGAAAGATGCCGCAAAAGATGGATGGCAGGAGAGATTAAATGACAAGAGCTGTTGCGGTTGCATACGATATGGTTACATCTTATGGCTGGGGCACCGATAAATGCTGGGATGGGCTTTTTTCAGGTATAACCGCAATCCGGCCAATCGAGCGTTTTGCCACATTAAATATGCAAACCGGTAATGCCGGAATTATTGAGGGCCTTAAAATAAGACAGGAAGAGTCTCTTGTCATGCAGATGATAAGACCGCTTCTTGCAAAGGACACGGTAAAAATTCCTGATGATACTTTTGTTATTCTTGCTACAACAAATGGTGAGATTGAATATCTGCAACGCTTTGTTTTGGGCGAAGAACAAAGCGCAAAAGAAAGCCTGCCGGATTATTTGCTTGATAAGATAATGAGGCTTGCCGGAACCTGTGGCAAAGGAACGGTTGTATCATCGGCATGTGCTTCATCAAGCATTGCAGTATCAAGGGCTGCTTCATTGATTAGAAACAATGATTATGATAGTGTTTTAGTTATAGGCTGTGATTGTGTTTCCGAATTTGTTACTGCCGGTTTTTCTTCTCTGATGGCCCTTGATCCTGACAAGGCAAAACCTTTTGATGAAAACAGACGGGGTTTAAGTCTTGGCGAAGCAGCCGGTTATGTGCTTCTTATGAGTGAAGAAAGGTCTGTTAAAAATAATGTGAAAGTACTGGGTGAGGTTGCAGGTTGGGGTTTGTCAAATGATGCAAACCATATAACCGGCCCTTCAAGAGACGGAAGCGGCCTTTGCCAAGCTATTTCTAATTCATTACAATCTGCCGGAATATCTGAAAATGAAATCGGGTCCGTATCGGCACACGGAACCGGCACTGTATACAATGATTCTATGGAAATGAAAGCAATTAAAAAAATCTTTGGTGAACCTAAACTGCCTGTTTATTCGATTAAGGGTGGAATAGGTCATACACTTGGTGCTGCGGGTATTCTTGAAATAATAATTTCATTTGAGTCTTTGAATACAAAAATTACACCTCCAACTGTTAATTTAAATAATGTAGATGAAGAAGCAATGGGCTGGGTTTTTTCATCTTCTCAATCTTATAAAAGTAATTATACTCTTTCAATCAATTCGGGTTTTGGCGGAGTTAATTCTGCGCTTATTCTTAAAAATTAGGAATTTTCATGATTGTTGTAACGGGCATAGGCTGGCTTGACGATAAAGAATACGGATATACTATCGGAAAACATAAAAAATCGTATAAAGGGTTTGATTCCTTGTATGCTTGTTTTAAAAATGAATCAATTTTTTCATACCCTGTAAAAAACTTTAAAAGATTTGATATTATATCAAAAAATACATGCTTTAGTGTAGCACTTGCATTAAAAGATGCAGGTATAATCTATTCTTATGACCAAAAACATGCGGATAAAAGTGATATAGGGGTTTTGGGCACCAATGAACAAGGATGCCTTGAATCGAATATTAATTACTATAAAGATTATATTGAGAGCGGGAGAATACTTGCCAGAGGAAATCTTTTTATATATACGCTGCCGTCAACTCCTATGGCAGAGGCTGCCATTCATTTTGGATTATCCGGCCCGTTGCTTCATATGTCTTTTAGCGATAGAAAATTTTCTTCTATGTTGTATTTTGCAAAAAAAAGCATAACCGATAAAGAAACTCCCACAATGATAGCAGTTAAAGCAGAAGAGTCTTGTGCCATAGCATTTGTTTTGGAAAAAGAAGATAATGTATTAAACAAAAAAAACTTGAATTTTGAAAATGTTGTTACAGCATCAGAAAAAGCAGTATTTGATGAGATGGTGTCAGCTTTAACGGATTTAAATTGTTTTAGCTGAAAGGGTTCCAGGGGTCAAGGATTCAAGGGCTCAAGGCATAGATGTGATTGATATCTATCTTGAACCCTCGACCACTTGAATCCTCAAAGTTTATTAATAAGAGGGATTTTGTGAAAATAAAACTGATTTATCCGAAATGGCCAAAATTAAAAAACCAGCCGGAATTTAACCTTCCTCCTCATGGCCCGGTAGTTTTTGCCGCAGCTGTAAGAGATGATATTGAAATATCGTTTTGCGATGAAAATATTGAGCCCCTTGATTTTAATGAAGATGCAGACTTGATTGCAATGTCTGTCATGCTCACATGCCAGATGCCGCGTGCCTGGGAAATAGCAGATGAATACAGGGCGCGGGGTAAAAAAGTGATATTTGGCGGTATAGCCACAATGCTTCATGCAGATGAAACAGCACTGCATGCCGATTCAGTATTTGTTGGAGAAGCCGAAGGTCGTTTTGATGAAGTTTTAAAAGATTTTGAAGATGGCAAACTTAAAAAATTATATAATTATTATCATGATTTTCCTGAGACATCATTAATAGGAACTGCAAGAAGAAGTATATTAAATCGTGAGAGTTATAATTTTCGCGGTGTTCAAATGGTTGATCTTGTACATGCATCCCGTGGCTGTAGGTTTAACTGTTTTCCCTGCTGCACTCCGTATCTTGGAGGAAGAAAATTCAGGCCGCGTCCTATTGATGCAGTAGTTGCCGAGATAGAAAGTATAGAAAACAACCGTTTGTTTATTGTTGACAACTCTTTGGCCCAGGATGATGAATGGGAAAAAGCCCTGTTTAAAGCCTTAATTCCTTTGAAAAGAAAATGGATATCACATCCTATAAAAGATGATGATGAGATTCTGGATCTTGCTGTAGAAGCCGGGTGCTGGTATGTTTATCAGGCGATTGTCGATACTTCCGATCACATCAGAAAAAGAATAAAACGCTTAAAAGAAAGAGGTATTGGTGTAGAAGGCACTATTATTCTTGGTACAGATGATCATGATGAAGATTATATCAAAAGACTTGTTGATTTTCTGATGGAAATAGATCTGGATCTTGCTGAATTTACAATTCTTACCCCATTTCCTCACACACCCATAAGAGCACAGCTTGATAAAGAAAACAGGATTCTTCACAATGATTGGATTCACTATACTGCTGATGAAGTTGTATTTAAACCTGCCAGAATGAGTGTTGATGCACTTCAAAAAATGTATGAATATGCCTGGGAAACATTTTATTCCAAGATGTGCAAGGAAATACAGATGGCCAGGCTTTTTATTAAAGTAATAGAAAAAGAAAAACGTGACGGAACATATAAAAAAGTTCCTGTTGCCAAAACCCGCAATAGAGATTTATTAAAAAGCAGAGGCATAAAACCATGAAGATACTATTGATAAGCGCAAATGTAGCAAGTACGCCATATTATGTTTATCCATTAGGACTTGGCATGGTTGCTTCGGCATTAAAGAATGCCGGCCACAAAGTGCGTCAAATCGATTTTCTTCAAAGCAATATGTCTTTGGAATTGATTGAAAACGAAATCCGGTCATTTACTCCTGATCTTGTCGGAATTTCAATGAGAAACATAGATAATGTAAACCTATTAAATGAACAGCGTTATGTTGATGCAGTAGAACAGATTGTCAAAAGAGTCCACAATCTAACGGGAGTTCCTGTTGTTATGGGCGGATCAGGGTTTTCAATTATGCCGGAAGCAATTTTAAGTAAAGTAGGTGCAGATTATGGAATAGTGGGAGAAGGCGAAGCCCTGATGGTTCAATTTGCTGATAATGCACAAAAGGGAAGTTATCCGGAAAAACGCTGCATCCGGGCATCAAAATTTATGAGCGGAAAAGAAATACCATTCACCTGCTACGATCCGGATATCATGCAGTTTTATCTAAAAAGCGGAAATATAGCCTCTGTTCAAACAAAACGGGGATGTAATCATAAATGCATTTACTGCTCTTACCCTCTTTTGGAGGGTCCTGCCATTCGTATGCGTGATCCGGTATCGGTAGCAGATGATATAGAGCTTTTGATAAATGATCATAAGGCCAGTTATATTTTTTTTACTGATTCGGTATTTAATGATGATGATGGTGCCTATCTGGATGTTATCCATGAAATGAAGAAGAGAAATATCAATATACCATGGACGGCATTTTTTAAACCGGAAGGATTAAAAGATAAAGATATTTTGCTTATGAAAGAGACTGGGCTTAAAGCAGTTGAGATAGGAGCAGACGCATCAACTGATACAACATTAAAAAGGCTTGGGAAATCATTTTTGTTTAAAGATATTGCTGAATGCAATGATCTTTTTGCAAGGCATAAAGTGGCAACAGCACATTTTTACATGTTTGGCTGTCCGGGAGAAACCAAGGATACGGTGATTGAGGGTCTTGAGAATATAAAAAGTCTTAAGAAAACGGCATCATTTATTTTTATGGGAATACGGATACTTCCGAATACTATACTGCATAAAATTGCGATTGAAGAAGGGCTTGTTTCAAAAGATGATTCTCTTCTTGAATCGGTGTATTATATTGCTCCAGGAATTGAAAGGCAATGGCTTGAAAAGACTCTGACAGATGGCTTTTCCGGCATCAGGACTTGTGTATTTCCTCCGGATGCCATGGACGGAAGCTTGCAGTTTTTGCACAAGCTTGGTTATTCCGGATCATTGTGGGATATGCTTGTTCCATCCGAGAAAAAACTAAGAAAGCATAGACTTCATGCAGGAAAGTGATTTTAGATCAGACCGGATCTGGTGCGTAATTCCGGTTTATAACAATTGCCTTACGGTTGAAAATATTGCCGATCAATGCAGTTTATACTTAAAAAATATTCTTGTTGTTGATGATGGAAGTACTGATGCAGATATTGTCAAAATGTTTGCAGAAACAAAAATTAAAGTAATAAGACATGATAAAAACAGGGGAAAAGGAGAGGCCATAATTACTGCTATGAAATACATAGCAGAACAAGACGGTCTTTTTATGGTAACAATAGATGCTGATGGCCAGCATTATCCTGAAGATTTAAAAAAATTTATACCACTTTTACAAGATAATGAAACCAGTATTATTGTGGGTTGCAGAGATTTTGATATTAAGAACGTACCGGGATCAAGCCGTTTTGGAAGAAAATTTGCATCGTTCTGGTTGCAAGTGGAAACAGGCGTCACGATTAATGACTGTCAGAGCGGTTTCAGGGCATATCCGGTAAAGTATGTATCTAAAATTAAATGTTATGGCTCACATTATGATTTCGAAGCTGAAGTTCTTGCAAGAGCTGTATGGGCAGGCCTTAAATTAAAGACAGTAGATATAGGCGTTTGGTATCCTGAGCCAAAAGAAAGAGTATCGGCATTTAAACCATTTTTGGATAATGTGCGTATATCACTTATGCATACAAGACTTGTCGGTAAACGTATTATGCAACTTGTCTTATTTAAAAAAAAGATGGTATCGCCTTTATAAGACAGTATGAAAATGGATCGGCAAAAAACAAATAACATTGATAAGCCAGCAACCAGAAAAAGAGGAAACAGATTAGGCTTTTGGTTTTTTGAGATGTTTATCCGTATTTCCGGACTTTATGGAGCATACGGCTTTTTGTATATTGTATCTCTTTACTATATTATTTTTGACAAAGAGGCTGTATATTCCGCAAAGCCATATATAGAAAAGAGATTTCCGCAAAGCGGGTATTTTAAAAAATATCTTCATATTTACAGACTTTTTATAAGTCAGGGCAGGCAGCTTATTGACCGTTTTTCCGTTATTTGCTCTAAGAAGGATGTTTTTGATTTAAAACTTAATGGTTATGAAAAACTTAAAAATATTATACAAGAGTCGGAAAAAGGTTTAATTTTACTTACGTCTCATTTCGGAAATTGGCAGATAGCGCTAACAGCTCTTAACAAACTTGATAAAAAAGTATTTCTTCTTATGCGGGAAGAAGACAATCAGGCAGTTAGGGATTTTCTTAATGTAGGAAATGAAAAAGGAGACATAAACATAATATCACCCGAACAGGAGTTTGGCGGAGTGATTGAAATTGTGAATGCTCTTTCAAAAGGGCATATTGTTTCAATAATGGGAGACAGGAGATACGGCTCCAAAGCATCTAAAGTAAACTTTTTAGGCGATTATGCATATTTCCCATATAGTGCTTTTGCTATAGCAGCATCGGCGAAATGTCCGGTTGTGGTACTGCTTGCTGCAAAAAACACAGCTCATGAATATGTTGTTGATGTGACAAATGTTCTATATCCGCAATGCAGCAGGAGAAAAAAGGATATTGAGCTTGTGCCCTGGCTACAGCAATATGCCAATATATTGGAGGAATTTGCAAACAGATATCCGTATCAGTGTTTTCTTTTTCATGATATATGGAAAGATGAATAATGGAATCTTAGAGCCACTTTCAAATATTAAATAGGGTTTTAAGTATTGGTGTTTTTGTTTCATATTCAGTTAGAAGATGCATTCAAATGCTGTGAAAGGTAATGAAGGAGAATGGTTGATGGAAGAAGTTAAAAAAATGAATCTGGATGATATCAGAAAGCTGCTCAAAGAGCTGTTGATTGAAAGCCTTTCGTTAGAAGATATTGAGCCGGATGATATTGGTGATGATGAAATCCTTTTTGGAGAAGGGCTTGGTCTCGATTCTTTGGATGCTGTCGAGATAGTAGTACTGCTTCAGAGAAACTTCGGTCTTGAAGTAAAAGATATGAACCAGGGGAAAGAGATATTTTATTCTATAAATACTCTTGCCAAATATGTATATGAAAACACCAGAACCTGATAATCATTTAGATAAAAATATATATTATCATTTATGAAAGTAGTAATATCCGGGATAGGAACAATTTCAGCTGCAGGTTTTAATTTGGAAGAAAACCTCAATTCTATGAAAAACGGCAAAAGAAACGCGGGATTGGTTTCTCTTTTTCAAAATGTCTTGGCCTATCCTGTTTTTGAAGTAAAAAACCTTCCTGAAAAAAAGGAAATGGAAGGAATACGCACTTTCTATCTTGCTCTTACTGCTGCAAAAGAGGCTTTTAGTGATGCAAAACTTTCAATGCCGCTTTCAGGATTTAATGTTGGTGTTTGCCTGGGGACAACAGTCGCAAGCCAACTTAATGATATTGATTTTTACAGTACTTTCCGTAAATTTGGTAATGCCGACTTAAAGGCGGTTGATCGCTTTTTACGCGGTAATCTTTCCGAAGCTCTTGCACATTTGATAAAAGCAACCGGACCGTCAGTTACGGTTGCAAACGCATGCTCATCAGGCACTGATGCAATAGGTATAGCTCTTTTATGGCTAAGGTCCGGTATTTGTGATATGGTTATTGCCGGAGGAGCAGATGAACTTAATCGTGTTCCTTATTGCGGATTCGGATCTTTAGGGATATTGAGTAATTCTTTGTGTGCCCCTTTTGATAAAGACAGGACAGGCCTTAATCTGGGAGAAGGGGCAGGGATACTTATTCTTGAAAGAGAAGATGTTTATATAAAAAGAGGAGGTACCCCGCTTTTATATCTTTCGGGATATGGATCTGCTGCTGATTCATATCATCTTACCGCACCGCGGCCGGATGGTAAAGGGCTTGAATCGGCAATAAAAAAAGCCTTGTCAGATTCCGGTATATCTGCAAAAGATGTTTGTTTTGTAAATGCACATGGTACAGGTACTATAGATAATGATAAAGTGGAGAGTGCAGTATTATCGAGAATATTCGGGCAAAATATAAGATATTTTTCAACAAAGGGATATACAGGGCATACGCTTGGGGGTGCAGGAGGTATTGAAGCTGCTTATACTGCGGCAGCGCTTAAACAGGAATGGATACCTGCAAGCGCAGGCTTTATATCCAAAGGTGATGAAATACCTATTAACCCTGTTACTGTTAATACAAATATAAGCGGTTCTTATGCAGTATCGACTTCTCTTGCTTTTGGGGGAAATAATGCTGCGATTGTTGTTGAAAAAGTTTAGATAGAATTGGTTTTGATATGTATATTTCCGGAATTGGAATAGTTTTTACACGCGGTCGCGGTATCGATTGCTTTGAAAACGCCTTACAACAAGGTTGGGCAGACCCTTTTTGGACAGATTCGTTTCCGGCATATCGTGTATCGAAAGATATTTTATCTGACAAAACTTTATCAAAAAAGCTAAGAAGGGCGGATAAGTTCAGCAAAATGGCTGTTCTGTCAGCTGTTGATGCATACAAAGACAGTGGCTTAACATTAAATAATGATGAAAAGCTTGGAGTAGTACTTGCTACAGCTTTTGGCCCTCATACAACAACATTCAGCTTTATTGATGATATACTTGATTATGGAGATGCGAATGTATCGCCAACGAAATTTTCAAACTCTGTGCATAATGCTGCTGTTTCTTATATTTCAACTGTTCTTGAAAGCCGGGGCCCGACAGTAACAATTACGGATTTTTCATCTCCGTTTCAAAATGCTTTGCTTCTTGCCGATGCATGGCTTAAAGAAGATAGATGCGAACATGTTTTATGTGGATGTGTTGATGAATTAAGCGCAGTTATGGAATATGCCTGCAAGATAAAACTGAAAACAGCAGCAGATGGAAAAATAAAGCCATTCATGTTTTCGGATTCTCCTGTTTCTGTTTTGGGCGAAGGCTCAGTTTTTTTAATGTTATCTAAAGAAAAATGTGAGAATAATTATGGTAATGTTTCTCAAATTTCTTTTTCAAAGGCATTAAAGAATAATCCTGATATTATAATTATTGATGCTGACGGCATGGCCGGTGATGAATCAGGCTATGAAGAAATATCAAATAATGGTTTGCCGATATCCGGATATTCGCCTGTTTTCGGGAGTATGATAATAGGAAGCGCATTTAATTTTGCGGCTGCTTGTCTGATGCTAAGAAATCAGCTTTTCTACAAGTGCCCTGTTTTGGATAATAATACAAATATAAATTTATGCTCTACGATACAAGATGAAAAAATAAACGAAATAAATTGTATCAAAATATGCCGGTCTGATAAATATTCGATAATCAATATAAAAAAATAAAGGAGATGCCATGAATGTAAAAAGAAAATATCTAGCAGGCCTTATTCTTGGGATTTTTTTAATTTTTACTTACTCCTCATTGTTTGCAGCAGGCTTTGAAGGAAAAACTTATTATACAAAAGTAAATATCTGGTATGAAAGACCCAACAGGATCTTATCGACAAATTATCACAGGGGTAATATTTTACCTATAGGAACAAAAGCTAAAATCCACAGCATAAAAGACCACAAAATTCAATTTACCCCTGAAGGAAGCGGGCAGCTTTTTACAATTATAAACCAAAAAAATACAAGTACTATAAGTACTGATAAACTGTTTAACAGGTATTTTTCTTTAAAACAGATTAACCTCAGTGCCGGTGATTATAATAAGGCATCTGTAGCCGATATCGAAAATATTAAAAAAGGTATTATTACTATAGGCATGAGCAAGAAGGCGGTTATAATGGCCTATGGATATCCTCCTACCCATAAAACACCCCAATTATCAAGTGATGCCTGGCGCTATTGGTATGCGCGCATGCATAAGGTTAATGTGTTTTTCAAAAATGATAAAGTTTTTAAAATAGAGACTATAGGGCCTATTCCACACCCTGGATTTATCAAACCTGATGTTAAAAAAATCGGTGGCGTAAAAAAAGATGAACTAAAAGCAAAAAAGCAGAAGAAACAACCTAATACAAAAGATGCTGATGCTGCTGATGAAGATGATGACATTGATGAAGAATAAAAAAGTCTGGAAGAATTATTGATATGGACAAAGAAAAATATAAAGTTATCGAAGAAGCGCTAAAACTTGAGATCGCAGCAATTTTATCGCAAGATATTGGCGCAATTGATCCTGAAACCCCTTTACATGAGATGGGTCTTGATTCTCTCGGTTTTGTTGAGCTTCTTGTTATTATGGAAAATAAATTCAATATCAAGCTGATGGAATCCGGATTAACCAAAAACGATTTTAAGACTATCAAGGCTCTTTCTTTGAAAATAAAAGAATTAATTTAACTTAAATGTTATCTTTGCCATATTCCAAAACCAAGCGTTATTTAACCGGAATCGACTGGATTATTCATGTATTAAATTACATGACATTGAAAGAAACCGGCGCAGGCTTTATGTCTCAGATAGTTATAGAGGTAGTTGGCAAAGTAAATGTTGATGAGCTTTTTAAAAGTCTAAATGCTTTTATAAAAAAATATCCTGTATTATATGGTTATGCTTCAAGGGATATTAACCTTGCTCCTTACTGGAAAATCCCGGCTTTAAAAAAGACAGAAGTACTGTTTGATTTCATTACGGCCGGATATGATGATGGTTTTGAAAATATCATAGAGTTTCTTGAAAAAAAGATAAATACTGCGTTTCAAGACAAAAGGCATCATTTAGCATTTTCTTTGATCAATTCTGAAAACAAAAGCTATATTGCGATGAGATTTGATCATCTGATTTTTGATGCAGCAAATGCTGAAGCATTTATCCAATTGTTTCAAAAACAATGGATAGATGCAAAATATCCGGATAGCAATATTATCCCGGAGCCGCCCCATCTTAGTTTGTGGAAACAAAAATTTTTGGCAGGTCAGCGTGTGAATCGGGCATTTCTTAAAATAGCAGACAAAATTCCTCCGCGTGTGTTTCCTCTGCCTGCCTCAAAAAACGGCTTTAAATTTAAAATTTTATCCTTTGATAAACAAACTGCTGATGAAATTGCTGAAAAAGCATTTAATGAAGCCGGTTATCTTATGCTGATGCCATACGCTCTGGCGGTGTCGGTTTATTGCTTTAATAAGATATTTATAAATCGATCAATTACATCCGGTGACTATGTAATTCCTGTTTCAGTTAATATAAAAAAACAGGCAAAAGAACAAAAAAGTGAATTTTTTAATAATGTTTCTTTTTTCATTTTCAAGATTAAAGCCGATCTTGCCGAAAATTTCCCCGGTTTGCTTAACTCAATTAAAGAGCAAATGTATAATCAAGTTAAAGAAGATCTTCCCGGTGATTTATGCAAGGCAAGTCTATTGATGAGAATAGCACCGCTTTTTCTTCTTGGCAGGCTTATGAAAATATATTTAAAAGGAGAGGTTGCCTCTTTTAGCTTTTCTTATCTTGGAGAAGCTATATATACATCTGATGATTTTATGGCGAGCAAAGTGCTTAACCTGTTTCATATGCCAAGAGTTCCGATTCCACCCGGCATCGGCATATTTTTTCAACGGTCAAATGAAAGGCTGAATATAATACTTTCTTACATAGACGGCATATTGAAAAACGATGAAGCAGAAGAGATAATGAATTTACTAAGATCCATGCTTGGTGTAAAATAAGCAATGGCAATTTCCTGTGATATTCTTGTTGTTGGGGCAGGTGTGGCCGGCATTTCTGCTGCTATCAAGGCTGCCCGTGAAGGGGCAAATACACTCCTTATCGAAAAAGATAACTTTCCTGGTGGAATTCCTGTTAATGCTATGCACAAATATATCTGTGGCCTGTATCCTTCGGATTTACATGCTCCGGCGGCTACATTAAACGGAGGAATCGCAGAAGAAATATGCATTGAACTTGAAAAACTTTCCCCTGGAACAAAAGCAATCAGGATTGGAAAAGTTTATGTTTTCCCTTTTGTTACAAAAAATCTTGTAAAAGTTTTTAAGCTTTTAACTGAAAAACAAACAGGTCTAAAAGTTTTTTATGAAACGAAAATTAATTTGGTAATAACTGATCAAAGCGACATAAAGTGTGCAATAGCAAAACAACTTAACGAAGAGATAAAGATTTTTCCGCAAGTTGTTATTGACTGTAGCGGTGATGGAGAAGTAATCCGTTTAAGTGGTGCAAATTGTGAAATATCAACTTCTGATAAGCGCCAGCTTGCGGGATTTTGCTTCAAAATTAAAGGAATAAAAAACCAATCCGAAGAAATTTCAATAAAAGTACCTTATTACATATTTCGTGAAGTAAACGAAAAGAAACTTCCCCCTTATTTAAAGTACACAAAATATTATTCCGGAAATAATGATGATGAAGGCTTTTGTCTTATAAATATTCCTCTTAAAAGTGGTTTTGAAGAAACACAGGATATCCAAAAGCTTGCTGCTAAAGTTCATGATATTATTTCTGATTCAATTGTTTCATTTAAAAACTCTTATATAGCAGAAATGTCTTCTGAAATTGTCGAACGTGAAGGATTGCGGATGGTTGGACAATATATGCTTACAAAAGAAGATGTGCTTTCTGCAAGAAAATTTCCTGATGGTGTAATAAAAAATGCCTGGCCTATAGAATTATGGGATCAGGATAAAGGGCCAACTTATCAGTATATTAAAACCGGCGATTATTATGAAATTCCTTTGAGGTGCTTAAAATCCATAAATATTAAAAACCTGTATGGAGCAGGGCGCTGTATTTCCGTATCACATGAGGCTCTCGGATCAGCAAGGGTTATGGGGACATGCATATCAACCGGCGAACAAGCCGGGCTTGCGGCTGTTAATGACTTGTCAGGGAAAAATTTATGAAAATACTGCTTGTAAAACCTTATACAGAGCTTTTGGTTGCAAAGCGTCTTCAGGAAGGTTTTTTGCATCTTGAACCTCTTGAGCTTGAAATAGTTGCAGGCGGGGTTCCGGCAGAAGATGAAGTATTTATTCTGGATCTGAGTATAGAGCACAATCCGCTTGAAGTTTTTTGGAGCAAGCTGGTTTCTATCTCACCGGATATGGTTGGTATTACTGGATACAGTACAAACTTAGATGTTGTAAAAAGCCTTGCAAAAACAGTTAGAAGCCATGATCCATACACTATAACTTTTGTAGGAGGAGTTCATGCTACACTTCTTCCCGATGATTATGCTGTAAAAGAGATAGATATTATAGTAAGAGGAGAGGGTGGAACGGTTTTAAAAGAAATGCTTGCCCGTTTTAAAAAAGGTGAAACATTGCATTATGATAATCATGCTTTATCTCCGAAAGATCCTGAATTTAAGATAAAAGCTAATCTTCCGCCTCCGGTTTATCCATCTGTTGAACATATACCCCGTCCCAGAAGAGATCTTGTTCAAAGATCAAAATACTTTTGTGTATGGACATCAAGCCAATCTAAAAAGCTTGATACTATGTTTCCAAGAGTTGCGAGTATCAGGACATCTGTTGGCTGTGCTTTTGCCTGCTCTTTCTGTGTTATTCCCTTTCTTATGCATGGTAAATACTTACAGCGAAGTCCGGAAGATGTTGCAGATGAGATAGCAGGCATTTTGGAAGAGCATATTTATTTTGTTGATGATGAAATGTTTTTAAATCCTGAAAGAGTTACTAAAATTGCCGAACTTCTTATAGAGCGTGGTATTAAAAAGAAATATATAAGCTGGGCAAGAAGTGATACTATAATCAAATATCCTGAAGTCATTGAACTTTGGAAAAAAGCAGGTCTTGAATTAGTTTATGTGGGGCTTGAATCTATGGATAAAAAACGTTTGGACGAGTATTCAAAACGGACAGATGTTGATACAAACAGGAAGGCAATCGAACTTTTAAGACAAATCGGAATAACGCTTCATGCGGCATTTATAGTTCATCCTGAATTTACTTCTGATGATTTTAAGCGGCTTGAAAAAGAAGTTAAAAACTTATGTCCGGCTGAAGTTACTTTTACTGTTCTATCGCCTTCACCAGGCACTAAGTCATGGTATGACAATAAAAATAAATTTATTTGTGATCCTTACCGTTTCTACGATTGTATGCATTCCGTACTTCCGACACGGCTTCCATTGAAACGCTTTTATCAACACTTTGGGAGGTTAAACAGCCTTGCATTACGTGCAAATCCCATCAGAGTTAATAAAATAAAAATTCCAAAAAAGGATCTATACAGAGCCATCACAGGAGGCACAAAGTATATTTTCTCCTTATATAACATTTATAAAGATTATTTGACGGATAAAAGATGGTAAATATCTTTGAAACAATAAAAAAAGAAACAGCCGGACACCAAAGCAAAATTGCCGTGATAGAAGGTGATCGTAATATATCTTATAAGGATCTTATTGATAGTGCGGACAATCTGGCTTTAAACTTAAAAGATTACGGCATAAAACCTTTGCATAGAGTTGCAATGCTTTGCAATGACTGCATTGATTATATTATTATCAGTCTTGCGATACTTTCTGTAAGAGCGGTTGTTGTTCCTATATCGCCATCTCTTTCATGGGATGAAGCAGATGCTGTTTTAAAAAAGATTGATGTTAATTATCTGATTTTTGACAAATCTGCTTATTCCACAAAAGATGCCAGTTTTTTTTATTCCGGGTTTGATAATGCCCGGCAGATTTTTATACACAGCAGAAATGCTAAAGAGCATGTTAATAAAGATTACTATACTGTAAATCCTGCCTTTATTAGATTCTCATCTGGTACAACAGGCGAAAGCAAAGGAGTTCTGCTTTCCCACGAATCAATAATTGAAAGAACGGATGCAGCAGACAAAGCTCTTTGCATGAATTATAATGATGTTGTTATATGGGTTCTTTCCATGAGCTACCACTTTGTAGTAACAATTCTTCTTTTTTTAAGACGAGCTTCAACCATTGTTTTAAGCGGAAGTTCTTTTCCTGAATCCTTTATTGAAAGCATAAAAAATACTAAACCAACTTTTATTTATGCATCCCCTTTCCATTATCATCTGCTTTCAAATTCTGATGATCTGCCAGCTGATCAGTTATCAGACATTCGCATTGCGGTATCGACTGCTATGAAATTACCGCAGTCAACAGCATCGGAATTTTATAACAAGTTCGGATATGAACTTTGTGAAGCTTACGGTATTATTGAAGTAGGGCTTCCCTTTGTTAATTTTGAAGGTCTATCAGAAAAAAGAGGTTCTACAGGAAAGGTTCTGCCGGATTATGAAATAAAAATCGAAAATCAGGACGAACATGGGGTGGGTGAGCTTTTTATAAAAGGCAAAGGAATGTTTGATGCCTATTTTTCCCCGTGGAAAAACAGAAAAGATGTTTTATTAAACGGGTGGTTTAAAACGGGAGATCTTGGAAGTATTGATAATGAAGGCTTTCTGACTATATCGGGAAGAGATAAAAATGTTATAAATTTTACCGGCATGAAAATATTTCCCGAAGAGGTGGAATCGGTTTTAAACCGCCATCCTGCGGTCAGGGAATCTCTTGTCTATGGGGTCCCAAATCCACGATTCGGTGAGCTTCCCTTTGCTAAGATTATACTTAAAGATGATATGAATTCTGATTTTGATACAAATGAGATACGCAGATTCTGTTATAATCATCTTCCTTCATATAAGGTCCCTAAAAACATAATTCCTGTAAAAACACTTGAAAAGACTGCAAGCGGAAAGTTGAAAAGATAAAGTCATGAGTTGTATATTTTTACCTCTGAAGGTGCGGGTTTAAAGATGCAATAGTAATATCTAGTGCCTCATTAATTGTAACAAACCGCATATCCGGGTGATTGGTATGAATATATTCTATCAGCTCGGCTATACTTTCCCTGTCATTATAATCTACTTTAGATAAAACAGAGGTAGTTCCACTATTACGGCCGGTTACAGTATCGTTTATCAATGGGGTACCGGATAGAGGAACGAAAAGAATTGCAATACCATTTTCCTTGATAAATTTTCCTGTAGCACCTGAAGGTTCAAAACATAATATCTCTTCCGGTAAATATCTACCTTTTTTATTAAAATATTTTATTCGTGCATCAATTCTGTGATGAAATAATATTAGCCATTGTTTTTCAGAAGATGCATTATCAATAATGCCCTTTATTTTGTTGAATGTATGTTTATTTGCATAAGACACTAATTGGTATTGTTCAGGAATAGTTATATATTTTATTTTATGTCCGCCTCTGACTGACCTGTAATATTTTACGGCAATTTTTATGACATCATCATTATATTTGTTGTATGGATATACTAGATTATTCACCTTTAATCCAAGTTGTTCAAGAACTACTTTCGATTGATACAATTCATCATTAATTTGTTTTTCTGAAAGTGTTGTTAGTTTGGGATGAGACTTTGTATGGCTCAGTATTTCCCAACCATCATCCTGGAGTTCCTGGAGTTGTGAAACCGTTAAGTAGTTTTTAGTATTTATCCAGTCAGTAACAATAGCTGAACAAGCTACTTCACCTTTTACTCCAAAAATATCTTTGGCAACAAGGTAATCTGTATCGTTCCCATCATCAAAGACAAAAGTAATAAGTGGTACGGAATGTTTATTCGTTAAGTATTTTATATTATGTGTCTTGTTGAAACATGATGTGAACAAGAATAATGCAACAATAGATAACAAAAAAGTACTTATTACTTTTTTAAATAACTTGTTAATCATATTTATATGTAAATATAGTAAGATATAATCCATTATAAATTATCGTTTTGCGATCTTTCCCAAAAGCGATTCTATTATTATTTCGGCTTCCCTGATTTCTTTATCCGATTTAAAAGATGAACCGAGTTCCCTAAAAATCATATCAAAACTGGAAGCAGGAGAGCGGGTGCTGATTCTGGAATAATCAACATTCTTTTTTGCATAAAGCTTGTCTTTAAAAAAATAATTGGCTGGTGTGTCAGATGCCGGCCTGAATGGCCAGGATAGTTTAAGATTTATAAAATCTCTTATTGCTTCGGCAAAGCACGGATTCTTTCTGATATCTTCTTCATTAATTTTTCTTTTGATGAGTTTTTCTGCCTCGGATAAAAAAGCGTTTATAAGTATGCTTTCGGTTATGATCAGTCCATAAGAGTACCAGCCCATAGAAGCACAGCGGATTATTTGTTTAAAATTATCGGGAACTATAGTGTATGTCGGGCAAAAGTAAATATTACAAGTCATACTGCCATAGTAGCTAAGCCCCCGGTAATCAATCCCATTGTTCCCTTCTGCCGCTGGATGCAAAAGACATCCAACACGCGTTTTGTTTTTTCCGATAAATCCGATATACGGGCAATGATAAAATTCAGGAAACGGTCTTTGTTTCTTTTCCGCAGCCAGTATATTTTCCCCAAATTCAATAATAGCATCAATTTCGCGTGCAATTATTAAGAATGCTTCAGTTCTGTCCGAAAGCATTTTGCTCAATTTTTCAAAAGACAGATCGGCAATATTATATAATCCGCAACATGCACCGCAGGAAACATTCTCATTTACCTGGCAAAGATAAACACTGCCCGGCGCAGTTTTATCCATAGAATTAATTGTAACCATCTGGTTCCTTTTAATGTATATTTTACAAACTGGCTCTTTATTATCTTAATTTTTAGTTCAAATACAAGATTTCCGTTATTTTATTTTGCTGAATAAACAATGCACAGATGCGGAGAGGGTTATAGTGATTTTGGATTTAGGGTAATCGCATTTGCAATTACTCCGAATTCCCACTTTTGAAAGGGGAATTTGGAGTGGCAGGTATTCTTTATAAAGACAGAATTCGCATGGATTTACTTTTGTTAAATTAGGTTGATCATATTAATCTCAAATTCGGTTACCCTGATATTGAATTATTCATATATTGACATGCCGATATCGAAGTGTTAAATGGATAAAACTTGTCGGGGCGTGGCGCAGACTGGTAGCGCACTTGAATGGGGTTCAAGGGGTCGGAGGTTCAAATCCTCTCGCCCCGACCAGCAAAAACAATAGGGCGCGGTTTTCCCGCAGCCCTTTTTTTATGGTTTTTCCAGACCTAATCCTACGCAGTAATCTTTTCCGCCATATTCAGCAAACGTTCATGATCGAAAAGGCCTTTGATGAGGTTTTTCGGTATTCCGTCAAGACCGACCTGTGCACCTACCAAAGCCCCGGTTAGGGCGGCACGTGCCATGTTATTCCCCCCGCCGTTTAGTGCTGACATAACGGCTTTATAAAAATCATTTTCAAAACGTGATGCCAAATAATATGCAGCAGGCAGCATAAATCCCAAGGTGCAGGCCAGGCCGAAAAGACGGCAGACCGCCAGAGCAGGCTCAATTTTAATAGCCGGATCATTTGCCGCTTTATATGACCAGGAAGGCTGAAGCAGAGCATCATTGAATGATACTGCTCTTTTTCCATTATGGTGATCCGGCACTTCAATTACCGTGTGAATATTTTCCTTGGAGGCTTTTTTGAAAATAATTTTTGAAACATCTCCCAGATTGTTACCTTCAATAAGGCAGCTTATAATTAAACCGAAAGCAGCCGATTGACCTGCAATGAAAGGGTCGCGGTGAGTCAGCAAAACATTTGATCGTAAGGTATTCATAAGGCTTTTAATATCTCTGTAATAGTGGGCAGCCAAAACAGGTGTCCTGATTGCGGCTTCGGCTGTGTCTCCAAAGCTACCGGCTTCTGACCAGTCCAGCTCATTTTTTTGCCTGGAAACCCACACATTACGCATGACTTTATCTGTGTATCTACCGCTTGAAGGAGTGCCGTCCAGTGTTTTAAGAAGATCATCGAGTCTGTTTGTAAAATCCGATTCCACGTATTCACCGCAGTCTGATACTGACTCAAGCAGCATTGTTACCACCTGGCCGGTTTGAGAGTTTTCACCTGCTTTAAGGCCTGCATGGTATCTGTTTGCTTTCGGTTCAGTATAATTGTCGATCCATTCCCCGTAATCTTTCTTTAACTGGTCAAGATCGTAATACCAGTGAGGGCCGACTCCAAGCGCATCACCGATCAGAGTGCCCATTACTGCGCCCATTGCCCGATTTTGATTATCATTCATAACTTTCATCCTTATAATAGCAGATTGTTGTTATCTGATTTTATGTAAAACCAATAGCGGTGTCAAAATAAAGCTGCAATTTCAGTAAAACATTCAGTAAACATTCATGGCGGCATCAAAGCCTTAACAAGAAATCACCGGATATGGCTTACTGGAATACACTTCTCAAAAGAGTGACAGCAGCTTGAATAAGCAGCTTACCACTTTAAAACCACTTTTTGCTGTTCAAACAATCCCGACCGCCGCTTTCTTCTTATATCCCTCTTTCTAAAATAAATTTTAAATGAATATGAAATCAGATTATTAATAAGATTCTTTGTTTCGCTCACAAAAGAACTCCTTTCTGATTTTGTTACAATTGTCACTCCGCTATCCGGGGCAATCGTGCTTGACAGATGGTTCAGGGCATCACAACCTTTACTTAAATATTCCAAAAGTTATCCTTAGACCCCAATCGCCCTCAAATTAAGTTATCCTCAGGTTGCAGCCCTTCTTTATCCAAATCTGCTCTCTTTATAAATAAGACCCTTTTACTCGGTTGTACTTCATTGGGTGAATATATCCATGAGATAACTCTGCCATCATCTAATTTAATGGTCCAATGTTTTACATTTTCATATTCCATTTCAGGATTTACTGGTGACTGGCTTGGAATATAATAAACTATGCCATTAATTTTTTTAAAAAAGAACTTTTTAAATATAATGTTATCACCCAACTTTATCTCAGTCTTTGTACCTGCATAATAAAATCTATGTGAATCACACATGTTTTTCGCCCTTAATTATCTATATACTAAATCGTAAATTTCATATGTAATATAATAAATGCCAGCTGCAATTGAACCATAGGGAAGTAAATAGAGTACGTATTAAACTATTAAACTTAATGTAGTATATAACACTGATATCGTATTCCCGTCGAAGAAATCTATCGGTAACTGCTGTAGGCAAAGCAGTTATATGCAACAAGAAACTCACAAAGGCAAAAAGGTATTTCTTTTTAATAAATAAGTTTGTAAGTTTAATGCGCCCCTAATACTACCCTCAATTTGCGAGGTATAAAAATCAAGTTAATGAATCATAGTAATCAGCTTCTGTTTGTTGTGTCATTAATAGGTTTTTGTTTTTAAATAACATTTCAAGTTTAACAGTTAAATCTGTTGTATGCTTATTAATTGGTAAAACAAATAAAAATAATTTATTCTTAGCAATAAAATTATCCGGCCCAACTATAGACTTTATTTCATTAATAATTGAGGGGTCACCAGATATATGCTTTTCCGTAAAGACGTTTCCTAAAAAAACATCCCAGATTTTAGTGTCGTATTTGTCTTTGTGCATCTTCCAAGTATAAATACGATTTTCTTCTTTTTTTGAAAGGTCATCATTAAAAGTTTCAAAATAATACAACAATGGTAGTTTTGAATATGGCATTTGATCTAACAGTCCATATCGGATATTTCCAAGTGACGAACAATTTTCTATTAAATTATTTAAGATTTCAATATGACTATGCTTAACGATGTTTTCATCAATTTGAAAATATAATTGAACAAATGGTATGTTTTTTTTAATTTTTGGCTTAAGCATGAGAGTTATTTCAGTACCTTGAATTTTTCCTGAGCCCTCTACCGTAAAAAATATTGAAAAAAGATCCTTTACCCCCCTATTTTTTAGCTTCACTTCAAAATCATGAATATTTGTGTAGTGGTATTCATCGTCAAATTTGAGTGGTATGAAGTAGCGTAAGTAATTATCAGTAAATTTTCGATTACAATCACTCTCGATTTGTTCAGCAATATCGACAAGCTTGAAAACGTCAAAACTTTCAAAGTATAAGTTTACTATTAGTGGCATTTTACCTCATTCATGGTTCTATTAACCTGGCAATTAAATAGGAGACCAACAGCAAACAATACTTCCGACGTATGCACGGTTTATTAGTGTTTAAGAGAATGCTGCTCCATTTCCGGTCAGGTATTCAATTGCCGTGTTAATAATACACGCCATTTAACTACTTGATAACCAACGGAGTAAATAGTGAGACATTCAACTATTAAACTTTATTATGTAACACTGATATCGCTTTCCCGCCGATGGAATCTGTCGGTAACGGCTGTTGGCAAATCAGTTATATGCAGCAAGAAACTCACAAAGGTAAAAAGGTATTTGTTTTTAATAAATAAGTTTGGAAGTTTAATGCGTACTTAATACTACCCATGCGGCAAGCCCGGTAGCGCCTCCAGCCATTGCAAGCGGCAGAGTCGTGGCAGCAATAACAGGATCGGTGGATGATGCGGCATAGCGGTCAAGCCATTTGTCAACATCATTATAGCCATTATTTTCCTCCACCATTGCACCCGCAATGGCTCCGGCGGAGATATCAACAGCATCGGCGGCATATAAAATGTCCTGCAAACGGCTTGATATATCCAAAGGCTTCATCCTTGTAGGTTTCGTCGGCTGCATCAGTCAAATAGGTTACGGTTGCCATATCTTATTCCTTAAATTTTTATGGTTAATGACCGTTACACATGCGAATGAACCACTGCGTTTCAATCTGCCTATAAACACACTCATAATCCCTCCATTGCTCAGGAAACTTGTTTAACGATGGAAGAACTCGCTTTCGTATTTGTGACACCGGAACTCCATCTATTTCTTTATAATAAGTCAGTGGAGCACCTTTCCCTACAATTGTCAGAGGCCATAACAGCTCGCCATCCTCGATGCGCGGTATTTCCGGGATATGAGCATAAGTTTTCCAGATTGCACCACGCAAAGGGGTAATGAGATGATACTGGTTGGAGTTGCCCTGAATCAGCGGCGATTTTTGGGAAACAGGAGAAATGCCAATTGTACCATACTTGTTAAACAACCCTAACTTACGGGCCGTCCCACTTGTAATTGCCTCCCTGAACCTCTTTGATGCCTCAACAGAATAGGGGTTGGGGAACCAGGCAGGTATGAGACGAGCAAGGCGAGCCACCCCGGCACGTCGCATCAGCTCCGGGGTATCTCCCTCCCTATACCAAAAAGAGTGGTCTTTGTCAGGAGGGCGTGGATATTCCCGATAGCGCCTGACCAGCTCTTCGAACTCGGCCCGGTGGGCACGAAAATGAGCAATCATCTCTTCATCGCTAACAAGCGGATTGAATTCCCAAAGAAAATAGTACAAGCCGAATGCAAACACTAAGAAACAGCTTACCGCCACAGCCCCCCAAATATACCTCCACTTATAAGAAACACTTTCATGCTTTTTTAGACTATTCATGCTTTAACCTCTATGTGACCATGCATACTGTTGCCGGTCAGGTTTCGTATTGGGGAGTAAATATGGCATTATACTATTAAACTTAATTTAGTATATAACACTGATATCGCTTTCCAGCCGAAGGAATCTATTGTTAACGGTTGTTGGCAAAGCAGTTATATGCAGCAAGAAACTCACAAAGGTATTTCTTTTTAATAAATAAGTTTGTAAGTTTAAAGCGCCCCTATTACTACCCTTGGCATCGTAAAGGTAGAGGCCGATTGCGTATATCATACAAATTTGAGTTACTACCTTGTTATACTACCTTACGCATGTCAATATTGAATAGTTAAGATGCAACCCTGTTTAACTCCTTTTAGATTATAAACTTTATAACTAAAGGGCGTTATCTACTACGGTTGGCCTGTCAGATAATTATCAAACTCAAGTCATCGCTTCACGAATCGGTTTAACACTCTCAATTTTTTCCATACGCTTTGGTGAGTGTAATGCTGTCCATATATCATTGCGCTGCTGTATATTGAGCCAAAAATTTGGGGTATTGCCGAATACTTTTGCCAGCATTAATGCAGTGTCAACGGTGATAGATCTTTTGCCGGTACAAAGCTCATTTACTGTTCTACGGCTGACACCCATTGCAGTAGCAAGTTGCCCCTGAGTAACTCCTAATGGTATCATAAATTCTTCAGTTATCATTTCACCAACACTGACAGGTTGACGTTTAGTTAAAATCATTTTTCGCCTCATTTATATGCATGATTATCAAGATAAATGCTACCCGCTTCTCCACGTTCATCATCCCAAATAAAAATTATGCGCCATTGATCATTTACACGTATTGAACATTTGTCCTTTAGTTTACCAGATAATTTTTCAAAATGATTGCTGGGTGGACTTCTTAAATCAGCATCACTTATAGCATCATCAAGTAACTGTAACTTTCTAAATAATCGTAAACTAATGACAACAGGTATTTTTTTAGATTGAATGTCATCTATAAAAAAATCTCGTAGCCAATTATCACGAAAATTTTTAATCATGATACACTGTAACACACATGATTACATAAAGCAAACAAAAATAATTCTTTAAAGTAAGGCTCCCCCGGAGAACTATACCTCAGCAAGCCCCCTCCAAGGGAGCAACTGCTGATATATTTTATTTTACTTCTTTGCTTGGTCATTCCTGATAAAAAGACTAATCCTTCTTCATAAACTACTATTTGTAAAGACATCATTTAAAATCACATAAAAACATAGACTTATTACTACCACCATTGCACAGCCGATGATCTCATTGCCCAGGGCAGGATCTGCAATGGCTTCCCGGGTCAGGCGGTAGAGGGTGTCATAGGTGTAATTGACTGTTCTTCTACTTTCTTCGGCAACGGATAAACGGTTGTTGGCAGGTCCCGGGGTGTAATAGTAACTCGATATCAGCTCACCGCCGGACTTGCGGTCATTATTTTTATAATATTGATTGTTGCCTCAAGAAATACTATAAATATTAATATGAAACAGGAAAAAGAAAAAGTATTAGCCAAATTCAAACCGTTTTTATGGTCTTACGATTTAGGGAAGTGAAAATAAAAAACAGTAACAACTCCTTTTGTCATTCCTGCAAAAGCAGGGCACGAAGTGACACGTAGTGAAGCATAAGCGCTAACCTTTAGCGCTATCCAGTAATTACATTGGGTTCTGGATAACCCCGGCTTACAACCTGCCGGGGCAGGCTTATCAAGTCCGGTATGACGGTTTTGGCTGTTTGCGCAAAACCATTATTTCCAAATGCGGTTACCCTGATTAAATACAAACATTAAATTGACCGAAATATGTAATAATGGTATTGTAACGCTAAATAAGCTCAAATTATTTATACAATAAACATAAGGAGGCTGTATGAAAAAAATCTTGATATTTCTTATGGTTTTATCCTTTACAATATTAAGTTCATTGCCATTATCAGCCGGCAATGAACCTATGGTTAAAAACAGGATAGATGAGTTAAACAGGTTCTGCCGGGAAGCTATAGCCCAAACTGGCGCAAAACCTGTAAACGGAACAATAAATATAAAAGTAAGAGCAATTCCGGCAAAAGACGGCTTTATATTTGAACCAATTGCTGATGATAAAAATGATGAAATAAAGATATCTTCCGCAGTAGAGCCTTATCTTTCAAAGAAGGATGAGGAAAAATTTTTCAGTTTCAGGGAAGGTATTGCAAGAATTGTTCATAAAAAACCCACCGTTGTTCCATATAAAAATTATGGTAATCAAGGTGAATATATTTCATTTAAAGATGCAATTATTAGATTGAATAGAACCAAGATAAAGTCAAATTGAAGAGCCAGTTTCAAAACGCCCCATTTTGGCCGATCTTAAGCGTTGGGCTCAAATTTCAATCCTCGAAATACTTAATGTATTCCTGTGGTTGAAGTTTTCGCCCGCCTTGAGCTTGACCAAACTGAAACGTTTTGAAAGTGGCTCTGAAGTATGCCTTTTCATAAAAAGAAGAATCTTTTTTCACAATTTATTAAATCATACAACATATCTTAAAAAATACAGTGTGAAAATAAGGGAATAAATGAACGAAACACATATATCAAATATTTCAAAAGAGCTAAGCTTAAAAGTATCGCAGGTTGGAGCTGTTTCAACATTACTTGAAGAAGGAGGCACTGTCCCTTTTATTGCGCGATACAGGAAAGAAGCTACTGAAAGTCTTGATGAAGTAGTAATTACTGACATAAGAGATATGCTGAAAAGACTTGAAGAACTGGATAACAGAAAAGAAGCTGTTTTAAAATCATTGGAACAACATGGCCATCTTACAGATGAACTTCGTGAAAAAGTAATGGCTGCTCCAACGATAGCAGTTTTAGAAGATATTTATCTTCCATTTAAACCGAAACGGCGGACGAAAGCGGCTATTGCAAAGGAGAAAGGGCTTGAGCCGCTTGCCATGATTATTTTTGCACAGGAAGGAGCAGATCCTTATACGGAAGCACAAGCATTTATTGATATTGAAAAGGGAGTAGAGACTGTTGAAGACGCACTTTCAGGAGCAAGAGATATAATCGCTGAAATAGTTAATGAAGATCAACAGGCGCGTTCATCTTTAAGGAATCTTTTTTCTTCAAAAGGCATGTTTATAAGTAAAGTGGCAGGTGGCAAAGAACAGGACGGTATAAAATATAAAGATTATTATGACTGGAATGAACCTGCTCTTTCTGCTCCTTCACATAGAGTACTTGCAATGAGAAGAGGAGAAAAAGAAGATATTCTTAATTTAACGCTTGCCCCAAATGAAGAAGATGCAATTAATTTGCTTGAAAAGCTTTTTGTTAAAACCGAAGGCAAAGATTCCGAGCAGGTGAAAATCGCAGTACATGACAGTTATAAGAGGCTGCTTTCACGATCAATGGAAACTGAAGCAAGACTTCTTACCAAGGAAAAGGCTGATGCAGAAGCAATAAGGGTTTTTGTCGAAAATCTTCGTCATCTGCTTTTATCTCCACCTTTAGGAGCAAAGCGGGTAATGGGAATTGATCCGGGATTCAGAACCGGTTGCAAAGTTGTTTGTCTTGACCGGCAGGGAAAACTTCTACATCATGATACAATTTATCCCCATTTTTCCGAAAAAGGCGAAAAAGAAGCCATTGTAAAAACAAAGGAACTTTGTGAACGTTTTGAAATTGAAGCCATAGCTATTGGAAACGGCACAGCGGGCAGGGAAACGGAATCATTTTGTAAAAACATTGATTTTCCAAGGAAAATTATGGTTATTATGGTTAACGAAAGTGGAGCGTCAATTTACTCTGCTTCTGAAACTGCAAGAGAAGAGTTTCCCGATCTTGATTTAACTGTAAGGGGTTCCGTATCAATAGGAAGAAGACTTATGGACCCGCTTTCAGAGCTTGTTAAAATAGATCCTAAATCAATCGGTGTTGGCCAGTACCAGCACGATGTTGACCAGAGTGCTCTTAAGAAATCTCTTGATGATGTTGTAATAAGCTGTGTTAATAAAGTAGGAGTGGATGTGAACAGGGCAAGTGTTCAGCTTCTTACCTATGTTTCAGGTCTTGGCCCTCAGCTTGCAAAAAACATTATTATATACAGAAATGAAAACGGACCGTTTAAATCAAGAAAAGAGCTTAAAAAAATACCAAGGCTTGGAGCAAAAGCATTTGAACAATCGGCAGGATTTTTAAGAATATTAGAAGGTGATAACCCTCTTGATGTAAGCGCAGTACATCCTGAAAGCTATCATATTGTGTATAAAATGGCTGAAGATTTATCCTGCGTGGTGGAAGATTTGATAAATGATTCTTCAAAAAGAAGCAATATAGATATCTCAAAATACGTAACGGAAGAAGTCGGCATTCCTACATTAAATGATATATTGGAAGAACTTGCCAAACCGGGTCGTGATCCTCGTGAAGAACTTGAAGAATTTGCTTTTGAAAGCGGAGTGGAAAAGATGGAAGACTTAAGAGCCGGTATGAAGCTTCCGGGCATTGTTACAAATGTTACGGCATTTGGTGCGTTTGTGGATGTAGGAGTTCACCAGGATGGTCTTGTGCATGTAAGCGAACTATCGGACAGGTTTATTAAAAATCCGGGCGATGTAGTAAAAGTTCACCAGAAAGTCATGGCCACGGTAATAGAGGTTGATGTTGACAGAAAAAGAATTTCACTTTCTTTGAAAAAAGTTCCTGGTAAAAAAATAAAATCTGAAAACTCCTCTGGACAAATAAAAGAGAATAAATTTAATCGAAAACCGGCACAACCTGTAAAACCGAAAAATACGCCATTTAATAATCCTTTTGAAAAACTTTTAGATATTCAAAAGTGAGAACCTGATAAAATATTACAGCAAGAAATTCTTTGATATTAATACATTGCATCAATGCAATTCCGTGTATAACAAACAGCGCATATATGCAAATATATGCGCTTATCATTTATATCTGCTTTTCACATTAAAACAAACATATCTATATAAATCGATTATATATCAACAAATTATTGACATTTAATGAATGTGGCATAATAAATGCTGAATATTTATCAAACGATTTAAGGGGGCTTGGATAGGTGCAAGATCTTAAAATATTGATAAAGGGTGCAGGGGAGATGGCCACTGGAATTGCTTGCAGACTATATATGTCAAATCTAAAAAAAATTGTTATGACGGAGATTCCAAAACCGGTTACTGTAAGAAGAATGGTGGCTTTTTCAGAGGCTGTGTATGATAACAAAAAAGAAGTTGAAGGTGTAAAGGCTGAATATATAGTAAATTTTGATGAAGTTAATAAAGTATGGGGTAGAAAACATATTGCAGTAATTATAGATCCATCATGGACTATTATTAGTGAAATCAAGCCTGATGTAGTAGTTGATGCAATAATGGCGAAGCGAACTACAAAAACTAAAATTGATGAAGCACCTCTGGTTATTGGTGTGGGGCCCGGCTTTACTGCATCCCAGAACGCCCATGTAATCATTGAAAGCAACAGAGGTCATAATCTTGGCAGGCTCATTTATAATGGTTCGGCTGAACCGCATACAGGTATTCCCGGTCCGACAAAAGGCTACACCAAAGAACGGGTATTGCGAGCACCCCATAAAGGCATGGTAAGCCATGTAAAACAACTTGGAGATGAAATTAAAAAAGGCGATATTATACTTTATGTGGACAAAACTCCGGTGCCGGCAGCTATTGATGGAATACTTCGCGGGCTTATACGCGAAATCGATGTAACGGAAAACGAAAAGATAGGAGACATCGATCCGAGAAGCGATAAAGAATATTGTTATACTATTACTGAAAAGGCTCGTGCCATAGGCGGAAGTGTTTTGGAAGCGATCATGCATTATTATCATGAACCTTCGTGAACAGGAGCCTACCCCATATTTGTGTATACGCATGTTCGTTAAGATGCAGAATTTTATGGACACGATATTATAGAGACGCAAGATTTTGGAGATGCAAAATGTAGAGACGCAAGGTCGTAGAGACGCAAGATTTTGCGTTTCTACAGGATACAAGAGAAATTAAATCATTCGGATGAAATTACGGTAAAAGATAGCAGCCTTCAAGACATAAATGGATTGTGGAGATGCGATATTGTGGAGACGCGAAATTGTGGAGACGCAAGATTTTGCGTCTCTACGGGATGCAAGGGGAATTAAATAATTTGGATGAAACTACGCTAAAAGACAGCAGAATTCAAAACATGAATGGACAGTATATTTTAAGAGCCATTATGGACAGTCTGGATGGTGATGAGAAAATACAGGAAGTAAGGATAGGTTTGCACTGGACTGCTGTAGTAAGCAGGTATTGCGGGCTTTCATCAACAATGATAGGCGAGCACTGTGCTCACGAGGCAAGAGAAGAAATTACTCCTGTGTCACTTACAGATATGACTGCAATGGAACTTGCGCAATATTGTTTTTCATATGATATATCGAAAGCTTCATTAGGACTTGCTGCAATAAATTCATTAAATGAAATTGACGAATCAAAAACTGTTGATGTCAATGCCGGTGAGTTATTGTTAAAATATGGGCAAGACAAAAATATTTCCGTTATAGGGCATTTCCCTTTTACCGATGCATTAAGAAAAACGGCGAAGAATCTGTGGGTTATTGAAAAAAGAGCTATAGAAGGTGATTATCCTGAAGATAGTGCCGAAAAATATCTTCCACAATCAGATATTATAGCCATATCCAGCACAACATTGGTAAACCATACTTTACAGGAGCTATTAAAATTATGCCCGCAAAACAGTTTAAAAATGCTTTTGGGACCGACTACTCCGATGACCGAAGTGATATTTGATTTCGGGTTTGATATTATATCCGGTAGTAGAGTTACGGATGTAAGTACTGCATTAAAACATATAAGCGAGGGTACTAATTTCAGGCAGTTAAAAAGAACAGGATCAATAAAGCTTTTTACAATGATGAAAGAGCCAGTTTCAAAACGCCCCATTTCGGCCGATCTCAGCGTTGGATGAAAATTTTGCACGTAGTGAAGCATTGCGCTATCCTCGAAATACTCCATGTATTCCTGCGGTTAAAATTTTCACCCGCCTTGACCTTGACCAAACTGAAACGTTTTGAAAGTGGCTCGAAAGATGAAAAAATATGAATGTTAACAGTGAACGCTCTCTTGAACAGATCTATAGAAGTGCGGTAAGTGGCCTGTATTCAAGATTGAGAAGTAATTATGATTTTATTTACAATAAATTTGGTGATGAAGGATTAATAATCATATCCGAAATGAGCCGTGAATACGGTTTGAATATTGCCGAGAGGGCAAAAAAGAAACTGGAAAACCGTGACCTTGAATCTATTGCAGGTTTTATTTTAAGAATTTTTGAAACAGTGGCATGGGGCAAAAATGATACCGGTCTTGTGGAACTTAGCAAAACAAAAGCAGTAATCAGAGCCGATCATTGCCCTCTTAATTTCAAAGACCCCAAAATGTGCTTAGCCCATACCACTATGGAAAAAACAGTTGTGGAAGTATTGAATCCGAAATTAAAATACAGCATCGGGAAATCCATTCCGGCAGGGGATAGTTATTGTGAACATATAATTGAATCATGATTTACCGAATATTTATTCATTTAAAATATCAAATTAACTCATATGAAAATTAAAGTTACAATCTTAGTGGATAACCGGGCTGCTGAAGGGCTATTGGCGGAACACGGCCTTTCATTATGGATAGAAACCGGAAAAGAACGGATTTTGTTTGATACCGGAATGGGAGGCGCACTTGCATCTAATGCGGATACACTGGGGGTAGATTTGGGTCTTACCGATATTCTGGTATTAAGCCATGGCCATTTTGATCATACCGGCGGGGTTTGCCGGGTGCTGGAAAATTCGCAAAATGTTGCCGTTTATTGTAATCCGGCAGTTATGAAAAACCGTTATGTTATAAGAGATGGCAAAGCAAGACAGATTAATATCCAGCCGGACTCTATGAAGGCCGTTTTAAATTTACCGCCACAAAATATAAACTGGATTTCCCAAACTTTATTGATTAATGAAAACATCGGCATAGTATGTCCAATACCAAGGGCAACAAGCTATGAGGATACCGGTGGGGCGTTTTACCTTGATCCGCAGGGATTATATGAAGATTTAATTGATGATGATCTTGCTTTATGGATTAAAACAAAAAAGGGTCTTGTAGTATTTGTGGGTTGCTGCCATTCCGGATTGATAAATATTTTAAACCATATTTCGCGTTTGAATAAGGGACAGAAGATATTATCAGTTATCGGGGGTTTTCATCTGCTTCATGCGGACAAAAAACGGATTGATATGACTATTTCCGCATTACAATCGTTTTTACCGATAGATTTGCACCCGTGTCACTGCACAGGTGATGATGCAATGAAGGAATTGAAAACAGCTTTTGAGGATCATGTTAAGCCCGGCTATGCAGGTGCGAAATATTCATTTTGATACCAAGCCGCATTCAAATTCTAGCTGCGTTGGCTGCGTAGGTTCTATCCTCGGCGTATTACATATACGCCTGCGGAAAAACCTACTTGCCGCCTTGCTACCTTTTTGAATGCAACATGGTATCAAAATAAATATAGTTAGTGTCCGTCCAGAAATGGTAGATTGCGGCTCAGATCAAGGCCGCAGCGTTTTTGGAAACGCAGGCGTAATGGGCTTACGTCGAGTATTTCAAAAACGCGAGAACGCAGATATGTGTCGCAAGATGCCGTTTATGGACGGACACTAGTTAAAGGAGTTATAATATGCCATTATTTGATTATCTTTGTTTAGATTGTGGTAAAACATCTGAAATCCTGATTGTTGCTGATAAAGATATGCCCCTATGTAAACATTGTGGCAGCAAAAATATGGAGAAACAACTATCCAAGCCATCGTCCTATATGGGCCAGCAGGCTGGGAAATTGCCCGGTGCCAATGATACGGCTTGCTGTGGCACTTCACCCAACCAGGCTCAGTGTGCGGGACCGGGAAGTTGTTGCGGTAAGCGCTGAATTGAAGAGTATTATTAGTACTTTGATTTATAATAAAAGTTTTATGAAATATTGTCATGGAAATAAAAAAAGATAAGTCGGAAATATCGAACTTTTGGCAAAACCATTCTATTAAATACCTTGAAATGGCTTTTAGAATCGATAAAAATGAAATAATAAAAAATCCTGATGGATATGGAAAAAAAGAGGGCGATTGCGGAGATACCGTTGAATTGTATTTAAAAACCCGTGGTGATATTATCGAAACTGCCTCCTATAACGTTAACGGCTGCCTTAATACTGTTGCATGCGCTAATACGATTATTGATATGATAGAAGGTAAAACGCTTGATAAGGCATGGGATGTTATACCTGAAGATGTGGCTCAATATTTAGAAACCCTGCCTGAAGATCATTTCCATTGTGCGGAATTGGCTGTAGGAGCGCTGTATCTGGCCCTTGCCAATGTTAAAGAACTTCGCCGTGACCCATGGAAGAAAGCATATAAGCAGTATTACTGAACCTTTGAGGGATAGTATTTTATGAAGCCGTTATTTTCGGGATATTTATAGTAAATTTTGAACCTTGTCCCGGCACTGAAAACACCTTGATTGAACCTCCGTGCTGCTCTATTATTTTATTTGAAATAAAAAGACCCAGCCCGGTTCCCTTGCTGCCTTTGGATGAAAAAAACAGGGTAAACAGCTTGCTGCGTGTATCTTCATCCATTCCTGTTCCATCATCGCTTACTTCAAAATAGATATTATTCTTATCCTGTGATACCTTATATATGATTTTGTGTTTTTCATTTGACTTGTCTTTGATGCATGCATCAACTGCGTTTTCGAAAATATTGATCAATGCGGAATTTATGCAACCTGTATCGATTTCAAAGTTTCCCAGGGTATCATCAAAATCACGTATGAATTCAATATCGTCAGATGTAATCTTTCTCTCCATAATATCTGCAACTTCTGCGGAAAAACTTAACGCATCCACTTTTTCCCAGTTCAGATCTCTTTCTTTCGCATAATACAGAATATCTAAAACCATTCTTCGTATACGGTCAACCATGAGTTTGACTATTTTCCAGCCTTCTTCAATTTCGGCTGAATTTTCTTTCGAAAACCCGGATTCTACCTGGTACATACCGGCATCCAGACAAGTAAGCAGACCTTTGATGCCATGAGAAACGGAACCTAACATAAGTCCTAAAGAAGACAAATGACTTTGCAGTTCGGATTTTTCCTTAACCAATTTTTCCAGATTTTCGGTATATTCTCTTAACTGCCTTCGTGCTATAATTTTTTCTTCTACTTTCTTAAGAGCCACATCCAAAATATTTACGTTTATAGGCTTTGTTATAAAATCCGCCGCATGATCTTGTAAACTTGCAATGGCAAGTTCCATATCACCATGGCCGGTTATCATTATAATTTCAGTGTCAGGCTTATCCTGCTTGATTTTTTTAAGAAGTTCAATTCCGTCTATACCAGGCATTTTGATATCTGAAATAACTATAGGCGGAGCATGTTCATTGAAAATATTTAAAGCCTCATTGCCGTTTTCTGCAAGAAGTGTACTGTAGCCCTTGTCTTTCAGATAAACGCCTAAAACATCGCGAATATCTTCTTCGTCATCAACCAGCAGTATTTGATTATCCATTTTTATTATCCTGTACAGGAAGAGTAATTATAAAACATGCTCCCTGACCCTCTTCGGATCTGGAACATATTGTTCCTCCAAAATCCTTGATTATCCCGTAACTGATGGATAAACCCAGGCCGGTGCCCTTTCCGGCTTCCTTTGTAGTAAAAAAAGGTTCAAATATTTTATCGGATATAGCCTCAGGAATTCCTGTTCCGGTATCAGATACTTCAATGACAACATTCTTATTATCCATATATGTGTTTAAACGGATTGTCTTTTCAGCTTCGGCAGAATGCATATTCCTGTATTTTTCTTCAATAGCATCCCTTGCGTTGATTAATAGGTTTATAAAAACCTGTTCGAGTCTTTGAGGGTCAGCCATAATCATTGGCAAGTTCTTGTCAATATCCCATAAGACTTCAATACCTCTTACCCTGAGATGTTGGGCAAAAATTGAAAACGCTCTTTCAAGTTCTTCATTAACCTGCACCTTTTCAAAATCTATTTCTGATTTTCTGGCGAAATTTCTCAAATGGTTAATAATCCGGGATGCCCGATCAACATTATTGTCGACTTTTACCAGCATATTGTTAAGAGTGGTTTGATCTATCAACTCATTGTCATTTATTTTCCGGATAAAAAAACTACTGACCGTTTTAATAACAGATAGAGGTTGGTTGAGTTCATGTGCTATTCCTGTTGCCATTTCTCCAAGAGTTGCCATTTTACCTGCCTGTATTATTTGTTGCTCCACCTCGAGACGTTTTGTTATATCATCTGTTACTACAAGTAAAACTTTCTGTCCCGGATATTCAGATGGAGTAATTCCTATATTAACTATGATAGTTTCTCCGCTTTTTGTTAATTGTTTTACCCGGTTTAATTTTGAATAGGCTTTCATCTTAAAAGTATAATCAACTTTTTCTTTTTTTATAAACAGATCCATGAAGGATGTATTAATTATTTCTTCTTTCAAAAATCTGTAAACCGATGTGACTCTTTCATTACAATCAAGGATGTTAAGCGAATTTATATCAAGAACAAAAAGAGGATTGGGAATATTATTGAATATTGAATAATATTTTTTTTCAGATTTTATCAGGTTTTCTTCAAGTTCTTTTCTATGCGTTATATCAAGACAAACTTCCATAACAGCGATAATTTCATTTTTTTCGTTTTTTACTGGAGATGTATGCGCTATCCAATATGTAAATGTACCGTCATTGTTAAGACTGGATTCTTCTCCATAATGCGATTTTCCATCATCGAAAGTCATAGCCACCAGACATTTCTCGCACCTTGAATCTCTTTTCTTATAGGCCTGGTAGCAGTAATCACCTGGTTCGGGATGGAAATGATCCTCAAACAAATGATTGTAGCGAATAAGCCTGAACTCTTTGTCCTGTAATGTTATAAGACAGGGAACCAGCTCAAACAAAGTCTGGTATTCACTTGTATGTATATTTAATTCAGACCAATTTGCGCCGGTTTCTTTTAACATACTATTAATATTATCTCCGTATTAAATAATTGTATTAATTTATAACTGCATCGATTGTTGCAAATATTTGCTGCGTGGCGAATCCATCTAATGTGGAAGCGCAATTAGGGCATACCGCAACACATGTCCCGCAGCCCTGGCATATGCATGGATTGATAATAATTTGTTCGTTTTCATAATCTACGGTACGCGCACCGTATGGGCATGCGTCAATACATTGTTCGCATAAAGCGCAAATACTGTGATGTACTTTTGCACTAATCTTTCCTCCGGCCAGATTTTTATGGCTTAAAATTACAAGTGCTCTTTGAGCAGCTGCTTCTGCTGTGGCAATAGTTTCGGCAATATTACGGGGAGAATGGGCCAGACCGCAGGCAAATACTCCTTCTTTGAGTGAATCGACCGGCCTCCATTTTGATTCTGCTTCCTGAAAAAAATTATCACAATCAAGCGATGCACCGAGTGCTTCCGCCAAATCACGGGACATATTCGGAACAATGCCTGTAGCCAGAACCACAAGATCGGTTTCAATTTGCAGTTGTTTTTTAAGTATCGGTTCAAATGCCGAGATTTGAGTTTTATCGTTTTCGTCATTAACAATGGGTTTGTTATCAGTGTCATACTGTATAAAAATTATGCCCGCATTTCTGGCCTGTGTATAATATGTTTCGTGAAAACCGTATACCATAAGGTCTCTGTAAAGAATATATACCGAGATAGCTGGGTTTTTTTCTTTGAGAAAAAGCGCATGTTTTAAGGCATTCGCACAGCAGATGCGGCTACAGTAATTACGCGGTTCCTGCCTGGAATCAACGCATTGGATCATTACCACGGAATTTAGTTTTTCAGGATCAATAGTATTATCCGAAAGTTTTTGTTCCAATTCTTTCTGGGTGATAACAGATGGATTTGCTCCGTAAGTATAAGACCGGGTATCTGCCTGTCTTCCTCCTGTGGCTAAAACGGTAACGCCATGTTGTAATGTATGAACCTGATTTTCGGAATCTTTTATATCAGTACTAAAATTTCCTATTTCACCGGAAGAACCGGTTACTGTTGATTGGGTATAAGTATTGATCTTCGGATGTTTTTGAACAAGATCAAGAGTTTTTTCCAGCAACTCGTTTGTAGAATATCCGTCCAATGTTTTTTTAAGCCAATTCAGGTTGCCTCCAAATTTTTCGGTCTGCTCTATGATATCCACTTCAAAGCCATGGTCGGCAATTGCCAGAGCAGTTGTCATACCGGCTATCCCTCCGCCTACTACAAGGGCTTTTTGGCAAATCGGAATTGTTTGAGTTTCAGACATATTCGCCCATTTAAGCTTTGCTATACCGGTTTCAATTACGGACAAAAGCCGCTGTTCGACAGCATGTGATATTTTTGTGTCTGAAATATTATATTGTTGTATTTCATCGCAGGAATCCGGGCGAAGCAAATGTGATATATCGGTATTTATATCAACTATAGAAATTAAGTCAGGATTAAGGCCTGTTTGTTTACAAAGCACATTTATCTTAAATTTATATACATAGGGAAGACATGTTGCGATAAGAAGTCTGTTTGGATTTGACTTATTAATTATATTAATAAGAGTATCAAATGATTGCCTTGTGCAAAGTTGTTCCAAAAACTCAATATTCTCAACTAAGGGGTCGGATTTAAGCCGCTTGCTGATATAATCTAAATCTGCTGATTTCGATAACCTGTTACCGCAAGTACAAATTACAGTCAGAATTTTAGGGATTGCTTTTGCCAGGGCATTTTGTGGTGGACTTTTCTTATCTTCTAATGAAAGCTCTCCTCCTTTTGAATGAATTACCCGTGAAGCATTAGCAGCTGCCGATGACGCTTGTATAAGCGAATCGCTGATGTCTTTGAGCCCTGTAAAAGAACCCCCGAATGTTATTCCGTCAATGCCGGTTTTAGTTAGCGAAAACGGCTCGGTTTTTCCGAATCCCCATTGATTTAAATCTAATCCCAGCAATTCCGCCATTTCAGATGTTCCTTGCGCCGGTCTCTGGCCAACAGCAAGCACCAGCATATCAAACCTTTCTTCTTTATAATTGCCGGAGATATCCATATTGCGGACAATTAAATCTCCGGTTGCTGTATCCGGAAAAACCGAATGAACTTTTGCTCTTACAAAATTAACATCATATATATTTTGGGCCTGTTCACGGTAACGCTGAAATGTTTTTCCGTATGTTCTTAAGTCCATATAAAAGATAGTTGTTTCTATATCTTGCGTACTTGATCTTTTAGCAAGCAGCGCCTCCTTGATTGAAAACATGCAGCATATTCCTGAACAAAAATCCGCATTAGTTTGCAAATCGCGAGATCCGACACACTGTATCCATGCTATTTTTTTTACAGGTTTATTATCGAAAGGCCGTAACAGAGTACCATTGCATGGGCCGGTTCCGCTTATCATGCGCTCAAATTCAAGGCTTGTTAAAACATTGGGATAAGCTTTATAACCAAACAAGTTCTTTTCGTTTTTTGGATTGAAAAAACCGGTTCCGCCACAAAGCACGATTGCGCCTACGTCAAGCTGCCTTTCTTCGACAACGGCTGCGGTATCCTGAAATATCTTTGCAATCATCGGGATTAAAACATCAGGATCAAACGGCTTGACCAGATAGTCCAAAGCCCCGATTTTCATGGCTTCGACAGCGGTTTCCACGGTTGCGTAAGCGGTCATCATAATTACTTTCAGATCATCAAAAATCTCTTTAGCTTTTTGAAGTACTTGTACTCCATCCATGTCTGGCATCATGATATCTAAAAGCATTAAATCGTAAGCCTGTGTTTTCAGTTTATCGAGAGCTTCGGTGCCGGAAGCTGCCATATCAACCCAAAACCCTTCGTCTATTAACCATTCTTTTAAAGAATCACGCATAATCAGTTCGTCATCAACTACCAGTATATGAAAGGATTTTCGTTTATCCTGAGGCAAATTAATTGCACCTGTCGGACAAGCTGATATGCAGGCTCCGCAATGTGTGCATAATGAAAGATCAATTATATACGGATTCGGTATGGCATGAGGAACAGGCAGATAAATTGCTTTATGAGTTCCGATATTTTCGTTAAATTCGTCAGGCACCACTACCGGACAGACATTGGCGCAATAACCGCAGCCTGTGCAATGATTTGGATCAACCCAGTTAGAATGCTGTCTTACCGTTGCCTGAAATTGTCCTGCTTCGCCTTCAACCGATGTAAGTTGTGTTGAAAGAAGTATTTCAATATTTTTATGAAACAAACCTTTACGCAGACAATATTGTGAACCTTTGTCTCGATTGTACAGCGGAAGCATCTTGCACATTCCACAAGTATCCGTTGGGAATTGATAATCCAGCTGTCTTAATATGCCGCCTGTATTCGGTGCCTTGTCTATCAGCGTGACGCCATAGCCGTATTCTGCCAGATCCAAAGCGGCGCGAAGTCCGCTTATTCCAGCGCCTACAACCAGAGCCTTGCCGTATTTTTTGGTCATAAATACCTCTTAATCGTTTATTCCTACCACCTCTTGATATTCGTCCTTATTAAATATCGACAGAGGAGGTCTTTGTTCAATACTTTTACCTGCCTGGTAATCAAAAGCCTTTTGGGTGATATCTCCTATGGAGCGAAACAGCTCCATAACCGGGATATCGTTCGGGCAGGCGTTTGAGCACTGGCCACAGCCGACACAAGCCGTACTCATATGAGTCAGACGCGTGATATGATAAAAAAGGGTATCGGTAGGCATTTTAATGATCCCTTTCCGTTTAGCCCAGCTTAAATACTGGGAAGGATCATGGTTAAATACATCCGTAACAAAAACACATTCTTTGCAATAGCAAACAGGGCAAGCCACCCGGCAATTATAGCAATTGACGCAGGAAGCAAAATACTCGGATATTTTTTCCAGGCTATCGGTTGCTTCCCTTGTTTTGGCGATCATTTTGTCTTTGTATTCAGTGCGCTGTTTAATCAGGCTGCTGATGGCGTTCTGTCTGCCCGCAGGTTCATTTGCAGCGCTTAAGTTAAGTTGCTTTAATATATTATCTCCGGCTTGTGTTTGAGCCTTAATTAGCAAGGATTCATCGGTATTCATCCCGTATAAGCCGATCTGGATATCGGCGTTTTCGGAAACCGGATGTTCACATGCCATACAGGCTGCGGCAAGCTTTACTCCTTCTATTTCAACAGCATTTTCATCCATAACCTTTTTATAAAACATGGTGCTTGCTTCTTTTGTTTTTTGACTAAAGAATTTTAAATAGTCATTATTTGAAAATGCGCCTAAACAATCTACGCTTATCAAGATAATGTCATCTTTTTGGGCCTGGTTCAGTTTAACCAGTTCAATAAATGCTCTGATCTCACAGGGGCGCAATACTGCTGCTATTTTACCGCCCATTGGCTTGCGTGTGAGTTTGGCGGCAATTGTTGCCGCAGTCATTGGAAATGCAGGAGCAATAGTATCTACACCTTCTAAATGTTTTGGATCAGTTACCAGCGTGGGCATTACCATTTTTTTCATCGGGAGATGCTGAGGCACAAGCATTGCCTGAACAATTCCGGTTTTAAGAATATCTTCCAGAAAACTTCTTATGGATTCCGATATATCCTGATTTTTAATATTAATTTTTGCCGTAACCGTCATATTCCCTCCGAATATATTCTAAATCACCATACTCAATTTTGCTTGGCCGGGGCCCAGTTCTTTGATTTGTGATACAAGTTCACGCATAATTTCCGCCAGACGAATTCCGTCACTTGCTCCTATCCATGTTAATCTTAATCTTTTGGAATCAAATCCGAATTGAGGAAGAATTTCTTTTAACAGCTTGATTCGCCTGCGTGCTTTATAATTTCCGTTAATATAATGGCAGTCGCCCGGATGGCAGCCGCTGACCAGCACTCCGTCTGCGCCTTCCAAAAAGGCTTTGATGATATATTGCGGGTCAACCATACCGGTGCACATTACCCGGATGATTTTTATATTAGGAGGGTATGACAGACGTGAAGTTCCGGCTAAATCAGCAGCAGTGTAAGTACACCAGTTGCAAAAGAAAGCCACAATTGTCGGTTCAAACTCGCTCATATTTTTGTTCCTTTCTGTAATTATTAGGATTCAAGGATTCGAGGGGTCAAGGGTTCAAGTGAAATCTGATTATGTTTTAACCCCGAACTTTTGAATACTTGCATCATTTTGAAAAACAATTCGTCTGAAGTTTATATGGTATAATATGCTCCGGATATATTAACCTGCCAGCAAGCCGTCTATTTCCGAAAAAATCTGCTTGCCTGTAAAATGCCGGATCTGGGCGGCACCGCTTGGGCAGTAGCCAGAACAACTTCCGCAGCCTTTACATACGGCTTCATTAACCTCGCTTATTCTTTTTAATTCATTAAATTCAATTGCCGAATAGGCGCATAGATCTATGCAAATCCGGCAGCCTATACATATGTCCGGATCTATATGTGAAATCATAGGAGATACTGATACTTTTCCCGAAGCACTTAAGGCCAGAGCCTCAGCCGCAGCTCCTTTTGCCTGTGCAACGGTATCCGGAATATCCTTTGGACCCTGGCATGTTCCTGCCAGAAAAATACCACTTGCAGCAGTAGAAACCGGTTCGAGTTTCGGATGTTCTTCAAGAAAAAAGCCGTCACCTCCGACGCTTATTCCAAATGTTCGCGATACCTCGTTTGTATCGGGACGCGGTTCCATAGCAGTACACAGGATAACCATTTCAACAGGTATTTTTAATATTCTGTCTGAAAGTGTGTCTTCGGCTGTTACTAACAGGAGACCATTTTTTTCTTCAATCCGTGAAGCTTTGCCGCGAACCATGCGTACACCCTCGCTTTGAACGCGTTTGTAAAATTCTTCATACCCTTTGCCAAAGCAGCGCATATCGATGTAGAAATTGTATACTTCGGTATCGTGTCCGCACTTGTCTTTGATAAGATGGGCATACTTAAGCGCATACATACAGCAGGTACGAGAACAGTATTCATGGAAATTGATGTCGCGGCTTCCTATGCAATGTAAGATTGCGACACTCTTGGGAGGTTCAGTAAACTTCAAACGGTCATAAGTATTTCGTTTAAGGATTTTACCACCTGTCGGTCCCGTAGCATTTGAAAGACGCTCGAACTCCAGGTTGGTGAATACATTTGGATACTTGCCGTAACCGTACTGATGCATCGGACTTGGGTTTAAAGGATCGAAACCGGTTGCGACAATTATTGATCCTACATCGATATCTTCTATCTCATCTTTCATTAAATGATTAATTGCTTTTGCTTCGCATGAAGATACGCAAAGCTTGCATTCACAGCATCCGCCGCAATTTATACAACGCGAAGCCTCATTTATTGCTTCTGCTTCCGCTAATCTTAAGCTGACTTCTTTGAAAGAAGTAATGCGTTCCTTGACCTCCCGATGCTGCAAGTTTACCTTGTCAATTTTTTGGATAAATGGGGGTATTTTAGCCCAGTTTTGACCCGGTGCTTTTCTTGAAGCTAAGTTTGCGCTAAAAATATCAAGATCATCTCCGCAAATATAACAATGGATAGCATCAACTGCTTTCCGGGCAGCGGATACGGCTTCTACAACAGTTGCAGGCCCGCTGACTGCATCGCCTCCTCCAAATATGTATGGAATGTTTGTCTGCATGGTATGCGGATTAACATGTATGGTATTTCGTTTTGAAACTTGTACAAGATTATCTTTTATAAGCCATTTTACTTCAGGCTTTTGTCCTATTGCCGGTATTACTGTATCACACTTAATTACAAACTCCGATCCTGAAACGGGCACGGGCCGGCTACGGCCGCTTGCATCAGGCGCGCCAAGTTCGTTTTTTATACACTCAACAGCATCAACTTGCCCGTTATTTCCACGAATAGAGATTGGTGCTGTAAGATAATGGATTTTGATTCCTTCTTCCAGCGCATCCCTGATTTCTTCATGATAAGCCGGCATCTGCTCGCGGCTGCGGCGATAGATAATATCCACCTGTTTGCAACCTATTCGCAATGCAGATCTTGCAGCATCAATAGCCACATTGCCGCCACCGATAATTATGACCTTGTCTCCGGGCTTTTTTATAACACCCAGATTTACATTTCTTAAAAATTTGACAGCATCGATAACACCCTCTAAAACTTCTTCACCGGGAATGCCGAGTTTAAGACTGTTATGAGCGCCGATTCCGAGAAAAATCGCTTTAAAGCCCTGGCTTTTTAAATCATCAAGGCTAAAATCAATTCCTAATATTTTCTCCGTTTGAACTTCTATACCCAGGCGCAGGATGTTTTGGATTTCCTTATCAAGAATATCAGGCGGAAGCCGGTAATCCGGTATACCTACACGAAGCATGCCTCCTAAAACCGGCAGAGCTTCAAAGATAGTAATTTGGTAACCTTTTAAGCGCAGATAATATGCCGCCGTAAGACCAGCAGGACCTGAACCGATAACCGCCACTTTGTCGTCAAGATCCTTAATATCGGGTGTGGGCAGCATAGAAATATCCGTTTGATCCGCCGCAAATCTCTTCAGGTCACGTATAGCAACAGCGCTATCCACTTCGCCTCTCCGGCAGGCATTTTCACACGGGGCCGGGCAGACACGCCCAAGTGTTGCTGGCAAAGGCAGGCGCTCCATAATCAGATTCAGGGCTTCTTTATATTTTCCCGATTTGATCAAAGCCACATATCCCTGGACATTTGTGCCTGCCGGACAGGTTTGAACACAAGGAGCCCTGTCGTACTTATCTATACAATAAGTAATAGGGACTGCCTGGGGAAACGGACGGTATATAGCCTTTCTGATTTTAGTATTTACATCCCACTCATTTGTAAATTCAACCGGGCAAACTTTTTCGCACTCACCGCAGCCGGTGCAGTTTTTTTCAATAAAACGGGATTTTTTTCTGACTTTAACTTTAAAATTGCCGACAAAACCGCTAACATCTTCAACCTCGCTATAAGTGAGTAATTTGATATTCGGCTCCTGACCTACTGAAACCATCTTTGGCGTGCCGATACAGGCCGCACAGTCAAGGGTAGGAAATGTCTTGTCGTATTGCAGCATATGCCCGCCGACTGTAGGTTGCCTTTCTACAAGATATACTTTATATCCTGCTTTGGATATATCAAGAGATGCCTGCATACCTGCAATACCACCGCCTACCACAAGGGTGTTTGTGCACACCGGAAACGTAGCCGGAGTTAGTATGTGCTGGTTGACAACTCTCATAATGCCGGCTCTTACTAGGGTTTTTGCTTTTTCGGTGGCTTCATCTTCGTTTTCGGTTACCCATGAAACATGCTCGCGAACACATACCATATGAAATGCTTTGTATGGATTAAGGCCGCCCCTTTGACATGCGGCGCGAAACGTTTTTTCATGCATCCTGGGTGAGCATGATGACACTATCACACGGGTTAAATTATGTTCTCGAATGTCCTTTTCTATAAGTTCCTGTCCGGGATCTGAACACATAAACAGGTAATCACGTGAAACCACAACATTTGGTAAGGTAGCCGCATATTCGGCAACTTCTTTCACGCGAACCCTATAGGCTATATTAATGCCGCAATGGCAGATATAAAATCCGATTCTATCAGGCATAAACGACCTCTTTATTATAACTCGGCTTGATGTTATTTGTAATATCAACTTCATATACTGTATTTACCGATTGCAGCAGCAATTGTGCCGGATCGGTAACGGTTATCCGGTGTTTTACACCAAGTTTTTCTACAGCATCATATAGAGTAAGAACACAAAACGGGCATGCTGTAACAAGTATTTCAGCGCCTGTATCAAGCGCTTCTTCTATTCGCAACATACCAAGCTGGTTGCTTTTCCGGCCATTATTGTAGTAATTATTCCAGGCGTCTGTGCCAAATCCGCCGCAGCAAATGCTGCCTTCTCTGTTATTTCCCATTTCAACGAGCTTAAGCCCTGGAATGCTTTGCAGTATGCGGCGCGGCGCTTCATAAATATTATTGTATCGGCCCAGATAGCATGGGTCGTGATAGGTAACCGTTGATTCGATTCTGGCAACAGGTTTTAAACGGCCTTTTAAAATCAGTCTTTCAAGAAGTTCGGTATAGTGTTCACAGTTTGTATGACCCTTTAAACCGGGGTAGTTATTTTTAAAGGAGTTTAAACAATGCGGCGATGTTATAAGTATTGTTTTTACGTTTTCATGCAAAAACATCTCTGTGTTTTTTGTGACAAGCCCACTAAATGTATCGGTTGCACCTGCCTTATGAGCTATATCGCCGCAGCAATTTTCTTTATTGCCAAGTGTGCCGAAATTAACTCCGGCATGATCCATAAGTTGAACTAAAGCACGTCCTGCTTTTTGGTTTTCGGCAGTATAAGCCGTTGTGCAACATGTGAAAAGGCAGTATTTGTTTTCGGGTGTAAAAGATACGATACTTAAATCGCCTGTCCAGTCAATTCGCTTCTTAGGATCTTCGTTCCATGGGTTGCCGTTTTTTTTCAGACTTTCAAGAGGCGCTTTAAGTGATTCATGAATTTTGCCGGAAGATATATTGAGAGTTCTTACAGCACGTATGACTTCTATTATGTCTATCCCCCGCGGGCAGTTTGTACCGCATGTATTGCATGTAAGACAATCCCATGCGGCATTTTCGACAGATTCCTGTGTTCCGTTATCAAATGCAAGTTTGCGCAAAATACGGCGTGGGCTGTAATCTGAAACTAAATTTACGGGGCATACGCTGGTGCATGTTCCGCACTGCTGGCATACCATAAATGTTTCACCGGCTTTTGCAATTAATTCTTCAATATCTATACTGGATGCCTTTGATGCCTTATCTTTTACAGCAGATAAAAACAGAGCCAACGGTCTGTAGAACATGTGGGACCATTTTCCGAAAGGAACTTCAATCACAAGCATTGGAACTGCAATCGCAAGATGAATAACATATGTTACATATGTTCCCATGGGCCATCCGGCAAGACGTACTATATGCATCAATATTCCGGTTAAAGTTGTAAGAAAAAGAAGTATCAGAAAAAGCCAGTCGGAAAGCTCTGAGTATCTGTGGATTGTTTCCTGCTTTTTCAAGCGGCTTAAAAACATTTCCACTGTTATAAAAAGAAGAACAGCGGTTGCATAGTAGCCGAAAATACTTGTAAAATGCCAGCTGCTGTCATCTACCTGAAACCATCGTATACAAACAATGATAAGTGTCATCATGGTAAGATAGCCGGTTACAAGGATAAAGTGTTTCATCCATCGGCTTTTATCATCTGAGCACTTTATCCAGCGTTTTTGTGTTGCAAAGTTTAAAATAAATGTTTTTGCTTCCTTAATATAAAGCATAAAGGGTGCTTTTGTGTCCCCCATTATATATCGAAACATCCTGAATGCATTGGAAAGAAGAAAAGTGGAAAGTATTGTTGCCATCAACAGATCGCCGATTTCAATCCAGATCACCGGTGCGAATGTATTTACCGAAACATGATCGGTAATTATTGGGCCGTGGAAAAAAACAAAAAGTAAAACAATAAAAAGTGCTACTGAGGCTAATGCACCGATTTCCCAGGCTGTAGACAGGTAAAGCTTTTTGGCAAGTCCGGTCCAGTCGTATTGAGTAGTTAACCAGCGCCGGGCAGCCATCATGGTTTCTGCAGGTTCTGCTCCTCTGGGGCATTCCTTGTTGCATTCGCCGCAGTAATAACACATCCATGGCACGGATGATTTCAGCAGCTTGTCTTTTAAGCCAAGCTGGAGATACCGGTATATTTTTCGGGGAAACGGATTATTTCCTTCAGACAAAGGGCATGATGCACTGCATGCTCCGCACTGCATGCAGATTTCCATATCCATTGCTCCGAATTTTGCAACTTCACTATATAGTTTCGGATCTACAGAATGATTATTCATGATATCTATCCGTTGGCATTAATTTAAGCACGGCATTTATAAGTTCTTCTGCTTCCGGCGGTTTTTCCAGAAAAGCTTCCGGTTCCGGAATCCCTTGCCTTGCCTTTATACTTTCAAACTTTTGGTAATGGGAAAAAGTTTCTTTATTTATTGCCGAAAGCATTATAACCGGGATACGTTGGAGCCGTTTGTCATACTTTAATGCCTGATAAGTCTGAATCCCGGATTCTTCTGGCATCATGACATCAAGTATTATAAGGGCAGGCAAATTCTTTCGTGCTTTTGCTAAACCCTGTTCACCATTATCGGCTTCAACTACTTCAAAGCCTTCGGCCCGCAATAGATTTGAAAGAAAAATCAGTATATCCAATTCATCAGCTACAACTAAGATTTTTTTGATTTTATTTCCATGTTCCATAAATGTTTCCCTCGGCGAACTGAAATGCTCCGTTTATAAAAAACATGTTTTACGTATTTAATATGGAAATAAACAGCACAGGTTGTGCCAAAAAAGGGTGGTAGTAAGATATCTATTAATTTAAATATGATATTGTTTATGAAAGGAAAACCGGAAAAGGGGTGTCAAGTTAAAGCAACATAATATGCAACATTAATTATTAAAGATTATGCAAGATAAATATCATATATAATTATAAAATAAAGATAATATT